>CAVREH010000001.1:0-34287 GCA_963720065.1 uncultured Actinomycetes bacterium
TAGGTAAATCCGCCGGCCGTTAAGCCTGAGACGGGATGCCGAGGCCCTATGGGCCGAAGTGCCTGAAACCATGCCTCCAAGAAAAGCCTCTAGGGAGGTTGGACGTGCCCGTACCAAAACCGACACAGGTGGACAGGTAGAGAATACCAAGGCGATCGGAAGAACCCTCGTTAAGGAACTCGGCAAAATGGTCCCGTAACTTCGGGAGAAGGGACGCCCCGGTAGAGTGAAGCTCTTTACGGGCTCGAGCTCGAGGGGGCCGCAGTGAAACGCCCGAGCGACTGTTTACCAAAAACACAGGTCTCTGCGAAGTCGTAAGACGACGTATAGGGGCTGACTCCTGCCCGGTGCTGGAAGGTCACGAGGAGAGGTTAGGCTTCGGCCGAAGCTTTGAATCCAAGCCCCAGTAAACGGCGGCGGTAACTATAACCGTCCTAAGGTAGCGAAATTCCTTGTCGGGTAAGTTCCGACCTGCACGAATGGAGTAACGACTTGGGCGCTGTCTCAACGAGGGATCCGGTGAAATTGTAGTTTCGGTGAAGATGCCGAATACCCGTGGTTGGACGGAAAGACCCCGTGAACCTTTACTACAGCTTGACGTTGGAGTTCGGGATTCGTTGTCCAGGATAGGTGGGAGGCTTTGAAGCGGGGACGCCAGTCTTCGTGGAGCCAACCTTGGGATACCACCCTTCGTGTTCTGGGCTTCTAACCCGCTGCCGTAATCCGGGGCGGGAACAGCGTCAGGTGGGTAGTTTGACTGGGGCGGTCGCCTCCTAAAATGTAACGGAGGCGCACAAAGGTTCCCTCAGCACGGTTGGAAATCGTGCGTAGAGTGCAAACGCATAAGGGAGCTTGACTGCGAGACAGACATGTCGAGCAGGCGCGAAAGCGGGTGTTAGTGATCCGGCGGTAACTGGTGGACGTGCCGTCGGTCAACGGATAAAAGGTACTCCGGGGATAACAGGCTTATCCTTCCCAAGAGTCCACATCGACGGAAGGGTTTGGCACCTCGATGTCGGCTCGTCGCATCCTGGGGCTGAAGCAGGTCCCAAGGGTTGGGCTGTTCGCCCATTAAAGCGGTACGCGAGCTGGGTTCAGAACGTCGTGAGACAGTTCGGTCCCTATCCACCATGGGCGCTGGAGCTTTGAGAGGAGTCGTCTCTAGTACGAGAGGACCGAGACGAACAGACCTCTGGTGTATCAGTCGTCGTGCCAACGGCGCTGCTGATTAGCCACGTCTGGATGGGATAACCGCTGAAAGCATCTAAGCGGGAAGCCCACCTCGAGATGAGAGCTCCCATCCCCTCGAGGGAGTAAGGGCGGTCGGAGACTACGACCTTGATAGGCGGGACGTGTACTCGCAGCAATGCGTTCAGCGGACCCGTACTAATTGCCCGAGGTCTTGATTTGAACACCGGTCGAGTCGCTATGGAGTTTTGAAGGTGCTGCTGCGGCTTTGTCCCCCGCGCACGCCTTTGACAGTTCGGCGGTCATACCGGTAGGGAGACACCTCTTCCCATTCCGAACAGAGAAGTTAAGCCTGCCAGGGCCGATGGTACTCGGAGGGCAACCTCCCGGGAGAGTAGGTCGCCGCCGATTTATTTCACGATAAGAGCCGCGAGAGCGGCTCTTTTCGTTCCGATCGATTCAGGCGGCCGCTTCGCTCTGGACGCGGTTCGCCAGGTGGGGTCGAGCTCGCGCAGCCGGCGCACACGCTCCGCGACCGGCGGGTGCGTGACGAACAGCGCCGCCGAGCCCACTCTCCGCGAAGGGGTTGATCGTGAACATCGGCTCGGAGGCCGGGCTGCCCTCGAACTCGACAAGCTCGGCCGCTTGCTCCAGCCGCAGCAGCGCGTCGGCGAGGCCGTGCGGCGAGTCGCAGAGCTTCGCCGCGTAGCGGTCCGCCGCGAACTCGCGCTTCGGCGACACGAGCAGGTGGACGCAGGCAGCTGCGATCGGTCCGAGGACGAAGAGCAAGGCGCGCTCGAACCAGCCCCCGATCCTGCTGGTCTCGAGCAACACCGCGGCCGCGACGGCCGCCGCCGTCTGCACCTGCACGTCGTGGAGCCGAATGTGGGCGATCTCGTGCGCCAGCACGCCTTCGAGCTCGGCAGGCGCGCAGGCGGCGAGGCAGCCGGTGCTCACCGCGACGAGCCGAGCTGCGGACGCCGCGCCCGGTCGCGGCGGCGATCGGCAGCCCATCCGGGATGAGGTAGATCCTGGGCTTCACGATCCCGGCGCGCGAGGCCAGCCGCTCGACCGTCGAATGGAGGAGCGGTGCCTCGCCGACCGGCAGCTCGCGCGCTGCGATCATCCCGAACGCGACGCGGTCGAACGTCCAGTACGCGCCGGCGGCGAGGAGCAGCGCGCAGAAGACGAAGATCGAGAGCCCGCGCACTCCGTCGAGCAGCCAGCCGACGAGGGCGAAGACGCCGGCGAGCGCCAGTACGAGGAGCCAGGCCTTGAGGATGTTGCGGGCCGCGAGGAGCACGTCCGACGACTCCTAGCGGTCTTCGCCGCCGTCTTCCTGCCCGTCGTCCTCGAGCAGCCCGCGCGGCGGCCAGTCCTCGTTCTGCGGCGCGTCGCAGCGGCTCGAGCAGTGGAGCGACGCGATGTTCTGAAGCGGGACGAGGATGTGCCCGTTCAACTCGATGTGCGCGACCTCGTCGACGTAGCAGTACGCGGTGAGCACGCCTTCCTGGTATTCGCCGCCGAAGAGCGCGACCTCGACCTGCTCGCCCTTGTACTTGCTCGTGTAGTCCTCCACCGGTCGGAGCGTAGCCCACGCGGTCAGGAGTTTCGCGTGCTCCAGTCCCGCTCGGCTTCGGCCTCCATGCGCTCCAACCGTTCGTAGTAGTCCGGGAACTCCTTCATGTGCGCGAGCGCGATCTTGCCCGTCACGATCGGGTCGTCGTGGGTGACGTCGGTCTGCGGATCGTGCGATCCGTGCTCGAACTCCACGTCCATCCCGCGCCGGAACTGCTCGAGGTCGAAGCGGCTCCAGTCGACTCCGATCTCGTCGCCGACCCGGCGTGCCTCTTCGCTCGTGGTGTGCTTGGTCTCGGTCATTTCTCGCCTCCTCGCGTGAACCATGTCACGCGCGGCTCATCCTCCGTTCACCCGGTGCTCACGCGCGGCGGGAATCCTTCAAGGGTGAGCGCGGATCCGTACCACTGGGACGAGCGCGTCGAGGCGTGGGAGGAGGTCGCGGCGAGCGGCGCCTTCCTCGCGATTCGCGATCGCATCATCGAGTTGGCCGAACCACGCCGTGACGATCTCGTCGTCGATCTCGGCGCGGGCACCGGGCTCCTCGCGCTGGCGCTCGCGCCGCGCGTTCAGCATCTCGTCGCGGTCGACATCTCGAAGCCGATGCTCGAACGGCTCGACGATACGGCCGCGGCCGACGGCCTGGACAACGTGGAACCGCTGGTGGCAGATATCCGCCGACTCCCGCTCGAGGACGAGTACGCGACTCTCGTCGTCTCGAACTACGCCTTCCACCATCTCGACGACCCGGGGAAGGAGCTCGCCCTCGCCGAGGCTCGGCGCATCCTGCGGCCCGGCGGACGGCTCGTGATCTGCGACATGATGTTTTCGTTGTCGCTCGAGCCGCGCGACCGGCGCCTCGTGTGGGAGAAGGTCCGGGCGCTACTGAAGCGAGGTCCGGCGGGATTGGTTCGCATCCTCCGCAACGCGGTGCGTCTCGTCGCCGGTCGCTGGGAGCAGCCCGCGACGCCGGAGTCGTGGCAGGAGATGCTCGAGGCCCGGGGATTCGAGCAGGTGCGAATCGAGCTGCTCGTGCACGAGGCGGCGGTGGCCGTCGCGCGCCGGCCCGCCGTCAGTACTGCGGGAGTTCGAGCGCGCGCCGTCCGAGAAGCTTCCAGCGGTAGCTGAACAGCTCGTCGCTCCAGCGTTCGCGCCGCCCTGTGAGCGGGTTGTTGACGAGGAAGTACCCGGCCCGGCGCCCACGAGCGTCACGGCATGCTCGTTGAGGTTGACCGTGATCTTGCGTCCCGACGGCGTCAGCCAGCTGAGGTAAGGCCCTGCCGCGAGACCCACCCACGCGAGGGACCGGATGCCCGGCGAGCACGGCCTCTCGTATCGCTCCGAGGGTGCGACCGTGCAGATCGAGGAGACGCACGCCGTACCGCGCCGCCAGGGCGCGGATCGGAGGCTCGTAGACGCCGAAGCCTCCCTCGGTCCCGCCTCCGGCCGGACGCCCGACGAACCCACGCTCCGGGTCGCCCCAGCGGAAGAGCGAGCTGTTCGCGACCGCCTCCGGATCGAGGGGGCCGCTGCGCGGCAGGCGTTCCTGCAGCTGAAGCTGTCCGGCGTGGATGCCGGCCGCGGCGAGGAGCATCGAGAGGGCCGTCGACTCGCAGTCGTTGTGGAGCACCTGGCGAACCGGCCGGAGCGAGATCGTCGTCCGCACCGGCACGACGGGTAGGTCGACGCGCGCCTCGTGCGCCGCGAGCGCTCGCCTGATGCTGCGCCGCGCGCGTCGGGTGGGGACGGCGAGATCCAGGCTCGCGCGCCCCCGCCGGGCCTCGGCTCTGTCGGGAACCCGGATCCGCCGCTGACCGGGTCGGACGATCTCGATCCGCTTACCGGCTGCGTACACGGCGAGGGGCTTCGGCGGTGCTTGGGCCCGGGTGGTCGCCGACCCGCCGCTTCCGCAGGCGGTGATCACGACGGCGAAAGCCAGCGCGGTGAAGAGCACCATGGCCCGCATCGCCGCCACGGTAGCCACGAGTGCATGACAGGTCGAGGAGCGGCGCCTCACGACGCTTTCATCGCGCGGTCCTAACGTCCCTCGCGATGTCGCCGCCGGCCGCCGCCGAGAATGCGATACGGCCGCGGCGCAGGCCTCGGCGGCTGCGTCTGTGGATTCTGCTCGTCCTGCTCGTTCTGCTCTCGCCCGCGATCTACTCTTGGACGCGCATGGCGATGCAGCCGTCGAGCCTGCCGCTGGGCGTTCGCAGCGTGGAATGGTTGCGGATGAATCACTTCAACTGGCTCGTGGACGGCGTCGAGCACGTCTACTACACGTGGCAAACACCGGCGAAGGGCGGCCCGCAATTGAGGACGCTGCCGACCGTCGGGCTTCACAACAAGGCGAAAGCGAAGGCAAAGGCGAAGGCTCCCTGGCCGCCGCGCATCCGGCCGGTCTTCGCCACTCCGTTGCCGGGCGAGGGAATCTGGAAGCCGAGCGGTCCGCCGGTTGCCGGAGGGCCGCCCGTCCTGGTGACGACGTTCCGCACGGAGCGCGACTACCCGCGGATCGTCGCCTACGTCGCCTGGTTCGACCACACGCGCACGGCGACCGCCTACTACCCGGGTCGCTACGAGCCACCGAACGCCACGCTGCGCGGCCCGATGCAAGTCCCCTTCGGCCAGCGCTGGCGTCTGCTCGCGACCTTCAACAGCGGCTTCATCTACAGCGACGGCCTGAACGGAGACGCCCTCGACGGGCACGTGAACGAGCCGCTCAAGGCCGGCCTCGCGACGCTCGTCGCCTACCGGAACGGCGGCGTGGACATCGTCGACTGGCACGGTGGCTGCGAACCCCGGCCCCGGGATCGCGTTCGCACGGCAGAGCCTGCCGCTGATCGTCGACCACGGGCGGCTCAGCCCCGCCCTCGACAACAGCACCGAGTGGGGCTTCACCCTGGGGAACGCGGTCCGCGTCTGGCGCACGGGAGCCGGCATCGACCGCCGCGGCAACCTCATCTACGCGGCCGCCGACTACCAGACGGTGACCACGCTCGCCGAGATCCTGAAGCGCGCGGGTGCCGTGCGGGCGATGGAGCTCGACATCAACCCCGAGTGGCCGACGTTGATCACATACCGGCACCGCCACGGGCTGCTCCCGACGAAGGTCGTGCCCAACTACCAGCAGCCGGCCACCCGCTACCTCGTGCCCGACGACCGCGACTTCTTCGCCATCTACCGGCGGGTGCCGGGAGCCGTCTCTGTTCCCCTCAAATCGACAGCAACTGAACCCCGACGGGAACGAGCGCCTGACGGCAGCGGTGGGAGTGCTTCTGCTTGCTCCCATCGTCGTCGAGGTCGCGACCGTGCTGCTCGGGGTGCACACGTTCATGTCGTGGCACGTGTTCGTCGGGCTCGCCCTGATCCCGGTGGTCGTCCTGAAGCTGGCGACCACCGGCTGGCGCTTCGTTCGGTACTACACGCACAAACACGCCTATGTGGTGCATGGACAGCCGCAGCTGGCGATGCGTCTGCTCGCGCCGCTCTTCGTCGTGGCGACGGTCGTGCTGTTCGGGAGTGGGGTCGCCATGGGGTTCCTCCACGGGCACTCGCTCGAGATCGCCCGCCGGCTCCACGGCCCGGCGTCGGTGATCTGGCTCCTGCTGCTCGGCCTCCACGTCCTCGTCTATCTCGGGCGCGCGCTGGAGAAGGACGGCGGACGACGTCCTCCCGGACGATCGGGCGCCCGTCCCTGGGAAGACGGCTCGCCTGTACGGCCTGGCGACCGCGGTCGTCCTCGGCCTCGTGCTCGGCGGCGCCTTCATTCCCGCCCAGCACCGGTGGGTCGACATCCGGCACGACCACCACGACCGGCGGGAGGGTCAGTCTGCTGCGCGAAACGCGCCGTTCTCGCACACGCACAGCCAGCGGCCGCAGTTCTCGACGACCGGCAGCGCCATCCCCATCGCCGCGACCTGGACGCGGCGCATCGACACCGCCGTGCGTGACCACGAGGACGGCCCCGTCGCCGGAGTGGCGCTCGGCGATCCGCCGAGCGCGCGCAGCATCCGCTCCTGGTGTGCCTCGTCGACTCGCCGGCGAACTCGACGCGGTCGCGCTCGACGGCGGTCAGTCCTTCCCAGTTTCCCCAGTCCTTCTCGCGCAGGTCCGGGTCGAGCTCGACCGGCAGCCCGAGCCGGTCGCCGACGACTTGCGGTTTCGCGCGCGCGGGCGAGGTCGCTGGAGTAGATCGCCTGGAGCTCCTCTCCCTCGAGCTCCTCGGCGAGCGTTGCGCCTGTCGGCGGCCGAAGTCGCTCAGCGGCCGGTCCGTGTGTCCCTGGAGCCGCCCCACAGCGTTCCAGTCGGTCTCGCCGTGGCGAACGAGAGGCAGAGTCGTCACGACTGGACGGCCGAGCCGGGATCCTCGCGGATGCCGGGCGAGCGAAAATCAAGCGATGCAAGGACGCAGGGAGCCTCGATACCTGGAAGGTATCCGGGGCGACTGAGGACGCCGCAGCGCGACGTTAAGCCGCCCGGCGCCGCAGCGGATTCCGGATCGTCGTCCTGGCTACGCTAGCCAGCCATGGACCTCGGCCTCGCCGACAGCGTCTGTCTCGTCACCGGCTCGACGGGAGGCATCGGTCTCGCGACCGCGGAGCTGCTGCGCGCCGAGGGCGCGACGGTCGTCACGACGGGCCGGAGCGGCGGCGACATCCAGGCCGATCTCTCGCAGCCGGGCGAGCCGGAGCGCGTCGTGGCGGAGACGATCGAGCGCCACGGACGCCTCGACATCCTCGTCAACAACGTCGGCGGCACGGGGATCCGCAAGCTCGAGGATGTGACCGACGCCGACTGGCAGTCGTCGTTCGAGATCAACCTCATGAGCGCCGTGCGCGCGACGCGGGCCGCGCTGCCCGGGATGCGCGAGCGCGGCGCCGGCACGATCGTCAACGTCTCGTCGACCGCGGCGAAGCGCCCGTCGACCGGGATGCCCGACTACTCGGTGATGAAGGCCGCGCTGCTCTCCTTCTCCCGGCTCGTGGCCGACCTCTACGCGAAGGACGGGATCCGCTGCAACGCGGTCACGCCCGGCCCGACCGCGACGCAGGCGTGGCTCGGGGAGGGCGGTCTCGCGGACCAGCAGGGCGAGCGCGACGAGGTGCTCGCGAAGGTCGCCGCCGGCCGGCCCGCTCGGCCGGCTCGCCGAGCCGGAGGAGATCGCCGCCGTGATCGCCTTCCTCTGCTCGCCGCGCGCGAGCTACGTCACCGGCGCCGCATGGAGCGCCGACGGCGGCACCGTGCCGATCATCATCTAGGCGCGGTCAGGGCCGCGGGCTAGGCTGGCCTGACGATGCCCGAGATCGCCGGACAGGTCGCGGACGGCTTCGCCGACGCGGTACGCGAGCACGAGGAGCAGTGGCTCTCGCCGCTCGCCGTGCGCTCGTACGAGACGCGCGGGCGGGAGGCCCCCGAGGAGGAATGCCGCCTGCGGACGCCGTTCCAGCGCGACCGCGACCGGATCGTCCACTCGAAGGCGTTCCGCCGACTGCGCCTCAAGACGCAGGTGTTCGTCGATCCCGAGGGCGACCACTACCGCACGCGGCTCACGCACACGCTCGAGGCTGCGGGCATCGCGCGCGGGGTCGCGCGCGGCGCTGCGCCTGAACGAGGACCTCACGGAGGCGATCGCCGTCGGCCATGACGTCGGCCACCCGCCGTTCGGGCATGCCGGGGAGCAGGCGCTCGACGAGCTGCTGCGCGAGCGCGGCCTCGGCGGGTTCCGCCACAACGAGCATTCGCTCCGCGTCGTCGAGCGGCTCGAGCGCGGCGGCCGCGGCCTCAACCTGACGTGGGAGGTGCGCGACGGCATCCTCAAGCACACCGGCCCTGACGAGCCGGAGACGCTCGAGGGCCGCATCGTGCGGCTCGTCGACCGCTTCGCCTACATCAACCACGACATCGACGACGCGGTCCGCGCGGGTCATCTCGATCCGGCCGACCTGCCGCCGGGCCGATCTAGCTGCTCGGCGACACGGGCTCGCGGCGCATCGACACGCTCGTCCACGACGTCGTCGAGAACTCCGCGAGCGCGGGCGACATCGTCCAGAGCGACGAGGTCGGCGAGGCGATGCTCGCGCTCCGCAGCTTCATGTTCGAGCGCGTGTACCAGGCCCAGGATCACGCTCCGGCGCGGGTCGCCGTGCGGCGGATCTTCGAGGAGCTCGTCGACGAGCGCGGCCAGGACGCCGAGGCTGCGACCGACTATCTCGCGGGCATGACCGACCGCTTCGCGCTCTCCTACGCCGCCGAGCTCGACTGATGGCACGGATCAAGGACGAGTCGGTCGAGCGCGTCAAGGCGGCGATGGAGATCCTCCCGCTGGTCGAGGACGTCGTGCGCCTCCGCAAGGCCGGGAGCACGTACAAGGGCCTCTGCCCGTTCCACTCCGAGCGGACGCCGAGCTTCACCGTCTCGCCGGCCCGCGGCACGTTCAAGTGCTTCGGCTGCGGCGAGGGTGGCGACGCGATCACCTTCGTCCAGAAGTCCGAGAACCTCGACTTCGTCGGCGCGATCGAGCTGCTCGCGAGCCGCTTCGGCGTCGAGCTCGAGTACGAGGAGGCCTCGCCCGAGCAGGAGCAGAAGCGGCGCGCGCGACGAGCGGCTGCGGGCGCTGCTCGAGCGGGCGGCCGAGTTCTATGCGCGCGTGCTCTGGGACTCGGAGCCCGGCGCCGGCGCGCGCGAGTACCTCGCCTCCCGCGGGCTCGGCGAGGACGTCTGCCGCGAGTTCCGGCTCGGCTACGCCCCGCAGGGCGCGAGCTGACCCGGCGCGCACTGCAGGAGGGCTACACGCAGGAAGAGCTGCTCGCGGTCGGGCTCGCGAACCGGCGCGGCAACGACTACTTCCAGCGCCGGATCGTCTTCCCGCTGGCCGACGCGCGCGGCCGCGTGCGCGGCTTCCAGGCCCGGAAGCTCCACGACGACGACCCGCTGCAGGCGAAGTACGTCAACTCGCCCGAGGGCGAGCTGTTCCGCAAGGGCGACCTCCTCTACGGGCTCGACACGGCGCGGCAGGCGATCGCCCGCGAGGACCGGGGTGTCGTCGTCGAGGGGAACACCGACGTGCTCGCCCTGCGGCAGGCCGGGTTCGCACCGGTCGTCGCCTCGATGGGGACGGCGCTGACCGAGGCGCAGCTGCGCGAGCTCGCGCGGCTGACGAAGCGGCTCTTCCTCTGCTTCGACGCCGACGCCGCCGGCCAGGACGCGACGCTGCGCGGGATGGAGCTCGCCGTGGCGCAGGGCTTCGACGTGAAGATCGTCGCGCTTCAGCCGGGCACCGACCCGGCCGACGATCCGGCTGCATTCGAGCGGCAGCTCGCGAACCCGGTCAGCTATCCGGTCCACCGCGTGCGCCTGCTGTACGCGAAGGCGCCCGACCGAAACGCGGCGTTCACGGCGATCGAGAGCTTCCTGCGCGCGCAGCCGGACTCGCCGGAGCATCTCGACGCGCGACGCCTGGCCACCGATCTGCTCGATCTTCCGCCGGAGACCCAGGCGGCGCTGGCGCCCCGGACGCGCTCGAGCGCCGCGGGCGTCATCTCGCCGCGGCTGCTCGACGCCGGCCGGCGGCTCGAGCGCAGCGCGCTCGCCGGCGTGGCGGCGCACGAGTCCCTGCTGCCGGAGCTCGAGCGGCTGGGGCCGGAGCAGTTCGACGACGAGCTGAGCCGGCGCGCGCGGGCGTTTCTCCTCGGCCGAGAGGCGGAGGACGACGAGCTGAAAGCGCTCCTCGCCGAGCTGTACGCGCTCGGCGACGAGGAGGAGCTCACGCTCGAGACGGCGCGCCAACTGCTCCTGCGATTGCAGGAGCGCGGGCTGCAGCGGGAGCTCGCCGACGCCGACGGAGACCGCCTCGTCGAGCTCCAGCAGGAGCTCGCGAAGCTCCGCGACGAGATCCGAGCTTTCGCGTAGCGCTGGGCTACAATGGCCGCCGCCGATCCCCGGTAGCTCAATTGGCAGAGCATCCGGCTGTTAACCGGAGGGTTGTTGGTTCGAGTCCAACCCGGGGAGCTCCGCAACGCCTGGTAGCAGGTGATTCCGCCTCCGAGGATGGTGCGGCAGGGTCGAGGTTGTTACCGAACCTCGGCGCTTGGTCCTCGACCTCGTAGATTTCCACCTCGGTTCCCTGGCCTTATCCGGATGTCCGGCCGCTGCGTCGCGGCCGGAGTGCGCCCATGCTGCGGTGCAGGCGGAGGTGGAAGCGAGTGCCGGCCGCCTATCTGGCGCCTCGCGGACACCCCGGCAAGCGCTCCAATCCGCCGAGCCTCAGTGCAATCCGAACGGGCCTCGCACCGCACCCCCGACCCAGCCGACATCAGCCCGAAGGCGGTGAGTCCCACGGCGAAGAAGGAGCACAAGAGGCACTTGCTTCGCCGGGGCAAAGCGGCGCGACCATTGGGCTTTCAGGCCAGCTGTCAGAGGATCTTTCTCGCGCTTCTGAGCTGGGCGAGGCGTCCGGTCAGGAGGATGGGCACTTGCCTTGTTTGTAGGCGGCGTAGTCGACCGGCGACAGAATCCACCGCCATTTGCCGTTGAGCCTGACGGCGTGCATGGTCGCGGTGGTGAGGCCGTCGTCTGCGGTGACCTGGACGGAGACCGCGGTTGAGGGTGTGGCCTTGCCGGCGATAACGACGGTGTCGGGGTAGGTCTGGAGGACTCTGAACTTCTGCAAGTCGAACCCTGAGCTGGTGTGGCAGGCCATGTAGCGCGCACGGCTCACGATGGTCTGGTCGGCGGGGTGGAGTGTGTCCCAGAGCGGACCCGGTCTGGCCGAGGGAGAACTGTGTGGTGACCTGGCGGATGAAGTCGGCGGCCGACTGCTGCCCGGATGGTGTGCCGCCGCTCCGGCTGCCTCCGCAGCCGGTGAGTACGGCTGCGATGAGTGCCGCGGTGGCGAGGACGGCGGCGTGCTTCACCGCGGGTGGATGGAAACGGGCTTTCAGTGTCATGGGAACCGTCCTAACTGGGTGTTGACGACGACACGTGCGGGCCGATCGCGGGCAAGGCGGAGAGGGCCGATCGCGATTGGCTCCCCGAACTGAGGGATGAGCAGTGCTGCGATGTCGGGGCGGGAGACGAGGAGGTCGCGCGCATCGTCGACAGTCGCGATTCCGAGCGCGGTTGCGTATACCTCCGCCTCCGTTGCGCTGGCGGCAGTGACCGTGGCCGCGAGCGGGCCGTCCGCTGCGGGCGTACCCGTGGCAGGCTCGATGAGATGGTGGAATCGCCTGCCGGCTCCGAAACGTCGCGTGTCGCGTCCTGACGTCGCGACGCCGCCGCTTGCGAGCTCGAGGGTTCCAAGCACGTTCTCGCGCCGTTGCGGGTCCGCGATGTCCACGCGCCAGAGCCCGCCTGCGGGTGGGGTACCCCAAACCGCGATGTCGCCGCCGAGATCGACGAGCCCTCCGGCGAGCGCGGGCCAGGCAGCCCGCATCGCGGCGAGCGCGCGCGTTGCCGCGAAGCCCTTGCCGATCCCGCCGAGGTCGACGGCGGCGCCCCGCTCGACCCGAGCCCGGCCCGAGCTCCGGTCGACGTCGATGTGCGCGCCCGCATGCCACCCTTCGACCACCACCGCCTCTCGGTCGGTCAGCAGCTCGAAGGACCGGTCGTAGCCGGCGGCCTCGAGTACCGGAAGGATCGTCGGGTCGAAGAGCCCGCCCGTGTCCGTGCGGCCGCGAAGCGCGGCTGCGAGCGCCTCGATGAGTAGCGCGTCGACGGCAACCCATTCGCCGGCGGCGCTGTTGAGCCGCGACAGGTCGCTGCCCGCATCGAAGCGAGAAAGGGCCAGCTCGCACGCCGTCACCTCGGCCTGAGCTGCTTCGAGCGCGCGGCGCGCGAGGAATACGTCCGGCGGACGCGCCGTCGCGGCAACTTCGCAGACCGTGCCCATGGCGCGGAACGACCGGCGCTGCAATTGGCTCGTCATGCCGGCACCAGGGTGCGGCTTTCTTCGTGCGACTCGACCGCGCCGGTAGAGGGCGCAGGAAGTGCGGTCGGGACTGGCGTCTTCCGCACTCCTGAGCGCGGCAGCAGGATGCGGGCGAACGCGAGCCACACGACTGGAGCGGCGACGATTCCGCCGAAGACCAGGCCGCGCGTCCCGGTGAGATCGGTGCCGACGTTGAGGGCGTGGTAGAGGCCGATTGCGAAGCCGGCGAAGCTGGCGTAGTGCATCAGGCGCCAGCGGCGCTGGCCGATGCGCCGGCGGACGTGGAAGGAGGCCGCGAGGGTCAGCATGATCCATCCGGTGACGATTCCGGCGGCGACAGGTAGGGGGCGCCACGGCGCCAGACCGGGCACGAGCACTCCGGTAAACCCGAAGCGCATCACCGGGTCGAGGGCCAGCGCCGTTCCGTGGAGGCCGACCATCGCGAGGCCGGTCCACATGATCGTCTGGTGCCAGCCGAGCAGCATCTTGCCGCGCCTGCCGCCGAGCAGCCTGGTGCTGAGGGTGAGACCGAGCGTGACCGAGATCGCGAGGAGCGCGAACGCCACAAGACCGGCCGCCCGCGCGACGAGCCACGCCACCGGCACTGCACCTGCGGCGGCGGCGATCATCCCGCCGGAACCGGCGAGGTTCGCGTCGTCGCGTGTGCCGGCGAGGCGCCGCCCTGAACGACGACGAGATGGCTCTGGCCATTCTTGCCCGTCACAACGACGGCTCCCGGGGTGTTCGCCGGCGCGGGCGCTGGCAGCGGCCGCGTCCAGGCGAGCACGGCGAGCACGGCGAAGAGCCCCCAGGTTGCAAAGACGGTCGCCCAGAGATTTCGCATCTCAGCCTCCTGGTTCGACCCGCTCGCGCGGCGCGGGCGCTTGCGGGGTGATGGTCTGGCCGACCTGCGGCGTCGACGGCGCCGCGGGGACGCTTCGCTGCAGACCCGCGATGGCCGCAGCTCCGGTCAACGCGGTCGCAGCAAGCACGGCTGCGAACATGAACACCTCGCGCCGGTTCACGGTCTTTGGGTCTGGCTGATCGCTTACGGCAACAGCCAAGGGTGATCCTTTCCGGTCGGTTGGGTTGCTCGGGCGCCGACACCGCCCACACCGTCTCACCGAGGGTCGCCGGAGAGTCGCGCCGCGGCATCGGCACTACCGCACATCGCGCCTGCGGGTAATCCGCACCCTCGTTGGGTCCGGGGCTTGACCTTGCAGGCACGGCTGCGGGTTTCTCCCAGCCCCGATCGGCGTACGCCCTGACGCGCCCGGCCGCCCGACGCGCTGACATGGATCACATGAGCGACTTGGTGGTCGTTGTCGGCAACGGCGTCTCCGGGTACGCGTGTGCGGCCCGGCTCGCCCAGCGGAAAGTCCCCGTCACATTGATCGGGCCGGGCTTGCCGCACGATCGCCCACCCCTCTCCAAGCGCGCGCTCCTGACCGGTCGCGTGCCGCTCCTGGCGGACGCGACGCAACTTGTCGAGCGAGGCATCGAGCACATCGACGGAGTCGTGACGGCGTGCGACCTTGGCCGGAGCCGACTCACAGTGAGCCGCTCGGTCGCAGGTGGCCAGCTCGAGCTCGAAGCGCCGACAGTCGTTTGGGCGACGGGCCTGCGCTACCCGAAGCCACCAATTCCCGGCTTCGAGCGGGCTGAGGAGAACACCACCGCTGCCGGTCTGGTCTCGCTCCGCCAGCATCTCTCTCTACCGCACAGACGCGTGATAGTGGTCGGGGCCGGCCTGATAGGCACCGAAACCGCCGCGACGCTCGCAGCGGCGCACGAGGTGACGCTTGTCGACATGCTCGACCGCCCGCTCGCACGATTCCTCCCCCGCGTCTCCGACCTCGCGCGCGCTGCGCTCGAAGAACTCGGGGTGCGCTTCCTGGGCTCGTGCAAGATCGACTCAGCAAGCGTCGACGCCGACAGCGCCGTTGTCCATACCTCCACCCATCGCGACCTGGATTGCGATGTGGTCGTCTCGGCGGCCGGTTTCCGCTCCAGCCTCCCAGCCGAACTCGCCGGCACCGACACGGGAGCGCTGACCCTCCCCGCAGACGAGCGCCTGCGCGTGATCGACCACGAGCGTCTCTGGGCGTGCGGCGACAACGTCTCGTTCCCGCACCCGCGCTGGGGTCGCATCGGCATCCCCCACTGGGATCACGCGTTTTGGAGCGGCCGCCACGTGGCTGAATCGATCCTCGGCTCAACCGAGCCCTACGTCCGCGAGCCCTACTTCTTCAGCGATATCGGGCCTCTCCGCATCCAGCAGGTCGGCGTCGCCGACGCCGCCGTCGAGTGGCACGAGGACGACGGGCTCGTCGTTGGTCGCGACCCCACTGGTGCGCCAGCCTGCGTACTCCTCATCAACGCACCGGCGCGGCTGCGCGAAGCCCGAGAAATCATCGCCTGCGCCGACTACGTCGCCGCATCATGACCTGTGACCGGCAACCCCCCAGGAGGACACCCTCATGCTCCAACGCGTGATCGTCGATCCCGACGCCTGCATCGGCTCCGCCGAATGCGTCGCGCTCGACCCGGAAGCAGTGAAGCTCGACGAACACGGCACCGCACAAATCCTCCTTCCCGGACTCGAAGAAGAACGCGCCAGACAGCTTTGCGACGCGTGCCCCACCGGTGCCCTCTCGATCACCAGCCCGTAGCTCGAATCACCGGCCGGCAGTCCTAACTCGGTACCTCGCTCTGTGCTCCTGTTGACCGGAGGGTTGTTGGTTCGAGTCCAACCGCGAGCTCCGAAACTCCAAGCTCGGACCGGGTTTGTGCGAGAGTGGTCTTGCGGCGCCGCGGGGTGGGCGTGGCGGACCGGCACGGCCGGTTCACAATCGACAGAGCAGCGAAGGGGCTTTTGCTCGTGGCACAAGGGGTTGGCGTCGACAACACCGACCGGCTGCGGAAGCTTCAGGCCCTCACGGATGCCGCTCTCGCGCATCTGGAGTTCGACGTGCTGCTGTCGACGCTGCTCCTGCGCACGCGTGAGATCCTCGACGTCGACACGTGTGCGGTCTTGTTGCTCGACGAGGCTACGAATGAGCTGGTCGCGCGGGCGGCTGTCGGGATCGAGGAGGAGGTCGAACAGGGGGTTCGGATCCCCGTCGGCGGCGGCTTTGCAGGCCGGGTGGCAGCGAGCAAGGAGCCGGTGATCCTCGACGACGTCGATCACGCGGACGTGCTCAACCCGATCCTGCGGCAGAAGGGGATCAAGTCGATGCTCGGCGTACCGCTGCTCGTCGGCTCGCGCGTGCTCGGCGTGCTTCATGTGGGGACGCTCGTTCCCCGGATCTTCGACGAGGACGACGCGGAGTTGCTGCAGCTCGTCAGCGACCGCGCCGCAGTCGCGATCGATCATGCCCGAGCCTTCGGGGCGGAGTCCCGAGCACGGCAGCGGCTCGAGCACGTGCAGGCGGTCACCGACGCGGCGCTCGCGCACCTGGAGCTCGACGAGTTGTTCGCGGTGCTGCTGCCGCGAATCCGCGACATCCTCGACGCGGACACGTGCGCAGTGCTCCTGCTCGACGAGAAGACCGACGAGCTGGCTGCGCGGGCGGCTGTCGGGATCGAGGAGGAGGTCGAACAGGGGGTTCGGATCCCCGTCGGGGGCGGCTTCGCAGGCCGGGTTGCCGCGAGCAAGCAGCCGGTGATCCTCGACGACGTCGATCACGCGGACGTGCTCAACCCGATCCTGCGGCAGAAGGGGATCAAGTCGATGCTCGGCGTGCCGCTCCTCGTCGACGGCAACGCGCTGGGCGTGATCCATGTCGGCACGCTCGTCCACCGCCGGTTCACTACGGACGACGTCGAACTGCTTCAGCTCGTCGGCGACAGGGTTGCGATCGCGATCGAGCGCGGCCGCCTCCATGAGCAGACCATGCGGCTCGACGAGTTGAGAGCGAACTTCGTCGCGATTGCCTCCCACGAGCTGCGAACGCCTGCCACGTCTGTGTACGGAGTCCTCAAGACCCTGTTCGACCGCGATGGCCAGCTGGATGAGGGCGTGCGCAGAGAGATGTTGCGAGTCGGGGTCGAGCAGGGCGAGCGCCTGACCCGGCTGTTGGAAGAGCTGCTCGACCTGTCACGCCTCGACATGCACGGCGTGCGCGTCAGACCTGGCCCACTCGAGCTCGGACGCGTCCTGGATGAGATCGTCTCGGAAGCGCTGCCGGCCGGCACGAGCATCGTGGTGCACGTTCCGGAAGATCTCGTCGTCGTCGCCGACCGTCTCGTCCTCGATCGCGTGGTCTCGAACCTGCTGGGCAACGCCCTGCGGTACGGCGCCGAGCCGATCACGCTGACGGCCGAGGCGGGACACGCACATCTCCGGATCACGGTCGAGGACGGCGGCAAGGGCGTGGCCGAGGAGCTCCGCCTCAGCTTGTTCGAGCGTTTCGCGCGCACCGAGTCGGCCAACGTCGGCAGCGGGCTCGGCCTCTCGATCGCCCGCAGCTACGCGCGCGCACACGGCGGAGACCTCGTCCACGAGCCCGGCGGCACCGGCGCACGCTTCACCTTCACCATCCCACAGCCCTGATCCCGGTCAGCCCGCGTTCCGCCGCGCGATAGTGTCCGCGCTCGTGCCTGACCTCAGCTCCCGCTTCGACGAGCTTCTGCGGCGCCTCGGCGAGATCTACGACCTCCAGCGCGCCGGCCAGCTGCTCGCCTGGGACCAGGAGACGAAGATGCCGCCGCTGGGCGCCGCTGCCCGCGCCGAGCAGCTCGCGACGCTGGCCCGGCTCGCGCACGATCGGGCGACGGCGCCCGAGCTCGGTGGGCTCCTCGAGGAGCTGCGTGAGCTCGAGAAGAGCTCCGAGCCGGAGTCGTTCGAGGCCGGCCTCGTCCGCGTCGCGCGGCACGACTACGAGAAGAAGCGCAGCGTCCCGAGCGAGCTGCGGGCCGAGATGAGCCGGGCCGGCTCGCTCGGTTACGCAGCCTGGCTCGAGGCACGCGCGGCCGCGGACTACGAGCTCTTCCGCCCGCACCTCGACCGCCGGCTGGCGCTCGCGCGCGAGTACGTCGCGTGCCACGAGCCCTTCGTCGACCCGTACGACGTCCTCCTCGACGATCACGAGCAAGGCATGCGGACGGCCGAGGTGGCTGCGGTCTTCGCCCGTCTGAAGGAGGTGCTCGTACCCCTCGTCGCCGGGCTCGGGGAGCCCGGCGACGACTCCTGCCTGCACGGTGACTTCCCGCCCGAGCGGCAGCGGGAGTTCTCGCTCGCGATGCTGAAGCGCTGGGGGATGGACGACGATTCGTGGCGCCTCGACGACACCGTCCACCCGTTCATGGCGGGCTTGTCCGGAACGGACATCCGGCTGACGACGCGGTTCGACGACGACAACCTGGGCGGGATCCTCTCGTGCCTGCACGAGTTCGGGCACGGCATCTACGAGCGCCAGGTCGACGAGCGGTACGCGCGCACGCCGCTGCAGGAGGGCGCGTCGATGGGGTTCCACGAGTCGCAGAGCCGGCTCTGGGAGAACGTCGTCGGGCGCCGCCTCTCGACCTGGCGTTTCTTCTACCCGGGTCTGCAGGAGACGTTCCCGGAGCAGCTCGCCGGCGTCCCGCTGGACGAGTTCCATCGCGCGCTCAACCGCATCGCTCCGGGTGTGATCCGCGTCGACGCCGACGAGGTCACGTACTCGCTCCACATCGTCCTGCGCTTCGAGCTCGAGCGGGAGATGCTCGCGGGCACGGTGACCTCGGCCGACCTGCCGGAGGCGTTCGCCGCGAAGCTCCGCGAGTACCTGGGCGTCGAGCCGGCGGACGTGGTCGAGGGCGTGCTGCAGGACGTCCACTGGTCGGACTCCAACTTCGGCTACTTCCCCACCTACGCGCTCGGGAACGTGATCGCGACGCAGGTGTGGGAGCGCGCGACCAGCGAGCTCGGCGATCTCGACGCGGAGTTCGAGCGCGGCGAGTTCGGCTCGCTCCGCGACTGGCTGCGGGAGCACGTCCACCGCTGGGGCCGCACCTTCGGGCCGGCGGAGCTGCTCGAGCGCGTCGTGGGCGGACCGCTCGACGCGGAGCCGTACCTGGCCTACCTGCGCGCGAAGGTCGACGCGCTCGGGCCGGGCTGAGTTCCGGGGCGACGGCGCTGCGCTAGACTCGCTGCGTGAGCTGGCTGTACATCGCCTTGCTCGCGGTCGCAGTGGTTTTGGTCGCGGGCGCCGAGTGGCCGCGGCTCGGTGAGCGTTTCGGCGTCGATTCGCGTCGGCGCCGCGAGCGCGCCAAGCGGAAGGCGAGCCTTCGCGTCGTCCGCGACGACGAGGCGGACGAGTTCGCGGCCAGCGTCGAGCGGGATCTCGCCAACCTGCCGACCACCAACGACCGCGAACGCCGCTCTCGCTAACTAAAGGGCGAGCCGGCGTCGGCGTGATGCTTCAGCCACGCCGTCCGTAGCTCCCGCGTCCGCCGTTCCAGGCCCTCGATCAGCCGGCGTGCTTCTTGTAGCTCCCCGGAGAGCGCCTCGGCCCGGCGGACCTCGGCCGCGATCTCGGCGAGTGGGCTGGCCGGGTCCGCGTTCAGCTCCGTAAGCCGCAGTTCCGCGGCGTGGAGCCGGGCTTCCGTTGCGCGCACCCAGCCGCCGGCTTCGTCGTCGAGCGCCCGCAGCTCGGCCTCGCTCGCCGCTTCGCCCGCGACGACCTCGCGCAGGCGCGTGACGAGTGCAAGCTCGAGCTGCTGGGGCGAACTGCTCACGGCGGGTTGAGCCTGCCAGATCTAGCGCCGGAGCGTCACCGTCGTGTGGAGGACGCGGGTGTTCGGGAGCACCGGGCCGACGTCCTCCATGTTCTTCGTCTCCTGGTAGTCCGACGCACCGACGACGACGGCCTGCCTGCCTGGGCGAAGGCCGCTCGTCCGCAGCCGGAGCATGCCGCGGGCGAAGGCGAAGCGCACGCTCTTCCCGCCGACGGTCGCGTGGAGCGACTGCGGGTCGACGCCCGAGCCGGAGTCGCGGACGGCGACGCGGATCGGCCGCCCGATCGTGTCCCTGCGCCCGAGGAGCCTGATCGACGGCGGTGACGTGTCGTCGACCCAGAAACGGAAGGTGAACCTCCCCGGCTTCGCGCCCGTCGGCGTGTCGAACACGAACTCGTACGTGCCCGGGCCGGGCAGCACGGCTCCGACGACCGGCTCCGCCCGGTAGAAGCCCTGATACGGGTTCAACGCCACCGGCATGCCGGTGTAGCCGACGACCCGGTTTTCGTCGTCGTCGGCGACGAGACGCGGCGAGACCCGGATCCCCGGCGCGTGGCCGACGACCGCGACGCCGAAGTTGGCGACCCGCCGTCGCAGGGTGAACCGGAACACCTGCTCCGGCCCGCCGAGCCGCGTCGGCACTCCCGCTGCGAGGCCCCGTTGCGGATAGCGATAGGAGGAGACGTGCGACGCCTTGCCGGCGGTGTCGCCGTGGTAGAGGCCCGGTGCTCGCAGAATCCGCTGCGGATCGAGCCCGAGCCGCGGCACCTCGACGTGGAACCAGAACGCGACCCGCCGGACGTCGGCACCGCGGGTCAACACGACGAAACCGGTGCCGTTGCCCGCTTGCGCCGTCGGCGAGACCGTGAGCCGCAGGGTGAGTGACGCCCCGGCCACGAGCGTCTTCGCCTGCGGCTCGAGCTTCGCGCCTCGCGGCAGCGACTGCGTGTGGATCGACACCCTCCAGGGTGCGCTCCCGTCCCCGGCGTCGGCGGTCGAGAGCTTCTTCGAGCCCGAGAACCCGCGCCGGACGAGCCCCCAGCCGAGCGAGGTCGGATCCGTGAAGATCAGCGGTCGGTCGGCGCGGGCGAGGTCGACCCGGCCGCCGCCCTCGCGCAGCACCGAGACCTCGCCGGAGCGGCCGGGGGGGTGCACCTCGTTCCCCGTGGAGGCGAGCGCCGACTTCACCTGCAGCACCGTCCACGTGGGGTGACGCTGGAGGAGCAGTGCCGCACCGCCCGCGACGTGCGGCGCCGCCATGCTCGTCCCGTCCAGCAGCTCGAAGTCGTGTGGCGGGACGGAGGACAGGACGCCGACGCCCGGCGCCGTCACGTCCGGCTTGAGCTGGAGCGAGACGGGCGTCGGGCCGGCGGACGAGAAATCGGCGAGGTGGTCCAGACGCGTCCCGTCGCCGTTGCCCATGGTCGAGGCGGCGACCGTGATCGCGGCCGGCGCGTTGCCGGGCGAGCCGATCGTGCCGAGGCCGCCGATGTCGTAGTCGTTGCCGGCCGCGACGACGGGCACGACCCCTGCTGCGGCAGCGTTGTCGAGCGCCTGGACGACGATGTCGCGACGCGGCTCCACCTCGGGCTCGGCGATCGAGAGGTTGATGACGTTCATGCCGTCCGCCACCGCCTGGTCGATCCCCTTGGCGATCTCCGGCGAGTTGCCGTCGAGCCCGTAGTCGGCCGTCGGCACCGTGTAGACCTTGTAGTTGCCGAGGTACGCCTTCGGCGCGACGCCCGAGATCGGGGAGCCGTGGTTGGGCGCGGTCGGCGTGTCGTAGTCGCCCGCCGCGATGCCCGCGACGTGGGTCGCGTGGTCGGAGTACACGGGATCGAACGGCTTGTCGGCGTTCTTCCAGTGAATGGAGGGCGACGGGAACGCGCGCGCCACGATCACCTTCGGCGTGGTGTAGGCCCTGTTCCCCTTCGGGAACCCGGCGGGATAGGAGAACCCCGCCGGGCTGAAGTAGGGATGTGCCTGGTCGATGCCGTCGTCGATGATCCCGATCCTGAGGCCCTGGCCGGCGGTGGCGAGGTTCTGCCCCCAGAGCGCCGTGGCGCCGATCAGGGACGGGCCGGGATCCGCCGTCGCCGCCGCGGACGATGCGGGGATGTCGCGAAGCGCGTGATAGGTGACGGTCGGCCAGACGGTCGCGCCCGGCAGCGCCCGCAGGCGCGCGAGATCGGACGCGGGGAGGACGACCGAGACGCCGTCGAGCGCGACGCCGTAGTGCCAGCCGATGCGGGCCGCGGGGATCGAGACGGCGAGCCGCGTGGCGAGCGTGCGCTGCGCCGCCGCCAGCGTGCGGAGATAAGCGACCGCGGCCGGCGCGCGCACGGCAACCGAGTGGCTCCGGCGTGCGGCGCCTCCCAGCGTCCTGTTCCGCGCGACCTCGGCCGCGAGCGAGGGGCGCGGCAGCGTGACGACGACCTCCACGAGCTTGTTCGAGGAACGGGGCGGCGCGGCCGCCGACCCACCGGCCAGCAGCGCGAAGACCGCAGTCAGGGCGAGCGCGAGCGGGAGCAGAGAGCGGCGCAAGAGGGCAGCATGGTACGTGTGTTCGGGGAGGATTCGCCCGGCTCGCGGGCGCGAGGAAGCCCCGACCGGCTCAGCCGATCGGGGCTTCCGCGGTGCTCCGGTCGAAGGGTCAGTGCACCGGTGGGATGGTGTCGAACGTCCCCCAGATCGTGTCCGCGCCCGCTCCGTTGATGCCCTCTGCCGCGCCGTTGTACGGCAGGGGCGGAATGACGGCGTCGTTGATCGACAGGTACAGAGGCTTGCCTCTGTAGGTCACCTGCTGCGTCCCGTCGGGCCGCATCGTCGTCCCTAGCGCATGCTGGTCGACGCCTGCTCCGGCTTGCGGGCGGCCGGCAGTGAGGACCGGCGGCCAGTACTGGAGGCACAGCGCGTCGCAAGCGCCGCCGTCCATGGGGCCGGGGCCTTTCCGGTGCCCATGACTCAGCGTGTAGACCGGGAAGGGGAACGTGCCGTTCGTGAGGCTGAAGTCCTGGTCCATCCCGGCGGCGAGCACCGTCGCATCGGACCCGGTGCCGCCCACCGGAGCGGTCTCGAGCTGCAGCTGAGCCGGGCCCGTGGCCGGGATTCCCCGCTTCGGGTTGACGAGGTACCAGACTCCCGTGGGGCTGGTGATCGGGTCGAACAGGTTGGCGCCTTCCGTCTCGCCGACGTCCTCGTCCAGGAAGAACCGGTACAGCGGCTGGCCGGCGTAGGTCACCTGCTGCACCGCCGGCAGTCCGGGTAGGTCGGTACGGGTCACCGTCCCGAGCAGCTTGGGATTGACGCCCGGCCCGGCGATCGGGGCTCCGTCGGTGAGGAGCGCCGGCCAGAGAACCGTGTCGCAGGCGGGGGAGTCCGGAATCGCGTTCGGCGCCTCGCCGCACGCGAAGTTCGAACCGGTCAGGCCGTGGAGCTGATCCGAGGTGAGCAGGTAGAGGGAGCAGCCCGCGTGGTCGCCGGATCCGACGACGAGCACGTTGCCGAAATCGCTCGTCGCGGCGGTCGACACCGTTGCCGGAGCGGTTGGAGCGCTCGTCACGGCGTCCGAGCATTGCGGCGCGGTGTCGGCCTTCGCCGCCGAGCTGAACTGAAGAGCCCCGGCTACGAGGCCTAGCACGAGCACGGCGGCGCCGGCCGCCAGAGATCGCCGTCCGAACCGGCGAAACAGCGTTGACATCACGACCTCCAGTCGTCTGCGTAGAAATAGGGATCGAGGACGCGAACCTGGGTGATGCGATCCACGGGAAGCCGGTTCCGAGCGGCGGTCTTGCGAATCGCCTCCGGGCTCGGCCCGTCGTAGAGGCAGAAAGCCCTCGTCCGGTCGTCGCTCACGTACGAGTGCAGCCACGTGACGCCGTCGTCGGCGTTGCGCTCGACGACGTCGACGTAGCGTCGCGTCCCCTCGCCGTCGGTAGCGAGCAGAAACCCGTCCGGGAAGCTGCGTTCGACGAGGTACCGCGGCATGCAGCGAAGCTAGGGCAGAGCCGCGGAGCACACATCGGTGCGATTGCCCAGCTTGGGGAGCGGGCTTACCTAACTTGCGTGGCGTTTCCCCCGAGGCCGAGGCGTTCGGCTTCGGCCGCCGCTCGTGCGCGGGTGGGCACCGAGAGCTTGCGCAGGACGGCCGAGACATGGTGCTCGACCGTGCGCCGCGAGAGGACGAGGCGGTCTGCGATCTCGGCGTTCGAGAGATTCTCGCCGAGGAGGACGAGCACCTCGAGCTCGCGTTCTGTCAGGTTGGCCGGATTGCTGCGGGTCGAGGCTCGCGGGCCGCGCGCGAGCCCGCGGACGCCGTGCTCTCGGAGGCGGCGGGCCACAACCGCGCCGGCCGCCGGCGCGCCCAGGTCCTGCAGCTCGGCCAGAGCCTGCCGTAGCGATTCCTCGTCGTCCGCGGCTGCGAGCACGAGGGCGGCTTCGTAGGAGCAAGCTTGCTTTCGCCAGCGCGCTTCGGCCTCGGTCCGTCGGCCGCGCAGCTCGAGTGCGTACGGCCCGGCGACGGGCGACGGTGCAGCCTCCTCGATCCCGGCGCGGCGCCGCCACACCGCCAACTCGGCAACGAGCCACGGATTGGGCAGCTCGAGTGCGAGGAGAAGCGCCTCGTCGGTCAGGTCCGCGACGCCGGAGTCGTGGCCGGCAAGCCAGGCCGCCTCCGCTCGCGCGGCCGCGACAGGCCCGAGCCGGGGTAGCTCGCCCGTGGGCTTCGCGATCGACCAGGCCTCGTCGAGCGCTTCCCAGGCGCCGGGATCGCCGCGCCGGGCACGCACGAGCCCGAGGACGGTAAGTGCGCGGATCCGCGGTGTGATGGACGTGCGGCGTCGGACCAGGACGGCTTCGGCGTACTCGGTCGCTTCCGAGAAGCGACCGCAATCGAGAGCGAACCCCGCTGCGAAGGAGAGGATGTAGAGCCGGTCGCGCTCAAGGCCGTGCCTGACGCAGTGGGAGAGCGCCTCCTCGAGATAGGGCTCGACGGGCAGCTCGCAGCGACGTGAGCCCACAGCGGCGGCGATCAGGTAGATCAGCGCGTCGGCAAGCGCGTTGGGAACGTTCGTCTCCCGCGCGAGCTCGACGCACTCGAGGAGCATGTCCCAGTCCTCTGCCAGCGTGAACCGTGCGTAGACGGCGGTCTCACAGTCGTCCAGCCGCTCGGCCAGCTCGAGCGCACGAGTGGCCCACGGCAGTGCTTCAGCTCTCCGCCCGGCGAGTTCGAACGTGAACGCGCGATTTCTCCACGCTGCTGCGAGCTCGGGGCCTGGCGGCAGCCGTTCGAGGATGGCGACCGCGTCTGCCCCCGCGCGCGCCGCCTCCTCGGTCCGACCGGGGCACCAGAGGATCTGCGACAGCCACCGCAGCGCGTTCCCCTCGCCGAGGTCGTCACCCACGGCGCGATGACTTTCGAGGGCCTCTTCGATCGCCTCGATCGCGGCCTCGTTCTCGTCCGTGAGATAGCACTCGCGCGAGCGCCGCTCGAGCAGGCGTGCCCGCTCGCCCGGCGGCAGCGAGCCGGCAAAGCGGAGCGCGCGCGCGTACTGGGCGGCAGCCTCGCGGTGGGCTCCGACGGCTGATGCCCGCTCCGCCGCGGCCGGAGCGAACTCGAGCACTCGGTTGCCGTCGTTCGCCCCCTCCGCATGGTGCGCGAGCCGGGCTTCGTTCCCCTCGGCCGTGCGCTCGGACAGGAGCGCCTCGAGAGCGGCCCGGTGCACGGCCAGACGCCGGCTCGGAGCGAGCGACTCGGCGATTGCGATCCGCGCGAGCTCATGCCGGAAGGCGATGCCGCCTTGTGACTCGACGAGCACTCCCGCAGCCAGGCACTCCTCGAGCTGCGGGAAGGCGCCGTTCGTCACCGCCTCGAGCAACCCGAGCTCGACCGGCGGTGCCATCAGCGAGGCCG
This sequence comes from uncultured Actinomycetes bacterium, assembly GCA_963720065.1. Lineage (GTDB taxonomy): Bacteria > Actinomycetota > Thermoleophilia > Gaiellales > Gaiellaceae > Palsa-739. The sequence goes on from CAVREH010000001.1 coordinate 25,326, forward strand.
CCTCGACCACGGTCGTTGCCGCCTCGCTCAGCCGAGAGACGCGCGTGAAGACGGCATCGCGGACGTTGCTCGGGATCTCGGCGCCGGGAGCGGCGAGCACCTCGCTCACGAAGAACGGGTTTCCGCTCGTGCGGCGATACAGCTCGTCCGCATCGACCGGATGGCCGGCCGCGAGCACGCGCACCGCCGGCGCCGAGAGCGGCACGACGGGGATTCGAGTCAACGCCGGCGTCGTCGCGAGCTCGCCGAGCACGGCGCGGAGTGGATGTGTCCGTTCGAGCCCGTCATCCCGGTAGGTGACCACGAGCAGAGCCGGCAGTCCGGCGAGGCGCCGCGAGAGCAGCCGCAACACGTCCAGCGTCGCCTCGTCCGCCCAGTGCGCATCCTCGACCACGAGAATCGCGGAGGGATCGCCGGCGAGCTCTCGCGCGAGCTCCGAGGCGACCTCGTACGGCAGCGCGCCGGCGGCGATCCGCTCGTGCAGATCGCCGCTCACTTCCGCGGCAACGTCCACGAACGGCCCGAGCGGGCGGGGAGTGAAGAGTGGCTCGCACGCGCCCCAGAGAACCCGCGTGATCGCCTGCTGTTCCTGGCAGAAGTGCTGGAGCAGAGCGGTCTTGCCGACTCCGGCCTCGCCGTGTACGAGCACGAGCGCACCGTGCGAATCGGTCTCCACCTCGCCGAGCGCCCCGGCGAGCGTGGCGAGCTCGCCCTCTCGCTCGAGCAGGTCCTTCTCGGCGACGACCATCAGCGGGGAGGTTACGACCACACCCACAAGACGGCAATCTCGGGGCCGTCCTTCCGGCTAGGCGAGGTCGCGAGACCCCTCGCTAGACTGGGCCTCCGCGCGGATGTGGCGGAATTGGTAGACGCGCACGGTTCAGGTCCGTGTGGGCTTCGGCTCGTGGAGGTTCAAGTCCTCTCATCCGCATAGTCTCGAAGCCGCATCGCCGGCCCCAAAGTGTCGGAGGAGGTTCGCTCAGGCCGGGACGGCCGAGAGGAGCTGCTCTGCCGCTTCGGTCTCCGCGCCGGGGGCGGGGACCCACCACAGCGCAGGCAGCGGGAAATCCTCCGAGTAGCCGTGCTCGCTGAGCCGGGCGCGCTCGTCTGCGAGCGCCTCCTGCACGTCGCGGTTGACCTCGCCGAGGGCCTCGAGCAGCGCCGGGCCGATCGGCCAGCCCTGAACAGGCTCGCGATCCGTGCCGACCCAGAAGGCGTGCGGGCGTGCAGCTGCAGTAGCCATGGGTCTTTCGTAGGTCGACGCCGCGGGAGCACACACATCCGTACGGCTAGGTTGGAGCCGCCGGAGGTCCATACCTACCTCTATCTCCTAGTAGCGCGGACCCTGCGGGCCGCCGCCCTCTTCTTCCTCGATCACGCGCCGGCGACCGTAGCCCCAGCGCGAGGCGCCGTAACCGGGGCCGTAGCCCGGCCCCTGCTCGACGTACGTGCGGCGCGCATAGCCGGGCCCCCACGACGACCAGAACACGAGGTCGGCGAAGAAGGCGATGAGGCCGACGACGACCATGATCCAGCCGACGGTGTTGACGTTGACCGAGCCTGGATGCGTGGGGTGGACGGCGAGCGCGAGGATGAAGCCGACGACGGTGACGATCAGTCCGATGAGGAAACCCATGGCCGCGTTGTGCCCGGCTTCCCGAAATCGAACCCGCTCAGGTCTTGGCTTTGCCGCGCAGGTCGAGCTTCGCCTCGAACGCGCGGCGCAGCAGCTCGCCGCCCATGTCGCCCGTCCGGCGAGGGATCCGCTTCGGCTCCTGGCGCGCGACGCGCACGATCTCGCCGCTCCGCTCGCCGTAGCTGCGGGAGTAAGCCTCCGCCTCGCGGATCGGGGAGGCCTCGTCCCGCCGCCCACGACCGAAGAGCGAACGGAGCCACCGAAGCACGCGACTAGCGTCGCAGAAACGCGGGACGGCGCCTAGACCGCGAGCTGGACGTCGGCGTCCGGGTACAGGACGCTCCAGACGCGGAGATAGAGCTCGAGCTCGAGACGTTGCGAGTCGTCGGCCGTCTCGTCGATGTCGACGCGATCCGGCGCGCCCACGACGGCACGCCGGCCGACGCTCGTGAGGAACGCCGCCAGCCGGTCGGTGTAGGAGGGATCGTGTAGGAAGAGCTGCATGAGCCGCAGCTCCGATCTTGGCCGCGGTCACCACTGCCCGGCCACCCCCCGCCGGGGGATTTGTCGGCCTCTCAGACGGCGGCGAGGGCCGCGAGCACGTCGTCGGCGTGCGTGTCGGGCTTCACCTTGTGCAGGATCTTGGCGACCGTTCCGTCGGGCGCGACGACGAATGTGGTGCGGCTCACGCCCCAGTACGTCTTGCCCATGTAGCGCTTCTCGCCCCACGTGCCGTAGCGCTCGGCGACCTCGTGCTCCGGGTCGGCGAGGAGGGTGAAGGGCAGCCCGTACTTCTCCTTGAACTTCACGTGCTTCGCCTCGCTGTCGGGCGAGACGCCGAGCACGGCGGCGCCGGCGCGCTCGAACTCGGCGTAGGCGTCGCGGATCCCGCAGGCCTGCGCCGTGCAGCCGGGCGTGTCGTCCCTGGGATAGAAGTAGAGGACGACCGGCCGGCCGCGGAAGTCCGAGAGACTGACCCGCTCGCCGGTGTCGGTCGTCGCGGTGAAGTCGGGTGCCGGTTCGCCTTCGGAGACCACGGACCGAGCGTAGTCGGAGCACATCGGGCTGAGCGGCGGTGAAATGCAACCGGCCGCCCCCGGAGAGACGGCCGGCGTCGTCGGGAGACGACCTTGTGCGGGACCCCAGTGGCGGCGTCCCCCGAGCTTCAGGTCTTTCAAACTTTCAAGCCATAAACGCCGCGACACGGCCGGCGGTTACGGCCCCCCGGCGTCAGCCGAGGTTCAGGAGGTGTAGGTCGGGCAGCTCGCGGTACCGCTCCTCGAGGTCGAAGCCGTAGCCGACGTACAGCTCGTCCGGGACGGCGAAGCCGACATACCGCACGGGGAGGTCGTCGACGAGCCGCCGGTACGGCCGGTCGAGGAGGGTCACGGCGGCGACGGAGGACGGGCCTCGCAGCTCGAGGGTGCGGACGAGATAGTTGAGCGTCAGTCCCGTGTCGATCACGTCCTCGACGATCAGGACGTCGCGGCCGCGGACGTCGAGGTCGAGGTCCTTGAGAACGCGGATCTGCTGGTGCCCGCCCATGACCGCGCTGCCGTAGCCGGCGAGCTCGACGAAGTCGATCGCGTGGAGGATCGGGATCGCCCGCGAGAGGTCGGCGGCGAAGACGAGGCTCGCCTTGAGCGACGCGACGAGAACCGGCTCGCGGTCGGCGTAGTCGTGCGCGATCTCCGCTCCGAGCTCGCGAACCCGCACGGCGATCTCCGCCGCGGAGAGGTGAATCTCTCCGATCCGGTCGTCGGCCGGCGTGTAGCCGGGGTCAGCTGGCGAGATCGAGGTGGAAATGTTGGGCGAGGCGCTCCAGGTCGCGCCGGTAGAAGAGCTTGATCCGGACGTCGGGGTACCGCTCGCGCAGCTTGCGCAGCTTGCGGTTCTTGCGGGTGACGAGCGACTGCTTCATGGCGGTGATCTCGACGTAGAGGTCCTGCTCGGGGAGGTAGAAGTCGGGCGTGAACGCCTCGATCACGCGCCCTTCCTCGTCCTCGCTCGAGCACGAACGTCCGTGGGCTCGTATACCCACGGCGATGCCGTAGTAGTCGAGCATCTTCGCGCACTCGAGCTCTGCGGGACTGGCGAAGCGCGGCGGCTCGGTGCCGCGATACGCCTGGAAAGCGGGCGTTCCAGCTCCATCGCGAGCCACGGTAGCAGCGCGTCGGACGCCGAAGCAATCGGCACAAGCCTGGCATCTTCTAGACGTTCCCGTGGAGCCATGTTCACGATCGCCCAGCTGTCGGACCTCCATTGCGGCGACCCGCAGTTCTTCCTGCCGAGCATGCTCGAGCGCGCGATCGCGGAGATCAACGAGCTGGAGCCGGACATCGTCGTCGTGCTCCGGCGATCTCACCTCGAACGGCTTCAAGGACGAGTACGCGCTCGCGCGCGAGTACCTCGACCGCATCGACTGCAAGTCGATGGTGGTGATCCCCGGCAACCACGACTCGCGCAACGTCGGCTACGTCCACTTCGAGGAGCTCTTCGGCGAGCGGAACTCGGTGCTGCGCGTCGGGACGGCGTCACGATCGTCGCGGTCGACTCGACCGAGCCCGACCTCGACAACGGCCAGATCGGCCGCGGCCGCTACCGGCTGGATCGAGGAGGAGTTCGCGGCGCCGGCGCGACCTGCGCGTGTTCGTCCTCCACCACCACCTGCTGCCGGTGCCCGGGACCGGCCGCGAGCGCAACATCGTCTACGACGCCGGCGACGCGATCGAATGCCTGCAGCGCGCCGAGCGTCGACCTCGTCCTCTCCGGGCACAAGCACGTCCCGTATGCGTGGCGGCTCGAGAACCTCTTCGTCGTCAACACCGGCACGGTCTCCTCGCTGCGGCTGCGCGGCAACACGCGGCCCTGTTACAACGTCGTCGAGGTCGACGGCTCGCACGTCGACGTCTGGCGCCGCTACCCGTTCCACGGGCAGGAGCGGATCATCCAGTTCGACCGAGACGAAGAGTACGAGAAGTACACGGCGCGGATCGAGCACGAGGTGCGCTCGTCGTGAGAGCGCGTCGCCCTCGCTCATCGACGGCGAGCACTACGCGCCGGTCGTGCGGGAGGCGCTCGCGCGAGCTGCCGTACGACTGTCGTCGGCGCGATCCTCGTCGGCGGGACGGAGAAGCTCCGCGACGGAGAGGACTACGGCGTGCCGCTGGTCGAGGCGCTCGACTCGGTCGAGGCGGAGGTCGTCGTCGACCTCTCCGACGAGCCGGTGCTCGGGCCGCGCGAGCGGATGCTGCTGGGCGTCGCGCGCGCTCGCGCTCGGGCTGCCGTACGTCGGCGCCGACTTCCGCTTCGACCCGCCGCCGCTCGAGCCGGTCGGCATGCCCTCGATCGCCGTGATCGGCACCGGCAAGCGGGTCGGGAAGACCGCGGTCGCGGGTGCACGTCGCGCGCGTGCTCGCCGCGCGACCGCGCGTCGTCGTCGTTGCGATGGGGCGCGGCGGGCCGGCCGAGCCGGAGCTGCTCGAGGCGCCGCCGACGCTCGACGACCTGCTCGCGCTCTCGCGCGCCGGGCGCCACGCGGCGTCCGACCATCTCGAGATCGGCGCGCGCTCGCCGGGGTCCCGACGATCGGCTGCCGCCGCGCCGGCGGCGGGCTCGCGGGCGCGCCGTTCCTGTCGAACGTCGCTCGAGGGCGCGCGGCTCGCGGCGCGAGCTCGCGCCCGATCTGCTCGTCTTCGACGGCAGCGGCGCGGCGATGCCGCCGGTCGCGGCCGACGCGCGGATCCTCGTCACGAACGGCGCCCGACGACGATCCGCGCGCCGGCCTCAACGCGTATCGCGTGCTCGTCTCCGACCTCGTCGTCGACATCGGCGGTGCGGACCGCGAGGCGATCGCGCGATCTCCGACGTCGCGGTGGTCTCGGCGGAGCTGCGGCTGCGCCCGCCGAGCCGCTCGCGCGGCCGCCGCACCGCCGTCTTCACGACCGGGCCGCGCCGACCGACCACCTCGACGCCGAGGTCGTCCACGTCTCGCGCAACCTCGCGCGACCGCGACGCGCTGCGGCGCGGAGCTCGAGACGCGTCGACGCCGAGGTCTACCTCGTCGAGCTGAAGGCGGCCGCGATCGACGTCGTCGCCGAGGCACGCGCTCGCGCGCGGCGCCGAGGTCGTGCTCGCCGGCAACGACGTCGTCTCGCGACCGAGCTCGACGAGCGCGCTGCTCGCGCTCGCGCCGCGAGGCGGTGCGCGCGCTGAACGAGCCGCGCCGGATCATGACCCGCTGCCGCTGGGCGGCGACGAGCTCGGGCTGCCGTACTCGCGGGGGCTGATGGCGCGCGCGCTCGATGGCTGCCGGAGTGGCCGCGCACCGGGCGTACGCGCTCGCGAGCGCGCGTCGAGCGACGAGCTGGCCGGGGCCGCGGCTCAGGCCGGATCGAGCTCGAGCGGCTCGAGGCAGCTCGCAGTCGAGCTGCTCGGCGAGCAGGAGGGGCGCGAGGTCGATCCAGCGCCTGCGCCGCTACCAGGAGCTCCGCGAGCTCGACCTGCCGATCATGGTCTTCATCGGCGGCGCGACCGGCACCGGCAAGTCGACGGTCGCGACCGAGCTGCGCATACCGCTTCGGGATCACGCGCGTCACCTCGACCGACTTCATCCGCCAGACGATGCGCGCGTTCTTCTCGCGGGCGTTCATGCCGGCGATCCACCAGTCGAGCTTCGAGGCGGGCGACGTGTACCCGGACGCCGACGACCCGCTCGAGTTCGGCTTCCTGCAGCAGGCGAGGAACGTCCTCGTCGGCGTCGGCGCGTCGTCGAGCGCGCGCTCGAGGAGGGCTGGTCGCTCGTGCTCGAGGGCGTCCACCTCGTGCCCGGGCATGGTCGAGCTGCCGCGGCCGGAGCTCGCCGTCTCGGTGTTCGTCGTGCTCTCGATCGAGGACGAGGAGGAGCACATGCGCCACTTCCGCTTCCGCGACGAGGACTCCGAGCGGCCGGAGTCGCGCTACCTCGAGCGCTTCGCCGACATCCGCCGGCCTGCAGGAGCTCGTCGTCGGCGCGCGCGCAGCGCGCAGGGCGTGCCGGTGATCGAGAACGAGGACGCCGACCGGGCGGCGCGGACGGTCGCGGATCTCGTCCTCGCCGCCGCCGAGCAGATCGCACGGTCACGCGATGAGCGAGAGCGCCGAGTACGAGGCCGAGCAGGAGCAGCCCTGCCAGTGCCAGTCGTACCTGCGGGCGACCGAGCGGGCGGCGCTCGTGTCGGCCCGCTGGCTCGGCCGGGACGACGAGGCCGCGGCCGAGGAGTCGGCCGCCACAGGCATGCGCGCGACGCTCGACATCCTGCCGATCAGCGGCCGCGTCGTCTTCGGCTCGCTCGACGACTCCGGCGGCCTCACGCCCGGCGCGATCGTCGGCGGCGGCGGGAAGGAGGTCGACCTCGCGCTCGATCCGCTCGAGGGCCGCGGCGTCGTCGCGCGCGGCGGCAACGGCGCGATGTCGATGATCGCGGTCGGCGAGCCCGGCCGGTTCACGCCACTGCCCGACATCTACATGCGGAAGATGGCCGTCGGCCCGAGGGCCCGCGGGTCAATCGACCTGCTGCGCCCGGTCGGCGAGAACATCGAGGCGATCGCGGAGGCGTTCGGGCGCCGGGTGAACGACGTGACGACGATCGTCCTCGACCGGCCGCGCCATCACGACCTGATCGAGGAGATCCGCAACTCGGGCGCGCGGATCAAGCTGATCCAGGACGGCGACGTGACCGCGGCGATCTCCGCGGCGATCCGCGGCACGAACGACCACCTCGCGATCGGGATCGGCGGCACGCGGCAGGCGGTGCTCTCGGCGGCCGCGCTGCGCTGTCTCGGCGGCGAGCTGCAGGCGCAGTTCTGGCCGACGTCGCGCGCGGCGAGATCGACGAGCTGCGGGAGGCCGGGATCGTCGACTACGAGCGCGTCTTCCGCACCGAGGATCTCGCGCCGGGCGAGGTGATCGTCGCGGCGACCGGCGTCTCGAACGGCGATCTGCTGCGCGGCGTCCGCTTCCTCGCCGACAGCGCCCGCACGCATTCGCTCCTCATGTGCACGCGCTGCAACTGGGTGCGGTTCGTCGACGGCATCCACTTCTTCGCCCGCGAGCGGCGCGAGGAAGTGCGGCTGCTCGGCGTCTAGTAGGAGACGAATCGACGGCGTAGAGTCGCCGTAACCAACACGGGAGGAGATGATGGCTGTTTCAGTCGAGGGCCTCGCGTCGACGTTGAAGGGCCTGGTCGTCCAGCCTGCGGACGCGAACTACGACGAGGCGCGGGCGCTCTTCAACGGGATGATCGACAGGCGGCCCGCCGCGATCGCGTACTGCAGCGACGAAGGGGATGTCGCCGCAGCCCTGCGCTACGGGATCGAGCACGACCTCCGGATCGCCGTTCGAGGCGGCGGCCACAACGGCGCCGGCCTCGGCTCGGTCGACGACGGATTGGTGATCGATCTCTCGGCGATGGACGCGATCGAGGTCGACGCGCCCGCGCGGATGGTGCGCGTCGGCGGCGGCGCGCTGCTCAAGGACCTGCTCGAGGCCACGCATCAGCACGGGCTGACCGTGCCGGTCGGGATCATCGGCACCACCGGCGTCGGCGGACTGACGCTCGGAGGCGGCATGGGGCACCTGACGAGGGGGATGGGTCTCACGATCGACAACCTCGTTGCGGCCACGGTCGTGCTCGCAGACGGCTCGATCGTCCAGACCGACGCCGAGCGCGAGCCGGAGCTTTCTGGGCGTTGCGCGGCGGTGGCGGCAACTTCGGGGTCGTGACCTCGTTCTCGTTCCGCTGCCATCCCGCCAGTACCGTCCTTGCGGGGCCGGTGCTGTACGACATCGGCGACGCCGCCGAGCTCCTGGCGTGGTACCGGGACTTCCTACCGGCGGCACCCGACGAGCTCAGCGGGTTCTTTGCCTTTCTGTCGGTTCCGCCGGGCCCGCCGTTCCCGGAGGAGCTGTACCTCCGCAAGGTCTGCGGCGTCGTCTGGACGCAGGCGGGCGAGGAGGAGTCCGACGCCCTGCGTGCCGCGCGTGCCTTCGGCAAGCCGTTGCTCGACGGGATCGCGCCCGTGCCGGTGCCGGCGTGGAACACGGCCTTCGACGGCGTCTACCCGCCGGGCGACCAGTGGTACTGGCGTGGGGAGTTCCTCCGGGAGATCTCGGACGAGGCGATCGCCGTGCACGCCGAGTACGGCCCGCAGATGCCGACGTGGAAGTCGACGATGCACCTCTACGCGATCGACGGAGCGGCGGCGCGCGTCCCGAACGACGACACGGCTTGGGCGTACCGAGACGCGATCTGGGGCGGCGTCTTCGCGGGCGTCGACCCGGATCCC
>CAVREH010000002.1:0-11473 GCA_963720065.1 uncultured Actinomycetes bacterium
AAGGAAAGATGCCGTGAGCAGGCTTGACAGTATTTCACAACAGAAGACGCTCTTGAAAGAGGACTATGAACAGACAGCAATCACCAAATCCGGTCACAGTACGGTTCTCAACGTGGTAAAAGGCCAGAGCATTCCCAGGAGAAACATGTGATATTGCCGCCGACAATTGAAACGAAGGTTGATAGACCACTACCAAAAAGACGAGCGCAATATCTAATTTTTCTAATCTCCTTTACCCAAACACTCTAGGGGGTGAATACCCGTCTACACTCCCATATCCAGAATATCGTAGCAGCACCCGAGTACGCTCATCCCCCCCGAACGCTCGTCGAAATCAGCACTCGCGACCCTTGCCAGGACACCGCGAGGATCAACCTCAATCTAGTAAACTAATGAAAAACGGCCCACAGACTTTCGATGACATGGGCATACCAACTCACGGGACTCCCGGTGAGGCGCTGACATAGGTGATGTAGGTCTTCCCGGCTCCCGATGCGTACGGTGCGTTGCAGGACGGGTTGACGAAGAGCTCGATGTAGACGGGTCCCAGGCCGAGAACGTTCCGGAGATGGTCGACCCCGAAACCGACGTGATCACGGGCGCTGAAATGCTGTTGTTCGCGTCCTCGAGCTCGATGCCGAGGTTGCCGCTGCCATAGATCGAGTTCGCCACGATCCGGTTCCCCGTTGCAGCGCCGGCCTCGCCGCCGAGGACGGCAACGCCGTCGTTGGTCGCATTGGCGATCGTGTTCCCGGGTCCGACTGGTTGCCCGACGAGCCGAAGACGGCGATACCGTCCGCGTTCGGGTTCGTCAGGGTGCCATCTCGGTCGACGCCGATGAAGTTCCCGGCGACGATCGTCCCGGTCGAGCCGCCGCGAAGGTCGATCGCCTCGCCGGCGCCGTTGGAAATCACGTTGCCCAGCTGGGGGTTCTTCTGGACGATCCCGAGCTCGCCCGGGAGGTTGTCGTTCCCGATCACGGTGTTCGTCGAGTCCTCGACAGAGATCCCGTTGCCGCCTCCCGGACCCGGCGTTCCGTCGGGCAGGAAGCCAATGCGATTCCCCTGGATCACGTTCCCGACGGTCGGCGTCTCCCCGTCGGGCGACTCGATCGAGATCGCGTCCTGGGACGGCGTAGGCGATGAGGTTCGCGTCGCCGTATGGCCCCGCCGCCGATCGTGTCGTGGCTGCCGGTGACGTCGATGCCGACGGCGCCCCCACCGATGACGCTCGAGTCGGCTGCCACGCCGATCCAGTTGCCCGTGATGGTGTCGTTGTCCGACTCGACGCTGATCGCGGTCGTTCCGCTGTCGCTGACGTTGCCGCCGAACGCGAGCCCGTGCACCGTGGAGCCGCCGGAGCCCGAGGTCAGATCGAGCAGCGGGCCGGAGACGATGTCGGGGCCGGGAACGATCGTCACGCCCGGCGCGCCTTCCGGCGTGTTTGGTTGGGAGGTTCCGTCGAGCGTCACCGGAACCGTGATCGGCGGAAGCGGCGAGCTGAGCGTGATCGTCGGCGAGGTGACGTCGGGAATGTTGAACGTGATCGGTCCGCCCGCTGCGTTGTCGGCGTCGGCAATCGCCTGCCGGAGGCTCCCCGAGCCGGAGTCATTCGTGTTCGTCACGACGAACGAGGTCGGGAGGAGCTCGTATGCGCCGATGTCGCAATGCGGGCCTTGCGGCCTCTTGAAGCCGCGCTGGTCGACCGACTCACAGTTCGTGTCGTTGCCCGCGTCGAGGGCCGGACTGCCAGAAGCGAGCGCCATCGTAGGCGTCGGACCGCTGTTGTCCTGCAGCGGACCGAGCTGTGGGTCGGCGTGCAGGTCGCTCGGATCGGTGAATGCGCAGCTCGAGTCGCTGTCGAGGTTGTGACCGTTCGACGTCACGTTCCCCTGCGCGTTCTCACAGTCCCCTCCGCCCTCACTCCCCGCTGTGTTGTTCCCGGCGATGATCGTGTTCGCGATGCTGATCCCGTCGAACATCGCGATCCCGTCGTCGAGGTTGCCGGCGATCGTCACGTTGTTGAGGCTCGCGTCGCCGCCGTTGGTGTAGTCGAGGCCGATCCCGTGGCCGTTGTTGTTTGCGATCGTCGTGTTGACCGCAGTGAACCCGGGCGACTCGACGTAGATGCCGCCGTTGTTCTCGAAATTGGCTTCGGGATTCCCGTTCCCGGAGATCGTGCTGCCCGAGATCTCGAGACCGCTGATCGTCTCGACCCCGAGCGAGGCGTTGTCCCGTACAACGCTGTCCCGGAGGACGAGCGTGTCGCCGTTGTTGTAGACGCCGTCGTCCGTGCCGTTCTGGATCGTCAGATCCTCGATCGTCGTCTTGTCCGATCCGCTCACGTCGACGACATCGGACGCTGTGTTGTCCCCGTCGAGGACGGTGGAGTTCGCGCCGGCACCCTCGAGCGTGATCGGGGCTCCCTCCTGCGGCTCGACGTCCGCCGTCCCGGTCGTGTTTCCGAGGTCGTACTGGCCCGCAGCGATGTGAATCGTCGCGGGAACGCCATCCGCGTTCGCGCCCGCAAGCGCGTCGTGGAGCTCCTGCGGTGTCGAGACAAAGTAATCGTTCTGCGCTGCGAACTCGTAGGCGCCGATGTCGCAGTCCGGCCCTTGCGGCCGCGAGACGCCGCGCTGGTCGACCGCCGGGCAAGCCAGGTCGTCGCCGGCGTCGATCGCAGGGCTGCCGGGCAAGAGCGGGAGCACGTCCGTCGGGAAGCCGGAGTCGACCGGAGCAAGCTGCGGGTCGACGTTCTCCTGGTCGCCGCTCGCGCCCAATCCGCAGCTCGAGTCGTCGGCGAGGTTGCCGCCCTGCGACGCGAGGCTGTCCGAGCAGTTGACGGGGTTGCCGTGCTGCAGGTTCCCGGCCAGCAGCGTGTTCGTGAGATAGACCGTGTGTGGGTCGATGGCGCCGACCGCGATCCCGCCCCCGACACCTCCTCCGCCGAGGATGTTCGCCTGGTTGTTCGCGATCGTGTCGTTCGTGAGCGTGCTCATGCCCGCGAGGAAGAGGCCGCCGCCGCTGCCCTGCGCGGCGTTCAGCATGACCGTGCTGTTCGTCATCGAGAAGCTCGGGCCGGAGTCGTAGATTCCCGCCCCGGACCCGCCCGTGCCCGTCGTGTTGTTCTCGATCGTGCTCCGGTCGATCGTGAGCGACCCGGCGCTATCTATACCGCCGCCGGAGATGTCTGCCTCGTTGTAGCTCACCGTGGAGTCCTGGAGCGTCAACGACGCCGGGGGGTCGACCCAGATTCCGCCGCCCTGGCCCGCGCTCGGGTCTTGGCCTCCGTTGAGGGTGCTCCCGTTCTTGATCGTGACACCGCCGATCGTCACGGTGCCGGACGGGATGTCGATGACCCGATGGCCTTCGGCACCGCCGTCGAGGATTGTCGAGCGCGCCCCGGCGCCGACGATGTTCATGTCGGTCGGGATCACGAGCTCGCCGGCGCTGAGGTCATACGTTCCGGCGGGGACATCGATCGTGTCCGAGCCGCTCGAGGAACCGGCACTGCAATCTGCGACGGGCTGGTTGGTGTTCGCCGCGAGGACGGCGTTGCGCAAGGAGCAGCCGGTGTCCGTGCCGTCTGCCGTCGTAGTGACGACGATCGTGTTCCCGGCCGCCGACGCGGTCGCGGGAAACGCGACGAGCACGAACAGCACGACGAGCGCCCCGACCCACGTCGAGCGCATCAGAACATGCCGCACCTTCCGAACCGCCATCCCTCGCCCCCTACCGCTTGACCGGAACCACCCGATCCTGCGTCGGAGAATGCGCCCCTTCCCGTTTCTTGTCAATAGCGGCACAATCGGGACGTGGGGGTACGAGAGGACAAAACCGAGGTGGAAGCGGGCGACGCCGCGGTAGTCCCGTATCTGCCTCGCATCACGCTCGAGTGGCTGCGTGACGCGCCCGACGAGCGGCATCGCGCCCTGAACGGGACGATGGCCTTCGTCGACGTCTCCGGCTTCACCGCAATGTCAGAGCGACTCGCGCCGAAGGGAAGGCTCGGCGCCGAGGAGGTGACCGACGTCATGAGCGCCACGTTCGGCCGGCTCCTCGCGGTCGCGTACGAGCTCGGCGGCGGGCTCGTCAAGCTCGGCGGCGACGCGCTCCTGCTCTTCTTCGACGGCGACGCCCACGCGGCCCGGGCCTGCGCCGCGGCCTGGGGCATGCGCGACTCGCTCGCCGCGCTCGGCCCGCTCGAGACCTCGGTCGGCCCCGTCGAGCTGCGGATGCACGTCGGCGTCCACAGCGGCGACTTCGACTTCTTCCTCGTCGGCAGCCGCCACCGCGAGCTGATCGTCGCCGGCCCCGACGCCGTCGTCACCGTCGAGATGGAAGACACGGCCGAGGCCGGCGAGATCGCGGTGAGCGACGCGACCGCGGCTCAGCTCGCCGCCGCGTCGCTGGGCGACCGCAAGGGAGCGGGCACGCTGCTCGTCCTGCCGCCGCCGGTCGCGTTCACCGGCATCGCCGGGCTGCCCGACTCCACCGGGCTCGACGTCCTCGGCTGCATCCCCGAGGAGCTTCGCGCCCACCTGGTCGCCGGGCGCGTCGAGAGCGAGCACCGCCAGGCGGCGGTCGCCTTCGTCCGGTTCGGCGGAGAAGGAGAGGCGCTGGACAGCGAGGCGGTCGAAGAGGTCGTCGACGCGCTCGAGGAGACGGCCGCGGCGCACGGCGTCTGCTTCCTCGAAAGCGACATCGACGCAGTCGGCGGGCGGATCATCCTCGTCGCGGGCGTGCCGACGACCGCCGGCGAGGACGAGGAGCGGCTGCTGCGCACGGTGCGCGCCGCGGTCGACGCCGAGACCCGGCTCCCGCTGCACGTCGGCGTCGCCGCGGGCAACGTCTTCGCGGGCCGCATCGGGCCGCCCTACCGCCAGGCGTTCACGATTCTTGGCGGCACTGCCGCGCTCGCCGCGCGGCTGATGGCCAAAGCCGACGCGCGCTCGATCTGGACGACGCCCGACCTCCTCGAGCGCTCGCGCACCCTCTTCGCCACCCGGCCGGTCGGGGCGCTGACCCTCAAAGGGAAGGCAGCTCCCGTCGAGGCGGTGTCGGTCGGCGAGGTGACGGGCGCGCGGGAGCGCGAGTCGCCGAAGAAGCTGCCGCTCGTCGACCGCCAGCGCGAGCTGCCCGTCCTCGACGCCGCGCTCGTGCCGGTGCGCATGGGCTTCGGCAGCTTCGTCGAGCTGGTCGGGGACGCCGGCATCGGCAAGTCGCGCATCGTCGAGGAGCTCCGAGACCGGGCCGAGGGGCTCACCCTGGTGTCCGCCGCCTGCGAGCAGTACGAGGCCACGACTCCGTACCACCCGTTCCGCAAGCTGCTGAGAGGGCTGCTCGACGTCACGGTCGACGGCGATCCGGAAGCCAACTCGGTCGCGCTCTCCGGCCGGCTGGAGCAGATCGACCGCGACCTCGTGCCGTGGGCGCCGCTGGTGGCCGACGTGATCGACACGCCGGTGCACTCGACCCAGGAAGCCGACGACCTCCAGCCCGCCTTCCGGCGCGCCCGCTTGCACGGCGTCGTCGAGACGGTGCTCGGCGAGCTGCTCGAGCCGCCGACGCTCCTCCTCTTCGAGGACGTGCACTGGATGGACGAGGCCTCCTCGGACCTCCTCCGGCACCTCGGCAGCCGCGTCGCCACCAAGCCCTGGCTCGTCTGCGCGACCCGCAGGCCGACGGACGGCGGCTTCGTCGCAGCCGAAGGCAACCCGCCGGTGCCGGCGATGTCGCTCCGCCTCGATCCGTTGCCCGAGGCCGATGCGCACGAGCTGGCGCTCTCTGCCGCTGCGGAGGAGCTCCCGCCCGAGGAGCTGGCCGCGATCACCGAGCGCGCGGGAGGCAACCCGCTCTTCGTGCAGGAGCTCGTGGCCGCCACGCGCGGCTCCGAGCAGGGGCTCGAGGCGCTGCCCGAGAGCGTCGAGGGCGTCGTCACCAGCCGGATCGACAACCTCGCCCCGGCGGACCGGGCGCTGCTGCGGTGGGCTTCCGTCCTCGGCGCGAGCTTCTCGAGCGAGCTCGTGAGGCGCGTGCTCGAGGACGATCCCGACGCGGCCCTCGATTCCGAGTCCTGGGACCGCCTGACCGAGTTCGTCGAGCGCGACCCGTACGCCGCCGGCACCTTCCACTTCCGCCACGCGCTGATCCGCGACGCTGCCTACGAAGGCCTGTCGTTCCGGCGACGGCGCGAGCTGCACGCTCGCGTGGCCGAGGTCGTGGCCGAGACCGCCGCCGACGAGGAGGAGGTGGCCGAGACGCTCTCGCTCCACTTCTCCCTCGCGGACCGGCACGAGGAGGCGTGGAGCTTCTCGCTGCTTGCGGCCGAGCGCGCGCGGGCGAAGTTCGCGAACGTGGACGCAGCCGAGCTGTACCGGCGCGCGCTCGCCGCAGCTCCCTCGTTGGAGTCGCTCTCGCCCGCCGAGGTCGGCCGGGCGTGGGAGGCGCTGGCGGACGTGCTGGAGCTCGGCGGCGACTACGGGGAGGCTCGGCTCGCCTACCGGAACGCGCGGGCCCGGCTCCGCCACGACCCGGACGCGCTCGCGGGCCTCTGTTTCAAGGAAGGCCGCCTCCGCGAGAACGAGGGGCACTACGCCGAGGCGCTCCGCTGGTACGAGCGAGGCCTCCGCCGTGCCGACGAGCTCGAGAGCCCGACCCTGATCCTCCACCAGCTCAGGCTCTCGCTCGGCTATGCCGCTGCCCGGTTCCGCCAGGGCGCGTTCGAGGAATGCGTGGAGTGGACCGAGCGGGTGATCGAGGACGCGCGCGCCGCCGGGGCGCTCGAGGAGCTCGCTCACGCCTACTACCTCGTCCACCTCGCCTACACCTCGCTCGGCAGCCCGAAACGCCACGAGGTGCGCGACCTCGCGCTGCCGATCTACGAGGAGCTCGGCGACCTGCTCGGCCAGGCGAACGCCCTGAACAACCTCGGGATCGACGCCTACTACGAGGGGCGCTGGGACGAGGCGCTCGGCTTCTACACCCGGAGCAGAGAGGCCCGCCAGCGCATCGGCGACGTCGTCGGTGCGGCGACCATCGCGAACAACATCGCCGAGATCCTCTCCGACCAGGGCCGGATCGACGGAGCCGAGGCCGAGCTGCGCGAGGTCCGCGCGATCTGCGAGGCGGCGGGCTCACGGCTGATGACCGCCGTCGCGGATGCGAACCTCGGCCGCGCCGCCGCCCGGGCCGGCCGTCCGGACGAGGCGCGTGAGCTCCTCACCAGGGCGGCCTCGGCTCTGCGGGAGATCGATGCAGGCAGCTTCGTGGTCGAGATCCAGGCGCGCCTCGCCGAAGCCGCACTGTTCGCCGGCGACGCCGAGCTCGCGCTCGCCACCGTCGCCGAGACCGAGGCGATCACCGGCACATCGGCCCCGCCGGCGGCGCAGGCGCTGCTCCATCGGGTCCGTGGGCACGCGCTCGGGCTCGGTGGGCAGCCCGAGGCGGCTGCGCGGGAGCTCGAGGAGAGCCTGCGCATCGCGCGCGAGGGCGGGATGCTGTACGAGCAGGCGCTGACGCTGCGGGCACGGGCGAAGCTGACCGGGTCGGACGAGGACGCGCGCGAGGCCCAGCGGATCTTCCACGAGCTCGACGTCGTCGACGTCGCCTGGCTTCCCTGGGCTACCTGAGCTACTAGACGAGCACCGAGACCGCGTCGCGCTCGGCCTCGAAGACGACCTGCTCGACGTCCCCGAGATCCTCGCCGTCGGCGTGCAGCGGCAACGGGAAATCGCAGGTGATCTCGATCCGGTCGAGATCGTGCCCGCGCAGGAAACGATCGCCGCGCACCCGGCCGCTGAGGACGCGGACGACGGCGGGCGCCACCGAGACCGGCGTCGTCCCGACCGCTGCGACGAGGTCGAGCCCCTGCTCGAACGTGGCTCCCCGCGCGATCGTCATGGGGACCCCTCCGGCGTACGTGTACGGGCTGCCGTTCGCGACGAAGGCGGCCGCGGCCCGACCGAAGCCGGCGATCTCGAACTGCGGCTCGAGGCGGCCGCGCCTGGCAGCGATCGCCCTGACGAGCGCGACGATGAACGCGAGGTCACCGGGTCGCCGACCGTCGTCGCGGCGGCCGAGGTCGTCCACCCGCCGAACCATCTCGGCGTCGAGGCCGAGGCCCGAGCCGAAGCCGAACCGCCGTCCGTTCACGCGGCCGAGCGAGATCCGGCGCGCCCGGCCGGCCGACAACGCATCCGCGACCTGGCGCGCAGCCACCACAGGATCGCGCGGCAGGCCGAGCGCCCGCGAGAACACGCTCGTGCCTCCGCCGGGTAGGAAGCCGATCGGGATGTCCGACTCGAGCCCGTTCAGCGCCTCGTTGAAGCCGCCGTCGCCGGAGAAGACGACGATCGCCTCGGCGCCGCCGCGGCCGGCCTCCGTCACGAGCTCGGTCCCGTGTCCGGGGTGCTCGGTGAGGACGACGTCGACGTCGGCGACGCGCTCGAGCTCCGCGCGCACCTCGGCGAGCCGCTCCTCGCTGACGCGGGTCGCGAACGGGTTGACGACGAGCGTCGCTCTCATCGCGAGGCGTAGCCGCGCATCCCGTCGAGCAGGAGCGCCGTGAAGCGGTCGGCCAGCTCGTCCGTGTCGCTGTCCGCGCGGAGCCAGGTGAAGGCCCAGTTCGCGGCCGACAGCGCGAGCAACGCGGCCGTCGCGTCGTCGAGATCGGTGCGCAGCTCGCCGAGCTCGCGGCCCTCGCGGAAGAGCGCGCGGAACCGCTCCTCGTAGCGCCGGCGCTCGGCGACGAACTCCTCCCGCCGCTCGCCCTCGAGGTAGCGCCACTCCCGCACGAACACGGTGGCGACGTCGAGCTGCTCGGCGACCACCCGCAGGTGGGCGCGCAGCGCGGCCCGGATCCGCTCGACCACCGGCCCCTCGTCGGGCACCGAGTCGAGCGCGGCGTGGAAGGCGACCGAGCCCTCGCGCGCCACCTCCCAGAGCAGGTCGGCCTTCGACTCGATGTGCGCGTAGAGCGAGCCCTTCTGCACGCCCATCGCCTCGGCGAGATCGCCGATCGACGTGCCGTGGTAACCCTTCTCAGCGAAGAGGCGGGCGGCGGTGCGGGTCAGCTCGGTGCGGCGCGCGGACATCTACAATCAGAAAACTAACGATCGTTCGGAAGGCGGTGCTGTGTGGCGGCGGTAGAGATTCCCCAGGATGAGCAGGCATTTCTCGAGTACGTCCAGGCAGGCGGCCAGGTCGAGACGGCCGACTGGATGCCGGAGGACTACCGGCGGAAGCTGATCAAGTTCATCGAGATGCATGGCAACTCCGAGCTCATGGGCGTCCTGCCCGAGCGTGAGTGGATCCTCCGTGCCCCGACGCTCCAGCGCAAGCTCGCACTGACAGCGAAGGTGCAGGACGAGGTCGGCCACGCGCAGCTCATCTACCGCGTGGTCGAGGATCTCGGCAAGCCGCGCGAGCAGTGCCTCGCCGACCTCGTCGACGGCAAGGCGAAGTTCCACAACGTCTTCCATTACCCGACGAAGACCTGGGGGGACGTCGGCGTCATCGCCTGGCTCGTCGACGCGGCCGCGATCATCAGCCAGAAGGCGCTGCTCAAGTGCTCGTACGCGCCGTACGCGCGGATCATGAAGAAGATCTGCTGGGAGGAGTCGTTCCACATCCTCCACGGGCGCGACGTGATCCTCGCCATGGTCACCGGCACGCCCGAGCAGTTCGAGCTCGTGCAGGAGGCGCTCGACCGCTGGTGGGGGCCGCTGATGCAGTTCCACGGCAACCCGATCCCGGCCGACGAGGACCCGATGTTCCTGTGGCGGATCAAGTCGCAGGGCAACGAGGAGGCGCGGCAGCAGTTCCTCGAGGGCTACGTCCCGCAGATCCGGGAGCTGGGGCTGACGGTGCCGGACCCGAAGCTGCGCAGGCGCGACGACGGCGTCTGGGAGTACACCGAGCCCGACTGGGACGAGCTCAAGCACGTCGTCACCGGACACGGCCCGAAGACCGCAGAGCGGCTCGCCTTTCGTCGCGGTTTCCTCGAGCGCGAGCAGTGGGTCAGGGACGCACTGGCCGCATGAGCGAGCACGCGGTCTGGGAGGTCTTCCGCAAGGAGAGGCGCGGCGCGGCGTTCGAGCACGCCGGCTCGGTCGTCGCGCCCGACGCCGACTTTGCAGAGGCCTGGGCGCGCGAGCAGTACGGCCGCCGCGGCGAGTCGGTCGCGCTCTGGCTCGTCCCGCGCGCCGCGATCCGCGACGTCGAGGACTGGGCCGACGAGTTCGGCCTCAAGTACCGCCGCGTCGACGGCTACTCGATCAAGGCTCGCCTGAAGGAGGCTCGTGAACGAGCAGGCACTGCTGGGGCTGGCTGACGACGAGCTCGTCCTCGGCTGGCGCGACTCCGAGTGGACGGGCATCGCGCCCATGCTCGAGGAGGACGTCGCCTTCTCCTCGATCGCGCAGAACGAGATCGGCCACGCGCGCGCGGTCTACTCGCTTCTGTCCGACGATCCCGACGCGCTCGCCTTCGACCGCAAGCTCGACGAATACCGCTGCGCACCGCTCGTCGAGCTCCATCTGCTCGAGTGGGCGCACACGATCGCGCGCCGCTGGCTGTACGAGGTCGCCGACGAGATCAGGATCACGGCGCTGAAGGACGACGCCGATCCCGCGGTCGCGGGCCTCGCGGCGAAGATCGACCGCGAGGAGGCGTACCACCGCATGCACGCCGAGATGTGGCACGACCGGCTGCGCAACGAGCCGCGCTTCCAGGCGGCGGTCGAGGAGCTGTGGCCGTACGCGCTCGGCGTCCTTCCGGCCGAGCTGCGCGGCGAGCTCGTCGCACGGGTCGGCCTGGTCGAGGTCGAGGCGATCGAGCGCGGCGCGCACACCGACGAGCTCGCTCCGCTCTGGGAAGAGATGACGATGGTGCGGCGCTCCGCGTCGGCGGGAGCGCAGTGGTAGCGGAGGCTCGGGTCTGGGAGGCGCTCGAGGAGATCCCGGACCCGGAGATCCCGGTCGTCTCGCTCGTCGACCTCGGAGTCATCCGCTCGGTCGATGTCGAGAACGGACATGTCCGGATCGAGTTCACCCCGACCTTCCTCGGCTGCCCGGCACTCGAGTTCATGAAGCGGGCGATGGAGGAGAAGGTTCCCGGGGCCCCTAAATCCTAACTCGCCCCTCCTCGAGCTCTCTCCTCCATCCGCACCCGCACCAACACCAAATACCAACACGTTCCACTCCACACGCACACAAGGTCCGTTGAATCCATGGGCCCCGTCGCAGCCTCGCGATCATCCATCATTTGGACATTGAATTATTGATTGGATTCGCTCCCAACCAACTCGCTGCCGCGGTGTTGTCACCCGTCTAGCATCAGCTTCCGTTTCTGAAGACGCGGCAGGACAGGCGGCAAGGGGGCAGGGTGAAAAGCCGAGCGGCTCGCTGCTTGACTTTAGTCTCTCAGGGCATTCTTATCTCGCCATTTCTATTTCTTTTGATATACGGCCTCCA
>CAVREH010000003.1:0-19708 GCA_963720065.1 uncultured Actinomycetes bacterium
CTTCTTCCATCTGCTTGGTTCCGTTCAGGTCTTGCTTGATGACCGGGCCGATGTCGGTGTCGTCCTCCCAGCCCGGGGCGGAGCCAGAGCTTCTCGACGCGCTCGACGAGGCGCGACTGGAGCGCGTCGTAGCGCGCCTTCTGGACGATCACGCGCAACGCGGCGGTGCAGCGCTGGCCCGAGGTGCCGAACGCCGACCAGAGGATCCCGTCGACCGCGAGCTCGAGATCGGCGTCGTCGAGCACGACAATCGCGTTCTTGCCGCCGAGCTCGAGGTGGACGTGCGTCAGCGTCTCGGCGGCCGCCTTTCAGCACCTCGACCCCCGTCTCGCGCGAGCCCGTGAGCGTGATCACGCGGACGTCGGGATGGCGAACCATCCGCTCGCCGACCGTGGCGCCGCCGCCGTGGACGATGTTGACGACCCCGCTCGGGATCCCCGCCTCGGCGAGCAGCTCGACGAAGCGCTCGGCCAGCGCGGGCGTGTCGGTCGCCGGCTTGAGCACGACGGTGTTCCCGCAGACGAGCGCCGGGATCATCTTCCACGACGGGATCGCGACCGGGAAGTTCCACGGCGTGATCGCGCCGACCACGCCGATCGGCTGGCGAACGCTCATGTTCCACTTATCGCGTAGCTCGGACGGCGTGGTGTGGCCGAAGAGGCGCCTGCCCTCGCCGGCCATGTAGTAGGTGATGTCGATCGCCTCCTGGACGTCGCCGCCCGCCTCGGCCTTCACCTTCCCCATCTCGTGCGTCATCAGGTTGGTGAGCGCGGCCTTCTCCTGCTCGAGCAGCCGCGCGAGGCCGAACAGGATCTCGCCGCGCTTCGGAGCCGGCACGAGCCGCCACTCCGCGAACGCCTCCTTCGCCACCGCGACCGCGCGGTCGACGTCCTCTGCGCCCGAGCGCGGAAAGACGCCGATCGTCTCGCCGGTCGCGGGGCTCGTGCTCTCGAAGGTCTCGCCGGAGGCGGCGTCCACCCACTCGCCGCCGATGAAGTTCTTGAAGTTCGCGCTCGTCGTCGTGGCCATGCGGCGAGCCTAGCTCACCTTCCGAGCGCAGAGCTTCGCTCTTCGCTCGGGGGCTACGGAACTGCGCGAACGGGAGACGCGGTCTCCCGTTCGCTCCGTGCTGAGGGCACATTGGGTTTGCGGAAGCTCAGACGCTTGTGCCGTCCGCGGCGCCGTAACGCCAGCGTTACGCCGCCGCCTCGACGCCACAGAGGCTCGAAACGCTCAAACCAAGCAGCACAAAAGGCCGGAGGCTAAGACAGCCGCGACAGCGGTGACTTAGCCGCAGGCCGGACCGCGCTCGCGCCGGCCTCCGCCGCGCGCGAGCGCACGACACAACCCTCCCGCCCCACAGAGCCTTGAAGCAAAACAGCACCAAGCGGGCCGGAAACCGCGCTTTGCGGCCCGCGCAGTTCCTTCTCGAACCGCGGAAACGCGGAGCGTTCCGCGGTGACCCAGCGAGCGAAGCGCCGGCTTCGCGAGCTATTCGGTGTCCGGGAACCTGCCCGGATGGGCGCGGCGGCGGTCGCGCACCGTGCGCTGCTCCACGTTCTCGAGCCGCTGTTCCCCTTCCTTGCGGCGGTCCGGCCCGTCGCGGCGATCGACGATGACCGTCACGTTCGGGTTGTCCTTGTAGTACTCGACCATCTTGTCGTAGAGCTCGTCGGCGAGCTCCCGGGGAATGACGCAATAGATCATGGCCCGCTGATTGTAGGACGGAAACCGGCGGGCAGAGCCGAGGCCCCGGGTATAAGGGGCAGATGCTCCGCCGGCACATCTGGTGGCTCGCGCCGCTGGCAGGAGCGGCCGTCGCCGGAGCGGTCGTCGCGGCCGTGTCGCTCGGCGGCGGCGGCACGTCCTCGCACAGCCCTCCGCAGACGAGTCATGCGCACCTCCAGCCCGAGGCGGCCGCGCTCGCGTTCCAGCGTGCGATCACGGCCGTCGTGCACGAGCTGTCGCCGTCCGTCGTCCAGATCCAGAATCCCGAGGGTCTCGGCTCGGGCGTCGTCTTCGACACGAACGGCGACATCGTCACGAACAACCACGTCGTCGCCGGCGGTGGCCCATACACGGTGACCGCCGGAACGCACCCCTACGGCGCGTCCCTCGTCGGCCGTTTCGCCCCGGACGACCTCGCCATCCTCCACGTCTCCGGGGCGAAGCTCACCCCGGCGGCGTTCGCGGACTCGAGCAAGCTGGAGGTCGGCGACTTTGCGATCGCGATCGGCAACCCGCTGGGACTGCGCTCGAGCGTCACCGAAGGCATCGTCAGCGCCTTCCGCCAGGGCGTCTCGGAGGGGAACGGCGTCGCGCTGCCGCTGATGATCCAGACGAGCGCCGCGATCAACCCCGGCAACTCCGGCGGGGCGCTCGCCGACCTCGAGGGACGCGTGGTCGGGATCCCCACGCTCGCCGCGACCGATCCCGAGCTCGGCGGGACCGCGGCGCCGGGCATCGGCTTCGCCATTCCGAGCAACCTCGTCAAGGACATCGCGACGCAGATCATCCGCTTCGGCCACGTCGTCAACTCGCATCGCGCCTATCTCGGCGTCGAGATCGGGGACACGAACGGCGCCGGTGTCCTCCTCCAAAGCGTCACGGCGGGCGGGCCGGCGGCCAAGGCGGGGCTCGTCTCCGGCGACCTGATCACGTCGGTCAACGGCAGTCGGACGCCGACCGTCGACGACTTCACGAGCGTCGTCTCGGAGCTGAAGCCGGGGACGACGGTCACGCTCGAAGTCACGACGCAGCGTGGAGCGCACAAGACCGTGCACCTCACGCTCGGGACCTTCCCCGGCAGCGGCTAGACGATCCCGAGCTGCGCCGCGAGCTCGTCGGCGACCGCGACGAGGTCGGCGTCCGCCTCGCCCACTGCCTCGAGCAGGCGGATCGCCTTCACGCGCCACCAGGCGCCGTTCTCGCCGAGTAGGTCAAGCGCGCGGCCTGCCGCGTCCACCGCGTCGAGGGGACGTTGCCGGGCGGCGTAGAGCCGGGCGCGAAGCAGCGTTCCGACCGCCGCCGCGAGCCGGGACGTCGGCGAGTCCCCTAGGCTCGCCCGCATCCGGTCGAGAGCCCGTTCTGCTCCTCGATCGTCGCCGGTGGCGAGCCACGCTTCCACGATCGTCTCGATCGCCATGAGCCAGCTCGGGCCACCGTGGTCGAGGTCGAACGACGGCAGTACCCACTCGACCTCCGGCACGAATGCCGCATCGAGGCCCGCCGTCGCGAACCGCAGCTGCGCCGCCGTGACGACAACCCGCGCATAGGTCGAGTCCGACGGACCTGGCTCGCCCCAGGCGGGAAACGTCGTCCGCGCGCGACGGAGCAAGTCCATGCGGTCTCTTGCCGCCGCGATCGGTAGGAGCACGAACCAGCTGCGGTAGACGATCCGGCTGAAGCCACGCTCCTCGCCGACCGCGATCGCGCGCAAGCCGTGCTCGAGGGACTCGTCCCAGCGGCCAGCACCGAGGTCCGCCTCCGCGAGCACGTAGTCGCACCAGGCCTCCTGCTCGACGAGTCCATGCGCTTCTGCCAGGGTCACGGCAGGCGCCACGAGCAACGCCACCTCCGCTGGGCCGTCGTCGACGTACCCACCGGCCCGCGCGCAGAGTGCCGAAACGACCGTCGCCCAGCGCCGCGCACTCCGTGCTGCCTGCTCGAGCTCGTCCCAGCCGGGATCGCTGTCGCCTCGCTCCGCTCGGAGAGACGTCGCCACCTCCAGCGCCGTCAGCTCGAGCTCCGTGTCGCCGAGCTCCCGCGCGATCTCGAGCGCGACCCCACAATCGTCCGCGGCAGGCTCGTACGCGTCTCGCCCCCCGAGCACGGCGTGCGCGTGCATGACGAGGAGCCGGGCCGTCGCCGCGTCGCGTTCTGCACCAGCCTCGGCGAGCAGCTCGTCGGCCAGGCGCTCCGCCTCGGCAAATCGGGTCTGGGCGTGCAGAAGCCGACCGAGGAAGAGAGCTGCCGACGACAGCCCGTCGCAGTCCCCGACCGCGCGGTAGAGCTCCAATGCCTCTCGTGCGTGCGCCTCGGCCGCGACCGCTCCGGCGCTGTGCTCCGCGGCCTGTGCGAGTTGCTCGAGCCGTCGCGCGCGGGCGAGCTGCTCGTCCGGGGGCGTGAGCTCCAGTGCGCGCTCCGCGAGCGTCCGGGCGCTCTCCCAGGCCGCCACGCCGCCGGCCACCACGCTCGCGCGCTCGAACCAGGCGGCCGCCTCGCGCCGTACCTCGTCGCGCGAGCGTCCGCCGACCGAAGCCGCGAGCGCCGGCGCATTGTCGAGCGCGGCTGCGAAGTGACGCGCGACCGCTTCGGAGATCGAGGGCGCGACGTCCTCCGGACGAGCCGCCAGCCAGTCGGCGAGCTGGTGGTGGAGCGAAGAGCGGTCGGCGCGCGAGAGGCCTGCGTAGGCCGTGTCGCGGAGGAGCGCGTGGCGGAAGCGCAGCGTCGGCCCGAGCGCCGCATCCTCGCGCGGCTCCCCGACGAGGGCGCGGCGCGCGAGCCCGTCGACGGCCGGCCCCGAATCGGAGACGCCGAGGGGCGGAGCGCGTCGAGCGGGAAGCGGCGGCCGGCCACCGAAGCGCGGCGTGCAGCGTTCCGCGCGGGCGGAGCGAGGTCGTCGAGCTGGGCGGCGTAGATGACCTGCACCGTCGGCGGCAAGCCGACTTCCTCCGGCACGACGGTAAGCCGCCAGCTTCCACCGTCCCGCACGAGGACGCCGGTGCCGATCCACGCCCGCAGCAACTCCTCGACGAACAAGGCGTTGCCGCCGGAGCGCGCCGCGACGGCGTGGACCAGCTCGGTTGGCAGCACCGGCCCGACGAGCGCCTGAACGAGCGCCGCGACGTCGGTGTGCGGCAGCGGCGGGAGGTGGAGGAGGTCCGCGGTCTCGCACCAGTCCGGGGCGAGCTCGAGCAGGCTCGGACGCCCAGTCGCAACCACGAGCCGGTCGCGGCCCCGCTCGACCGAGCGGGACAGGAAGGCGAGGAAGTCGGTCGACGCCCAGTGCACGTCCTCGACGAGCCAGAGCAGCGGTGCGTCGCTCGCCAGTGCGTCCAGGCCGTCGAGCCAGGCTGCGAAGAGCTGCTCGCGGTCTTCGGCGGCGGCCTCGGTGGCCGTCGGTGAGAGGACCGCCGAGAGCGCCTCCGCGACCACCTCGGAGCGAGCCTCACTCAGGCCGGTCTGGCGGAGCTGGTCGGCCGAGCCGTCGAAACCGGACTCCCGCACGAGCTGCGCGACGGCCTCGAACGGGAACAGGACGTCCGGCCGCAGCTGCGCGCGCAGGACGGCCGCGCCTCGTGTCTCGGCGGCCGTCGCGAGCTCGGCGAGCAACCTGCTCTTGCCGACGCCGGGCGGCGCGACGACGAGAACGGGGCTCGGACTGGAGCCGAGGCCGGCCAACAGCCGGTCGAGTTCGGCGCCGCGGCCGATCAGCGGCGCATGCAGGTCGCCGAGCGCGCGCTCGCGGGACCTCACCGGATAGAGCCCGGCCACCCGGAACGCGCGCACCGGCTCCGCTTTCCCCTTCAGCTCGAGCGGAGCCAGCGGCTCGAGCTCGGCGAGCTCGCCGACGGCGAGCGCCGTGACATCTCCGACGACCACGGACCCGGGGTCGGCGGCCGCTTGCAGCCTCGCGGCGACGTTCACGGTGTCGCCCGTCACCGGGCCGCGTTCCGCGGTCGCCTCGCCGTAGACCGCCTCGCCGCTGTTGACGCCTACGCGGAGCCGGAGCGTCCCCTCGCCGAGGCCGACCTCGACGCTGAGCCGCTCCACGGCCGCGACGAGCGCGAGTCCCGCGGACACGGCCCGCTCGGCATCGTCGTCGGCGGCGCGCGGCGCACCGAAGACGGCCATCGCCGCGTCGCCGACGAACTTCTCGAGCACGCCGCCGTGACGGCCGATCGTCTCGCGCACCGTCTCGAAGTAGGCGTCCTGGACGATCGAGACGTCCTCGGCGTCGAGTCGCTCGGACAGGGACGTGAAGCCGACGAGATCGGCGAAGAGGACGGTGACGATCCGCCGCTCGACCGCGCGGGTGCTCACGCGCGCGAGCCTAATCCTCTTCTGTGGAAGTGCCTAGAGCCGCGCGATCTCGGGGACGAGACGCCCCTCGTCCTCAACCTGCGCGTTCCAGTCCTTGAAGCCCTCGTCGAGCTCGGTCAGCTCGTGGCCGCGCCGCTCGAGCCGTACCGGCTGGCCCGAGTCGGGGCTGACGCGGTACTGGTACCAGGAGAGCTCCCAGGCGACGGTCACGGCCAGCTCGCCGGACGTGCCGGAAAGCGGGACGATGCTCGCGCTCGGCTCGCCGAGGCTCTTCGCGATCCCGCCGACGGTGCGCCGGTAGGCGCTGCCGTTGAAGAGGTCGGCGGCCTCGAGGAGCGCGACCTCACCGTCGGAGAGCTTGCGCAGGATCGGCTCCTGCCGCGCGAGCGAGTCCTCGTCGGAGGAGCGGGTGAGGCCGAGGAACTCGACGAGGTTGCGCTTGCGACGGCCGCGTCGGCGACCACCCTCGAGCGTCGGCGTCGTCGGCGCGCCCTCCTTGATCCAGCCCGCCTCGATCGCCAGCTCCTGGCAGAGCGGACAGACGTCGACGAGCTCGGCGCCCTCCGTAGGAGCGAAGCTCACGGCGCGCTCGCCCATCAGCAGCGTCCGCTCGCACACCGCGCACGAGCGCGTCGTTGCGACCTTTGTCACCCTCATCGACCTCCGAGTCTAGCCACGGTTGCGCAGAGTTATCCACAATCGGTAATGTCTCTTACATGTGTGTTTTACATGTAGCGGCCAGAGCAGCGACCAGGTGAGAGGGCACCGCGCACGCCGCCACCACGGTGGCCGCTGGCGCGTCCTCGCGCGGGTCGAGCGGTTCGCCGAGCCGGCGCTGCTGCTCCTGCTGCGGGAGCGCCCGGCGCACGGGTACGACCTGCTCGAGCGGCTCCCGGAGCTGACGGGAGAGGCCCGCATCGAGATGGGCAACCTCTACCGGCTCCTGCGCGGCCTCGAGGAGGAAGGGCTCGTGTCCTCGGAATGGGACGACTCCTCCCCCGGCCCCGCGAAGCGTCGCTACTCGATCGCACCGGCGGGCGAACGGCTGCTCGACCACTGGGCCGAGGCGCTGCGGCGCTCGCAAGAGCGCACCGCCCGCTTTCTCAACCGGTACGAGGAGAGGAGGTGAACTGCATGCATCACCGTCATCATGGCCGGGGGCGACTCCCCCGCATGTTCTTCCGCGGCGGCTTTCCGAGCCGCGCGAGCTGATCGAGCGGCTGGAGGGATTCCAGCGCGACCTCGAGCAGCAACTCGCGGACATCGCCGACGTGCTCGCGCATCTGCGCGACAGCGCGGACGCGACCACTGAGACTCAGTCGTAGACCAACGGCCGGTACCAGGTACCGCGCGTTCCGCGCGGTACCTGGTACCAGACTCTCTAGCTCCGCAGCGCGCCCGCGACGAAGTCGGCGATCGCGGCCGTGAACGCGTGGCGGCTCTCCTCCCACGCGTAGAACATGTGCCCGCCCTCGAAGTGGCGGACGGTCAGCCGCCCGGTCGTGTCCGGATCGAGCCGCATCAGGTTGCGCAGCCGGTCGCTCGCGTAGTACGGCGTCGCCATGTCGTAGTGGCCGTGCGTGAGGAAGGCCTTCATGTGCGGGTTGAGCGACATGCCGTAGCGGAACGAGTCGGTCGCGCCCTCGGGCGGCGCGAAGAAGTGCCGCTGCGTGTCCTCCTTCCACGCCTGGTTCACCTCGAGGCTCAGCAGGCGGTACTCGCGGTCGGTCTGGACGCCGATCTCCGAGCGGAGCTGGCGATTGATCGCCGCCGTGTACGCCGGCCCGATCCCGGCGAGGGTCGGATCCGGTGTCGCCCCGGCTCCAACCGGTCGGGGAAGGGATCGGTGCCGGTGATCGTGACGTCGTAGAAGCCGACGACTTTGCGTTCGTCGCGGAGCAGCTCGCGCGCGTAGAAGAACGGATTGACACGGCCCTCGGCCCGCACGACGAGCTCGAGCGTCGAGACCGAGGAAGTCGGCGAGCCGGTTGAGCGTGCGCTCCCGCTCGGACGCGCCGAGGTAGGCGCCGCGGATGAGGAAGGTCGCGAAGTCGCCGTCGGCGAACTCCTCGGCGCGCCGCGCGCACGTCGTCGAGGGACGTGCCCGGCCGGGAAGGCGCGCGAGCGTCCGTGGAAGCGCGGCGCCGCCGGCCATGGTCGGCAGCAGGTCGACCCACTGTCGTCACGCTGTAGTCGCTCGGGCGAGCGCGGTCAGCTCGAGGGCAGGCGAGATCAGGATCGCGCCGTTCAGGCCGATCCCGGTCTCCTCCTGCAGCATCCGCACGAGCCGGCCGACGCGGTAGCCGCCGTAGCTCTCGCCGGCGATGAAGATCGGAGAGGCCCAGCGGTCGTTCTCGGACAGCCAGCGGCCCATGAACTCGCACATCGACTCGAGGTCGCGCTTCTGGCCGAAGTACTCGTCTGGGGTCCGGCTTCTTCCCCTCGCCCTGCTGCTCGGGCTTCTTCTCGTCCCCGCCCTGCGCGTCGGGCTCGATGATGCGGCTGAAGCCGGTGCCGACCGGGTCGACGAAGACGAGGTCGGCGAACGCGAGCCACGAGGACTCGTTCTGGACGAGCCTCGGCGGCAGCCCGGGCAGCGTCCCGTCGGCCGGGAAGTCGACCCGCTGCGGCCCGACCGCGCCCATGTGCAGGAACGCCGACGAGGCGCCGGGCCCGCCGTTGAAGACGAACGCGACCGGCCGGCTCTGGTCGCCGCCCTCCGCGACGTACGAGACGGAGAAGATCTCGGCGGAGGGCTTCTCCTTCTTGCGCAGGACGAGCCACTTCGCGGTCGCCGTGTAGCCGAGCGGCTTCGCGCCGCCGGTCCACTGCGCGGTTGTCTCCGCCCCGGCGGGCGGCTCGTGATCCTTCTTCGCCTCGGGTGTCTGCTCGTCGTCCGCCACGCGCCGCACGCTACACACTGTGGAGCTCTCCGACGCGATCAGGCACGCCGTCCTCTTTCCGCAATCGGATCAGCCCGGGTTCCCGTCCGGACACCCCTCCCGCCGCTTCGAGGTCGAGGGCGTCTTGCGTGGTCCTGCCCGGCGGTCTCCCGCTTCGGGCTCGTGCTGCCCGAGCGCATCGACGAGTCAGAGGTCGAGCACGTCGTCGACTCGGTGCGGCGGCTCCACCGAGCCGAGCAGCGGGAGAGGGCGTTCTGGTTCGTGCCGGAGGCGGCGTCGCCCGCGGGCCTCGCGCAGCGCCTGCTGACGCTGGGAATGAGGCCGAACGACGTTCCCGGGCGCCGACGCGCGAGGTGCGCAGATGGTCTGCCTCGAGGCGCCGCCGCCGGGCCCGCCCGGCGTCGTCGCGCGGCCGGCGGCAACCTTCGAGGAGTTTCTCCCGGCACGGCTGGTCCTGGCCGACTCGATGGGGCTGGACGAGGCGACGCGCGAAACGGTCATGCGGGAAGCGGAGCACTACTGGCCGTTTCAGTCCCAGCCCGGCGCGGTCGACTCGTTCGTGGCACTCGTCGACGGCGAAGTCGTCGCCTACGGCGGCGCGCGCTTCGGACGAACCGCCGCGTACCTCGCGGGTGGCGGCACCCAGCCGGAGCACCGTGGACGCGGCGCCTACCGGGCGCTCGTGCGGGCTCGTTGGGACGCCGCGGTCGAGCGCGGCACGCCGATCCTCACCGTCGGCGCAGGCGAGATGTCGCGCCCGATCCTCGAGCGACTCGGCTTCTCGATCGTCGGCTGGGAGGACTGCCTACTCGACCCGCTCTAGACCTTTGCCTCTTCGCGCTCGCGCTTCGTCTGCTCGATGATCTTCTGTGCGACGTGGGTCGGGACTTCCTCGTAGCGGAGGAAGTGCATCGAGTAGTCGCCGCGGCCGCCCGTCATCGAGGTCAGCGCCTGCGAGTAGGTGAGGATCTCGGCCATCGGCACCTCGGCCTTCACGGTGGTCATGCCGCCGGCGGGCTCCATCCCCTGCAGCCGGCCGCGCCGCGAGTTGAGGTCGCCGTTCACCGCGCCCACGGTGTCGTCGGGCGCCGTCACCTCGAGCTCCATGATCGGCTCGAGCAGGACGGGATCCGCTTGCTGGTACGCCTCCTTGAACGCCATCGAGCCCGCGATCTTGAACGCCATCTCCGAGGAGTCGACGTTGTGTTCCATCCCGTCGACGAGCGGGACGCGGACGCCCTGGATCGGCGCGCCCGCGAGCTCGCCGTGCTCCATCGCCTCGCGCACGCCCTTGTCGACCGCGGGCCGGTAGCTCTGCGAGATGACGCCGCCGACGATCTTGTCGACGAACTCGTAGCCGAGCTCGCCGTCCTCCGCCGGCAGCGGCTCGATGAGGATCTCGCAGTCGCCGAACTGGCCGCGCCCGCCGGTCTGCTTCTTGTAGCGGTGCCGGGCGCGCGCCTCCTTGCGGATCGTCTCCTTGTACGGGACGCGCGGCGGGTGGAGCTCGACCTCGACGTGGAAGCGCGTGCTGAGCCGGTCGACCGCGACCTCGACCTGCATCTGCGAGAGGCCCGAGAGCAGCTGCTCGCCGGTCTGCGGGTCGCGCCGCATGATCAGCGTCGGATCCTCCTCGCTCAGTCGGCGGAGGCCGGTCGCCATCTTCTCCTCGTCGCCCTTCGCCTTCGGCGTGATCGCGAAGCTCATCACCGGCTCGGGGAAGTCGATGTGCGGCGGCTCGACGGCGACCTCGTGGTCGACGAGCACGTCGCCGGTGACGACGTCCTTCAGCTTCGCGACGGCGCCGAGGTCGCCGATGCCGAGCGCCTCGACCGGCTCGGAGTCCTTGCCCTGCATGGTGAGCACCTGGCCGAGCCGCTCCTTCGCGTGCGTGCGCGGGTCGACGAGCGTCGTGTCGCCCGTGACCGGGCCGGCGAGGACGCGGAAGAGGCTGATCCGGCCGGTGAACGGGTCGGCGATCGTCTTGAAGATGAAGACGGCCTGCTTCGCGTCGCCGAACTCGATCGTCGTCCCCTTCTTCGCCGGCGACGGGACACCCTCGACGAGCAGGTCGAGCAGCGCCGTCGTGCCGAGGTTCTTGGAGGCGACGCCGCACGCCACCGGGTACAGCTCGTCGCGCGTCACGGCCGCCTTGAGCGCGTCGGCGACCGCCTGCGGGTCGAGCTCCTCGCCTTCGAGGTAACGCGCCATCAGCTCCTCGTCGGTCTCGACGACCGCGTCGAGGAGCTTCTCGCGGTGCTCCTGCACGACGTCGGCCATCGAGTCGGGGATCGGCTGCGGCCCGCCCTCGCGCCCGCCCGACGGATCCAGTGTACGCGCACATGTGGAGGAGGTCGACGATTCCCGTCAGCTCGTGCTCGCCGCCGATCGGGAGCTGGATCGCGACGCAGCGGTCGGAGAGCTGCTGCCGCGCCGCCTCGAGCACGCGGAAGAAGTCGGCGCGCTCGCGGTCGAGCATGTTGACGAAGACGACGCGCGAGAGCTCCTGCTCCTCGGCGCGCTTCCACACGCGCGAGGTGTTGACCTCGACGCCCATCACGCCGCTGAGTACGACGGCGACTCCCTCGACGACCCTTAGCGCCGCGTACGTGTCCGCCTGGAAGCCCGCGTCGCCCGGCGTGTCGACGAGGTTGATCTTGCGGTCCTTCCACTCGAGGTGGCAGAGCGAGCCGGACAGGGACATGCCTCGCTTCTGCTCGTGCTCGTCCCAGTCCGAGACGGTCGACCCCTGGTCGATGGTGCCGAGCCGGTTCGTCTGGCCGGCCTCGAAGAGCAGGGCCTCGACGAGGGACGTCTTCCCGACACCGCGGTGTCCGGCGACGGCGATGTTGCGGATCTTCGTGGGCTCGGTGGCAGGCATCGGGGACGTCTCCTCCTCGGTCGCTTCGAGCCGCATCGTATCGCCGCGTTTCGCGGCGGATCGCGGCTAGGAACTCGTCTACGCCGCAGCGGAGCCGCCGGCCGACGCGATGTGCGCCTTGAGCCGGAGGATCGCCTTCGTGTGGAGCTGCGAGACGCGCGACTCGGTGACGCCGAGCACTTCGCCGATCTCGCGGAGGGTCAGCTCCTCGTAGTAGTAGAGCGTGACGACGAGCTTCTCGCGCTCGGGAAGACGCTGAATCGCTTCGGCGAGCGCCTCCTTCTGCTCGGTGACCGAGAGCGTGCCCTGCGGGTCGGGGGCGTCCTCGTCCTCGATCGTGTCGATGAGGGCCACCTGGTCGCCGCCCGAGCCCGAGACTGTCCAGAGCTCGTCGAGGGCCGCGATCGAGGAGCGGGCGATCTCGCCGAGGCTCTCCTCGAGCTCCTCCTCGGTGATGCCGAGCTTCTTCGCGATCTCCTCGTCGGTCGGCGCCCGGCCGCTCCGCGCCTCCAGCTCGCCGATCGCACGCTCGATCTGGCGGGCGCGGGCGCGGACGGAGCGCGGCACCCAGTCCATCGAGCGGAGCTCGTCGATGATCTGGCCCTTGATCCGCGCCATCGCGTACGTCTCGAACTTCACGTCGCGCGACGGGTCGTAGCGCTCGATCGCGCCGATCAGGCCGAGCAGGCCGTAGGACACGAGATCGCCCTCGTCCACGTGGGCGGGGAGCCCGGAGCCGAGCCTGCCCGCGACGTACTTCACGAGCGGCGCGTACGTGAGGATGAGGCGGTCGCGGATCTTCTGGTCGCCGGTCCGCCGAAAATCGAGCCAAAGCTGTTGCGTCTCGTCGGACCGCGGCACGTCCGAGAGAATACGGCGTTTCCCGGCGGACTCCTCAGTCGTTCAGCGTCTGCGGCGACGGAAGGCGCTCACCGAGAGCGTGGCCAACCACGCCGCAACGGCGAGAGCGGCGACACCGATGACGAGCCGGCGCGGGTTGTCCCCGCCCGCGAGCGCATAGGCGGCGACGGCGGCGATGGCGGCCGCGAGAGCCGCGAACAACAACCCGAGCGCGTGCCGCTGCACGCGCCGAGGCTACTCGGGGAGGCGCAAACCCGCTCGGTACACTGGCGAACCGGCACAGGGGCGTAGCTCAGTTGGTAGAGCGGCGGTCTCCAAAACCGTAGGTCGGGGGTTCGAGTCCCTCCGCCCCTGCTGCTCAGACCGCTTCGAGCGAGAGTTGGCGGAAGTCGGCGAGGCCGGAGACGCCGACGCCGACGAGCCGCAGCGCACCCGGCCGGTCGCGGAGGCCGCGGTCGAGTTGCCGGCAGGCGAGCTCGCCGATCGTCTCCGCTGCGTCGATCCCGGCGTCGAGCGACATGGAGCGGCTGCGGATCGAGAAGTCGGCGTAGCGGAGCTTCGTCGTCACGGTGCGCGCGACCTGGCCGCTGCGCTGCAGCGCGCCGGCGATCTCGGCAGCCATCCCCCGCAGCTCCTCGTGGAGCCGCTCGCGGTCGGAGATGTCGCGTTCGAACGTGTTCTCGACGCTGATCGAGATTCGCTCCGCGTCGAGCTCGAGCTCGCGCGGGTCGGTGCCGCGGGCGCGGTCGCGGAGCATCGTCCCGACGCTGCCCGGGAGCAGGCGGCGCAGATCCTCGTCGGCGAGCGCGGCGAGGTCGCCGATCGTCTCGATCTCGGCCCCTCGCAGCCGTTCCTCGGCCTTCGGCCCGACGCCCGGCAGCCGGCGCACGGCCAGCGGTGCGAGGAACGCGGCTTCCCGGCCCACCGGCACGACCACCAGCCCACCCGGCTTGCGCGCGTCGCTCGCGACCTTGGCCACGACCTTGCACGGCGCCACGCCGAGCGAGCAGGTGAGGCTCGTCGCCGCTCGCACCGCGGTCTGCACGGCCTCGGCCACCATCCTCGCGGCGAGGAAGTCATTCGCGACTTCTCCCACATCGAGGTAGCCCTCGTCGATGCCGGTCTGCTCGATCGTCGGGACGACGCCGCGCACGGTGCCCCAGACGCTGCGCGAGTACTCGCGGTAGAGCGCGTGCCGCGGCCGGACGAAGACGGCGGACGGGCAGCGCCGGAGAGCCTCCGCACAGCTCATCGCGGAGTGGATGCCGAAGCGGCGCGCGACGTAGTTCGCAGTCGCGACGACGCCGCGCCCGCGCGGGTCGCCGCCGACGACAAGCGGCTGGGTGCGGAGCTCGGGGTTCTCGAGCTCCTCGACGGCGGCATAGAACGCGTCGAGGTCGAGGTGCGCGACGATCACACGAACAAATGTACGGGTCGCCGGGGACGGCGGGCCTGCGGGTGGTACGGTCGGCCCATGCGCGTGGAAGCCTCCCCGGAGGCGGTCGGATTCGTGCAAGAGCACGGCGGCAAGCTCTACGTCTGGGCCATGAGGGCGCGCTGCTGCCACGGCTCGGTCACCTATCTCGAGACCTCGAGCGAGCCGGGCGAGCGGCCGTTCCGGCGCGTCGACGCAGAGGGGATCGAGCTCTATCTCGATGCACGCCTCGCCGAGCCGGAGGAGCTCGTGATCGAGACGCAGCGGGCGCCGGCGCAAGCACGTGCACGCGTACTGGAACGGCTGCGCGTGGGTCGTCTAGTCAGCCCAGCGCCGCTTGGAAGCGCGGATCGGCGGCCGTGCGCTCGAGACGCTCGAAGTGATCGTCGGCGTACGCCCGGAAGTCGAACTCGAGCGTCGAGAGCGCCTGCTGGACGACGCCCCACATCGCCTCGCGGAAGTCGGACATGAAACGCATCAGGGTCAGCGCCTCGGCGTCGCCGCTCCCGTAGGACTCGAGCAGCAGCCGCTCGCCGTCTGCGCCGAGCTCGTGGTTGACCGCGAAGTTGCCGAGGTCGAAGAACGGGTCGCCCATCCCGGCGTACTCCCAGTCCACGATCCACAAGCGGCTCCCGTCGCCGATGAAGTTCGCGTTCAGCAGGTCGTTGTGGCAGGGAACGACCGGCACGCCTCGCCGGTGCTTCGCGATCCGGTGCGCGATCTCGCTCGCCCAGCCGTAGCGCGACGGACTGGCGACGCCACGCTCCTCGGCAATCGCGCGGTAGGCCTCGACCACGCGGAAGCTGTCGAAGCGGCTCGGGATCCGAGGACCGTCATGCAGCCGCCGCAGCGCGGCGCCGACCTGCGGGACGTCCACTCGGCCCACCGCGCCGGCGACGAACCGCGTGACGAGGTAGCCCTCGGGCTCGAGGAAGGCGACCACCTCCGGGCCGAGCCCGAGCTCCGCGGCCACCAGCGAGGCGGCGTGCTCCGACTCGACGGTCGATGCCCAGCAGCTGCGTGTCCTCGCCTCCGATCCGCAGCACGAAGGTCTCGCTCCCCGACGCCGATCCGGAAGTTGTGGTTGGTGATGCCGCCGCCGAGCGGCTCGATCGTCGCGGCCCGGCCCGGCCAGACGCGTTCGACGATCTGCTCCGTCTCCATGCGGCGGCCTAGGCGCGGATCCGCTCGCCCGCGGGGTCGAAGAGCGGTTCCTCGGCGACCCTGCCGGCCATCCACTCGCCGAAGATCTCGACCTCGACGGCGACTCCCGGCTGTGCGGAGGACGCAGGGAGATACGCGTACGCGATCGAGCGCTCGACGGTGTAGCCGTAGCCGCCGCTCGTGACGCGGCCCACGAGCTCACCGCCCACCCGGACGGGCTCCGAGCCGAGCGCGACCGCCCGCGCGTCCCCGAGCACCAGGCACGCGAGCCGGCGCTCGGGCTCCGTCTGCTCGAGCAGTGCCTCGCGCCCGATGAACTCGCCCTTGTCCAGCTTGACCGCGAATCCGAGCCCGGCCTCGAACGGCGTGTCCTCGGGCGTCACGTCCGAGCCCCAGACGCGATAGCCCTTCTCGAGCCGGAGGGAGTCGATCGCCTTGTAGCCGCCGGCGACGAGGCCGTGCTCGCGGCCGGCGTCCCAGATCGTGTCCCAGAGGCGCAGGCCGAACTCCATCGGGCAGTAGAGCTCCCAGCCCAGCTCGCCGACGTAGGTCACGCGCAGCGCGAGGCAGGGAACCGAGCCGACCGCGAGCTCGCGCGCCCGCATGTACGGGAAGTCAGCTCCTCGGTGGTGAGCGGCTGCAGGATCTCGCGGGCCGCGGGGCCCCAGAGGCCGAGGCAGGCGTACGTCGAGGTCACATCCTCCACCTGCGACGACGTCCGGAGCGTGCATCCGGATCCACGCGAGGTCGTGCTGGCCGAACGCTGTGCCGGTGACGATGCGGAAGCGATTCTCGCCGAGCCGTGTGACCGTGAAGTCGCACTCGACTCCGCCGCGCTCGTTCAGCATCTGAGTGTAGGTGATCGCGCCGACGTCGCGGGCGACCCGGTTCGCGCACAGCCGCTCGAGGAACTCGGGAGCGTCGCTGCCGGCGATCTCGATCTTCGCGAAGGAGGTCTCGTCGAACAGGGCCGCCGTCGTGCGGCATGCGACGTGCTCGACGCCGATCGCCGGCGACCAGAGCCGGCCGGCCCACCCCCTCGGCCGCAGGGACTCGTCTCCTGCCGCGGCGTTCGGCTCGAACCAGTTGGCGCGCTCCCAGCCGGACTTCTCGCCGAAGGCCGCGCCGAGCTCCTGCGTGCGCGGGTACGTAGGCGAGACGCGCAGCGGCCGGCCCGCCTGCCGCTCATGGCCCGGGTACTTGACGTCGTAGTACGTCGAGTAGATCTCGACCGTGCGTGCGAGGGTGTACTCGCGACTCTCGTAGTGGCGGCCGAAGCGGCGGGAGTCCATCTCCCACACGTCGAGGCCGGCACCCCCTCCACGATCCACTCGGCCACGAGTTGGCCCATGCCGCCGGCTCCGGCCAGCCCGTGGGCGCAGAACCCGGCCGCGACCCAGAAGCCACGGACGTCGGACGGGCCGAGGATGAACTCACCGTCGGGCGTGAACGCCTCAGGCCCGTTGATCAGCCGGATCACCTCGGCGTCACCGAGCTCGGGCACGCGCACGAGCGCGTTCTCCATCAGCTCCTCGAAGCGCGGCCAATCCTCGGCGAGCAGCTTCCCGTTGAAATCGGCCGGAATCCCGTCGAGCGACCACGGCGCGGGATTCCGCTCGTAGCCTCCCATCACCAGCCCGCCCGACTCGCCGCGGAAGTAGACGAGCAGCGAGGGATCGCGCATCGTCGGCACGTCGAGCGGGACGCCGGACGGCTTCGTGATCAGGTACTCGTGCGCCATCGGGATGACCGGGACGTTGACCCCCGCCAGCCGGCCGATCTCGCCGGCGAACATCCCGCCCGCGTTGACGACGATCTCGGTCTCGATCTCGCCCTTGTCCGTGACGACGCCGGCCACGCGGCCGCGCTCGACCTGGATCTGGTTGACGCGCGTGTTCGTGTAGATCTCGGCGCCGCGCTGCCGGGCGCCCTCGGCGAGCGCCTGGGTCAGCTGGGAGGGATCGATGTAGCCGTCAGTCGGCAGATAGGCGGCGCCGAGCACGCCGTCGGTGGCCATCGGCGGGAAGAGCCGCTGCGCCTCGTCGGCCGAGATCAGCTCGAGCGGCAGCCCGAAGGTCTTCGCCCAGCCCGACTGGCGCGCGAGCTCCTCCATCCGCTCCGGCGTCGAGGCGAGGCGCAGCGAGCCCGACCTCGCGCCAGCCGGTCTCCAGGCCGACCTCGTCGCCGAGCGGCGGTAGAGCTCGACGGAGCTCATCATCATCTTCGTCAGGCTGAGCGAGCCGCGCAGCTGCCCGACGAGGCCCGCGGAGTGGAACGTCGAGCCGCTCGTGAGCTCGGCGCGCTCGACAGGACGACGTCGTCCCAGCCCAGACGGGCGAGCCAGTAGAGGATCGAGCAGCCCCCCACTCCGCCGCCGATCACGACTGCACGGGCAGACCGCTTCACCCGCGCGACCATAATGCCTTCGCGCCGTGCGAGCTCGGGCAGTCATCTTCGACTTCAACGGAACGCTCTCGCACGACGAGCCGATCCTCCTCGGGATCTTCCAGGATCTCTTCGCGGAACACGGCCGGCCCCTCTCGGCCGCGGAGTACTTCGACCAGCTCGCCGGCCTCTCCGACCCGGAGATCGTGCGCACCTGGCTCGGGGCGGATCACCCGGCCGTCGAGGACGTGATCGAGCGCAGGATCGAGCGCTACCGCGAGCTCGCCGCCGACGGCTCGACGGTGCCGGAGGAGGTGCGCGAGGCGGTGCGCTACGCCGCCGGGCGCGTGCCCCTGGCGGTCGTGTCGGGCGCGGCGCGGCCCGAGATCGAGCCGGTGCTCGAGGCGGCGGGGCTCGTCGATCTCGTGCGCATGGTCGTCGCGGCGGAGGACGTGCCTCGGGGCAAGCCGGCCCCCGACGGCTACCTCCGCGCGCTCGAGCTGCTCGGCGGCGATCTCGCCGCGTCCGACGTGCTCGCCCTCGAGGACGCGGAGGCCGGCATCGCCGCGGCGCAGGCGGCAGGGATGCCGTGCATCGCCGTGCTCGGGACGCTGCCGCCGGAGCGACTGGCGGCGGCGGACGAGATCGTTCCCGCGCTCGACGTCGGCCTGATGCAGCGCGTGCTGGGTTGAGCGATCGGGCGCCGGTGGACGGCGCCCCGCTCCGCGACGTCAGGTAGTCGGAGTGGCCGGGCCGGCCATCTCCGCTCCCGACGGCTCGAGCGTGTCGTGGAGATGCTTCTCCACGTTCCGGTCGGGCCGCCAGATGAACAGATAGATCGCCCCGACGACGGCGATGACGAAGATCACGGACAGCGTGATCCAGTCGATGTTGAAAAACGCCCTCGCGCTCGTCAGCCCCGAGGGATAGATCACGTTCAAGAACATCGCGCCGAGGTAGCCGGCTGCGAGGATCAAGACCGGCCACGCCCACTTTCCGAGCCGGAAAGCGCCTTCGGGCTGCCAGCCGCGCGCCCGCGCGATGATCGCGCCGATCACTGTCAGGAGGAACGACAGGTAGATGCCGCTCACGCCGAACGAGACGAGGGCGACGAGCG
Source organism: uncultured Actinomycetes bacterium (assembly GCA_963720065.1). GTDB lineage: Bacteria > Actinomycetota > Thermoleophilia > Gaiellales > Gaiellaceae > Palsa-739. Next base: position 18,792 of record CAVREH010000003.1, read on the forward strand.
CATTGACACCCGCCGGGTACGTGATGAACCAGAGGTGGTAGTTGTGCGCCGGGTTGATGTAGACGAGCAGGCAGAACAGCACCGTGATCACCGCGCCCATGAGCAGCGCGTTGACCGGTGTCTTGAACCGCTGATTCACGCGGGAGATCCAGCCCGATCCCGGCAACGCACCGTCGCGCCCGTAGGAGAACGCGAGCCGGCTGCCCGCTCCCTGAATCGACGAGCCACACGAGAAGAAGGCGAAGATGATCACGAGCAGCAGGAAGTCCTGCATCCAGCTTGGGAGTTGCGCGAGAATCCCCGGGATGCCGCTGGCGACCGCAGCGCCGACCGGGTTGTGCTTCGCTGTTGCGAGCAGCAAGCCGGCGGTGAGGATGAGCGAGGCGACACCACCCCAGATGAGAGCGTGGCGCATCGCCCTGGGAATCTGCCGACCGGCGTCCTTTGTCTCCTCGGCGATGTCGCCGCACGACTCGAAGCCGTAGAAGATGTAGACGGGTGCAAGCACGGCGACGAGGGCGGCCGCGAGCCAGCTCCCGTGGAAGTTCAGGCCCTCCGCGTTGGTCGCGACGTGCTGCGCCCCCTGGGTCGAGAAGAGGAAGCTGAAGCCGTGGTTGAAGCCGTGGATCCCGAGATGATCGCGATCCCGAGCGTCCCGACGATCTCGACATAGACCCCGACTTTCGCGACGTCGGCCATGATCCGGGCACCGGTGATGTCCACGGTCGACTGGATCGCGAGCAGGATGAGCGTGATGACGAGGATCGTCCCGTGGCCGGCGGGACGAGGTTCCAGCCGAACCAGTTGTGGGTCAGCGCGGTGACGTAGCCGACGACTCCGGTGTCGACGGCGCGACGGTGATGAGCAGGCGAAGCCGTAGAAGCAGCCCGTCAACCAGCCGAAGCGCGGGCCGACCG
>CAVREH010000004.1:0-61189 GCA_963720065.1 uncultured Actinomycetes bacterium
CGGGAGCGAGCCGGCGGGCGCGCGGATCTCGGCGGGGAAGTCCGGCAGCGTCGAGATGTCGTTGCCGAGCAGCGCCGCCTCGGAGGTGAACTGCGAGCCGGTGAGCTGCATGCCGTCACCGGAGTCGCCCGCGAAGCGGACGATGACCTGAGAGAGCTGCTCGACCGGCTTGCTGCTCATTCCCCTCACCGCAGGTATAGCGCACGGCTCGGAACCTCGGGCGTAGGATCGTCGGCGAGGGCATTGCTGGAGGTCGAAACGATTCACGAGGCGCCGAAGGCGCTGTTGCACGACCACCTCGACGGCGGACTGCGGCCCGGGACGGTGCTCGAGCTGGCCGCCGAGGTCGGCTACGGCGAGCTGCCGACGAGCGACCCGGCCGAGCTCGCCCGCTGGTTCACCCGCGGCGCCGACCGCAAGAGCCTCGAGCTCTACCTCGAGGGATTCCGCCACACGATCGCGCTCCTCCAGACCCGCGACGCGCTCGAGCGGGTGGCGGCCGAGTGCGCCGAGGACCTCGCGGCCGACAACGTCGTCTACGCCGAGGTGCGGTACGCGCCCGAGCTCTCGACCGAGGGCGGACTGACGCTCGACGAGATCGTGACGGCGATCCTCGACGGCTTCCGCGAGGGAGAGCACCGAGCGCGGGCTCGAGGGCAGCGGATCGTGATGAAGCTGCTCGTCTCCGCCATGCGCCAGGCGGCCCGCTCGGTCGAGGCCGCGGAGCTCGCCGTGCGGCACCGCGACGAGGGCGTCGTCGGCTTCGACATCGCCGGGCCGGAGGCGGGCTTCCCGCCCACGCGGCACCTCGACGCATTCCAGCTGATCCAGCGGGAGAACTTCCACGTCACGATCCACGCGGGCGAGAGCTTCGGCCTACCGTCGATCTGGGAGGCGCTCCAGTGGTGCGGCGCCGAGCGGCTCGGGCACGGGACGCGAATCGTGGACGACATCACGGTGCATGCCGACGGCTCGGTCGAGCTCGGTCGCCTGGCGGCGTTCGTCCGCGACCGGCGCGTGCCGCTCGAGATGTGCCCGACGTGCAACGTCCAGACGGGAGCGGCCCCGTCGATCGAGGAGCACCCGATCGACCTGCTGCGCCGCCTCCGCTATCGCGTCACCGTCAACACCGACAATCGGCTGATGAGCGGCGTGACCCTGAGCTCCGAGTTCCAGGCGCTCGCCGGCGCCTTCGGGATCGGCCTCGACGACATGGAGTGGTTGACGACGAATGCGATGAAGAGCGCCTTCGCTCCCTTCGACGAGCGCCTCGAGCTCATCAACGAGGCGATCAAGCCCGGCTACGCGCGGCTGCGCGAACAGGCCACGGATCCCGTCTCGACCTGATGAGCGCGGAGCCGGTCGTCTCCGTCCGTTGGCTGCACAAGCGCTACGGCGAGCTCGAAGCCGTCGCAGGCATCGACCTCGAGGTCGAGCGCGGCGAGATCTTCGCCTTCCTCGGGCCGAACGGCGCCGGCAAGACGACGACCGTGGAGATCCTCGAAGGCTTCCGCGCTCGCACGTCCGGCGAGGTCAGCGTGCTCGGCGTCGACCCGGCGCACGGCGACTCCGCGTGGCGCAACCGCGTCGGCGCCGTGCTCCAGGAGTCGAACGCCGAGCCCGGGCTGACGGTGCGCGAGAGCCTGCAGCTCTACTCCGGCTACTACCTCGAGCCGCGCGACATCGCCGAGACGATCGCGCTCGTCGGCCTGGACGAGAAGGCCGACACGCTCGCGCCGCAGCTCTCGGGCGGCCAGCGCCGGCGGCTCGACGTCGCGCTGGCCCTCATCGGCGACCCGGAGCTCATCTTCCTCGACGAGCCGACGACGGGGTTCGACCCGTCCGCGCGACGCACGGCCTGGCAGGTGATCGAGGGCCTGCGCGCGCTCGGCAAGACCGTCTTCCTCACGACGCACTACATGGACGAGGCCGAGGAGCTGCCGACCGCATCGCGGTCATCGCCGGCGGCAAGATCGTCGCCGAGGGGACGCCGGGGACGCTCGGCGGCCGCAACCGGATGGCGTCGACGATCCGCTTCACCCTCCCGGACGGGGATCGGCGCCGACGACGCTGCCGCCGAGCTGCGCGCGCTGGTCGCCGGCGAGACGGGCCGCGTGGCGCTGACGAGCGAGACGCCGCTCGCCCACGTCGGCGCGCTCGCCGAATGGGCGCTCGCGCGCGGGCTCGACCTGCCCGACCTCGAAGTGCGCCGGCCGACGCTCGAGGACGTCTACCTCGAGCTGACCGGAGGCGGCGTGATCCTGCTCGCCGCTGCACGCGCACCGAAGCGCCGCGGCGCGGCCAGCGGCCGCGCTCGCCTCGCTCGTCCTCCACCAGGCGCGCTTCGACCTGCTCGGCTTCCTCCGCAACCGGCAGGCGCGCTTCTTCACGCTGATCCTGCCGCTGCTCTTCCTCGTCATCTTCGTCGGCATCTTCGGCGACGACACCGTGCGACGGAGTAAAGCTCTCGACGTACTACGTCCCCGGGATCTCGGCGCTCGCCGTGATCGCCGCCTCGTTCATCAACCTCGTCATCTCGATCACGGTGCTACGCGAGGAAGGGATCCTCAAGCGGCGCCGCGCGACGCCGGTGCCGGCCTGGGTGCTGATCGCCGGGCGGACGCTGATGGCGATCGCCGTTTCGCTCGACGGTCGGTGACCGTGCTTCTGCTCGTCGGCCGCTTCGGCTTCGGCGTGCACATGCCGACGCGGACGCATCCCCGGCGTCGCGCTCACCGCCGTCGTCGGATCGATCACGTTCTGCGTCCTCGGCTATGCGTTCTCGACCGCGATCTCGAACGAGGACGCGCGCAGCCGATGGTGCAGGCGATGATGCTGCCGCTCTACTTCATCTCCGGCATCTTCATCGCGCCGAACGAACGCTGCCCGTCCTGGCTGCAGCACATCGCAAAGGTCTTCCCGGTCCAGCACCTCGCGGACGGGCTCCAGCACGCGTTCCAACCCGGGCACGACCGGGCATCGGGATCGTGTGGAGCGACCTCGGCGCGATGGCGGTCTGGGCGGCGATCGGGCTGGTCGTCGCGCTCCGCCGCTTCAGCTGGCTGCCGAAGGCAGCGACCGGTTAGGCCGCGGCGAGAGCGAGCCGGTTCCCCGAGGGGTCGTGGACCTCGGTGCCGCCGATCCGCTCGGCCACGCGCTGAACTTCCTCCTCGTCCGGGAGGACGATCGTGAAGCGGAGCAATCGCGCCGTTCCCTCGGGTGCAGGCTCCGCGCCGCGCGTCTCCCAGGTGTTGCCGCCGAGGTGGTGGTGGTAGCCGCCGGCGCTGAGGAAGGCGGCCTGGTCGCCGGCCTTCGCGGTCAGTCCCATCCCGAGCCTGTCGCGGTAGAAGCCGACCGTCTCGTCGACGTCCCGGACGCAGAGGTGGACGTGGCCGACCGTCGTCCCGTCCGGCAGCCCGTCGAGCTCGGCGTCGCCCGCCTCCGCGAGCAGCGAGTCGGTGTCGAGCGGGAGCGTCGTCATCGTCTGCGCGACCCGGCCCTCCCACTGGTCGCGCGGGCGGTCGGCGTAGACCTCGATGCCGTGGTAATCCGGGTCGCGGAGGTAGATCGCCTCGCTCACGACATGGTCCGAGAGGCCGGTGAGCGGGATCCGCTCGCGTGTGGTGTGCGCGAGAAAGCGGCCGAGGCTCGCGCGATCCGGCACGAGCAGCGCGACGTGGAAGAGGCCGGTGAAGCCCTGAGCAGGGCGCGCGCCCGGCTCCTCGACGAAGCGCACGAGCGGCGTGTCCGTCCCCAGCTCGGCCGTGCCGTTCTCGCGTGAGAGGACGCGCAGGCCGAGCGCGTCCTGCCAGTACGCGAGCGAGCGGTCGAGATCGGAGACGCTCAGCTCGACGAGGCCCATGTGCGCGTCGGGCGAGATCTCCATGCGTCGACTTTACCCCTGTGTGTGCTTGATCGTGTCCTCCCGCTGCTGCGCCTGCGCGAGCGTGAGCTGCCCGTCGCAGATCTCGGAGTTGAGCTGGTTCTCGATCTGGTCCATCTCGGCGGCGCGCGGGTACGGCTCGGGCCAGAGGTTGCGCGGGTCGGTCGGGTTGCCGCCCATCTCGAGGCTGATCAGATGATCCTCCTGGTAGGCGGAGGGTCGAGCCCGTCTCGCCGTACTGCCGCATCTGCTTCACCTTGAGCGCGTCGTGTACGAGACCGGCGGGCGGATCGTGGACGTCCAGCCGCGGCTGCAGATCGTGGAGCGGATGTTCGCCTGCGTCACGTTCGGGTTGAGGACGCCGGGCGTGCGTCTCGGGTCCGCGAGGATCGCGTTCGTCCGGTGGGCGTGCCCGTGCGTGAACAGCAGCACGACCGCCGCGACGACAACCAGGGCGATGAGAACGTCGGCGGAGGTCAGAGGTCGCGCCACGTCGGCGACGGTAGGCAGGGCTCGCCGGGGCCGCAAGACGCTAGTGCGGGCGTGTCCCCGCGAGGCAGTAGGCTCGCAGACATGGCCGAAATCGTCGTCCATCCGCGCGGTCCGTACTCCCTCTCGCTCTCTGCACGACTCGCCGGGGACGCGACGCGGCGCGTGCGAGACGGCCTCGTTGACGGCTCGCTGCTGCGGCGCCGTCGCCCGGGCGTGGCAGTCGCCGGACGGGACGGTGACGATCCGATCCGAGTCGGTTGCTGCCGCCGAGAAGCTCCGCTGGACGCTCGCGCTCGACGACGACCACTCCGAGTTCCTGCGCCGGTTCGCGGACGACCCGCTCCTCGGCCGCGCGACGAAGCACCTCCGCGGGCTGCGTCCGGTGCGCACGGCGACGGTCGCGCAGTCGCTGTTGCGTGCCGTCTGCGGACAGCTGATCGACGCGAAGACGGCACGCAGGCTCGAGCACCGCGTGATCCGCGCGCTACAGCCTCGTGACTTCCCGTCACGGTGGCTGCCACCGGCCTCTGCGAGCCGCCGTCGACCGCCGCACTCGGAGCCGTCGCGCCGTTCGAGCTGCGCCGGCTCGGGCTGCACGAGCGGCGCGGCGCGGCGCTCGTCCGGCTGTGCCGGAGCCTCGAGCTCGAGCGGCTCCACGACCTGCCGACCGAGGCGGTCGTCCGCCGGATCGAGCGCGAGCGCGGCCTCGGCCCGTGGTCGGCGGGCGTCGTCTGCCTCGAAGGGCTCGGACGCTTCGAGCACGGGCTCGTCGGCGACCTCGGCCTCGTCAAGCTCCTGCGTGCGCTTCGCGGCCGTCCGGTGGAGGCGTGGGAGACGGCGGAGCTGCTCGAGCCCTACGGCGAGTGGGCGGGTCTCGCGAGCGTCTACCTCCTCAGCGGCTTCGCCCGCGCCCTGATCCCGCTGCCGGCCGCCCGCGCGGCCTAGGAGCGTCTTCCGATTCGTCTAGCGAAACGCGCGATTGGTGAGCCGAGCGCGGTCCCAACTACGGCGAAGAGGCCGAAAATGTTGGTTGTGAGGCAGGTTCGGCAGGCTCCGCAGCAGGCCTGAGACGCCGGAGCGAGGTCGGCGGCGCGGTTGAGCAGCGGAAGCGCACGCGTCGTCGCCCGTTCGAGCATCGTCTGAGTGTAGAGCCGCTCGTGAGCGGATGTTCATCGCGCGCTTTGCCATGTGGACGCAACCAGGGCAGACTCCAAGCCATGAGCGAGCGCAAGATCGCCATCCTCGGCGGCGGGCGGATCGGGGAAGCCCTTCTCTCCGGCCTGCTCAGCTCGGGCTGGCGCGACCCCTCCGAGGTCGTCGTCACCTCCCGGCGCGAGGAGCGAGTAGCCGAATTGCGCGAGCGCTACGGCACCGAGGCGACGACGGACAACACGGCAGCCGTGAGCAACGCGGCGGTCGTCGTCGTCGCGGTCAAGCCGCAGGACATCGACGTCCTGCTCGGCGAGATCGGCCTCCACCTCACCGCCGAGCAGACCCTCGTCTCGGTCGCGGCCGCCATCACGACGGCGCACATCGAGGAGCGGATCGCCGACGGCGTTCCCGTCGTACGCGCGATGCCCAACTCACCGGCGACCGTGCACGAGGGCATGGCCGGGATCTGCGCGGGCGCACATGCCGGCGACGAGCAGCTCGCGCTGGCCGATGAGCTGCTCTCGCACCTCGGCTGCGTCGTGCGCGTTCCCGAGTCGTGGATGGACGCGATCACGGCGGTGTCGGGCTCGGGCCCCGCGTACTTCGCGCTGCTCGCCGAGGCGATGATCGAGGCAGGGATCCTGCTCGGCCTGTCGCGCGAGGTGTCGACGACGCTCGTGGTGCAGACGATGTTCGGGACGGCGAAGCAGCTCCGCGACCAGAAGATGCACCCGGTCGAGCTGCGCGAGTCGGTCACGTCGCCGGGCGGCACGACCATCGCCGCGATCCGCGAGCTGGAACAGGCCGGCGTGCGCGCCGCGTTCCTCAACGCGATCCAGGCCGCCATGGATCGCGCGCGCGAGCTCGCAGAAGGCGGATGAGCTCCGTCGACATCACCGTCGTCGCCGACGCCGAGGAGGCGGCCCGGCTGGTCGCCGAGCGCCTCGCGGAGCAGGCCCGCGCCGGCGGCAGCATCGTCCTCACCGGCGGCTCGACCCCGCGCCGCGCGTACCAGCTGGCCGCCGAGCTCGAGCCCGACTGGAGCCGCGTCGAGCTCTGGTGGGGAGACGAGCGCTGCGTGCCGCCCGACGACGAGCGCTCGAACTACGCGATGGCGAAGAGCGGCGCTGCTCGACCGGCTCGAAGGCGAGCCCGCAGCCGTCCACCGCATCCAGGGCGAGCTCGGCCGCGCCGAGGGAACGGCCGAGTACAGGCTCGAGCTCGCGGACGTCGGCACCTTCGACCTCGTCCTCCTCGGGCTCGGCCCGGACGGCCATGTGGCGTCGCTCTTCCCGAACTTCCCGACGCTCGACGTCACCGGCCGCGAGGTGGTCGGCTCCGACGCGGGCCACGAGCCGTTCGTCGACCGGATCTCGATGACGCTGCCGCGCCTCTGCAACACGCACGAGCTCCTCTTCCTCGTCGCGGGCGAGGACAAGGCCGAGGCGGTCGCGCGCGCCTTCGCCGGCGAGCCGTCCCGTCAGACGCCGGGCAGCCTCGCGCGTGCGGCCGAGGGAACGACCCGCGCGATCCTCGACCGCGCCGCCGCGGCGCGGCTCTAGGCGAGACCGCGCCGCGCCGCGAGTGCGTCGAGCGCAAGAGCGGTGTCGGAAACCGGCACGTCCTCGAGGAACTTCTCCTGCTTCCGGAACGAGTCCAGCATGCGCTCCGACGCTGCCGCGTAGGCGGTCGCGTCGCGCGCCGCGAGTGCCGCGAGAGCAGCGGCGACGTCGCTCGGGAACTCGTCGTCGAGAGTCGCAGCAACCTCGCCTGCCTCGCCGTCCCGGCCGAGCACGAGCAGCGCGAGCACGCCGGCGTAGCGGCCGATCGGCGATACAGACATGTCTAGGTGTCTGACACCTAGACATGTCTCGAGCGTCCATTGCGCTTCCTCGTGGGCGTCGTCGCCGGCGATGAGGAGGGCCTTCATCGCCGCGATCGGCCGTCCCCACGCTTCGGCCCGAGACCCCGCATCCCAGCTCTCGCGATACCGCGCGGCCGACCGCCGCAGCCACCCGGCCGCCTCCTCGCGGTCGCCCGCCTTGAGCAGCGACAGCCCCGCCGCCCACGCCGAGTTCGCGAGCTGCACAAGCTGCCGCTCGTCGAGCTCCCGCGTCGCGCCCGCCGCGTACCGCGCCGCCGCGCGCTCGTACTGCTCGCGCCAGTCCACACGCAGAGACTAGGCTCGGGCCATGGCCGACGACGACTGGCGGATCACGATCGAGCTCGAGGAGCAGGAGCATGCGACCGGCCTGCTCGAGCGGCTCGGAGGCGAACTCGGCGCCGAGGCGCGGGAGCTCGCGAAGGAGCTCGAGGCGCACCGGCTCGCGGTGTCGCGCGACGACGAGACCATCTTCGTCTACGCCGCGACTCGCCCCGACGCCGAGAAAGCCCATGCGATCGTCGAGGCCGAGCTTCGCGAGAACGGCGTCCAGGCCAAGACGAGCCGGATCGAGCACTGGCTCGACGAGGAGGAGCGCTGGGACGACGAGCCGCCGAGCGAGACCTGGGAGCAGGAAGAGCTCGACCGCGGCTACGCGCCGTGGGAGGTTCGCGTCGAGTGCCCCGACCGCAAGCAGGCGCGCGAGCTCGCCGAGCAGCTCGAGACGGAGGGGTACAAGCCCGAGCGCCGCTTCCAGTACCTGATCGTCGGCACCGCGAGCCGCGAGGACGCGGATGCGCTGGCAGCCCGCCTCCACGGCGAGGTCGAGGTGGGCGGAGAGGTCGTCCTGGAGGAGACGCCCGCCAGCAACTTCGCCATCTTCGGCGGCATGGGCCTTTAGAACACCCACGTTGACGAATCCGGCGAGGAGGGTATGCTTCCGCCTGCGCCGCTCGCACAGGGGAAATCAGAGCCGAGCGAGCGCGCATCTCTTGATGGCCTTGCAGCACCGAAGGGTGCTGCGCATATGCAAGAAGCTATCCAGCAGCCGACCAGCTCATTGGAGGCGGCAGACCCGGTGGTCGCCGCCGCTCTCCGCGCGGAAGCGTGGGCGGGCGAGCCGTTCGTGCGCGAGGGCGAGGATCCGGCCGAGACACTCGCGGAAGGCACAGCCCGCCGCCGCGCCCTCGACGACGCACTCGCGGAGATGGACGCCGGCCTCGCCGCGCCGTCCTCGAAATGGAAGGTCCGCTACGGCCTGCTGCTCGGCCTCGAGCGCGTGCTCGCGGAGCCGGAGCCGCGCACCGCTGCAGGCACCGCGCTCCGCCGCCACCAGGTCGACGCGCTCGCCGGGATGCTCACCGAGCTGATCGCCGCGAGCCAGCGCTACGACGAGGCGGCCGCCAACGGGAACGGAAACGGCAACGGCCACACGGCAACGGCGGAGGAGCTCGAGCAGCTGCAGGTCGAGGACGAGGACGAGGACTCGACCCTCGTCGTCGAGATCGAGGAGGCGGAGCTGCCCGAGGAACCGGTGCCGGACGACCCGGGCGCCGTGCGCCGCTATCGCTTCCGCCACCCGACCGCGTCGGGCAAGACGATCGCCGCGGCCGGCTTCGTCGAGGCGGCCCGCACACTCGGCGTCCTGATCCTCACCCACCGTCGCCTGCTCGTCTCCCAGTTCACGCGGGACCTGACCACCGAGGGCTACGGCAAGCGCCTCACGGACGTGATCACGAACGACAGCCGCAGCGCGAAGCAGTCCCCGCTCACGATCCAGACCTACGCCTGGTTCGCGCGCCACGTCGAGGAGATCGACCGCGACGCGTACCAGCTCGTGATCTGCGACGAGGCGCACACCGCGCTAGGGGAGAAGACCTCGGCTGCGATCCGCTCCTTCCCCGAGCCCATCTACATCGGGATGACCGCGACCGAGCAGCTGATCGCGAAGCAGGTCTCCGACGTCTTCCCCGCCTCGGTGGACGACCTGCCGCTGCAGGACGCCGCGCGCCGCGGGCTGATCGCGCCGCTGCGCTGCCTGCGGGTGCCGCCGGTGACGGCGATCAACTCGGTGCCGATCGTCGGCGGCGACTTCGACCAGGAGATCCTCGCCAAGACCCTCGACCACCAGGCGCTGAACCAGGCCGCCGCGAGCCTCTACCGCGAGCGCTTCGACAACACGCCGGGCATCGTCTACGCGGCCGGAGTCGACCACGCCTACAACCTCGCCACGGAGTTCCGCGCGGCCGGGATCAAGGCCGAGGCGGTCTCGGGCCGGACGCCGCCGGTGCGCCTCGCCGAGACGCTCGCCGCCTACGAGCGCGGCGAGATCAACGTGCTCATCAACGCGCAGCTGCTCGCCGAGGGCTGGAACTCCCCGCGCGCGACCGTCTGCATGCACCTCGCACCGACCGCGTCGAAGCGCGTCTACCAGCAGCGGATCGGCCGCATCATGCGCCTGCATCCGCGCAAGGAAGCGGGAATCGTCGTCGATTTCGTCCCGAAGGGCGCGACGCACAACGAGCGTGTCGTCTCGCTCCACTCGCTGCTCGACGCCGATTTTTACCGCGAGGGCGCGCGAGTCACTCCCGCGCCGCGCCGCCGCTCGCAGCGCCGCGCCCGCCGCCGCCTCACGCCGGCGCCCTGGCTCGTGCCGGTCACGCCCGACGTCCGCCGCCGCATCGGCGTCATCCAGCGGGAATGGCAGCGCATCGACCCCAAGTACCTCGACGAGGACGAGCAGCGCTACTGGGCGACGATCGCCGGCCGCCAGATCCGCTTCGACGAGCGCGCCTCCTTCGTCCAGAAGCTGACCGACCGCGACGCGAGCAAGGTCGCGCTCGAGCAGTTCCTGACGACCGCCGCGGCCGAGAACCCGAACCGGCGGCTGCGCATGATGGCGCTGCAGGACCGCGTCTCGATGCGCGTCGAGCGCGCCGAGTTCGACGATCTCGTCACGCTCGTGACGCAGGCGCCGCCGTGGGAGAAGGAGCGGCTGGCCGGGATCCGCATCCTCCTGCGCGCGATCGGCGAGGAGAAGCCGGACGCGCCGGAGCAGATCCTCGCCCGCTGGACGTGGCGCCTCGCGCGGGCGACGCGCAAGGTGCAGGACCGGCGGGCGTCGGCGGAGTATCCGGAGGCGAAGCGCCTGCTGGGCGCGCTCGCCAACTCGCGCGGCCACAGGCACGAGGAGAACGCGGCGAAGCTCGTCAAGGCCGCGCTCGAGCTGCCGCTGCCGGTCGGCGCCGCGCTGCTCGCCTCGGCGGAGGGCTACACGCCGCGCGCGACGAAGCTCATCGACGAGGCGCGCGAACAGCTCGGCACGGTTCAGGAGGTCGCGCTCGCGCTGGCGGAGAACCTCCCCGCGCCGAAGCAGGGCACAGGCCGCAACCGGCGCCGCCGGCGGCGGAGGCGCAAGGGCAACGGGAAGCCAGCGCCTCAGGGGGCGAAGCAGGAGCAGCAGCCGCCCGAGGCCGCCCCGGCCGACAAGACCTAGGAACGCGGGTTACACGTTCTGGCACGAAACGTGCTACGGTCGGAGACGTGCCCGATGACAGCATCCGCCTCAACGTAACTCTGCCTCCCGAGCAGGGCGAGAAGCTGAGCCGGATCGCCGCGCGGGCTCACGTCCGGGAAGGCACTCTGGCCAGCTCGCTCCTGAGCCAGGCGATCGAAGAGGCCGACCCCGACGCGGCGAACATCCTTGCTCTCATCGACCGGATCCCCGGCGCATGGGAGCGAATCGAAGCCGGGGTCGCCGACGCCCGAGCCGGCCGGACCGTCCCGTTCGGCGAGTCGCGCTAGGCCGGGTCGCTCTAGACCATGGCCCGACTCGAGTGGAGCGAGAGCGCTCTGCTCGGCCTGGACCGGCTCCGACTGACTCACAGCCTGCCCGCCGATACGCGCGAGCGGATCGAGGCTTCCGCTGCGCCCCTCGCTCGTTTCCCTCGCCTCGGCCCTGAGCTCCGGGCTCTCCCCGACGGCGGCGAACTGCGCTTCCTCATCGGGCCCTGGCCGTGGCTGATCGTCGTCTACCTCTACGTCGAAGCTGACGATCGAGTCGTCATCGCCTCGATCGAAGACGGCCGCGCGGCCACCGCCACGATTGCAGAGCATCGGGACGTCTGAACGCCTCGGGATCCCCGAGCTCGACCACCTAGCGCCGCGCTGCTCGCCTCGGCGGAGGGCTACACGCCGCGCGCGACGAAGCTCATCGACGAGGCGCGCGAACAGCTCGGCACGGTGCAGGAGGTCGCGTTCGCGCTGGCGGAGAACCTCCCCGCGCCGAAGCAGGGCACAGGCCGCAACCGGCGCCGCCGGCGGCGCCGGCGCAAGGGCAACCCGAAGACAACGCCTCAGGGGACAAAGCAGGAGCAGAAGCCGCCCGGGGCCGAAGCCGCCAAGAGCGACTCAGCCGAGTCGCTACTCGCTGAGCGACTCGGTAACGCCCGCCAGCCCGCTGCCGCCGTTCGGCTGGAACTCGAAGTCCGCCGCAGGCAGGCCCGGCGGCACGGAGCCGCCGTCGATGAAGATGCAGCTCGAGATCACGGCGAGGTTCGCGTTGCCGAACATCGCGTTCTCGAAGTCGGCCCGCGGGCCGGCGGCGTAGATCGTCCCGGAGATGTTGTCGAGCGGGAAGCCGCCCGGCGGGTCCCCGGCGCTGAGGAAGCTGATGTCCATCAACGTGTGGTCACCGCTCAGCGCCTTGTTGGCCTTGCCGTCGCAGTTGTCGCCGCCGTAGGTCACGCTCTTTACCGCGGTACTGGCGCTGTGCATAGCGGGGCTGGTGGTTCCGTAGCCCCTGGTGACGGTGACCGTCGTGAAGCCCGTGCCGTACGTGACCGCAGTCACCATCATCAACTCGCTGTCGATCGAGATCACGTTGCCCGGGTAGATCGTGGGCGTCGTGCCGTTGACCTTGAAGGTGACGTCAGTGGCGGTGATCGAGGACGCCAGCGACTGGGCGGCGCCGTACGCGGTCGGATTGAACGTCGGCGGATCGACGACCTGGGAGCGATCCTCGAAGATCGTGAATCCGGCGTAGAGCGGATCCTGGTCGAGAGTCTGCGGGCCGAGCGTGACCGTGCCCGTCGTGTTGATCTCGATCTGGCCCACCTTCCCGTAGGTCGTGAGGGGTGAGCTCGGATCGTTCGTGTTGTAGATCATGACGTGCGGCGCGCTCAGCGTGATGTTGCCGCAGATGTGGAAGCCACCGCCGGCCATGATGTACACGCCCTGCTGCAGAGTGACCGTGACGGGGGCCGGTGGCGGCAGCACCTGCATTACCGCGACGTTGTTGTTGTGCATCGCCCCAGTGGTGCCGTTGACTGCGCGAGTGACGGTCAGCGTCGCCGCGCCATTCTTGTTCCCGCCCCCGCTGTACGTCGGGGGCCCAACGGCGGTAACGGTCATCTGTTCGCTGTCTATCTGGATCGTGTCGCCGTTGCTCACCGGATCAGGAGGGTTGGCTGCCGCTCCGGTCCACTTGATCGGGATGTTCGTCTGCGTCGCGTTGATGCTCCCGGGCATCACATTGGTCTGCACGGCCGGGTTGTACGCCTTCGTGCTGGCGCCGGAGCCCGCTGCACAGTCGGTGCCCGTGCAGTCGGTTCCGTTCGCCGAGCCGAGGCAGATGCCGCCGTAGTACGTGCCCGGATGCAGGGTCGTGGTGGTGTTGATCACATCCGGGGTGGGGAATCCCGAGGTTCCCCTGGCGTTGCCCACCTGGCCGGCGGCCGGCATCCATGGGCCGTTGGTGCCGTAAGTGAAGTTGCCGGCAACCGAGAGCGCCGGAGTGTCAGTCACGGTCGCGCTGCCCGCCGGGCTGACCGCGCTGTTGATGTACAGAGGAACCGTCACCGTGCCGCTGCCGGAAATGGTCGGTGTGGTCGAGAGCGTGGCGGTCCCGCTCGCGGCGGTGGAAGCCGCGGTGACGAGGGAGATCTTGCCGTTGCCGCCGTTCCCCGGCGTGCAGGTGGATGGAACCGAGAATGTGAAGGTCGTCCCGGTCGGCACGCCGGTCACGGTCGTGTTCCCGACGTTGTAGCAGGCCTGCGCCCCGCCGAATCCCGAGATGTTGACGGTGTTCCCGGTCTTCAGCCCGTGGGCGCTCGCGGTGGTGACCGTGACGGTCGTACCCAAGCGTGTCGTCGGGTTGGTCGTGTTGAACTGAGCCGCGGCGTACGAGATCGTCTTCGCGCCGGAGTTGGCGCCGGTGAGGGTTACGGTGCCGCTGCCGTAGGCGAGCCCCAGGCCAGCGGGCAGCGCCACGGTGTCGCCGCTCTCGAAACCGGGGAACGACGCGAGAGTCAAGTTGATCGTTCCGGTCGCTGCACCCTGATTGGTGACGGTGGCCGTGACCGCCGGGATCGTGTACTTGAGCGTCGTGCCTCCGGGCGTGCCTCCGCCGGTCGTCACCTTCGCCGGTGCGATCGTGCCGTCGAAGCGCGAGTCGCCCGTGTTGACAGTCACCTGGTCAACACCCGCGAAGACGTGGTTCGTCGCCGTCGTGAGCGTGGCCGTCGTCCCGTTGATCGACCAGGCCGTGGCGGCCACAGTGCTCGTACGTCCCGGGTCCGAGAACGTGAACGTGGTGCCGTCTTGTTCGGCACGGATGCCACCGTCTGGGAGCCGTTGAACGCCGCGCCGACGTTGGCGACGTTCACGTTGTATCCCGGCGTGCCGAGGCCGCCCGACGAGTTCACCGTGAGCGTCGCCGTCCCGGACTGAAGGAGCTTGTTCGTCACGCTCATCTGGTTCGGATTGAACGAGAACGACGTCGAACCCGTACCCGACACGAGCTGGTTCACCACGTTGAAGATGTTGTTGATGCCGGTGACCGTCACCTGGTTGCCAGTGGTAAGGGTGAACGGATAGTTCGTGGTAACCGTCGCCGTGCCACCCACGACCTGCTCGCCGGTGATGGAGGGAGTGTTGGTGCCCGTGTTGGCGTAGGTGAACTCGGTCGTGCTCGGCGTGGACGTCACCGTGTACGTCCCGTTGAACCCGGTGTCGGGGCCGACGCCGATGATCTGGACGGGATCACCGACGGAGAAGCCGTCGGGGTTCGAGGTGTCGGCGGTCGCGACGTTGGAAACCCGCTTGATCTGGGTGATGGCGACCGGCGCGCCGCCCGTCCACGCCGGATTCCCCAGGGGCGGGCCCGGGAAGAGAGCGAACGGATCCGGGAGGTACGGCCGTGCGATCCTCGGGCAGTGAGTGAACGGCGGATCGCTGGGCTGCCCGGCGGTGCCGTCGGCGTTCACAGCAACCTTGGTCGGCGCCGTGGCTTCCTTGATCACCACACCGCCGCTGTGAATCGCCGCCGTCGTGCTGTTGTAGCCGCGCACCACCGTCAGCGAGCTCGCGCCGACGCTCACGACCTGCATCTGCTCGCTGTCGATCACGATCACGTCACCGGGGTCGACGGCCGTCGTCGCGCCGCTGACGCTGAAGGTCGTGTCGGTCGCATTGATTCCGCCCGCGGGCGTGGAGATGCTGGGATTGAAAGCGGCGGTGACGACGCCGAGCTTGTTGACCGTTGCTTGTTCGCGTGGGTCGCCGCGGTGGTGCTGTTGTAGCCGCGTGTCACAGATGAGATTCGACGTTCTGCTGCACCGGGCCGCTCGCATCGTGTTCACGAGCATCTGCTCGTTGTCGATCTGGATCACGTCGTTGATGGCGACCGGGATCGAGCTGCCGTGCGGCACTCCACTTGATCTTGACGCTTGTCGTCCCGACGGTGACAGGCGCGGCTGTCAGCTGCACGTTCGGGGTGTACGGGCCGGCGCCGAGCAGGCACGTGGCGCCGTTGGCTCCGACGAAGTCTGCCGTCATGGGTCTCCCAGCCGCCGACGCACATTCGATGTCCTTCGCGTCGGTGATCGTGCCGCCCGAGCCGAAGACGTCGAAGGAGTCGTTCGCGCTCCCGCCGCCCTGGCAGCCGGGCATGCCGCCGGCAGGAGTCGGTGTAGAGGCTGTTCGCGACATTCAGCAGCGCTCCCGTTCTTGACGAGCAGCGTGTGGTTCTCCGCCGTCGCTCTGCAAGGCGACGAAGGAGTACTGCGGCACGTCCTGGCCGGCGGCGAGAGATGCGACGGCGCGCGTGTGCACGTTGATGAACGGGATATGGATGAACGCCGCGAAGAACGGGGTCACGCCCGCGTGGATGCAGGACCTCCACCGACGAGGGGTGGACATGGCCGGTCGAGTCGACGTACGGATAGTCCCAGCAGTTGTCGGGCACGTTCGCGCACTTCCGGTTCGTGAGATCAGGCCCGCTGTAGCCGTTGTCCCGCGCGTATGTCTGGACGTCGGCGCCGACGTTGTTCGGGGAGCCGTGAACGACATCCCATGCTCCGGCCAGCGCGGCCGCGTCGGCCGCGGTCTGCATCTGCTTGTGGTTGACGAACGCGTGCGCGGCGTCGATGGTCAAGCCGACGAAGCCGAGCAGCGTCACGAGGGCGACGGCGACGAAAAGGAGCGCCTGCCCCTCCTCGCGCGCCAGACGCTGCCGCAGCCGCCTACCCGCGGAGATCGGGGAGCCCTACGAGGAACACGGAACCGGACGGGCCGGGGTTTGGGGAGTACGGCGACGTCGCCGAGTTGTAGGGCGCTTCGAGGCGCATCGTGGCGGACGCGGTGATCGTGGTGTGGCCGAGATTGAGGTACGGGATCCAGGTGTAGGTCTTGTGCACGACCGCCTGGGACCGCGTCGCCCTCGACATCCGTTCGAGCCCGTGGGGAACCCGATGGTGATCGTGACCCCGGTGGTCGGGTCCCGCAGCGCGGCGGTGTCGGCGTCCTGCTTGACGATGTGCGGAATCTCGGTATCCGTCGTCCCGCTGACCGTGTGCGACTGGCAGGGGGTGGTAGTTACCCGCGAGCTCCCGACCGCGGCGTAGCGGACGGCCTCGTTCGCGAGCTGGGGACTCGTCGTTCTGGTAGTTGTAGGCGGTGCCGAACTGGAAGATGCCGATCACCAAGGTGAGCAGCAACGGCAAGATGAGCGCGAACTCGACCAAGGCCTGTCCACGCTGGTTTTTTAGTCTGTGCACAGCATTCCTCGCCTGGCGGCGCCCGCAATCGTTCAACCCTAGTGCAGTAACCGGCGTCGCACCACTCGCCGCGCGCTTAAATCGACCTATTCGTTCGTCTAGAGCAATAAAAGGCGATTTACGAGTCGTAAACTGCTGCGCGTAGTTCGTACCGCGATTTAGGAGGCCGGACCACCGGCGCTTTCGCCGCCGTCCTCCTCCTCGTCGCGCTCCCGGAGAAAGCGCGTGAGCTCGGCTGCGAGGCTCTCGCCGGACGGGAGCTCCTCCGCCGCTTCCATCAGGTCGACGCGGCGCTCGAGCTCCTCGACGTACGCGGCCGTCTCGGCGTCGGACGCCACGGCCTCGGTCACCTGCTCGGCGTACTCCTCCGCCGCCTGCTCGAGCTCGGCGACGTCGATCTCGGTGCCGAGGAGCTCGCCGAGCCGCCGGCTGAGCGCAAGCGCGGCGCGCGGGCTGGGCGCGAGGGAGACGTAGTGCGGCACGGCCGCCCAGAGGCTGACCGCGGGCAGCTCCGCCTTCCGGCACGCGTCGAGCAGGATCCCGACGATGCCGGTCGGCCCCTCGTAGCGCGACGGCTCCACCCCGAGCTCCTCCACGAGCGACTCGTCGCTCGCGGCCGCGCTCACCGGAGCAGGCCGCGTGTGCGGCACGTCGGCGAGGAGCGACCCGAGCGTGACGACGAGCTCGACCTCGAGGTCCTGCACGAGCTCGAGCACGAGCGCCGTGTACGTCTTCCAGCGCAGGTTCGGCTCGACGCCGAGCAGGATCACGGCGTCGCGGTCGAGCCCCGGGATCGGCGCGTGCAGAAAGGTGTTGGACGGCCACTCGAGCTTGCGCGTGAGCCCGTCCTCGAGCGACACGTTCGGGCGCACGGCCTGGAAGTCGTAGAAGTTCTCCGGGTCGATCTCGGCGAAGGGCTCCGCATCCCAGTGCTTCGCGAGGTAGCCGCCGCCGAGGGTCGCCCCCTGGCCGCCGTCGTTCCAGCCCCGGAAGGCGGCGATGAGCACCGGATTGCGGAGGTCCGGCCGTGAGGAGACGATCAGCTCCGACATTCTCGGAGTCTAGTCCGCCCGGATGGGGCGCCAGACGCGCGCGGCCAAGCCGACGGTCCAGGCGAAGAGCAAGGCCGCCATCCCCACGTGGACGACGACCACCCACCACGGCACGCTGCCGTAGGTCCGGTACTGCGCCTCGCCGATCCCCATCTGGACGACGAGGATCGCGAGCAGCCCCACGCAGCCGCGCAACAGCCAGGGGAACCGCGCGCGCTGGAGCCAGGCCCAACCTGCGAGCACTCCGAACACGATCCCGAACATGGCGACGCCGCGTACATGCCAGTACACGGCGGGATAGAAGGAACCCAGCCGCGGCACGACGTCCGTCCCGTTGTTGCCGGGGAACCGGCCGGCTGCAGTCGCCACCGTGCCGCTCACCACGAGCACGGAGACCGCAACGAGCAACGCCACGCTGCCCGCGCGCGCCAGCCCTGGCAGCGCGGGCGCAGCGCCTCGCACGAGCCGCGCCGCCTCGAGCAGTACGAGCACCGCGAGCCCGAGCACGAGCAGCGTGAGCAGCAGGTGCGAGATGACGAGGTACGGGTTCAGGTCGTAATAGACGACGATCGCGCCGAACGGCGCCTGCGCGATCACGCCGACGCAGGCCGCGGTGGCCAGCCACTTGCCTCGACGCGAGAGACCGCGAGTCAGCCAGGCCGCGACAGCGAGAGCCAGCGTCGTGAAGACGGTGATCGCAGAGATCACGCGGTTCGAGAACTCGATGTACGAGTGGTAGGTCTGCGGGAGCGCGTGCTGCGTCGTGCAGGTCGGCCACTCGGGGCAGCCGAGTCCCGACCCCGTCAGCCTCACGGTTGCACCAGACGCGACGATGAGGATCAGCACGCCCACCGCCGTGAGCGCGACGCGCCGGAAGACGACCGGAGAGATCGTCCGGGCCAGCCGGCGCGGAACCGCCGGCGATGCGGACCCCGCATGCACGACCCGAGCGTACCGAGCAAGGCTTTGCCTTGCTCGGTAGGAGAACGGAACTCCGCCGCCGGGAGAGCGCGGTCTCCCGGCGGCTCGTGCTGTTCTTGCTTTGGATCCTGGGTGGAGGCCACTTTTGTGCGCTCGCGCGCGGCAGAGGCCGACGCGAGCGCGGTACGGCCTGCGGCTAAGTCACCGCTGCGCGGATGTCTTAGCCTCCGGCCCTCGGCGCTCTCTTGGTTCGAGCGTTTCGAACCGGCTACTCGAGCACGACGCCTGCGCCGTCCTCCACCGCGCCGACCCGGGCGAGGAAGAGGCCCGCGCGCTCGAACTCCGCCTCGAGCGAGAGCGCCTTCTCGGCCGGGAGCGTCACGAGGAGGCCGCCGGCCGTCTGGGCATCGTAGGCGAGCGCGAGCAGCTCCTCCGGCACGCCGTCGCTGGAGACATGCGCGCCGGCGAAGTCGCGGTTGCGCGGATCGCCGCCGGTGCGGACGCCGTCGCTCGCCGCCTCGAGCGCGCCCTCGAGCGCGGGCAGCGCGGACGCCTGCAGCCGGATCCGGACGCCGCTTCGCGACGCGGTCTCGTGCGTGTGGCCGAGCAGGCCGAAGCCGGTGACGTCGGTGACCGCATGGGGCGAGAACGGCCGCAACACCTCCGCCGCGCGGTCGTTGAGCGTCGTCATCCAGCGCGCGGCCTCGGCGAGATCGCCCTTGGTCGCGAGCACGAGCCCCGTGCCGAGCGGCTTCGTCAGGAAGACGGCGTCGCCGGGCTGCGCGCCGCTCTTGACCCAGATTCCGTCGGGATGGACGGTGCCGACGACCGCGAGCCCGTACTTCGGCTCCGGGTCGCGGATCGGTGGCCGCCCGCGAGGATCGCCCCGGCCGCGCGCACCTGCTCGTCCGCACCCGCGAAGACCGCGGCCACCAGCTCGGTCGCGAGCTCCTCCGGGAAGGCGGCGACCGACAGCGCGAGCAGCGGCGTGCCGCCCATGGCGAAGACGTCGTTGAGCGCGTTCGTCGCCGCGATCCGGCCGAAGAGCGCGGGGTCGTCGACGAGCGGCGGGAAGAAGTCGATCGTGAACACGAGCGCCCGCTCGTCGTCGAGCCGGTAGACGGCGGCGTCGTCCGCCGGATCGAGGCCGACGAGGAGGTCGTCGGCCTCTGCCGGGACGAATCCCTTCAGCAGCTCCTCGAGCCGCGCCGCCGAGTATTTCGCCGCGCAGCCACCGCCGACCGTGAGGCTCGTCAGGCTCGCTGCTTCCACCGCGTTTACTGTAGGCGCAATGGCAGGAGCTGCACTCGTCACCGGGGGGTCATCGGGCATCGGGCTCGCCATCGCCCGGATGCTGCGCGACGAGGGCTTCGAGCTGACCCTCGTGTCGCGGCGGCCCGAGCGCATCGAGGCGGCCGCCGCCGAGCTCGGTGCCGCGGCGATCGCGGCCGACGTCGCCGAGGCAGAGGAGTGCGCGCGCGTCGTCGCCGAGCATCGCGACCGCTTCGGGCGTCTCGACGTGCTCGTCAACTCGGCCGGGATCGGGATCGGCGGCCGCGTCGAAGACCTGCCGGCGAAGCACCACGACCTGCAGGTGGCGGTCAACCTGCGCGGGCTCTTCCTCGTCACCCAGGCGGCGATCCCGCTCCTGCGCGAGTCGCGAGGCTGGATCGTCAACCTCGCCTCGATCGCCGGCACGCTCCCGACGCCGGGCCTCGCCACCTACGGCGCGACGAAGGCAGCGGTGATCGCGCTCACGCGGTCGCTGAACGACGAGCTCGACGCGGATGGCGTGCGCGCGATCGCGCTCTGCCCCGGCTTCGTCGACACGCCGATGGCACAGTGGTCAGGAATCGAGCCGGCCGAGATGATCCGCCCGGAGGACTGCGCAGAGGTCGTCCGCATGTGTCTGCGCTTGAGCCCGCACGCGCGCATCCCGCAGGTGGTCATCGAGCGGATGGGCTCGACGAACGGCGACGTGCACTAGCTCCCTGCCGCGCGGACAGGTCTCGAGCGGACACGGCCGGAACCAGGTTCCCGGACGTGGCTCTGGTGGACACGGCCGGTTAGAGCTCGCCCGGCGTGCGGATGATCTTCCAGATCATGTAGAGCCCGAGGACGGCGGCGAGGCAGAACCCCGCGATGCCGAGCCACTCGACGTTTTGTGCGCGCACGAGCAGTGACGATGAGATCAGCAGCGCGCCGATGATCATCGCCGCGCCCACCCGGTTCGCGATCGAGCGGAGGTTGTGCTCGAGCTCGCCCAGGCCCGTGGGGACGACGCCGACCCTCAACGTTCCCCGTTCGAGCTCGGAGACGACCTGGGCAACTCGCGCCGGCAGGCCGGCGAGCGGCGCCAGCTGCGTGAAGGCGTACGCCGCGAGCCGGTTCGGCTCCAGCCGGCGCTCGGCCTCGCGCGTCATCACCTCGAGCGACTGCTCCTCGATCAGCGAGACCGGGTCGAGCTCCGGATCGAGACAGCGGGCGATCGAGTCGGCCTGCGCGAGCGTCTTGCCCACGAGCGCGAACGACGTCGGGAGCCGAATGTCCCGCCGGATCGCCGCCCGCTGCAGGTCGGCCAGTGCCTGACCCGTCTCGATCGACGCGAGCGGGCGGTGGTGGAAGCGAGGCAGCTTGCGCCGGACGTCCTGCACGAATCCCGCCAGGTCGGAGCCCGTCGTGGTGAGCGAGAGCGAGACGACGAGCTCGGCGACGTCGTCGGCCCGGTTCTGGGCGACCGCGAGCAGCAGCAGCGCGAGCCCGGTCCGCGTGTCCTCGTCGAGCCGGCCGAGGAGCCCGAAGTCCAGGAGCGCCAGACGCCCGTCGTCGGTCAGCAGCACGTTCCCCTGGTGCGGGTCGGCGTGGTAGACGCCCTCGACCACGACCTGGAACACGTAGGCCCGGAAGAACTCGCGCGCCAGGACGGCAGCGCGCTCCGGCTCGAGCCCATGGCCGGCCTCGACCTTGCCGCCCGCGATCAGCTCCAGGACGAGCGCGCGCTCGGTCACGTAGGGCCGGATCACGCGCGGCACGACCAGCCCCTCGAACGGCTCCACGAGCCCGCGCACGAGCTCGGTGTTGTGCGCCTCCTCGAGGAAGTCGAGCTCGGCCCGGAGATGGACCTCGAGCTCCTCCGCGAGCTCCTCGAGCTGGACCCTCTGCGCGGCCTCCGAGCGGCGGACCGTCAGGCGAACCGTCGACCGGAGCAGCGCGAGATCGAGCTCGACCTGCTCGACGACTCCGGGCCGCCGCACCTTGGCGACGACCTCCTGCCCCGTGACGAGCAGGCCCCGGTGCGTCTGCGCGATGGAGGCGGTGGCGAGCGGCTCCGGGTCGAGGTTGACGAACACCTCCTCGCCGAAGTCCTCCCGCAGCACGGCCTCGATCTCCGCGAAGGGAACCGCGGGGACCGAGTCGACCAGGTGGCCGAGCTCCTCGATGTAGACGTCGGGCAGGAGATCCGGCCGCGACGAGAGGAACTGGCCGAGCTTGATGAACGTGGTGCCGAGCTCCTCGAGGCCGTGGCGAAACGCACGCGCTCCTTCACGCGTGGCTTCGCGCCGGCCGGCCGCGCCGACTTCGGCCAGGATCCGCCGCAGTCCGCTCTGCTGTGCGACCCGCCCGACGGTTAGCGCGCGCTGGGCGCGCTCGAGACGTGAGCCCACGAGGGCCTCATGCCACCGTTGGCGACCTGGGAAACGCAGGCGCGGGTCGCGCTTGACGCTCCCAGGTCTAGAGGAAGCCGCCGCCGTCGCTCATCCCGTCGAGACCCGGGATACGAACGCACGCGAGCAAGTACGCGAAGAGCGAAGCGATGAGCAAGAGGTAGATGAACCGTGCTTTGGTCAACTCGTCACCTCCTTCCCTTTCTAGAAGCGGACATCCTGAAGAGCCTCTGCGGCCGTCCGGTACAGCTCGGCCGCCCGTTCGTGGTCCCCGCGGCGAGTTGCCAGATCGCCGCGCGCCACCCAGGCGGCCGCGCGATGGCTCCCGGAACCCAACTCGCCGAAACAGGCCTCGGCAGCGGCGAAGGCCGTCTCGGCCTCCTCGAGCCGGCCCTGCTCGAGCAGCGCCCGGCCGAGCACGAGTTGCGCGCTGCCGACCTCGTCCACGTAGTCGACGCGGCCCTCGAGGAGCTCGAGCGCGTGACGCGCCTGCTCCTCGGCCTGGTCGTGGTTGCCGGTCCGGAGGTGAACCTGCGCGAGAGAGGAGACAGCGCGACCGGCGTCGGCATCGCGTCCGAGCTCGAGCGCGATCGCGAACGACTCCTTGAGCAGCTCGACCGCCTGCTCGGTGTTGCCGAGCAGGAAGTTGAGCCCGCCGAGGTTGTTCGTGAGCTGGCTGACGTGCACCCGGTCGGCGAGCTCGCCGTACGCCTCGCGCGCCCGCTCGGCGTAGTTGCGCGCGAGCACCCAGTGGCCCTCGCGGTCGGCGATCAGCGAGGCCTGGAAGTAGGCGGCGCCGATCGTGCGGAGGTCTTCGACCCCGCGCGACAGCTCGATCGCGAGCTCGATGTCGTCACGGGCGGCTTCGAAGTCGCGCTGGCGCTGCCAGCAGCGGGACCGCCACGAGAGGATGTTCGCCTTGAGCGCGTCGCACGGCAGGCCGGAGCGCTCGGCCAGCCCGAGAGCCTCGTTGAAGAGGGCAAGCGCAGTCTGGATGCTGTTGAGCTGGTAGCGGCAGCCGCCGAGCCGGAGCAGGACATCCGCTCGCTCGACGTCGGAGAACGACTCGGCCTCCGAGATCGCGCGTGCGTCGTTGAGGAGCTCGACCGCGGCGCGGTGGTCGCCGACGCGCATCTTGGCGAGCCCGCTGCCGACGAGCGCCCGCACCTGCAGCTCGGGCAGGCCCGTCGCGCGCGCCGCCGCGGCCAGCGGCTCGAACGCTGCCGCCGCCTCCTCGTCCTCCTGCGCCTCGTACAGCGCCTCGGCCCGCGAGAGCGCCCCCTCGAGCCGGGTGCGCTCGTCGGTCGCAACGCCACTGGCGAGGAAACCGGCGTCGACTCCCAGGCGGTCGGCGAGCCACTCGATCGTGCCCTGGGTCGGGCGCGTCTTGCCGCGCTCGATCTGCGAGACGTATTCCTTGGAGAAGCGGTCGCCGGCGAGCTCGCTCTGCGTCAGCCCTGCGGCGACGCGGAGCTGGCGGAGCCGTTCACCGAGGCGAACACCCTCGGTGCTGGTCCTGCGAGCGGTGCGGCTGGCGGTTTCTCTCATGGGCATGTTCTCGGCGCGCTTTAGTCAAGCGCATACTTCACCTAAGCGCAAGTCGGCCGGTTCGGCCATCCCTCGTTTGAGCGTATTGATGGGAAAAGTCCGGTCAACCACGCGAAACGCAGAATCACTTGACCGAGCTACTTGACGAGCGCCCGAGACGCTCCTATAGTGAGCGCACCTTGCAACCAGGCCGGACGCCAGGCTGTGGTTCGCAGGGGGTGCGCCGGAGCCTCCGGTGACAGGAAGGAAGCGGGTGGGCCGCAGATCCGCTTTCTATTCCCACCGAAGGTGGCGCACCTCTCGAGAAGGCCCCGGAGCCGCAGCCGGGGCCTTTTCATTTGGGAGAGCCGGGCGAAGAGCTGCGCTCTTCGCCCGGTCTTGAAGGAACTGCGCGAACGGGAGACGCGGTCTCCCGTTCGCTTCGTGCTGAGGGCACATTGGGTTGGTGGGGTTCCCGCGCCTTGTTTCGTCGCGGGCGAGCAGGCTGCGCGTGCTCGCCCGCTGGCCCGCGGCGTCGTAACGTGCCGTTACGCCGCCGCCTCGACGCCACAGAGGCTCGAACGCTCAAACCACAGAAGCACCTAGGGCCGGAGGCTGAGACAGCCGCGACAGCGGCGACTTAGACGTAGGCCGGAGCGCGCTCGTGCCGGCCTCTGCCGCGCGCGAGCGCGCGGCACAAGCCTCCCGCCCAGCAGAGCATCCAAAGCGAAACAGCACGAAGCGCGCCCGAGATCACAATCTCGGGCGCGCGAAGTTCCTTCTCCCAGCGAGCGAAGCGCCAGCTTCGCGAGCTACGCGCGGAGCCAGGAGAGGCGCGCGGTGCGGATTGCCTGGAGCTCTTTGTCGTCCAGCAGGCCGACCCGGCGGCCGACCATGCCGAGGATGCCGCCGGCGAGCATGATCCACGCCTCGGAGTCGGCGTCGCGTTCGGCGACGATCGCGCCCTGCGCCTGGCCGCGGCGGACCAGGTCCGCGACGAAGTCGTGCACCTCGCGCATGTGGCGGCGCAGGTGGCGCTTCAACTCAGGGTCCTCGGAGGCCTCGCCCAGCGCCTGGACCCAGAGCTCCGCGAGCTGGAGCTTCGGCGACCGGACCGAGACGTGTCCCTTGCCGATCGCCTCGATGGCCGAGCAGGCGTCGGTCGCCTCCTCGATCTTCCGCTCCCACTCCTCGCGCGTCTTCGCCCAGACGTGCTCGAGCGCGGCGAGGTACAGGTCGCGCTTCGAGGCGAAGTGCCGGTACAGGATCGGCTCCGAGACGCCGGCGGCGCGGGCGATCTCGGCAGTCGTCGTGCCGTGGTAGCTGCCCTCGGTGAAGAGGCGGATCGCAGTCTCGATCAGATGCTTGCGGCGGTCGGCCGCCGCCATGCGCGGCGCCGCGACGGTCACGCTGCCAGCTCCGCGATGTGCTCGTGCACGACCTCGGGCCGCGTCCGCACGGTGACGACGGCGACGATTGCCCCGACGAACGTGATTGCCGCGCCGACGGCAAAGCCCGCATGAAGCCCGTTGACGTAGTCCTGCGCTGCCAGCGGACTCTGCGGCGAATGGTGGAGGTACGAAGCGACGATCGCGCCCATGACCGCGATCCCGAGCGAGCCGCCGACCTGGCGGAAGCTGTTGAGGACGCCGGAGCCGACGCCCGCCTTGTCGACCGGCACGGCTCCCATGGCGGCCGAGGTCATCGGCGACATGGTCAACGCCATCCCGATGCCGCCGAGGATCATCGACGGCAACAGCGTCCAGAAGGTGGAGTGGACGGTCACGCGCTCGTAGAGCAGCAGCGAGAAGCCGACGAGCGTCATCCCGCCGCCCATCAG
Source organism: uncultured Actinomycetes bacterium (assembly GCA_963720065.1). Taxonomy (GTDB): domain Bacteria; phylum Actinomycetota; class Thermoleophilia; order Gaiellales; family Gaiellaceae; genus Palsa-739. Next base: position 25,471 of record CAVREH010000004.1, read on the forward strand.
CCAGCGCGAGCCGATCCGGTCGGACAGCCGGCCGGCGAGCGGAGCGATGAGGATGATCAGCGTCACCATCGGCAGGAACGCGGCCCCCGCCTGCGTCGCCGAGTAGCCGAGGATGTTCTGGATGTAGAGCGAGACGAAAAAGAAGACGCCGAACATCGAGAGCGACACGAGCATCGCCACGATGTTCGCGCCGGTGAACGAGCCGATCTTGAAGAGCGAGAGGTCGAGCATGGCCAGGCGCTGCCGCTTCTCGACCGCGATGAAGGTGACGAGGAAGACGGCCGCAAGCGCGAAGAGACCGAGGATCTCGGGCGAGCTCCAGCCGTGACCGTTCCCCTCCACCAGCGCGTAGCTGAGCGAGAAGAGGAAGCCGATCGACGTCAGGAGACCGGGGAGGTCGATGCTCTGCTCGGCGGAGGTGTCGCGCGACTCGCGGATCGCGAACTGGGAGACGGCGATCCCGAGGATGCCGACCGGGACGTTGATGAAGAAGATCCAGTTCCAGTTCAGGTTCTCGACGATCAGGCCGCCGCCGAGCGGGCCGATCGCGAGCGCAAGCGCCGACACGCCGGCCCAGATCCCGATCGCCGTCCCGCGCAGCTTCGGCGGGAAGGTGGCGACGATGATCGAGAGCGACGCCGGGTTCATGAGCGCTGCGCCGGCGCCCTGCACCGCGCGCGCTCCGATCAGGAAGCCCGCACTCGGGGCGAGCCCGCAGGCGAGCGACGAAAGCGTGAAGATCGCGAGCCCGACGACGAAGATCCGGCGCCGGCCGTACAGGTCGGCGAGCTTGCCGCCGGTGATCAGAAGCGCGGCGAACGTGAGCGCGTACGCGATCACCACCCACTCGAGCGACGCGATCGTGACGTGGAGGTCCTTCTGCATCGTCGGCAGCGCCACGTTCACCACCGTGTTGTCGAGCATGATCATGAAGAGGCCGAACGAGACCGCAGCCAGCGTGATCCACTTGCGGTTCTCCTCGGCCGTCAGGGTGGCCAGCACTCTTGCTCTCACGTTCTCACCTCGTTCGGAAGTTAGCGGTCACTAAGTTAGCAGACGCTAACTTGTCTACGCACCGGCGCGACGCGAGCAGGTTTTCGACTGTTAGGCTGAAACTGCCATGAAGCTGGCTCTCGCGCAGATCGATCCGACCGTCGGAGACCTCGACGGGAACCGCGAGCTGATCCTCGCGCGCATCGAGGAGGCCCGGACGGCCGGCGCCGACCTCGTCGTCCTCCCCGAGCTGGCGGTGACCGGCTATCCGCCCGAGGATCTGCTGCTGCGGGCGGGTTTCGTGCATGCCGCGCGCGACTCGCTCGAGCGCATCGCGGCCGAGACGAGGGACCTCGTCGCGCTCGTCGGCGTGCCGCTCTTCGACGGCGTCCTCTACAACGCCTGCGCGATCTGCGCAGACGGCGCGGTCGTCGGCTGGGCGAAGAAGCGGCACCTGCCGAACTACGGCGTCTTCGACGAGAAGCGCTACTTCGCCTCCGGTGACGAGCTCGCCCTGATCGACGTCGCGGGCACGGCGGTCGGGATCACGATCTGCGAGGACATGTGGGTTCCCGGGCCTCCCACGACCGAGCTCGTCGCAGCCGGTGCCGAGCTCGTGGTCAACCTCTCGGCCTCCCCGTTCCACCTCGGGCGGGCGCAGGAGCGCGAGGCGATCTTCTCGGCGCGGGCCCGGGAGAGCGGCGTTCGCGTCGCGCTCTGCAACACGGTCGGCGGCCAGGACGAGCTCATCTTCGACGGGCACTCGCTCTTCATCGGGAGCGACGGCACGGTGCTCGCTCGCGCACCCGGCTTCGTGGAGACGCTGCTCGTCATCGACCTGGACCGGCCGGAGGCGGCAGGGCTCGCCCCGCTCGCCGGGGATCTCGGGCAGATGCGCTGCGCGCTCGTTCTCGGCCTGCGCGACTACGTGGCGAAGAACGGCTTCGACGCGGTCGTCGTCAGCGTCTCGGGCGGGATCGACTCGGCGGTCACGGCGGCCCTCGCCGCCGAGGCCCTGGGGTCCGAGCGCGTCCACTGCGTCTCGATGCCGTCCCGCTATTCCTCCGCGGAGACGCGGGCCGACGCGCGCCGGCTGGCCGAGAACCTCGGCTGCGACTTTCGCGAGCTGCCGATCGAGCCGGTCGTCGAGGCGTATACCGGCGTGCTCGCGGACTCCTTCGCCGACCGCGAGGCGGACGTCGCGGAGGAGAACCTCCAGGCGCGGATCCGCGGGACGCTCGCGATGGCGCTCTCGAACAAGTTCGGCTGGCTGCTCGTCGCGAGCGGCAACAAGTCGGAGCTGTCGGTCGGGTACGCGACGCTCTACGGAGACATGGCCGGCGGCTTCGCGCTCCTCAAGGACGTGTTCAAGACAGACGTCTTCCGGCTCGCCCGGCACCTGAACGAACAGGCCGGACGCGAGCTCGTCCCGCAGACGACGATCGACCGCGCGCCGAGCGCGGAGCTGCGCGAGGGCCAGCTCGACGAGGACTCGCTGCCGCCGTACGCCGAGCTCGACCGGGTGCTCGAGGCCTACGTCGAGGAGGACCGCTCGCTCGACGAGCTGAGCGCGGGCGGGTTCGATCCCGACGTGGTCGCGCGCGCGGTGGCGCTCATCGACCGGGCGGAGTACAAGCGGCGGCAGGCCCCGCCGGGGGTGCGGCTGCGGCCGAAGGCGTTCGGCCGCGACCGGCGCACGCCGATCACGAATCGCTGGCGGAGCTGAGCTCGGCCAGGCTGCGGAACCAGCACAGCCGCTCCTCCCACGGGACTGCCGCATTGGCGGGCGACGTGGACGGGAGGACGAAGAGCTTCGTGTCCCCGAGCTTCGCTGGCTGGAGGCCGAGGTCGGCTCGGGTGCCGAAGGCGCCCCGGTGGGCCTCCTTGCCGACGAAGGCGAGCCACCGTGGCCCGAGCTCGCGGGCGATCCTCTCGAGGCGCTCGGCGGAGCCGGCGAAGTCGGCGCGCCGCAGGTCGCCGGAGCCGGGAGTCGTGCGGTACGCGGCGTTCGTGACGCCGATTCCGTCCGCGAGGAGGGAGAACTGCTCGGCCGGCGCGTAGAGGCGGGAGGTCAGCCCTGCGGCGTGGAGTAGGCGCCAGAAGTCGTTGCGCGGGTTCGCGAAGTGCGCCCCGGCGGCGGCCGAGACGCGACCCGGGTTGATGCCGACGAAGACGATGCGGAGGTCCGGCGCCAGGACGTCGGGCACGTCACTCGGCGTCGCGTCCGGTTCGGCCATGTCCTCTGCGTGAGCCACGTATTCCCCCATGGGGGGAGCGAGGCTCCCTTCGGGAACGGTAGGCGACGAGCCGTAACGGCGGGGTGGCAACTCCGTGCCGGATTGCGCGCCGAGGTTCTACGCGGCCTCTGCTGCGGCCTCGGCGGCGTCGAGCTCGGCCATGAGCTCCTCGGTCCGCGCCTCGATGCGCGCCTCGAACTCCCGCCGCAGATCCTCACCCGACACGGCCGGCTCGTACCGCGGCCGCCGCGGCTCGATCTTCACCGGGGTCACCGTCGAATCCCAGCCGCCGTAGAGGCGCACATAGCACTCGGTCTCCGACAGCGAACGCAGTCGCCGCACGTGCCGGAGGGTACGACGGGTCCCGGACGGAGCCGGGCTTCTGAGACCATGCGAGCCATGGCGGTCAAGGCCAAGGAGCTGCGGTACGCGGTCGACCTCACGGCGGCCGGTGAGCTGACGGACGAGAACGGCGTCGTGCTCGACCTGCCCGCGGCGTGGTCGCCCGAGCACCTGCTGCTCGCCGGCCTCGTCCGCTGCTCGCTCAAGAGCCTCCGCTTCCACGCGGAACGCAAGAATGTTGGCGTCCGCTCGGCTTCCGGCGGCGCTCGGACGCTCGTGACGAAACGCGAGACGGACGACCGCTACGCACTCGTCGAGACGCAGGTCGAGCTTGCCGTGGAGCTCGATCCGGAGCCCGAGCCCCACACGCTCGCGGAGCTCCTCGAGCTGGCCGAGCGGGACTGCTTCGTCGGCTCCTCCCTGACCGCGAAGCCGAGCTATCGCTGGGTCGTGAACGGCCGCCCGGTCGCGTGACCGGAACGCTGACCCCACCCCGGGAGCGGCTCGACCGCGGCGAGGGCACCGGCCTCGGCCGGCCCTGGCTCGTGATCGTGCTCAACGACGACCACAACACGTTCCAGGGCGTCGCGGCCGCGCTGTCAGCGGTCGTCCCCGGGCTCTCGTACGACGGCGGGATGCGGCTGGCGAACCGGATTCACAACTCCGGCCGGGCCGTCGTCTGGTCGGGCCTCCGCGAGCAGGCCGAGCTCTACTGGGAGCAGTTGCGCGAGCATGGGCTGACGATGGCACCCCTCGAACAGGGATGAGCTTCGACCTCGACGCGATCCGGGCGCGCTTCCCGGCCACTCGCCTCCGGCGTCGCGTTCCTCGACGCGCCCGGCGGAACGCAGTGCCCGCAGAGCGTGATCGACGCGATCGCCGCCTATCTGCGCGAGTCGAACGCGAACCTCGGCGGTACGTTCGCCGCCAGCCGCCGCAGCGACGAGCTCGTCGAGCAGGCCCACGCAACCGCCGCGCGCTTCCTCGGCTGCCGGACCGAGGAGACGATCTTCGGCCAGAACATGACGACGCTCAACTTCGCGCTCACGCGGGCGTTCGGCCGCACGCTCGCGCCCGGCGACGAGATCCTCGTCACCCGCCTCGACCACGACGGCAACGTCGCGCCGTGGCTCGAGCTCGCACGCGACCACGACCTCCGCGTCGACTTCGTCGGAATCCACGACGACACGACGCTCGACCTCGACGACCTCGAGCGGAAACTGACCGAGCGGACGCGCGTCGTCGCCTTCCCGCTCGCCTCGAACGCGGTGGGGACGACGCCGGACGCGGCTCGAATCGTCGAGCTCGCACACGCGGTGGGAGCGCTCGCGTGGGTGGACGCCGTCCACTTCGCACCGCACCACCCGATCGACGTCGCGGAACTCGCGGCCGACGTTCTCCTCTGCTCGCCGTACAAGTTCTTCGGCCCGCACCTCGGCCTCGCCTTCGGCCGGGAAGAGCTGCTGCGCTCCTGGCGGCCGTACAAGGTGAGGCCGGCGCCCGAAGAGCCCGTCGGCTCCCGCTTCGAGACGGGGACGCTCGCGCACGAGCTGCTCGCGGGCTTCGTCGCCGCCGTCGAGTACCTCGACGACGTGGGCTGGGACGCGATCCAGGCGCACGAGCGTGCACTCGGGCAGCGCTTCCTCGACGGCCTCCCCGGCCGCTGCACGCTCTACGGGCTCGAGACCATCGACGGCCGGGTCCCAACCTTCGCCTTCCGGGTCGACGGGCTGGCGCCGCGCGCCGTGTCCGAGCGGCTCGCGGCGCGAGAGATCGCCAGCTGGGACGGCGACTATTACGCCGCCGAGCTCATGACCCGGCTCGCGCTGCAGCCGGAGGGCGCGGCCCGAGTGGGATTCGTCCACTACAACACGTTCGCCGAGGTCGACCGCCTCCTCGCCGCACTGTCCGATCTCTAGGAAGCGTTGTCCGCCTTGGCGGCCGCGGCGGCCGCGGCCCAGCGCGGATCGTGGCGGCGGATCCGGTCCGGCTCGCGCCCGTGCCGCTCGGCGACCTCGACCGTGAGCCGCTGGAAGAGCACGACGTCGACCACCGGATGCCGCGTCGGCAGCAGGTCGACCTCGCAGCCGAGCTCCACGAGCCCCGCGGCAGCCGCAGCCGCCCGCTCGGCCCCCACGCCCTCCCCCTCGAGGACGAACGCCCGTACCGACTCGTCGACCGCCGCGAGGTAGCCGTGCAGGAGCTGCTCCGTCTCGTACGCCTCGGCTGCGACCCAGGCGCCCTCGCGCAGTTTCAGCACCGCCTCGTGCGCGGTCGGCAGATCCCGGCCGGCGCCTGCCACCAGGAAGCGCTCCTGCTCCCCCACCTCCGGCAACGGCAGCGCGAGCGCCTGCTCGACCGCGCCGGGGAGCCAGCCGATGTCCTCCCCGTGCAACGCCGCGATCGCGGCGACGGCAGACGTGTAGCTCGCCGTGTGGCACCAGCTCTCCTCGATCTGCGGCGTGCAGACGACGACCTCGTCGCAGAGCTCCGCGATCGGCCCGTCGGCCCGCCCGGTCACGAGCCAGCGTGGGCCGCGCCAGGCGCGCGCGGCTTCGAGCGTGAGCGGCGTCTCCCCCTCGTGCGAGACGAGAACGAGAACGTCGGCGTCGCGTTCGGGACGGAGCACGAGCTCCAGCGCCTGCACCGCCTCGCCTCCGGTCAGCGCAGCGTGGAACGACGTGCCGCAGCCCGTGAACAGGAGACGCGCGCCGGCGGGGAAACGCCGGTCGGTCGGCACCCGCGCCAGCCACTCCGGCTGCGCGGCTATCGCCCGTCTCGTCTGCTCGCCGTGCATACCTCCTACCTCTATACGATCGAGCGGGGTGACGGTGTTCCAACGCGACACGCTCGACAACGGCCTGCGCGTGCTCACGGCCGACCTGCCGTACGCGCAGTCGGTCGCAGTGCTCGTGATGCTGGCCGCCGGCTCTCGCTACGAGACCGACGACATCAGCGGGATCGCGCACTTCTCCGAGCACATGTTCTTCAAGGGGACCGAGAAGCGGCCGAGCGCCCGCGAGCTCGCGGGGGCGATCGACGCGATCGGCGGCGAGTTCAACGCCTTCACCGGCAAGGAGTACACGGCGTACTACGTCAAGTGCGCGGCCGAGCACCGCGACGTCGCGCTCGACGTCCTCGTCGACATGCTCCGTAACGCCCGTTTCGAGCCGGAGGAGATCGAGCGCGAGAAGGGCGTGATCGTCGAGGAGATGAACATGTACTTCGACACGCCGCGCGACTTCATCGGCGGCGTCTACGAGGAGCTCCTCTGGGGCGCCCAGCCGCTCGGCCGCGACATCATCGGCCGAAGGAGACGGTCCGCGCCGCGACGCGCGAGACGTTCATGGGCTATCTCGGACCGCTGGTACAAGCCGTCGCGCATGGTGCTCGGCGTCGCGGGCCGCATCGGCGACGGCCTGCTCGAGCGGGCGCAGGAGCTGCTCGGCGATCTCGTCGACGCCCAGACCGGCGAGCCGGAGCCCGGTCGCGCCATATGCGAACGGCCGCGTCGTCGTCCACACGAAGCAGTCGGAGCAGGCACACGTCATCCTCGGAGTGCCGAGCCTGCCGCTCGACCATCCCGACCGCTACCCGATCCAGCTGCTCGCGACCGCGCTCGGCGGCGGGATGTCGTCGCGCCTCTTCAGCGAGGTCCGGGAGCGGCGCGGGCTCGCGTACTACGTCTACGGGCTGAACCACAGCTACACCGACGCCGGCACGCTCTACTCGCAGGCCGGAGTGGACATCGCCCGCATCGACGACGCCGTGGCGACGATCGCCGGGGAGCTGCGCAAGATCGCGGCGGAGCCGCTGCCCGCGGAGGAGCTGGAGAAGGCACGCAACTTCGCGAAGGGCCGCTTCGTCCTTCAGCTCGAGAGCCCGCAGGGGCTGGCGCTGTTCGGGCTGCGGAGGGAAGTGCTCGAACGGCGTCTCCCCGACCCCGACGAGGTGCTGCAAGGGATCGACGCTGTCACGCGCGACGACGTCGCGCGAGTCGCGTCGGAGCTGATCGCGAACGACCGGTTCCGGCTCGCGGTGATCGGCCCGTTCGACGACGCATCGCGCTTCGAGCCGCTGCTCGACGGCTAGATCGGGCGAGAGGACGCTCGCTCAGGCGACTGTCGAGAGAATCGGCGGGGCGTTAGAGCTGGTCGAGCCAGGCAAGCACGTTGCGGGCCGCGTCGTTGATGTGGGTCAGCATGGCTTCGTGGTCGTGGCCGGGGAACGAGACGTGTTGTAGGCCGTGGCGGTCGAGGCCAGAGGCGAGTTGCTCTGTGCCACCGGGGCCCATCTCCTCGTCCTGGTCGCCCCAGAATGCGAACAGCGGGCAGGGCAGCTCACTAACCAGCGAGTCTGCAGGCAGTTCTGAGAGTTCACGGTAGAACGCGAGCGCGGCTCGGTTGTCGAAGGCGGCGTCTACGCGGGCCCAGGCGGCGGGATCGGACTTCGCTGCCTCACTTTGACGTTGGATTTCCGGGTAGAGATAGGCGTAATCGCCGACGATGGGAAAGCCACCCGAGACGACCGCGTCGGCCTTGCCCGTGAGCTGCGCAACCCACGGGGCTAACGCCCCGCTGAACGAGTAGCCGAGAACGAAGAATCGGTCGAACCCGACTTCCCGTACGACCGCGATCAGATCGGCCGCCATGTCGCGAACTCGGTAGGGAATATCTGCGTCGAGTCGGCTGCTCGTCGCGAACCCGCGTGGGCTTGCGGTGATCACCGTGAAGCGCTCCGTGAACGGGCTGAGATCGAGGTAATCCGGCCAGGAGAAGTTCAAGTGGGGCAGCAGCAACGCCGGGCCTGACCCACCACGCACCTCGTAGCGCAGTTCCAGGCCGTCGCGGACAAGCGTCGTCACCGGGCCGCGAGTCTACTGTCGAATGAGCAGCCACCCCATCGGTCAGGGGTCATTCCGGAACGCTGGCCCAGGCGAGCGTTACTCCGTCAGCCGCCGGAGTTCTCGGCGTCGAGCTCCGCCTGTGCCCGCTCGGCGAGCTCACGCGTCCGGAGCGCGTTCGCGTGCATCTGGTCGATGAACGCGTTCCACTCGGCGCGCTCAGCCTTCGTCATCTTCCTCTTCTTCGCCACCGTTCTCTCCTGTCAAGTAGCGAGCGACGGTCTTCGCTGCGACAGCGATGTCTCTGACGTTGAAGAGTAGAGCAGCGACCTCCGTGCACTAGATACCGCCCTCCCTGATGCTCGGGTTGCGGGCGAGCGAGCAGCCGGTGAGCGGTTCGCCGTGCAGCCCGGCTCGTCGCGCCGCGGCGAACACTTTCGCGTGCGAGCCGTTCAGCGTCCGGTGCGCGACGGCGACGAAGCGCGCGCCCCGCCGCCGATAGGTGACGCTCGAGAAATTCCAGCGGTTGGGATGCTTCCGCGTGGCCACGTTGCCCACGCCGAGGTCCCGCAAGGGCCCGCCGCGCGAGCACGCCAGTGCTTCCTGGTCCATCACAGTGCCGCCCGGCCAGAGGTTCGGCGCCCGGCCGACCGGCAGCAGGCGGAGGCGGCCGCTCGACAGCCCGAAGAAGCTGAGGCCGAGATTGGCTGCGCCCTCGCCGACGGACAGCACCACGACGTTGCCGGGCCCGCCGAGGTCGGCGATCTCTTCGACCGTGGGAAACGCCGCCGGCCACGAGCCCCGGCGCATCGGCACGTTGACGTTGCCCTTGGGCATCTCCAGCGTCCAGGGTCCAAGCACACGCGAGTAGACACCGTTCGCGGTGGAGACGGTGAGATAGAAGGCGCAGCGTCCGTCGGCCCAGCGGGCGACGCGCACCGTGGCGGTGTCGGGCCTTCCGTCGCCGTCGACGTCGGCGCGCAGGCGGCCTCCGAACCGCCAGCGCGGAAGGCTCGCGATCTGCGCGTGCGAGGGACAACGTGCGTGCGCGCCGGCGGTGGTCGATCCCGCCGTCGCTGCGAGCGCTGCAAAGGCCGCGAGGACCGCGGCGGACGCTGCGACTCGTCCCCACCTGCTCATGGCCGTACTCTCTCAGCGCCGGCGGCGCGAGACAAGACGGCACGCCGAGCAGGTCGTGCCCGGCGCAGCATCTTTTCCCGACGGCGGCGTTCCGTAGGTCGGCGGTCCAGTTGGCACCTCGCCCGAATCCGCCCGTTGGAGTGCCTTCGACCTCCGCTGCCGCACGTACGCGAGGTTTCTACCATTCGCCGCGGACGCTGCCTAGCCTCTAAAGGGGAAGCGCATCGAGGTCGGCGACGATGTGCTTCGCGTCCTCCGGGTCGGCGATCTCGCCGTGTCCTCGCGCGCCAGCTCGTAGGTTGCGCCGAGCCTCGTCCAGCTCGCCGGCGACGAGATGGGCGCGCGCGAGCGCCTCGTGCGCCCCGGCGAGGTCCCAGTCCTCCATCTCGGCCGGCGTGGCCTCGGCAAGCGCGAGGCAGCGCCGCGCGTGGTGGAGCGCGCGCTCGGGCCGGCCGAGGACCGAATAGACGCGCGAGCAGAGCCAATCGCTGACGCGCCCGGTTCGCCGCCGTCGCGGCGCCTGCATCCAGTGGTACGCGGACGCGTGAGCCCGATGGAGCATCTCGTCGCGTCGCCGGCGCCGGGTCCCGGCGCGATCAGCTCCCAGGTCCCGTTGTAGAGCTCGATTCCGAGCCGGCGATGCTCCTCGGGCGTCACGGAGTCATCTTCGCACGGCGAGGAGGAGCCGGCAGGCTCCCCCTCGCACAGTTTCGAGACGCCCGGCTACTCGGCCTGGCCGAAGCGCTTGATCTCTTCGAGCTCCTGCTCCGAGAGCTCGCGCGGGACGTCGTTTCGCGCGACCTTCTCCGACCGGACGTACTCGTTGATCTCCGCGACGATCTCGGGGTTCGCGAGCGTCGTCACGTCGCCGACGTCGGCGAAGTTCGAGATGCTCGCGATCACGCGGCGCATGATCTTGCCCGAGCGCGTCTTCGGCATGTCGGCCACGACCCAGACGTTCTTCGGCCGTGCGATCTTCCCGATGTCCTTCTCGATCTGCGCCGAGACCTTCTTTGCGACCTCATCGCCAGGAGTGACACCCGGCTTCACCGAGACGTACATCTCGACTGCCCGGCCCCGCACGTCGTCGATGACGGGCACTGCTGCCGCCTCGGCGACCTCTTCGACCTCGATCGCCGCGGACTCCAGCTCCTTGGTGCCGAGCCGGTGGCCGGCGACGTTGATGACGTCGTCGATCCGGCCGAGGATGCGGTAGTACCCGTCGGCTGCCTGGACCGCGCCGTCGCCGGCCAGGAACGGCCAGTCGTGCCAGTCGGTGCTCTTGGGGTCGCGGTTGTACTTCCCGTAGTAGGTGTCGACGAACCGCTCGTCCTGACCCCAGATCGTCAGCATCCGCCCGGGCCACGGGTTGCGCATGCAGATGTTGCCGGCCTTCCCGGAGCCCATCGGAAGCTCCTCGCTGTTCTCGTCGTAGATGACGCCGTAGAGGCCGAGCACTGTCGGGCCGCAACTTCCGGGCTTCATCTTGTCGAGTCCCGGGAGCGTGGAGCCGAGGAAGCCGCCGGTCTCGGTCAGCCACCAGGTGTCGGTGATCGCGGCCTCGCCCTTGCCGACGACGTTGAAATACCAGCGCCAGACGTCGGGCTCGATCGGCTCGCCGACCGTCGTCATCGTCTTGAAGTGGTAGTCGTACTTCGCCGGCTCGTCCGGGCCGAGCTTGCGCAGCATCCGGATCGTCGTCGGAGCCGTGTGGAAGATGTCCACACCGAGCTTCTCTGCGATCCGCCACGGCCGCCCCGGATCCGGATACGTCGGGATGCCTTCGTACATGACGCTCGTCGTCCCGAGCGAGAGCGGCCCGTAGACGATGTACGAATGGCCGGTGATCCAGCCGATGTCGGCGAAGCACCAGTACGTGTCGTCCGGATGGATGTCCTGGTAGTACAGCGACGTGCCGGTGACGTAGGAGAGGTAGCCGCCGATCGAATGCTGCGCACCTTTCGGCCGGCCGGTCGTGCCGCTCGTGTACATGAGGAACAGCGTGTCCGTAGCCTCCATCGACTCCGGCTCGACTTCCTGCCCCTCGTACTTCGGGAGGAGCTCGTCGACGAAGAAGTCGCGCCCCTCGACCATCGGGCTCTCGGAGTGGTACTCGCCGGGAATGCGCCGGAAGACGAGGATCTTCTCGACCTCGATCCCGTCCTTGCGCGCCGCTTCGACCGCCTCGTCCGCCTTCACCTTGTGGTCGATCAGCTCGCCGTTCCGGTAGTACGCGTCCATCGTGACGAGAATCGTGCTCTGGGCGTCCGCCATGCGCTGGCCGCACGCCGTGCCGGAGAAGCCGCCGAACACCTCGGAGTGGATGACGCCGAGGCGCGCGCAGGCGAGCATCGCCACCGGTAGGTCAGGGACCATCGGCAGGTGGAAGGTCACGCGATCCTGCGGCTTCACGCCACAGAAGTCCTTGAGCAGCGCCGCGAACTCGTTCACGCGCCGGTGTAGGTCGCGGTACGTGATCTCCTGCGTCTCGTGCTCCTCGAGCTCGGGCACCCAGACGAGCGCGTTCTCGTCGCCCCGACTCTCGAGATGCCGGTCGACGCAGTTGACGCACGCGTTCAGCTTGCCTCCGACCCACCACTTGAAAAACGGCGGATTCGACGTGTCGAGGATCGTGTCCCACTTCTTGTCCCAGGCCGAGAAGCTCGCCATACTCGACGAAGCACTCCGGGAACTTGTCCTCCGTGAAGCGTTCCCGGATTGCGGGGTCGTTCGCGTTCGCCTCCTTGGCGATCCGGGCGGGCGGGTCGTAGTACTCCTCCTCGCGCCAATGAACAGCGATCTGGGCTTCGGAGACCTGGACTTCGTCAACGCTTCCCACGTGCTCACCTCCTCGTGCGGATGTAGCTCGGGCGAGGCGGGCCCGCCGGAGAGCGGGCCCGCCGAATATCGCGCCAAGAGCCTACGTCAGGTTGTCGCAGCTACGGGTGCGTTCGTGACAAACGGCTTCCCGACCGGAAGGACCACCCGGCCCGAGACACCGTTCATCACGCCTGCCGCCGACGTGTACCAGGCCACGGCCGCCGTGACGATTCCGGCCCATCCGCCCGCGTGCAGCCACCACTCGGTGCCGCCGTGCGAGACGTTGAAGAAGCCGATCACGAGCAGGATCTCCGTGATCTCCAGCGTGAGGAACACCATGAAGACCGCAGGGTTCACGCGCATGCTGGCGATCAGCATGTACGTGTTGAAGATGGCGAACGAGAACAGGAACCACGCGAGCGCGTTCGTCAGGTCGCCGCCGGTGTAGGCGGCGAGCCACTTGCCGTTGCCGACGCCCAGAATGATGAACAGGCCGAGCCCCATCCAGAAGCCGCCGTAGGTCGAGAACGCGGTCGCTCCGAAGACGTTCCGGTTGCGAAACTCCCACATCCCTGCGGCGAACTGGGCCATCCCGCCGTAGAAGATCGCCGGGCCGACCCAGATCAGGTCCGGGATCCACGACGCGTTGTGCCCGCTGAGCAGGAACGTCGTCAGGGCGAATCCCGCCAGACCAAGCGGCGCGGGATCAGCGGCCGGTGTGCTCTCGATCAACTGCACCGGCCGGTCGGAAGACATTGCGCTCATCCAGCCCTCCCTAGATTGGCCGGCGGCGGCGAGCGAACCACCCGTGCGCCCCCCGGCGCCGAAGTGTCGGCGCAACTCTCTCCGATACACCTTGCGCTCGTCAAGAAATTGTTTGGAACCCTCTGCAGGGTTTCATGAGGATCCGGCGGAAGCTTCGCGAGCTACGGGAGGAGGTCGTACGGGTAATCCGTGAGCACCTCGGCGCCGTCCTCGGTCACGAGGACGATGTCCTCGAGCCGCACGCCGCCGTAGCCGGCGCGGTAGAGCCCGGGCTCGACGGTGACGACGTCGCCGGCAACGAGCTTCTTGTCGGCCTGCCTGCCCAGGCCCGGTTCCTCGTGCACCTCGAGGCCGACGCCGTGGCCGAGCCCGTGGAAGAAGCCGTCGACGAGCGTCTCGCCGGGCCGTCTTCGTGCGCTGCGTCGGCTCGGCGCCGCCTCGAAGATGTCGCAGGTGCCGTCGAAGAGGGCGCGGGCCTCGACGCTGGCACGGATCTCCCCGATCGCGCGGTCGAGAGCTTCCTTGCAGAGCCGGTGCCACTCGCGCACGTCGTCGGCCACCTCGCCGACGACGAAGGTGCGCGTCATGTCCGTGAAGACGGCGGACGCGTTGTCGCGCGGGAAGATGTCGACGACGAGCGGCGTGTTCGGCGGATCGGCCCGGAGCCCATGTCGTGACCGACGGCGCCCTGGGCGCCGGGGGCGACGATGTACTCGTCGGCGGTCGTGTCGTGCGCGGCAAACGTCGACGCTCATGTCCGCCTTGACCCGCTCGACGGTGAGCTGCTCGCCGTCGAGCAGCAGCTCGTCGCCGCGGATCTCCGCGCGTCGGAGGAGCTCGCGACAGGCGTCCATGGCGGCCTCGGCGGCACGCTGGGCGCGACGCATCCCCGCGATCTGCGCCTCGGTCTTGGCGCGGCGGCGGTCGTCGAAGAGATCCTGGTCGACGTCGAGCTCGATGCCGCCGGCGCGGAGCCGGTCGGCGAGCCAGACGGGGAAGTTGTCCGGCACGTTCGCCCGCTTCAGCCCGAGGCCGCCGACGGCCGGAGCGCAAGCTGCGCATCGACCTCGCTACGGCCGACCCCGGACGCGACCAGCTCGTCGAAGCCGAGCTCCTCGTCCGAGGTGGACGTCGAAGAGCCCGAGCTCGCGCAGGCGCGGGGCCTCCAACGAGGTGCGAAGACATGTCGGCTCCCGTTCTCCTCGGCGTAGAGGAACGGATCCGGCACCGCGAGCGGCACCGCGTGCCGCATGTCGGCGGAGCGAAACGAGTCGGCGTAAATCAGGAGGTCGGGCATGGCGGCGATCCTAGTAGCGCCATGGTTTCTCCTCGGCCCTCGCCTTCCCTGGACGCCTCGGCATGCGAGAGGCGATACTCGCGGCTCGATGGCCGCGACTGGCTCCAGAGAAGACCCGGCGTTCCCGGTCGGGGCGGCGTGCCGGATCGACTCGCGCTCGCCGTGGCGGCAGGTCGCAGAGATCCCGGTCGGGCTCGACCCGGAGGGCATCGCCGTCGACGACGGGCGCAGGCGCGCGTTCGTCGCGTGCTCGCGTAGCGACTTCGTCTCGGTGGTCGACCTCGAGACGCACGAGGTGATCCGCGAGATCGCCACCGGCAACGAGCCGATCGACATCGGGCTCGACGAGCAGACCGGCCGCGTCTTCACCGCCGACGCCCACTCCGACCAGGTGACGATCATCGACTCGGCGACGCTCGAGGTCGAGACCGCGGTGCCTGTCGGCGGCTATCCGTCCGGGCTGACCCACGTCCCGGAGTTCCGGCGGCTCTACGTCGGCAACTCGCTCGGCTCGACGATGAGCGTGATCGACCTCGACACGCTCGAGACGATCGCGACCGTGGACGCGGAGCCGGGCGCGGGGGCGATCGGCGTCGACTCCACCCGCCGGCTCGCGATCTGCGTCAACTTCGTCGCGGCTTCCGCCAATTTCTTCGACGCCGACTCCTTCGAGGAGGTGGGCCGGCTCGAGCTCGGCATCGGCACCTGCGCGATCGGGGTCGTCCCCGAGCGCGGCGAGGCCTTCATCGTCAACTCGATCGCCGGCACCGTCTCGCGTGTCGACCTCGACCGGATCGAGGTGCTCGAGGAGATCCGCACCGGTCGGCTCCGGTCGGGCTCACGGTCGCGCCCGCGCACGACCGCCTCTACGTCACGAACCGCGGCGCCGGCTCGCTGAGCGTGCATCGGCGTCGCGGACGGCATCGAATGGTCGCAGATCCCGGTCGGCGACGGCCCGGGCGGTGTCGTCGTCGACCCGCACGACGGGCGGATTCTCGTCGCCAACGCGGGGAGCCAGACGATGTCGATCGTCGAGGACCTGCTCGCGGCGCGGCCGCCGGCGCCGGTCGATCGAGGAGCAGAGCCCGTGGATCGGGAAGCGGCTGCCCGCGTTCGCGCTCGAGGACTACTGGACGGGCGAGCAGCGCACGAACCACGACTGGGCCGAGAAGAAGTACATCCTCAACTTCTTCGCCTCCTGGTGAGGACCGTGCAATGCGGAGGCGCCGTTCCTCGAGGAGCTGCGCGTTCGCGAGGGGGCCCGGTCGGGGCTCGAGGTCGTGCTCGTCGACATCTGGGAGGGAACCGAGCCGCGGCCCGAGGTCGAGCGCTTCTGCGAGATGTGGGGCATCAAGGGGCCGATCCTGCTCGACCCCGAGGCTGGAGCTCGCAGGCGAGCTCGGCGTGCGCGGCGTGCCGACGAACGTCGTCGTCGACTCCGACGGGACGGTGCGCGCGTTCGGGGCCGCCCGGCTCGACGAGCTCGAGCACGCGATCGATCGAGTTGTACGGCCGGTAGCGCAGATGGCGCTGCTGGCCGCCGAGCAAGAGGCGAGGGTTCGCGAGTGGTTCGCCGACCTCGAGCGGCCGGTCGAGCTCGTTGTGGCCCTCGGCCCCGAGGAGACGCCGCGGGCCGGTTCCGGCGACGTCGACTTCGGCGCGGAGATGGTCCGCGTCTGCGAAGCGCTCGCGGAGCTCGGCGAGAGCGTGAGCTGCCGCGTGGAGGAGGAGCCGGAAGGCTTCCCCGCTTCCCTGCCGTCTCGATCCGGCCGGAGGGCGCGACGCGGGCGTTCGCTACGACGGGCTGCCGTGGGGCTACGAGCTCGGCTCCCTCGTGGGCGGGATCGTCGAGGCGGGACGCGAGGAGCCGACGCTGCGCCCCGACTCGCTGGCCGCCCTCGAGGCGCTCGAGCGCGACCTCGCGCTCGACGTCTTCGTCACGCCCACCTGACCTCATTGCCCGCCGGCCGTGCTGCTGGCGTTTCGTTGCGCTCTCGCCTCCGAGCGGGTGACCGCGACTGCGATCGAGGCGAACGAGTTCCCCCAGCTCTCGCAGGAGCTCGGCGTGCGGGCCGTGCCGCGGATCGTCGTCGACGGCGAGCCGCGGTGGGACGGATCGGTGCCCGAGCCGGAGTTCCTCCGGCGGATCCTGGCCTCCTAGGCGAGCTTCACGGCGAGCCAGAGCCCGGCGACGCCGCCGAGCGATCCGAACGCGAGCGAGGCGACTCCGAGGGCGCTGCCGCCCCACAGCAAGGGCACGAATCCGCCGACGACCATCCCGACGCCGACGAAGAGCCAGACGATGCGTCTGTCCATCCGACCTCTATCGGTCACAGCCGGAGGTGGAATGAGCGCCGGGCGCCTTGCACGGGCGACCGCAGCTCGACCCGCGCGAGCACCTCGCCTCGACGCCGTCCGCGATACGGGAACACGGCGATGCCGGCGCTGTGCGGGAGGAGCTCCTGGCTCCGCGGCCGCAGGGTGGCGAACCTCCGGCCGTGGCCGAACAGGGAGATCCGGAGCCCGTCGCCGCGCAGCCGCTCCAGCACGTTGCCGCGGTTGAGGAGGCGCAGCTCCAGCAGACGCGCCGCGCCCTCGCGCCGTACCGTGAGCGCCCGCGCGTCGAGACGCCGCACGATCCGGCCCCGGACGCGGAGGACGACGACCACGCCGACCCGCAGCCGCACCCGCACGTGACGCACGCCGAGCGGGCGCGTCGTCAGGAGCGCAAGCGCCGGGTGGTCTCCGGGGGACGCCCGCCGGGGGGGAACGGCGCGGACGTGGAGGACGCACTTCGCGCCGGGAGCGATCCGGATCCGTTTCGGGTACATCCGGAGCCACTTCACGCCGTCGCGAGCCGGCCGCACCCGCGGTTTCCCGCGCATCGAGCGAGAGAAGCCGGCCCGCGAGACGTCGACGAGCAAGACGCGGCGTCCGGGGTTCCGTACGACGACCGCCCGGGTCGACGCGCCTCGCAGCGTCAGGCGGAGCGGGCTTGCGCTGAGCGCGATGCCCCGGCCGGCCGCGGCACCCGGGATGGATGCCGCAGCCGCCCCGAGGGCGAGCGCCAGAAGGGCGCGCCTCACTTGCCGATCACCGTGAACGTCAGCGTCGCCGTGTAGTGCCCGGCCGCCACGACGGGGAGCGGCGACACGAACCCGACGCTCGTCGCCACCGTGTCGCCGCCGTCCGCGCTCGGGCCGCTCGACGTGGCGAGGGACAGGTCCGGCGCAGGCGCGATCGGCACCGCCACGAGGCTCCCTGCTCCGACGCCGATGCCCAGAGGCAGGTCGTGCGGCGAGAACGCCGTGCGGTGGACGCCGAGCGTGTAGCCGCTCGCGTCGTTGCTCGTCACCGTGACGTGCTCCGGCAGCGGAGCCGGCGTCGTGCCCGGAACCGCGGCGGGGAAGCTCAGCGTCGGATGGTCGAGCGCGATCGAGAGCACGGGCTGGATGTCGACGTCGACCCCCGCCGAGCCGCTCGCTCCGTTCGGAGGCGGCGTGATCGAGCAGGCGCTCGCCGCCGCCGACGAGTTCTGCGGATCGGGTGTGGTCGCCGCGAAGTCGGCCGCGTTGTCGTCGGTGTCCGAGCACGCGTCCGTCCGGGACGAGGCCTTCGTCGCGCTGCCCGCCGGTGCCGCGCCGCTGCCCTCGTAGTCGGCGGCGCTTCCGTAGCCGACGAGGTCCTCGATGTCGGAGGCCGCCGAGCAGCTGCCCGCCGAGGCGCCGCAGGAGAGCGCGGTCGCGTCGTCGACGAGCGCGACCTTGCCGCCGCTGACGGCCAGGTTCGAGGTGCCGGTGGCGTCGGCGGTGGGGAGCGCCGCGCCGTTCGCTCCGCCGGAGGCGAGCTGCACGAGGTAGCGGCCGCCCGCCGGGATGGTGCCGCTGAGCGCGGTCGACTGCCAGCTCGTGCCGGCGGCGGACGCGTACTGGAGCGTCCAGCCGTCGAGAGCGACCGAGCTCGCGCCGCGGTTGAACAGCTCGACGTAGTCGTTGGTGTAGACGGCGCCGCTGTTGCCGCCGGCGGCGTAGACCTCGCCGACGACGAGGCTGCCCGAGCCGCCGGCGCGTGCGGACGTGACGCCGAGCGGCAAGGCGAGAGCCGAGAGCAGGACGAGCAGGTGGATGCGCTTCATGGAGCCTCCGATCGGGGGAAATGGACGGCTCCCTTGCTACAGCCCGCCGCGTCGCGCCGACAGTGTCCTTTGCGGAGTTGACACGAAGTCGCCACTGCTCTCGGTAGATTCGAGGCGTGGAACCACTGGAGCGGGCCCGGCACGTCACCGCCGAGTGGGACGAGCGGCTGCGCGCCGACCTCCCGCCCGACCTCGAGATCTTCGACGCCCACACCCATCTCGGCACGGACATCGACGGGATGGTCGGCGACTACGAGGAGCTGATCGGCTCGATGGACCGGTACGGCACCTCGCGCGCCTTCATGTTCTGCCTCGACGAGCCCGACCGCCATCCCGGCTTCCGGGCCGCGTAACGACCGCTCGCTCGAGTTCGCGGCCCGCTCGAACGGACGCCTGATCCCGTTCGTGCGGCTCGACACTCGACGAGGGGCCGATCGAGGAGGCGCGACGCTGCCTCGATCTCGGCGCCCGCGGCATCAAGCTCCATCCGCGCGCCCAGAAGTTCCTGCTCAACGACGAGCGGCTCGCGCCCGTCTTCGCGCTGGCGGCCGAGCGCGGCGTGCCGATCCTCATCCACGCCGGCCGCGGCCTGCCGCCCATCGCCGAAGGCCTGGAGCGCCTCGTCGACTCGCATCCGGGAACGCAGCTCATCCTCGCCCACGCCGGCATCGCCGATCTCGCCAACCTCGCGTACCGCTTCTCGGGCAAGCGCGGCGTCTTCTTCGACACGTCGGTCTGGAGCGCGATCGACCTGCTCGGGCTGCTGCGGCTCGTGCCGCCGGAGCAGATCGTCTACGCCTCGGACTATCCCTACGGCCAGCAGCCCGGCTCGCTGCTCCTGTCCTCGCGGGTCGCCCGCGTCGCCGGCTTCGACGACCGGCAGCTGCGGGACCTGTTCGCCGGCAACGCGAACCGGATCGCGGACGGCGAGGAGCCGCTCGAGCCGTCGCAGCCGCAGGGCTCCGACACCCTCGAGCAGCCGCTGGCGCAGGCGCGCATCCACCAGTACGTCTCGATGGCGATGCCGCTCCTCTTCGTCCGGCAGCCCGACGCCTTCGGGGCCCTCGGGCTCGCCCTCAACGCGACCGAGGAGCCGAACGGCACGCACCGCGAGGAGCTCGGCCAGATCCGCGAGCTGCTCGAGGCGGCGCGCGACCTGTGGCGGACGCTGCCCGAGGCCGACGACGACAGCGAGCGCCGCCTCCTGGCGCGCACGACCGTCCGGCTGATTCAGATCGCCGACACCGTGGCAGTGACCTCCTCATGAGGCCCCTGGCCGCACAGCCGCTCCCGGCCGGCGGAGCCGGCCTCCGCGGCTGCGCTCTCGCCGCTCGCGGTGCGCGCCTGCGCTCGCTCGGCGAGGCCGTACCAGCTGTACTGTCCTCGCCTCGCTCGCCTGGCGCGCTTGTGACCGACGAGCCAGGAGCCTCATGAGCGAGCTGCGGCTCACCGTCAACGGCGGCGAGCACGTCCTCGACGCGCCCGTCGGGACCAGCCTCGCGCACGTCCTGCGCGAGCAGCTCGGGCTGACAGGGACGAAGATCGCGTGCAACGAGGGGCATTGCGGCGCCTGCACCGTCCAGGTCGACGGCGTGCCGCGACTCTCGTGCATCACGCTCGCGCACACGGTGGAGGGCGAGGTGACGACGATCGAGGGCCTGCGCGAGCATCCGCTCGTCGACGCGTTCGTCCGGGCCGACGCCGTCCAGTGCGGCTTCTGCACGCCCGGCCAGGTCGTCTCGGCGGCCGCGCTCGTCGCGGCGAACCCGGAGCCGACGCGCGAGGAGATCCGGCACGCGATGGCCGGGAACATCTGCCGCTGCGGCACATATCCCAAGATCGAGGAGGCGATTCTCACGTTGGCAAGGCTGATCCGCACCGAGAAAGAGGTCGAGGGACGCTTCGAGGAGGTCTGGATCGTCGTCGAGGAGGATCCGCTCGAGCAGTGGCCCGAGGGGCCGCTCGAGGTCGTCGGCCGGCCCGCTCCGCGCAAGTCGACGGCCACGAGCGCGTGCGCGGCGAGGCGCGCTACACCGCCGACATCCGCCTGCCGGGGATGCTGCAGGCGGCCGTCCTCCGCTCGCCCCACGCGCACGCGCGCGTGCAGCGCATCGACCTCGGCGCCCGCGCTCGCCCTGCCGGGCGTCCGCGCCGCGATCGGCCCGGGCGAGGCGCACGGGCTCGACGAAGAAGCGGGATTCGCCGGCGCGGCGGTCGCCGCCGTCGCGGCCGACACGTTCGGCCAGGCGCGCGCGGCGGTCGAGGCGATCGAGATCGAGTGGGAGGAGCTCGAGGTCGTGCTCGACCCGGACGAAGCCGTCACGCCGCGAGCTCTTCACCGCCGAGCCCCGCACGTACGAGCGCGGCGACGTCGAGCAAGGCGTTCGCCGCGGCCGACGTCGTCGTCGAGGGCGACCTACCGCACGCAGACCGTCCTCCACAACTCGATGGAGACGCACCAGGCGATCTGCGAGTGGCAGGGCGACATGCTGCAACGTCTACATCTCGACGCAGTTCATCTGGGGCATCCGCGCAGTCGGTCGCCGAGACGCTCGGAGCTGCCGGAGGACAAGGTGCGCGTCGTCTGCGAGTACATGGGCGGCGGCTTCGGCTCGAAGAACAGTCCCGACGAGTACACCTACGTCGCCGCCGAGCTCGCGAAGCGGACGGGGCGGCCGGTGCGCTGCGCCCTGACGCGGCGCGAGGAGCACACCGCCGCGGGCAATCGCAACGCGACCGTCCAGCGGCTGCGCGCCGGCGCGCGCAGCGACGGGACGATCGTCGCGCTCGACGGCGAGTTCACGAACGCCGTCGGCTGGTCGGGCTGGAACGCCTCGACCGAGGGGCCGATGAAGATGCTCTACGACTGCGAGAACGTCCGCACGCGTCACCTACGGCGCGAAGATCAACACGCCGCCGATGAAGGCATTCCGCGCGCCGGGCTTCGTCGAGGGGACGTTCGGGCTCGAGTGCCTGGTCGACGAGCTCGCCGCGAAGCTCGACATCGATCCGCTCGAGCTGCGCCGCCGCAACTACGCGGCCTCGAACGACGGCACGCCGTTCTCCTCCAAGAACCTCGAGGACTGCTACCGCCGCGCCGAGCCGCACTGGGAGCGGCGCCACGAGGTGCGCGACGATCGGATGCCGTGTGGAAGCGCGGCGTCGGGATGGCGAGCCAGATCTGGTACGGCGGCGGCGGCCCGCCCTCCTACGCCTGGGTGCGGCTCGGCTCCGACGGGCGCGCGACCGTGATCACCGCGATGCAGGACATCGGCACCGGCACGCGCACGGCGATGGCGCAGATCGCGGCCGAGGAGCTGCGGCATGCCGCTCGAGGACGTCGACGTCGTCGCTCGGCGACTCGGCGCGCGGGCCGTACGCCTCGATCTCGGCCGGCTCCTCGACGCTGCCGTCGATGGGGCCGGCGGTGCGCGCCGCCGCAGCCGACGCGCGAGAGCAGGTCGAGGACATCGCCGAGCAGCGGGCGATGCCGACGGGCGCGCCGGTGCAGGAGGTCGTCGACCGTGCTCGAGGAGCGCAGATCCTCGGCAAGGGCGCGCGCGGGCCGAACCCGACCGGGCATGAGCGTCCTCACGTTCGGCGTCCACGTCGTCGAGGTCGCGGTGGACGTCGAGACCGGCGAGGTCGTCGTCGAGCGCGTCGCGGCGATCCACGACGTCGGCCGCATCGTCAATCCGCTCGGCGCGTCGAGCCAGGTCGAGGGCGGCGATCATCCAGGGCATCGGCCACACGCTCTCGGAGGAGCGGCTGCTCGACCCCGAGACGGGCCGCGTCCTCACGTCGACGCTCGACGCGTACCGGATGCCGACGATCGCGGACGTGCCGGAGATCGTCTGCGAGTTCGTCGACAAGCCCGACGCGCACCTGACGAACCTCGGCTCGAAGGGGCTCGGCGAGCCGCCGATCGTGCCCGATCGCCGCCGCGATCGCGAACGCGATCCGCGACGCGACCGGCGCCGACGTGCACGAGCTGCCGATCTCCCGCGAGGAGATGCTGCGCGCGCTCGGAGGCCAGCGAAGGAGAAGGAGAAGCCGTGGAGCTCCTGCGGCCGTCTAGCGTCGCGGAGCTCGACGGCGGGGTCGTTCGTGCACGGCGGGCACGGAGGTCGTGCCGCTGCTGCGGGACGGGCTGCTCGAGGCAGAGACGGCTCGTCGACGTGCGCGGCGTCGTGCCGCGCGGCATGCACGGCGGCACGATCGGCGCCGGGACGACGCTCGCCGAGCTCGAGGTCGAGCCGGCGATCCCGGACGCGCTGCGCGAGGCGTGCCGGCTCGCGGCGTCGCCGCAGCTCCGCAACATGGGCTCGCTCGGCGGGAATCTCCTCCAGTCGACGCGCTGCTGGTACTGGCGGCTCGGCTACGACTGCCGCCTGCACGGCGGCGACCGCTGCCATGCGCGCGACGGCGAGCATCGCGAGCACGCGATCTTCGCGAACGACTTCTGCGCCTCGGCGCATCCCTCGGACGTGGCCGCCGCGCTTGTCGCGCTCGGAGCGCGGCTGCGCACCAGCCGCCGCGAGCTCGCGGTCGAGGAGCTCTACCGGCTCCCGGACGAGGGCGACCGGAGCACGACGACGCTCGAAGACGGCGAGCTGATGCTCGAGGTCGAGCTCCCGGCGGTGGAGGCGAGCGTCTACCTCAAGGCCATGGACCGCAAGCGCTGGTCGTTCCCGCAGGTGGGCGTCGCGGCCGTGCGGCACGCCGACGGCGCCACTCGGCTCGCTCTCGCCGGCGTGGCTCCGATCCCCTGGCGGATCGACAGCGTCGACGATCTCGAAGCGGCGACGCCGCTGCCGCGCACCGAGTGGAAGGTCCCGCTCGCCCGCGCACTGGTCCGCCGCGCCGTCGCCGCGCTGGGCTAGACAAGTCCATTCGGGACACGACCGGTAGCTGCTACCGGTCGTGTACCCAACGGACGCGGCCCGAACGGCCACGGAGCGGTTGATTGACCGCGATTCGTGCGTTCCCCCTTGCCTCCAAGGGACATGTCCGGTAGCTGCTACCGGACATGTCGGTTCACGCCATCGTTCTCGCCGCTGGGGCCTCGTCCCGATACGGGACGGAGCCGCCGAAGCAGGTCGAGCTGCTGCCCGAGGTGCTCGCCGCTCTGCGGGAGAGCTCCGTCGACGAAGTCGTCGTCGTGAGCGGGGCCCACGCGCTGCCGGTCGAGAGCGTGCACTGCCCCGACTGGGAGCACGGCCCGGGCGCCTCGCTGCGCTGCGGGCTCGCGGCGCTGCCGGCAGACGCCGAGGCTGCGATCGTCGTGCTCGCCGACGGGCCCGACCTCGACCCGCGCGCGGTCGACCGCGTCGTGGAGGACTGGCGCGCGAACGGCGGCGACGCGGTAGCCGCGAGCTACGGCGGCGTCCGGCTCCACCCCGTCCTGCTCGCGCGCCCGCTCTGGGACGACGTCCCCGACGAGGGCGCGAAGTCGCTCCCGGCCCGCCTCGTCCCCTGCGACGACCTCCGGCCGCCGGGAGACGTCGACTCCCCTACTCGAGCGGGATCCTGAGAGCGGCCAGCTTCTGCCGCAGCTCTGCCGGCATCTCTACTCGTCAGCCGCCTTGCGCACGTAGATCCGCAGGCTCTCCTCGAACTTGTAGCGCTTTTGGCAATCGACGCACTCGGCGAGATGCGCCTCTGCCTGATCCTTCTCCTCGTCGGTGAGGACGTGGTCGAGATACGGCTGCATCATCTGCTCGCAGTGCGCGCAGGGTCGATCATGTCCGCCTCCTCCAGGGCGGATTCGGCCAGCTCCCGCTTCAGGATGCGGCGTCCCCGGTGCAGCCTCGACATCACCGTGCCAACCGGGATGTCGAGGATCTGGGCCGCGTCCGCGTAGCTGAAGTCGCCGAGGTCTACGAGCACGAGCACGTCGCGGAAGTCGTGCGGCACCGCGGAGAGTGCCGTCACGATGTCGTCCTGCGACAACCGCTCCACGACCTGGTCCTCGTCGGAGATCCCGTCCCCGTTCTCCGCGAGCCGGTCGTAGAGGAAGTAGTCGTTCGCCTCGAGCGGCGTCATCTGCGGTGCCCGCTGCTGCCGCCGCCCGCGGTCGATGTTGAGGTTGGTCAGGATCCGCAGGAGCCACGCGCGCATGTTCGTGCCGGGCGTGAACGAGCGCCAGCTGCGGAACGCCCGCGCGTACGTCTCCTGCATCAGCTCGTCGGCGTCCTCGCGTGAGTTCGCGAGGTGCCGCGCGACGCGGTAGACCTGGTCGGAGAGCGCGAGGGCGTCCTCCTCGAACCGGACGCGGTCGCGCGCCTCGGTCGCGAGTTTCTGTGCTTCCTCCGGCTCCGCGTCCATGCGGTTCACCGTACCAGCGAGAGCCATTCCCTCCGGAACGGCCGGAGCGACGCTGCTATTCCACGTTCAGACGGCAGCGAGCTCGGAAAAGCCGGCCTTCGCGAGGCGCTCGACGATCGCCTCGCGGCTCGTCTGCTCGTCGTCCCAGGCAAGCGTGACCTGGCCCATCAGGTTCGCATTGGCGCCCTCGAGGCCCTCGTGGCCCTCGAGCGCATGCGCGAGCCGCAGCACGCACCGCTCGCAGCGGACGCCGCCGACCTGGATCGTCTCGGTCCGAGTCGCCATGCGGTCAGCCTAGCGTCAGCGCGACCAGCTCTCGGACGGCAGCTTCCGGCCCGAGCTCGAGCTGGCGCTCGGCCTCGGGCCCGCCGCCCTCGCGCCCGGCCGCGTCGCGCCGCGCCGCGTACTCGGCGCGATCGAACGGTGTCCCGTCCGTCTCCGCAGCCTCCCGGACGAGCTGCTGTACCTCGGTGGCGAGCTCGACCGTCCGGCGCAGCGACGTCGGCTGGTCGAGGACGCGCACCTCGAGGCTCCCGTACTCCGGCCGCGGCCAGGCGTCCCAGTGGCGGCGCTTGCTGTCACCGCGGGTCGCCACTTGCCAGTCGTCCCAGCTCCGGAGCAGCGGCGGAGTACCGCCCGTCGGCATCTCGAGCAGGATCTGGGAGCGAACCGAGCGCCGGCCGCTCTCCGCCCCGTCCCAGAACGGCGAGTTCGCGGATTCGGCGAGGAGCCCCGGCAGCCGCGGCACGACTCCCTCGAACGCGCGCAGGCAGGTGTCGGGATCGGGGACGGACACGTGCACGTGCAGCCCGCAGACCTGCTGCCGGTAGAGCTGCGGCCCGAGCTGCGCCTTCAGCTTCCAGTAGCGCTCGACGGGCACGAGCGGCACGCGTCCCCGCGCGGTGGGATGCGAGCCCGTCGCGATCACCGCGAGGCCGTGCTCCGCCGCCCTTTCGGCCACCGCGTTCCGCGACGCTCGCAGCTGGGCCTCGGCCTCCTCGGGCGTCTCGACGACGGTCGTCGTGATCTCGACGAACGACTCGAACAGCTCGGGCTTGATCCGCTCGGTCGCCTCGCCGAACACCCGCGAGAACCCGTCCCGTGCCGGCTCGAGTGTCTCGGCGTCGACGAGCATCAGCTCCTCCTCGACCCCGAGCGACCACGGCGGCACTGCTCCGAAGCGGCTGAGATCCATGCGCCCCTACTTGCCGCGGACCCCGTGCACCGGCCGACCCGCCGCCTCCCAGGCGTAGTACGAGGCGCTCGGGCCGAAGTCGATCTCGTAGGAGATGATCCGCGGGTTGCGGCCGACCTCCTTCGCGCGCTGCGCGTGGCGGAGGAGGTTCGGGTCGTCCTGCTCTTCCCAGACGAGGACGAGATGCGCGGCCGTCATGAACACGGCCACGAACGAGCAGTCGGGTGCCGGGCAGGGGAACGGATCGGTGCTGACGCAGAACCAGCCGACGTGGTCGTGGCCGTTCTCGGTCCACAGCTCGTCGGCCTCCTCGGGAACGGCCTGCTCGACGAGCCCGCCTCTGCCCGTGTGGATCTCCCCACGCTCCACCGCGCAAAGGTAGCGACTGCCTCCCTCCCGTCGTCGCTACCCGTGCAACAAGAGGCCCCAGACGCCGCCCACCAGGGCCGTGCCGACGGCGACCCAGGTCACGTAGTCGCCCACGACGCCGCTGTGCAGCTCGCGCAGGACGCGGATCGGAGGGGAGAGGAGCCGGCCCGCGCCGGCCGAGACGGCACGCGGCAGCCGGCGCCGATTGAGACCGACGAGCGCGAGGGCGACGGCGAACAGCGTCGCGCCCACGCCGTAGAGGATCGATTCGAGCGACGTGTGCGCGAGGGCCAGCGGCATGCTCGGCGGCGGCGCCACCGCCCTGGCGTGCAGGACCGCGGCGGCGTAGCCGCTGGTGTCCCGGAACCGTTCGGCCGCATACTCCGCCCTCTGCGCGAGGCCGGGAACGAGGCTCACCACCGCGCCGAGGACGACCGCGACGAGCGCGACGCCGAGGAGCAGAGGCCGGAGGACCCGGCGCTCGTGCGGATCCTCCTCGAGCGCGCGACCGAGGAGCGGGTCGGCGTCCTCGCCCCAGCCGAGGAAGATTCGCGCGCCCGCGCGCAGGAGCGCAGCCCCCGCCAGCGCCGAGCCGAGCCAGAGCAGCGCGGGCACCCAGGGCCTCCCGGCGTCGTTGGCCGCCTCGTCGACGAACGCGTGGCCGAGATAGGTCCCCACGTACGGGGTCCCCACGAGCCCGATCGCCGCCACGAACCAGGCGAGCGTGGCGACCCTGTCCGCCCGCGCCCGGCCGCGGAGCCGCAGCTCGTCGATCAGCCCGTGGTCGACGTGGAGGACCCCGGCCACGAAGAACAGACCCGCGGTCAGGAACGCGTGGGCGACAAAGATCAGCGCCGCGCCCGCCAGCCCGGCCGTCCCGAGGAGGCCGATCCCGGCGAGCATGATC
This sequence comes from uncultured Actinomycetes bacterium, assembly GCA_963720065.1. Lineage (GTDB taxonomy): Bacteria > Actinomycetota > Thermoleophilia > Gaiellales > Gaiellaceae > Palsa-739. Next base: position 52,841 of record CAVREH010000004.1, read on the forward strand.
CCGATGTGGCAGACGACCGAGTACGCGAGCATCCGCTTCAGGTGACGCTGGAGGAACGCCATCGTCCCGCCGAGCACCGCAGTCACGATCCCCAACCAGAGGAACACGTCGCCGACGGCGTGCCCGTGGCCGAACGGGACCGCGAAGACCGTCCAGTAGAGCCGGGCGACGCCGATCAGCCCGATGTCCGTCATCACGCCGCCGAGCACGGCGCAGACCGGCGCGGGGGCGACGGCGTACGCATCCGCGGCCCAGAGGTGGAACGGGACGACCGCGCCCTTGATCAGGAAGCCGCAGAAGAGGAGGGTCATCGCGACGATGACCAGGCCGCCGGCGGGGCCGTGCGACAGCGTGCGCCCGATCGCGGCGAGGTTGAGAGAGCCCGTGCGCGCGTAGAGGAGCGCGATCCCGACGGCGAACAGATAGCCGCCGAGGCTGTTCGTGATCGCGAAGTTGACGGCACCCTGCACCGGCCCGAGGCGCTCGACCGTGAAGCCGGTGAGCGCGTAGGCGGCAACGCCCATCAGCTCGAGCCAGACGAAGAGGTTGAACAGGTCGCCCGACATCGCGAAGCCGCACATCGCCGCGAGCGCGACGAGCATCAGCGAGTCGAAGAGACGGGCAGCCTCGCGGAGGAAGGTCAGCGAGTAGAGAAGCGCGAGCGTCACGACGAGGCCGATCACGGCGCACATCCCGGCCGCGAGCGGCCCCACGGCGAAGTCGACGCCGAGCGCCACCCCGCCCCGCGTCTGCCAGCCGCCGAACCAGTGCACGACCTCGTGCCCTTCGGCGTGCCGGAGCAGGACGACGGCGAGCGCCGTCGTCGCCGCTGCGGCGCAGACGACGAGCGCGTCCTGGACCGGCCTCGGCGTGATGTGGTCGAGCGCCGCGACGGCCGCCGCCGCGAGCAGCGGGATCGCCACGAGCAGCGGAGGGATCCAGGTCATCCGGAGAAGTCCGCGATCCGGTCCGGGTCGACGGAGCCCGAGAGCCGATGGGCATCGAGCGCCAGCGCCAGGATGAGCGCGACCACGACGACGCTGACGACGACGTCCGTGAGGGTCAGGGCCTGCACGACCGGGTCGACGGCCGCCGTGCCGAGCGGGATGCCCTTGAAGATCGGCGCCTTCCCGTGCTTGACGTAGCCGACGCTGAGCAGCAGGACGTAGCTCGACGACTGGGTCACCGTCAGACAGACCGCCAGGTGGATGAGGTTCCGGCTCGTCGCGACCCCGGCGAGGCCGACGAGGAAGAGCCAGGCCGCGACGGCGTAGGGCAGGTAGCTCACGACCCCACGTCCTCCGGCTCGAGCGGGACGACGTAGGTCTCGAGGAACTCCGCGAACAGCACCAGCAGCGCGAAGGTCACGGCGACGCCGGCCAAGGCGTTGAGGATGCCGATGCTGCCGCCCGAGAGCAGGGTGCCGGTTTCGCCGTAGCCCAGCAGGTTGGCGAGGAACGACAACCCCGTCACGAGCGCGACGAGCCCCGTCAGGACGTAGCCGCCCGCGCCGAGCCCCTCCAGCGGGTCGAGCACGTGCTCGTTGCGGAACGGGCGGTAGTCGCGGTGGCTGCCGATCAGGTAGAGGACGAGGATCGCGCCGGCGAGGACGACGCCTCCCGGAAAGCCGCCTCCCGGCGTGATGTAGCCGAACGCGACGAGCCAGAGGCCCACGAGGAGCCCGCAGCCGACCATGACCACGCCGACCAGGCGGACCGCGTCGCTGCGCAGGCGCCGCGTCCGGCGCTCCGCCCGGCGGGCGCCCGACTCGTCCCGCAGCAGGAGCATGACGCCGAGGACGGCGGCGTAGAGGATGAACTCCTCCCCCATCGTGTCGATCCCGCGCACGTCGAAGGTCGTCCCCATCACGACGTTCGTCGTGTGCCGCAGCGGGACGACGATCCGGTTGAGGACGTACCCGTACGGGCCGCGATAGTCGCCGAACGCCGGCAGGCCGGCGATCGCCCAAGCGAACAGCGCCCCGAGGCCGGGCAGCGCGAACGCGAGCAGCCCGAGCCGGACGCGCCTACTCATCCGCCGTCTCCTGCGAGCGGCCCCGCTTGCCGCGGACGCGGGCAATCGCCGCGAGGATCACGAGCGGATAGGCGATGCCCGAGACGACGAGCATCGACAGCGCCGGATCCGGCGCTTCGAGCACGACGAAGAGGCAGACGAGCGTGACCCCGTAGACGCCGTTCACGAGGACCTGGCGGAGCGGGTCGCGCGTGAGGACGACGAGCGGCGCGCCGAGCGCGACGAGCGCGAACACGGCGGCCTGTAGAGGCACGAGCGTCGCGACGATCATGCGTCGAAGTCCGGGTGGTCGGCTCTGTGGGCGGCCCGCGCGGTCGTGATCACGACTGCCGGATTGAGCAGGAACAGGAGCGCCACGGCGGCGATCGCCTCGATCCCGCTCGCCGTGAGGTGCTCGCGGACGAGGATCGCCGCGAGGACGAGGAAGGCCGGGACCGTCGTGCAGGCGGCGGCGTAGTGGAGGCGGTCGAGCGTCGTCCGCATCACGAGGACTCCCGCCACGCAGAGCAGCTCGGCGGCAACCCCGAGCCCGAGCAGGACGTCGACCGCGAGGTCTGCCGCGTGCATCAGGTCCAGCGGCCGAGGAAGCGGGCTACCACCATGCAGCCGATCCAGGCGGTGACCGCCGCGATGATCGGCAGGGTGAAGAGGGTCGGCTGGCCGAGGCCGACGGACAAGCAGAGCAGGGTCAGCGTGGCGATCGCCCCCGCGACCTCGAGCGCGACGAGCCCGTCGATCGGGCGCCGCCGCGAAGCGACGACGAGCAGCGGCGCGAGCGCAGCGAGCAGGACGGTCGCTGCGATGAGAAACGCGTTCACCTCAGGCCGGCCTCTCGGACGGGCGATAGGGGACGAGGTCGTGCAGGAGGACGGTGTGCGACTCCGGATCGACGTCGATCACGTAGGCATTCGGGCTGTAACAGGCGACGAGCTCGGTCCAGGCGCGAGGGCCGACGCCGCGGGCGGCGCCGGCTCCGCCCTCGAGCTTCCGGGAGACGAGCCGGCCCCGGACGACGCGGCGGCGCGCCACGCTCGTCCCGAGCGCCCAGACGACGATGCCGAAGTCGACGACGACCATGCCGAACGCCTTGGGTAACTGGGCCAGGCCGCGCAGCGGCACGCGCGCATCGAACCCCGTTCGCGCGCGCGCCAGCTCGGCGACGCTCGCGGCGAGCGCCGCCGCAATCGCGGCCGCGACCAGCTCCTGCCCGTTCCACTCGCCGACGAGCAGGAACCACAGCCAGAAGAGGCCGATCCACCACGCGACCCAGGCGAGGACGTGCTTCACGCGGCGCGTATCCCCGCTTGGCGACAGCGCGAATCTCGGCGGGGTGCCCCGTTTATGCGGGCACGCGCGTCGGGAAGATCTCTACCTGGTGGCGCTCCCCGAAGCTCCTCGACTCCTGGCCTGCGCTCAGGCAACTGCGCGAGGGAGACCTGCTGGGTCTGGGGAAGGGGTCGAGTCGCCCCGCTCGGAGAGCCTCGTGCCGCGGATCGACGAGGCCGAGCACGTCGTCCATTCGATCTGCCCCTACTGCGCCGTCGGCTGCGGGCAGCTCGTCTATGTCAAGGGCGGCGAGGTCACCCACATCGAGGGCGATCCCGACGAGCCCGATCTCACGCGGCCGTCTCTGCCCGAAGGGCCAGGCCGTCGAAGAGCTACGCGTAACAGCCCGCTCCGCGAGTACAAGGTCAAGTACCGGCGCCCGTACGGCACGGCCTGGGAGGAGCTCTCGCTCGACGACGGCGATGGAGATGATCGCCGAGCGGATCGTCAAGACCCCGCGCCGAGACGTGGGAAACGGAAGACGAGAAGGGCACCCGCTCAACCGCACGATGGCGATCGGCAACCTCGGCGGCGCGACCCTGGACAACGAGGAAAACTACCTCATCAAGAAGCTGATGACCGGCCCCTCGGGCATCGTCCAGGTCGAGAACCAGGCCCGCATATGACACAGCTCCACGGTGCCCGGTCTGGGCACCTCGTTCGGACGAGGCGGCGCCACGACGTTCCAGCAGGACCTGCAGAACGCGGACTGCATCGTGATCATGGGCTCGAACATGGCCGAGAACCACCCGGTGGGATTCCAGTGGGTGCTGGAGGCCAGGGAGCGCGGCGCGAAGGTCATCCACGTCGACCCGCGCTTCACACGCACGTGAGCGCGATGGCCGACGAGGCACGTCGGCATCCGCGCCGGGTAGCGACATCGCCTTCCTCGGCGGCATCGTCAACTACATCCTCGAGCACGACACTCTGGTTCCGGGAGTACGTCGTCAGCACTACACGAACGCGCCGGTGATCGTCGACGAGAGGGTTCGCGGACACCGAGGACCTCGACGGGCTCTTCTCCGGCTGGACCCCGCCGAGCGCGAGATACGAGATCGAGAGCTGGATGTACGAGGCGCATGGAGGTGCACGGCCGGGCGGCGACTCCGAGCAGGGCTTCAAGCCCACGAAGGGCGAGGCGTCCGGCACGGCGGCCACGGTGGCGGGCTTCGCCAGGGCGAGCCGCCGTCCGAGGATCGGGAGATGCAACATCCCCGGTGCGTCCTCCAGCTGCTCAAGAAGCACTACGCGCGCTACACGCCCGAGCTCGTCGCCGAGACGTGCGGCTGCTCGGTGGAGGATTTCGTCGAGGTCTGCGAGACCCTCGCCGCCAACTCCGGCCGCGAGCGGACGAGCGCATTCTGTTACGCGGTCGGCTGGACGCAGCACACGGTCGGGGTGCAGGTGATCCGCGCCTGCGCCGTCGTCCAGCAACTGCTCGGCAACATCGGGCGCCCCGGCGGCGGGATCCTCGCCCTGCGCGGGCACGCGTCGATCCAGGGCTCGACCGACATCCCGACGCTCTACAACATCCTCCCCGGCTACATCCCGATGCCGCATGCGGAGTCGTACGGCGACCTCGGCGCTTACATCGAGGCAAACACGTCGCCGACCGGCTGGTGGGGCCACTTCCGCGCCTACTTCGTCAGCCTGATGAAGGCCTACTTCGGCGAGCACGCCAACGCGGACAACGACTTCCTCTTCGAGTCGCTGCCGCGGATCGACGACGACAACTCCGCGTACTGGACGGTCGAGCAGATGCTCGAGGGGAAGGTGAAGGGCTACATCATCGCGGGCGAGAACCCGGCCGTCGGCCACGCCAACGGCAAGGCGCACCGCCTTGGGCTGTCACGGCTCGAGTGGCTCGTGGTGCGCGACCTCGTGGGAGATCGAGTCTGCCTCCTTCTGGTACGACAGCCCGGAGGTCGAGTCCGGCGAGCTGAAGCCGGAGGAAGTCGCGACCGAGGTCTTCTTCCTGCCGGCCGCCGCGCACACGGAGAAGGACGGCTCGTTCACGAACACCCAGCGGCTCCTCCAGTGGCACTGGCAGGCGGTCGAGCCGAAGGAGGACTGCCGCTCGGACCTCTGGTTCTACTTCCACCTCGGCCGGCGGATCAAGCAGAAGCTCGCCGACTCGGAGGAGGAGCGCGACACCCTGATCAAGGCGCTCCGCTGGGAGTACCCGACGCATTCGGGGATCCAGGAGCCCGACGCCGAGGCCGTGCTGCAGGAGGTCAACGGCTGGGAGATCGCGAGCGGCAAGCTCCTCTCCGCGTATCCCGAGCTGAAGGACGACGGGTCGACGCTCTGCGGGTGCTGGATCTACTGCGGCTGCTTCGCGGACGGGATCAACCAGACGGCGCGCAAGAAGCCGCACTGGGAGCAGGAGAGCTACGTCGCGCCCGAGTGGGCGTGGGCCTGGCCGGCGAACCGGCGCATCATCTACAACCGCGCCTCAGCCGATCCCGACGGAAACCCGTGGTCGGAGCGCAAGCGCTACGTCTGGTGGGACGCCGGCGAGGGCAAGTGGACCGGCGACGACGTACCGGACTTCGAGGAGGACAAGCGGCCGGACTACGTGCCGCCCGACGGTGCGGAGGCCCAGGACGCCATCGCCGGCGACCACCCGTTCGTCATGCAGGCCGACGGCCGCGCCTGGCTCTTCGTCCCCCAGGGTCTCGAGGACGGGCCGCTGCCGGCGCACTACGAGCCGCACGAGTCGCCGTTCGACAACCCGCTCTACTCCCAACGGGCGAACCCCCGGCGCCAGCAGAACCCGGACTCGCCGAGGATCGTACAACCCGGTCGCGGACGAGCCCGGCGCCGAGGTCTACCCGTACGTCGTCACGACGTACCGGCTGACCGAGCACCACACGGCCGGCGGGATGACCCGCACCGTTCCCTACCTCGCCGAGCTCCAGCCGGAGATGTTCTGCGAGGTGCATCCGGATCTCGCCCGGGAGGTCGGGCTCGAGCACGGCGGCTGGGCGACGATCTACACCTCGCGGTCGGCGATCGAGGCCCGCGTGATGGTCACCGAACGGATGCGACCGTTGCGGATGAAGGACGACCGCACCGTCCACCAGGTCGGGCTCCCGTATCACTGGGGCAGCCGCGGCATCGTCACCGGCGACTCGGCGAACGACCTCGCGCACATGGCGCTCGACCCGAACGTCCACATCCAGGAGGTGAAGGCGTTCACGTGCGGGATCCGGCCCGGTCGCCGGCCGCGCGGCGCCGAGCTGCCGCGGTTCGTCGCCGAGCTGCGCGAGCAAGCACATTCCAGGCGCGAGGCCGAGCCGCGAGTCGAGCCCGAGGAAGCGAGGAAGACGTCGTGACGGTCGCCGACGGCTGGCAGACGTACGCCGACGAGCAGCAGCAACGCGTCGGCTTCTTCACCGACACCTCCGTCTGCATCGGCTGCAAGGCGTGCGAGGTGGCGTGCAAGGAATGGAACCTGATCCCGGAGGACGGCCTCACCTGGACGGGTCACTCGTACGACAACACCGGCGAGCTCTCCGCGAACACCTGGCGGCACGTCGCCTTCGTCGAGCAGGAAAAGCCACTGCGGACGAACGGCGACGGGAGCACAGGACTCCGCTGGTTGATGGAGTCGGACGTCTGCAAGCACTGCACGCATGCGGCGTGCCTCGACGTCTGCCCCACCGGCGCCCTCTTCCGCACCGAGTTCGGCACGGTCGTCGTCCAGCAGGACATCTGCAACGGCTGCGGCTACTGCGTCCCCGGCCTGTCCGTTCGGCGTGCTCGACAAGCGGCATCTCGCTCCCGCTCCCGACCTGCCCGCATTCGCCAAGGAGGACGGCCGGGCGTCTGGAAGCGCACGCTCTGCTACGACCGGCTCAAGGGCGGGCCACGAGCCGGCGTGCGCGAAGGCGTGCCCCACGCAAGTCGATCCAGTTCGGCCCGCTCGACGAGCTGCGCGAGCGGGCCACGCATCGCCCGAAGAAGCCTCTCGCGGTAGGGCTGGAACGGCGCACAGCTCTACGGACGGGACCCGGACGACGGCGTCGGCGGCTTCGGCGCCTTCTTCCTCCTCCTCGACGAGCCCGAGGTCTACGGGCTGCCGCCCGACCCGGTCGCGACGACGCGCGACCTGCCGGAGATGTGGACGAACATGCTCGCGGCCGCGGGCGCGCTGCTCGTGGGCGTCGCGGCGGCATTCGTTGGAGGCCGGTCGTGAGCTCGTACTACGGGCGCCCCGTGCTCAAGGAGCCGACGTGGACGTGGGAGATCCCGACCTACTTCTTCACCGGCGGCCTGGCGGGCGCCTCGGCGGTGCTGAGCTCCGCGGCGAAGGTGACCGGGAACGAGAAGCTCGCGCGAACCTCGCTCTACATCGGCGCCGTGGCCGACATCGTCTCGCCGGCGCTCCTCGTCTCCGACCTCGGTCGGCCCGAGCGCTTCCACCACATGCTGCGCGTCGTCAAGGTCACCTCGCCGATGAACATCGGTTCCTGGGCGCTCCTCGTCAGCGGCGGAGCGTCGAGCACTGCCGCGCTGTTGGAGCTGCTCGGCCGGCTGAAGCCGATCAAGATCCTCGCCGAGGGCGTCTCGACGCTCGCCGGACCCGCGCTCGCGACGTACACCGGCGTGCTGATCGCGGACACAGCCGTGCCCGTGTGGCACGAGGGCCGGCACGAGCTGCCGTGGATCTTCGGCGCGAGCGCAGCTGCGAGCGCGGGAGCCGCCGCCTCGATCTTGCCGACCCGAGGGACGCCGGCCGGCACGACGACTCGCCGTCGCGGGCGTGCTCGTCGAAGGCGCCCTGATGCAGGCGATGGAGCTACGGCTCGGGACGATCGGCGAGGTCTACCGCCAGGGCAAGGCCGGCAAGTTCTCGTGGGCGGCGAAGGGGCTCGCAACTGCCGGCGCGGCGCTGCTCGCGCGGCGCCGGCGACCAGTCTCACCGCAGCCGTCGTCGGGGGAGCGATGATCTGCGCGGGCGAGCTGTGCCTGCGCTGGGCCGTG
>CAVREH010000005.1:0-12285 GCA_963720065.1 uncultured Actinomycetes bacterium
GACGGGCTACAGCGGGCAGATGACGAAGCAGCCGCTCGACGGCGGCCCGGATCACGACAACCTCTTCCACCCGGTCGACGGCGACGAGGATCACGGCGCGCACGGCCCGTTCGACGACCGCGCCCACGAGCACAGCCTCCAGACGACCCTTTCGAAGCATCGTCGGCTCGCCGGCTCGCTCGCGGCGGGCGTCGGAGCGGCGGCGACGGGCGCGGCGCTCCTGCGGAAGCGCTAGGCCCTAGGCGACAGCGCGCCGCAAGTCCGCGGCCGCGGGGCCGAAGCCGTCCGGATGCGCCTCCTCGAGCACGGCGACGAGCGCACGCACCTCTCCCCTGCCGAGATGCACCTGTCCGGACTCGAGCGCGCGGTTGAGCTGGAGCGAGAGATCGCGGTGCTGCTCGGATACGCCTGCGCGCGCGGCCGCCGCCGTGGCGATTGCGGTGACGACGTCGCGCGGAACGACGACGACCTTGCCGTCGAGGCCGATCTCGATCATCTCCGCTACTTGCCCCGCGGACTGAAGGCGTAGACCTTGGCCCAGCCGACGACGTAGAGCTTGTGCCCGTCGGTCACCACGGGCGTGAACGCGCCGTCGGGGTATGTCCACACCTGCTTCCCGGTGAGCGCGTCGAGGCCGTACGTGCGCCGCTTGAGGGTGGAGAAGTAGACGATGCCGTCGACGACGGTCGCGGAGCCGGAGATCGGCCCGTTCGCCTGGAACTTCCAGAGGACGGCTCCCGTCGCCGCGTTGAAGGCGTAGAACGTGTGGTCGTACGAGCCGACGAAGACGCGGCGGCGCCAGATCGCCGGCGAGCCGTACACGAAGCCGCCGGTCATGTACGACCAGCGCAGCTTTCCGGTCCGCTCGCCGAACGAGTAGACGTGGCCGTCGGTCGAGCCGAGGTAGACGCGGGAATAGGCGACGGACGGCGTCGAGTAGAACTGGCCGTGCGCGCCGAGCCAGTCGCGCTGCGACTGGGCTCGCCAGATCAGCTTGCCGTCGCTTGCCCTGAGCGCGTAGAGGCGGCCGTCGTATGCGCCGAAGAAGACGCGGCCGCGGTCGTAGGTGATCGCTCCCTTCACCGCTCCGCCGGCCTGGTACGTCCACAGCGTCTTGCCGTCGCCGGCGCGGAGGCAATAGACGCGCCCCCCGTAGTCGCCGACGTAGACCCGGTTGCCGACGAGGAGCGGCGACGTCTCGGTCACGCCCATGCTCCTGCGCCAACGGAGCGCGTGGCCCGGGCCGGCCGCGACGACGAGGAGCTCGCCCTCGCCTTTCGCCGTGCCTCTCCCGCACGGCTCTCGGTTGAGGAACGTCTCGTAGACCGACCCGCGGCCGAGGCGGTTGAGGGCAGGGCCGGCCGCCTCGCAGCGCCCCACAGGATCGGTCCAGAGGCGGCGCCCGTTGCGGGCCGAGACTGCGATCAGGTTTCCGTTGAGGCTCGCGTAGTAGAGGTAGTGGAACCCGATCGCCGGCGGGAACTCGATCAGCGACGTGCCGCCCGAGACCCAGTCGAGGCGGAACGGCGGCCGGGACCTTGCCGACGCCGACGTGGAGGTGCTGCGGCACGCCCGCGAACATCGGCGAGACGATCGAGCTCTTGCTCGGCTGCGGCGGCGCGACGGTCAGGGTCGGAACGAACTCCGTGGTCGTCCCTCGGACGCTGCCGCCGAAGCGGTGCGTCGACTCGTAGTACGCAGCCCCGATGGCGCCGACCAGGATCAGGATGCCGGCGACCACGATGAGACGGCGCATCCGGCGGATGATGCCTGCGCGCTACCGGCGGCCGTTAGCTGAACGGCGGGTGCAGAGGCAAGATGAACGGCCGCCGAGGCTTCTGGTCGAAATCGAAGTCGTGGGCGAGGTTGCCGAGGATCTTCGTGCCCTCGCGCACGTCGGGTCGTGAGTCGGGGCGGCCGTCTGCGCGCGGGTTGATGCGCAGGCCGTGCAGGAAGTCGTCCTCGATGAACTTGAGGTAGGCGTCGAAGCTGAGGGTCTGGTGGTCGACGTATCCCTTCTTCGCATAGGGGCTGATCACGAGAGCCGGAACGCGTATCCCGTAGCCCTGAGCGTCCACGCCGGGCGGCGTGACGTGGTCGTAGAAGCCGCTCCAGTCGTCCCAGGCGAGGAAGATCGCCGTGGAGTCCCAGTCGGGGCTGCGCATGATCGTGTTGATCAGGCCCGTCACGTACGCCTGCCCGGCGGAGATGAGCGCGGGAGGATGATCGCTCACCGCCTGCGCGGGCGTGACCCAGGAGACCGACGGTAGCGTCCCGGTCTTCGCCGCCTTGTAGAAGTCGTCCAGCGGGCGGACGTCGGAGAGCTGATGGTCCTGGCGCACGGTGTCGAACCACGGCAGCGGGTTCCAGATTCCGGGCGTCTTCGCGTTCTGCGGCACCGGCGCACAGAACATCGCGTTGTCGCCGCAGTCGGGCTGGTCGCCCTTCGCCAGGTAGTAGCCCCAGCTGACGTGGTCGCGGTGGAGGAGGTAGGTGAGGTCGGTCCAGGCGTAATCCGGCACCTTGCCGCTCGTCTTGCCAGGCTCGCCCGGCGGCGTGCCGGGGTTCTGGACGGCGGGGTAGCAGCTCAACGGATCGTCCTTGCGCTGGCACTTCGCCGACCACCCGGAGACGAGAAAGAGATGTGACGGCAGGCTCCAGGACGTGTCCGACTCGAACATGTGGTCCTGGAGGACGAACTGGTGCGCGTAGTCCCAGTAGTTCGGGATCTCGTGTGCGTTGTGGTACCCCATGACATCCGGTCGCGTCGGATTCCGCGAGCAGTCCGGGGAATCGGGGTTGGTGTCGCAGTACTGCGCCTGGCCCTGCTCGGCCCGGACGATGAAGCCGTCCATCTTCCCGCCGTCGATGTCCGCGACGGCGTCGTTGTGGCCGTGGGGTCCGCCGTCGTTGCGGTCAGAGGTGTCGTGATAGGGGCGCTGGCAGTGGTGCCGCCGGGGATCCGGGAGGCAGGGCACCACGCCCGGATGGCCCGCGAGCCCCGGGATCCCGTCCGCTCCTGGATACATGCCGAAATAGGAATCGAACGAGCGGTTCTCCTGCATGATGATCACGACGTGGCGGATCCTGTGGATGGCGTCGGGAGTCCCGTCCGGCAGCCGCTTCCCCGAGGCGGCGCCCACGTTGTGTCGCGACCCGGGCAGCTTCGTCGAGCCGAGCGGCGGCGCGGTGAGCGTTGCCGGCTGCGCGAGGTAGTAGTAGTAGAGGCGGATCGTCAGCCGGTGATGGACGTCTATCTGCTTCGGGTCGACGGCGATCACCATCGGTGTCGGCGTGAGCCCCGTCGTGCACGTCTCGTCCGGCGGGGGCCGCTGTGCCACCAGCGTCTTGCGCTGCGAGCCCTTCGCACCGCGCCAGCTTCCCTCGGAGAGATCGAGCCGGATCGTGTGCCGGCCCTCGACCGTCAGCCTGTCCGGGACTGCCGGGCACGAGCTGCTTGCCGTCGTCACGATCGCGAGCCGCGTCGGCGAGAGAAATCGCGCGCCGTCGAGCAGATCGACTCCGGCCACCGCGCGCCGGCCGCCGGCAACGAGGAGCGCGTGGCCGTTCCCGCAACCTGCGAGGACGAGACCCCCCAGGACGGCAAGCAGCGCGGCGCGCCTGACCCTCCTCACCTCGTCGGTTATACCGCGCTGCGGCGGGAAGCCGGCCGATAGCCCTGCGGCCGCTCGTCTAGGCTGCGCCGCGTGGAGGAGCTTCTTTTGGCTTGGTTCAGCCAAAACGGGCGGGATCTTCCCTGGCGCAAGACAAAGGACCCGTACCCGATCCTCGTCAGCGAGGTCATGTCGCAGCAGACGCAGGTGGAACGCGTCGTGCCTCGCTGGCAGCGCTGGCTCGAGCGCTGGCCGACGGTCGAGGCGCTCGCCGCGGCCCCGGCCGCCGACGTGATCCGCGAGTGGCAGGGGCTCGGCTACAACCGGCGCGCGCTCGCGCTTCACCGTGCCGCACAGCAGGTGGCGGCGCACGGCTGGCCCGACGATCTGACCGAGCTCCCCGGCGTCGGTCGCTACACCGCGGACGCCGTCGCGTGCTTCGCCTTCGGCCGCCCGGTCCTGCCCGTCGACGTCAACGTCCGGCGCGTCTCGGAGCGGACCGGCCACGAGTTCTCCCCCGCCGCGGGACAGGCGCTGATGGACCTCGGCAAGACGCGTCTGCCTCGCGCGCGATCCCCCGCTGCGGCGTCTGCCCGCTGGCCGGGGCCTGCCCGTCGCGCGGCCGCCGCTTCGAGCCGGCCCGCCGGCAAGGGCCGTTCGAGGGCTCGTTCCGCCAGCGGCGGGCGGCCGCTTGCGCGCCGTCGCTCGCGGGCTCGCAGCCGCGGCGATGCCGAGGCGGTCGCGTCTCTCGCCCGCGACGGGCTCGTCCGGGTGGACGGCGAAGCCGTGTTCCTGCCCGAGTAGCCGGGTACCATCCGCGCCGATGCTCGTCGCCGACATCGCCGTCCTCTTGATCCCGCTCTGGATCCTGCTCGGGCTGGCCGTGCTCCTCGGGATCCTCGCCCTGCTCGGGCGCATTCAGAACGGCCGCTACCTGAAGCCGCTGTTCGGGCTGATGGCGAAGGTGCCGTTCCTCAAGCGGCAGCTGGAGAAGGCTCGAAAGCGGCGATCGAGCGCACCAATCCCGAGCTCGCGAGCGCGATGCGGAAGCTCGAGCCGCACGCGAAGCAACTCCACGACCCCAGCAGGCACAGAAGGCGATGTCGCGGCTGACGCGCGAGGAGCGTGCGGCGCTGCTGGAGATGCAGGAGCAGCAGGTCGGCGCCGCGGAGGTGGCGACCAACCGCCAGATGCGCCGCGCGCTCGAGAAGCAGCGCAAGCGCCGCTAGCCGAACGCGTGCTTGACCCAGATGTTGGGCTCGACGTACAGGCCGCGGCCGTTCTTGAAGTGGACCGGGACGAGCGCGCCCGGCACGACGTAGTCTGCCGTCCTCGGGGAACACCATCTCCGTCCACTCCTCCCACTCCGCGCGCGTGCCCGACGATCGGTCATCGAGCGCGGCGCCACTCGCGAGGAGCTCGCCGCCGAGCCGCTCGTGCGTGCGTAGCCACGGGTCGTACGGGAGGCCGTCACCGCGCCGCCACCCCGCGTAGCGCTGGATCGGGACGAGCGGGTAGCGCTCCTTCCACGTCGGACGCACCGGCGCGACGAGTACGTCGAGCCCGTGCCCGGCACCGATCGCCGCGAGCCGCCGGAGGATCGTCTCGGCGACGCCGAAGCCGCGGTATTCCGGGACGACGCCTGCCACGACCGCGCACAGCGTCGTCGGCGTTCCCTCGACCCCGTCCGTCAGCGCCCAGTCGAGGCCGCGCGGCGACGGCTCCCCGTTCCAGCCGACCGGGACGCTGCACGCGTAGCCGACGGTCGCACGCCGCCCCGCCTCACGGTCGACGGCCCAGATCTGGAAGTCGGGGTATTCCTCGTAGAGCTGTGGCCAGAACGACCGGACGACGTAGTCGTGCGCCATGAACTGCGGGCCAGACATCCGGCAGCGTTCCCCGCAGCTTCGGATGCTCGGCGTGGGTGACGAGAGCGAGCTTCATCGCACCAGCAGGGCCACGGCCTGTGCGGCCAGGCCCTCGCCGCGGCCGGTGAAGCCGAGGCCGTCGGTCGTGGTGGCGCGAACGGCGACGAGTTCCGGCTCGACGTCGAGCGCTGCGGCCAGGCGCCGTCGCATCTCGTCGCGATGCGGTGCCAGGCGCGGCTCCTCGCCGATGAGCACGACGTCTGCGTTGGCGAGCCTCCAGCCGTACCCCCGCACACGTTCCCAGGCGTGCGTGAGGAGCTCCAGCGAGTCCGCGCCTGCGAGCGCTGGGATCTCCGGACGGGAAGAGCGCGCCGATGTCCTCGAGCCCCGCGGCTCCGAGCAGCGCGTCGGTGAGCGCGTGGGCGAGGACGTCGCCGTCGGAGTGACCCGCGAGCCCGCGCGGATGCTCGATGGGACGCCGCCGAGCACGAGCGGCACGCCCTTCTCGAAGCGCATGCGCGTCGAAGCCATTCCCACGCGGAACTCGGTCACGGTCGAGCGCCTCCGGTAACTCCGTGAGCGAGCCGATCGTGACGGTGCCCGCCGGCGATCTCGTCGGCGCGTGCGCGCCCCGCCGGATGCGGAGCGCGGTGCATGCCGGCCGCGCGCGCCGGCAGGACGTCGTTGTCGATGCGATCCCCGACATAGGCGATCTCCTTCGCAGGCACGCCGGCCTCTTCGACGACGTGCGGGAAGAAGCCTGCCTCGGGCTTCCAGACGTCCCAGCGCTCCGACGAGCCGACGAAGTCGAGGTGGGCGCGAAGGAAGTCCTCGTGCCGGGCGCGCATGTTCCCCGCGGCGCCGAGCCGCAGGCCGCGCTCGCGTAGCGCGGCGAGACAGGGGAGCGCGTCGGCGTGGAGATCCTGGTCGGTGAACGGAATGCCGTCGGTCGCCCTCGGCCTCCCAGCGCGCGTACGTAGCCGCCTCGTCGACGAGCGTCTCGCCGACGTCGAAGACGACGACGGTCACGCCAGCCATCCCGCCACCGTCGCGAGATCGGCTTCTGAGGTCACCTTGAGCAGGCGCGGATCGCCCTCGACGACCTTGACCCGCCCGCCCGCCGCCTCGACGAGGCCCGCGCAATCTGTCGCTTGTAACAGACTGTTACTTGCAAGGCGCGTGCCGGAAACGTCCGCCGCGAAGGCCTGAGGCGTCTGGACCGCCCAGAGCCCGTCGCGCGCGACGGTCTCCTCGACCCCGCCGTCGGAGCCGACGCGCTTCAGCGTGTCGCCGACGGGCGAGACCCGGCACGACGCCGTCCCAGCCCTCGGACAGCGGTGCGAGCACCCGCTCGACGACCTCGTCGGACACGAGCGGCCGGGCGGCGTCGTGGACGAGGACGACGAGCGCGTCCGCGGGCACCTCCGCGAGGCCGGCCCGCACGGAATCGCTTCTCGTCTCGCCGCCGGTCACGCAGGCGTGCACCTTGCCGCAGCCCTCCTCCTCGGCGACGAGGATCGCGGGCTCCTCCCAGCCCGGCGGCGCGACGAGGACGATCCCGTCCACCCAGGGGCAAGCCTCGAGCCGGCGCAGCGGCTCGGCGAGCAACGGCTCGTCTCCGAGCTTCGCGAACGCCTTCGGCCGGTCCAGGCCCGAGCCGCTCCCCCCGCCCCGCGGCGACGAGGATGGCCCAGACGGACATGTCCCGAAGCCGGGCCCGCTAGGCCGTCGCGGCCGCAGCGGCCTTCTTTTTCGCCGCCGGCTTGCGCTTCGGCGGGCTGTCGGAGGCGAGAACCTCCTCGAGCCACTCCGCGCAGGTCTCCTCGTCCATGGCCTTCGCGTACATGAGCTCGGAGGCGAGGATCTTCTTCGCCTTCACGAACATCTGCTTCTCGCCGGTGGAGAGGCCCTTCTCGCGATCGCGGAGGGCGAGGTTCCGCACCACCTCGGCGAGCTCGAGGATGTCGCCGGTCTTCATCTTGTCGCGGTTGTGCTTGAAGCGCCGGTTCCAGTTCTTCGGCATCTCCGTCGACACGCCCGTCAGCGCCTTGAGGACGACGCCGACCTCCTTCTCGCCGATCACGCGCCGGAGACCGACCTTGTCCGCATTCTCGGACGGGACCTGCACCGTCATGTCGTTGTGCAGGATCTTGATCGTCAGGTACTCGCGCTGCTCGCCGAGAACCTCGCGCTTCTCCTTCTTGACGACCGTTCCCGCCCCGTGGTGGGGATAGACCACCTTGTCGCCGACGTCGTACAAGCCCGACCTCCCCGGCTCGAAAGCCACTATCTCGCGAAGAAAGCCGGCACGCCCTGATGCGCCGGCCAGACGGTGAAAGCGTAGCAGAAACCGCCTGACTAAGCCAAATCCGGGCCAAATTGCGTCAGAACTGTGTCCGACTACAGCTGCAGATAGCGATCCACGAGGTTGTGCTCCTGCAGCCGGCGCAACCCCTCGCGGATCTCGCGGGCCCGCACCGCGCCGACGCCCTCGACCGACTCGAGCTCGCGCTGCGACGCCCGGACGACCGCATCGAGGCTCCCGAGATCGGACACCACCCGGCGGACGAGCGGCTCGGGCACGCGCGGGAGGTGCGAGAGGATCCGGTAGCCCCGCGGCACGACGGCCTGGTCGAGCGGATTGACGCCGCGCTCGTAGCCGAGCACCTCGGCGAGCCGCCCGAACTCGAGCAGCTCCTGGTAGTTGAGCTCGGAGAGATCCGTGAGGGCGGCCGTGGCCTCCTCGCCTGCACCGAGGACGTGGTAGTCGCGGACGATCGCGTCGCGCTCCCCCGGCACGTCCCCGACGAACTCCTGGAGCTGGAGCCGGATCAGCCGGCCCTCGGTGCCGAGCTCGATGCAGTCGCGGGTGATGCGCGCCGCCATCCGCGTGATCACCTCGGCCCGCTGGAGGACGACGAGCACGTCGTCGAGCACGACGGCGTTCTGGAACTCGAGCGCAGTCAGGCGCGTCAGCACCTGCTCGAGCCGCTGCCGGTACGTGTCGAGCGTCCCGAGCGCCTGGTTCGCCTTCGCGAGCACCTCCGCGACGGGGTCGAGCTGGTACCGGGCCGGCCCCACGAAGATCGTGACCGTCTCCCGCTGCTGCGAGACCGAGACGACGAGCGAGCCTGTCTGCTTCGCGACGCGCTCGGCCGTGCGGTGCCGGGTGCCGGTCTCGTTCGACGGGATCGTCGGGTCCGGCATGAGCTGGACGTTCGCCCACGCGAGGCGCTTGATCTCCTCGTCGACGATGATCGCGCCGTCCATCTTCGCCAGCTCGTAGAGAAGCTGCGGCCGGAACGGCGCGTCGAGCTGGATGCCGCCGGAGTAGAGGAACGACAGGCCGTGCGGGTCGCCCACCACGATCAGCGCCCCCTCGTGCGAGCGGATCACGTCGTCGACCGCCTCACGGAGCCCGGTTCCGGGTGCGATCTTGGCGATCGCGGCGAGGAGCTCCGGGTTCTTCCGGCGCGGGTCCTCCTCCGCAGGGATGCGCGTGAAGCCGAGATCGCCTAGGCGGTGCTCACTCCTGCGCTCTGTCGTCTCCTTCGGGTCGGTCGCCATCCAGCCCCGCTCTGATCGCCTGCCGCAGCGTCTCTGCGGCCACGACCTCGATTTTGCCATTCGCACCAGCGGCGCCGGAGGCGCCGCGGTCTGTCGGCCGGGCGTCGGCGGCTTTGCCGGTGACGCTTCCAGCCACGGTACCGGCCGGGGCGACGACGGCCGAGAGGCCGAGCTTCGCGCACTCCTCGAGCCGCCGCTCGGCCTGCGCCGCGGGGCGGAGCCGTCCCGTCAGCCCGATCTCGCCGAACGCCGCCACGCCCGTCCTCACCGGAACGCGCCGCGCGGCGGAGGCGATGGCGAGCGCCACGGCGAGGTCGGCGCCAGGCTCGTCGATGCGCACGCCGCCGGCGACGTTCACGAAGACGTCCGCCTGGCCGAGCGCCACGCGCGCGTGGCGCGAGAGGACGGCGACGATCATCGCGAGCCGCTTCGGGTCGATGCCGGTCGCCACGCGGCGCGGCATGGCCAGCTCGCTCTGCGCGACCAGCGCCTGGATCTCGAGCAGGATCGGCCGCGTGCCCTCGAGCGCGCAGGCGACGGCGGCGCCGGGCTCGCCGGGGACGGTGCGGCCGAAGACCTCCGACGGATCGGGCACGCCGACGAGCCCGGCTCCGGTCATCTCGAACACGCCGAGCTCGTTCGTCGAGCCGAAGCGGTTCTTGACGGCCCGCAGCACGCGGTGGGCGTGGTAGCGGTCGCCCTCGAACTGCAGCACGCAGTCGACGAGGTGCTCGAGCACGCGCGGCCCGGCGACCGAGCCGTCCTTCGTCACGTGGCCGACGAGGATCGTCGCCACGCCCGTCTCCTTCGCGACGCGCAGCAGCCGCCCAGCGGCCTCGCGAACCTGCGCGACCGAGCCGGGCGCGGAGCCGAGCTCGGAGGCGTAGAGCGTCTGGATGGAGTCGATCACGCAGACGTCGGGCCGCTCGGCCTGCAACGTCTGGCAGACGGTCTCCAGCTCCGTCTCGGCCAGGATCTCGACCGCCCCGGCGCCGCCGAGCCGCTCGGCGCGCAGCTTGACCTGCGCGACCGATTCCTCGCCGGTGACGAGCAGCGCACGCCGGTCGCGCGAGATGGCCGCGAGGGCGTTCAGGAGCAGCGTCGACTTCCCCACTCCCGGCTCGCCGCCGAGCAGGACGACCGAAGCCGGAACGAGCCCTCCGCCGAGCACGCGGTCCAGCTCCGGCACCCCGGTCGGGATTCGCGCCGCCTCGGACACCTCGACGTCGACAAGCCGGAGCAGAGGCTTCGGCGGCGCCTGGCCCTGCGCAACCTGCCCGATGACCTCCTCGACGAGCGTCCCGAAGGCCGAGCAGCCGGGACACTTGCCGAACCAGCGCCCCGCGGTGTACCCGCACTCGGTGCAGCTGAACTGAACGGCCGCCGTCTTCGCCATGCGACCACCCTACGGCCGCAGCCGGACGCAAACCGTCACGCAATCCGGGCAACTTCGCGCGGAAACAGAAACGGCCCCGCCGAGTGGGGCCGCTTCCGGTGGTGCGAGGGAGGGACTCGGGAGCCCCCGCCGCATCGGGGCTCAGCCGAGGTCGTGCTCTATGTGGAGATCATCGCCCGCACGCCCCGGTTCACTCGTCCCCTTTCCGGTGGTTCATCGCGCCGCTTGACTAGCGAATCGGCACGGAATGCCAGGTGGCGCCGCCGTCGGTCGTCCGCCAGAGCTGCGTCCCGTGGCGTAACGAGACCATCGCAGCGCCGACTCGGCTCGTCGTGAAGCGGAGCCAGAAGACTTCCCTGATCCGAGCGGTGTGCGGTACGGCGCGCCAGTGACGGCCGGTGTCGGTCGTGCGCAGCAACGCGCCCGCGGCGCCCCGGCTCAGGACCGCGACGTGCGCGGAGGCGGCAGCCAGCACTGCGCTGTTGATCAGGCCCGGGTCACGGAGCCCACCGGGGTCGTGGGCGGACCTGATCGTCGGGAACGATCGACCGCCGTTCCGCGAGAGCTCGAGCTCGCCCATGTTCCCGGTCGGGCAGACGGCCCAGACGACGCCGTGAGCGGCCGGGACGAGACCTCCCCCCAACTCGGAAAGACATGGGCCTGTCCGGCGGACAAACGAACGACCATGGTCGGACGAGAGCGCGACCGTGTCGAAGTCGGGGCGGTGCCGCGGCGGCCCGAGGAACCACACATCCCTGCCCCGAGCTGCCAGCGAGAACGGCAGGTGCAAGATCGAGAGCTTCACAGTGTGCCAGGCGCTTCCGCCGACCCGCGACCTCTCGAGCTTGTGCGAACCCGCCACGACGTAGGCGTAGCCGCCCGCGGCGGCGAAGGCGGTGACGTTACGCGCGGGGCCTGCTCGGTGCCAGCTCTCGCCGCCGTCGCGGGTCACGTACAGGGGGCTCGCCCCCTCGGCGTAGGCGAAGCCGTCTCGCTCGTTCGCGAACATGATGGTCGGCGCGCTGATCTGCCCCGGAATCGAGGGGAAAGCGACGCGCCGGAAGTGCCGGCCTGCATCCGTCGAGCGCACGAGTGCGAGGCACCATTTGCTCGAGCATCTGTAATCGCCGAGCACCCAGTAGTCGTGCCTCCCGACGGCTGCAGCCGTCTCGGGACTGAATCCCTGCGGTACTCCCTGCGCCGCGCCGTGCCCATAGGCCGCGGTCCCGGCGACTGCCACCGCACCCGCAAGGGCGAGGGCTAGTGCGATACGCATCGACCGGAGAGTACTCCGGCCGACGCGGTTATTCCTCCTCGACCGCGGGCTCTGCGGATTCGTCGTCGCTCGCGGCGACGGGCTCTTCGGGCGGAACCGTCACCTTCTCGGGCGTGACCTCGCCCGGGATGAAGGTGATGTCCACGTCGTCGCCCGGCTCGCCGTCGTCGTTGCGCGTACGCCCGACGAGGATCGTCGAGCCCGGCTCGAGCTCGCGGCCGAGCACGAAGTCGGCGAGCGGATCCTCGATCTCGCGCTGGATCGCGCGGCGCAGCGGCCTCGCGCCCATCGCGGGGTCGTAGCCCTTGTCGACGAGCAGCTCCTTCGCGTCGTCGGTGAGCTCGATCGAGACGTCGTGCGTCGCCATCTGCTCGCGCAGGCGGCGGAGCTGGAGGTCGACGATGGACATGATCTCTTCCTTCGAGAGCTTGTGGAAGACGATGATCTCGTCGATCCGGTTCAGCAGCTCGGGGCGGAAGACCTTCTTCAGCTCGCCCATCACGCGGCCCTTCATCTCGTCGTACGAGAGACCCGACTCGTCGCCGACCGTGAAGCCGAAGCCGG
>CAVREH010000006.1:0-120864 GCA_963720065.1 uncultured Actinomycetes bacterium
GCCGGGCCCGTCAACTACCTGATGCTCTTCCCGCTCGTGACGCCGGGGGTCGTCATGGCGGTGTCGCTCCTGCTCGTCTTCGACCACCTCTACCACGTCCCGTTCGGCACGACGCGCAGGTGCTGGGACAGGTCACGTTCTCGATCTCGTGCCGTCGTGGTCATCATCCGCGGACGGCTGCCTCGATCGGCCCCGAGTTCGAGGAGGCGGCGCGCGATCGCGGTGCGTCGCAGCTGGGCGCCTTCCGGCTCGTGCTGTTGCCCTGCTCGCCCCGGCGATCTTCGCGAGCCTTATCGTGGTCTTCGCGCTTGATCGATGACTCGTCGTAACCCAGTACATGTCAGCGGGGCAGCAGACCCAGACCGTGCCGTATGATCTACCAGACCGTGCGCGGCACGGCGACCCCGGCGCCATGCCGTCGCCTCGGTGATGGTCTGGCGACGCTCTCGACCGTTGCGCTCGCCTACGCCGTCTACCGCTGGGCCGGGCGCTCTCAACCCGCGGGCCACAGCGCGCTCGGCGACATCGCAGGTGTGACGTGAAAACCGGCGCCGTCGAGCTCGTCGAGCTGCGGAAGGACTTCGGCGAGGTCGCCGCGGTCGACGGGATCGACATTGCGATCGAGGCCGGCGAGTTCTTCTCGCTGCTCGGCCCGTCGGGTTGCGGCAAGACGACGACGCTGCGGCTCATCGCCGGCTTCGAGCGGCCGAGCGACGGGAGGATCCTGCTCGACGGGTCCGACCTGGCCGCCACGCCGCCGCATCGCCGGAAGGTCAACACCGTCTTCCAGAGCTACGCGCTCTTCCCCCACCTCGACGTGTTCGACAACGTCGCGTTCGGGCTCCGGCGCGCGCACGTGAAGAAGCGGGAGACACGCGAGCGGGTATCCCGCGTGCTCGAGGCCGTGCAGCTCGCCGACTACGGAAAGCGGAAGCCGGCGCAGCTCTCGGGCGGCCAGCAGCAGCGGGTCGCGCTCGCGCGCGCACTGGTGCTGGAGCCGTCGGTACTCCTGCTCGACGAGCCGCTGGGGGCGCTCGACGCGAAGCTGCGCAAGGCGTTGCAGATCGAGTTGAAGTCGATCCAGGAGCGGTTCGGGATCACGTTCGTCTACGTGACCCACGACCAGGAGGAGGCGCTGACGATGTCCGACCGGATCGCCGTCATGTCCGGCGGGCACGTCGAGCAGATCGCCACGCCCCAGACCATGTACGACGAGCCCGGGACGGTCTTCGTCGCAGACTTCCTCGGCGTCTCGAACCTGATGCAGGTGACGGCGGAAGGTCCCGACGGCGGCGCGTGCCGGGTCAAGGTGGGCGAGTTCGTGCTCGAGGCGGGTTGTGGCGAGATCGACCTGCGCGGCGAGACGCACGTCGTGATCCGGCCGGAGCGGGTCGTGATCGAGCCCTACGAGACCCGGGGAGGCAACCGGCTGCCGGGCATGGTCGAGCGTGTCGTCTACAACGGTGCCTCGGAGCAGCTCGTGATCCGGCTCGCAACCGGTCCATCGTCCAGGCGCTCTCGGTGCGAGACGGCAGCCCCGAGAAGTGGTCGCAAGGAACGCCGGTGCAGGCCTACCTGCCCGCCGAGGCGTTGCGCGTGCTGCCGCCGGGTCGGGCCGGCTCCGAAGCGCAGGCGTCGCCCGAGGACGCACCTGAGGC
The DNA here is from genome assembly GCA_963720065.1 of uncultured Actinomycetes bacterium. GTDB lineage: Bacteria > Actinomycetota > Thermoleophilia > Gaiellales > Gaiellaceae > Palsa-739. The sequence continues at coordinate 1,659 of CAVREH010000006.1, forward strand.
CGACGAGGCGCTCGAGGTCGGCGCCGGCTAGAGACGCTCAGGCGAGCGCGGCCGCACGGGCGCCCGTCTCGAGGCCCGACTCGATCGCGCCGTCGATGTAGCCGGACCAGCCGTTCGCGAGGTCGGATCCGGCGAGGAGGACGCGCCCCTCGGGGCGGCGCATCTCGGCGTGATGATGCGTGAACCAGCCCGGGCGATGCGTGGCCCAGGTGCCGCGTGCGTACTCGTCCGCGAGCCAGTCGTGCGCAGTCGCGGCGACGAGCCCGTAGCCGGGCAGGATCTCGTCGAGCGCACGCTGCACTGCGACAGCGTCGCCCGCGTCGCAGCACTCCGCGTCGGTGCCGAAGCCGATCTGGACCTGCGTGCCGTCGTCGAGCAGCACGTCGGTGGCGAGGTAGCCGAACGGATGGCCGGGCCGGATCGCGTTCTCGCGCAGACCGTCGCCGCGGGTGCGGAGAAGATCTTGACTCCCCGCGACGCCTGGCCCAGCGCGATCGCCTCCTGCTTGCTCTCCGGCAGGGCCGGCTCGAACTCGATGGTGCTCAGCACGTTGAGCGGGACGGCCACGACGACGGCTGCGGCCTCGTGGACGGCTCCGGCACTCGTCTCGACCTCGACCCGGCCCTCGCGGGCGCGCACGGCCGCCACCGGCGTCTCGAGCAGCGTTTCGGTCGGTGCAGCCGCGGCGATCGCACCGAGCAGCGCGCCCGTACCGCCGGCGAGCGTGACGCGGCCGCCCGTGTACTGGGCGAGGGCGAGGCTGTAGCCCGAGAGCGCGTGGGTGCGCAGCACGGAGACGGCCCCGACCTCTTCGAGGCGTCCGCTGGCGAGAGACTCGAGCTCTGCCTCGAGCACGGCGCGCTCCTCCTCGTCGAGCTCGAGCTCGTCGAGCCGCTCGGCGATCGACAGCCGGTCGAACGGAGCGAGCTCCGCAGGCGCGAGCGACGGATCGTGCGGATTCGGCAGCGCCTCGTGGACGCCGTCGACGAAGCGGTTCCAGCCCCGCTCGGCGATCGCGTCTCGCTCGGCGATCGTCCCGTCCCGCCGGTCGTCGCCCACCCACCAGTGCGCCCGCTGCGCGTCCTCGCTCAGCTCCACCCGCAGACCGGCGCGCGTGATCTCCGACCACGTGTGCGGCTGGTGCCAGTGCACCCAGGCGCCGCCGTACTCGATCGGGACCCGTCCCAGTCGGCGCTCCACGTGCGCCCGCCGAGCCGGTCACGCGCCTCGAGGAGGAGCGTCGAGCAGCCACGGAGCGCGGCCTCGCGGGCTGCCGTCACGCCGGCGAATCCCCCGCCGACGACGATCACGTCCTGCTTCATGCGAGGACAATCCTCGCGTCGAGCCCGACCGCACCCGTGCGGCGGACGAGGAGCGGATTGACCTCGACCTCGGCGACCTCCGGGTGTGCCGCGGCGAAGCTCGAGAGCGCCGCGACGGCTCGTGCCGCGGCGGCGACGTCGAGCGGCGGGCGGCCGCGGTCGCCGAGCAAGAGCGGCGCGGAGGCCAGCCGTCGCACGAGCTCCTCCGCGCCGGCGTCGTCCACGGGAGCGAGTGCGACCGCGACGTCGCGGAGCGTCTCGGCGTGGATCCCTCCGGCGGCAACGGCGACGAGCGGCCCGAAGCGGGGGTCGCGCCGCGCTCCGACGAGCAGCTCGAATCCCGCGGCCACGTCCTCTGCCGCTTCGACGGAGAACGATTCCGGTCCGAGCCGCCCCACGATGTCGTCGAAAGCCGCACCGAGCTCCCGGTCGTCGCGCAGGCCGAGCGCGATGCCGCCCGCGTCCGACTTGTGCAGGTGGCCGAGCGCCTTGAGGACTACCGGGAAGCCGAGCTCCCGGGCGGCGACGAGCGCCTCGTCTCGGCTGCGGACCGTCCGGGCGGCCGCGAACGAGAGACCGGCCTCCGAGAGCGCCGCGCGCGCGGCGACGTACCCGTCGGCCGTCAGCTGCGGCGCCTGCGCGGGCAGGGGCGGCGGCGGCGGCGGAACCAGCGCGCCGTCCGCGACGAGCGCGGCGGCGGCTTCGACCGCCGACTCGATCGCGCGGTAGACGGGCACTCCGGCCGCGCGGAGCGCCTGCGAGGGCGGTGTATTCCAGTGCATCGTGTGCACGACGAGCGGCTTTCCGCTCTCGGCCATCGCCTTCCCGAGCAGACCGGCCACCGCCAGCTCGGGCTCGCCCAGGTCGCTCGCGAGCGTGCTGTAGCCGCCGAAATACGCGGTGACGAGGACCGCGTCGACCCCGTCGTCCTCGAACAGGACGCGCGTCGAGTGCACGAAGCTGAAGACGTCCTGCTCCCCCGCGCCAGCGAGGTCGACGGGGTTCGCGGTTGCTGCGTTGGCCGGCAGGATCTCGCGCAGCGCCGCCTGGGTCCGCTCGGCGAGGACCGGCAGCTCGAGGCCGCGCTCGCCGAGGAGGTCGCCGGCGATCGCGCCGTAGCCGCCGCCGTCGCCGACGACCGCGATGCGCCGGCCGCGCGGCCGATGCGGCGCAAGCAGCGCCTGCGCGACGTCCACGAGCTCGCGCGGCGTGTCCACGAGGTGGGCTCCGGCGGCGCGGCAGGCGGCTTCGACGGCGTCGCGGCCGCTGGTGAGCGCGCCGGTGTGCGACCGGGCGGCGCGGCTCCCGGCCGCAGTCCGGCCGACGGTCAGCAGGACGACAGGCTTCCCGGCGGTCCGCGCCGCTTCGACGAACGCACGGCCGTCGAGGAAGTCCTCGCAGTAGACCCCGATCACACGTGTCCCCTGGTGCTCGCCGAGCGCCGCCACGAGCTCGGTGGCGCCGACGTCTGCCTGGTTCCCGATCGAGACGGCGCGCGAGAAGCCGAGGCCGGCGTCCTCGAGCAGAAGCCCCACCTCGAGCAGGACGTTGCCGCTCTGGGAGACGAACCCGATCGGCCCGGCCGGCAGCGGAGTCGACGCGAGCTGCAGCTCGGCGGCCGCGTCGAAGAGGCCCAGGCAGTTCGGGCCGACGAGCGCCGCGCCGGCCGCGCGCACTCGCTCGACGAGCGCGCGCTCGCGCGCCGCTCCCTCGCGTCCGAGCTCGGCGAACCCGGCCGCGATCGCCACCAGCGCCCGCGCACCCGCCGCCAGCGAGTCGTCGACCGCCTCCTCGAGCCCGGCCGCGGGGACGCTGAGGACGACGAGCTCCGGCGCCTCCGGCAGCTCCGCGAGCGAGCGGTGCACGTGCATCCCGTGCACCTCTCCGCCGTTCCGGCCGACGAGGTACACGCGCCGGCGGTGCGCGCCGCGCGCCGCGTCCCGGGCGAACCAGTAGCCCCACTTCGCCGGGTCGGCCGACACGCCGACGATGGCCAGCGTCTCCGGCTCGAACAGCGGCGTCAGGTCCCGCGTCACCGGACGCCGATCGAGCGTCCGGCGCCCTGCGGGCTCGGCAGCGCCGCATGCCGCTCGGTCAGCTCGGCCACCCGCGCGCGGACGGGGTCGCGCGAAGCCGCCGCGCGTCCGCTCCCGGTGTCGACATGGAGCAGCATCTGCTCGGCCGTCGCGAGCGGGTCGGCTTCGCCCTCGCGCAGCAGGACGTGGAAGACGTGCAGGCGCTTGTCGTCGGAGTCGAGCACCTGCGTGGTCACGTACACATGGTCGCCCGCCTCGAGTTGGCGCAGGTGCGACAGATGCGTCTCGACCGTGAAGAAGCTCCCGCCCTCCTCGAGGTAGGCGGCGTCCACCCCCACGGCGCCCAGGAGCGCGTCCGTCGCGCCGGCGAAGAGCTCGAGGTAGCGGCTCTCGTGGACATGGCCGTTGTAGTCGACCCAGGCGGGCGGGACGCTCCGCGTCGGCAGGCGCAGCGGCCCACCGTTCCGGTCGACCGGGAGCGCCGGCGCCGCGCCGAGCAACCCGCGCTCCCAGGCCGCGAGCGTGGCTCCCGCGCCGGCCTCCTCGACACGCAGGGCCTGGAGCAACCCGATGAGCACACGGTCGCGCGCCTGTTCGAGCTCGCGCGCCGACCGGCCTCCCGCCTGCGCGTCGGACTGCGCCGCGACCGTCTCCACCAGCTCTTCGGTCAGCTCCGGGACGTCGGTCAGATGCGTCCACGGCCACTCGAGCGCCGGCCCGAACTGGCTCAGGAAGTGGCGCATGCCCTGCTCGCCGCCCGCGATCCGGTACGTGAGGAAGGTGCCCATGAACGCCCAGCGCAGGCCGGCCCCGTAGCGAATCGCGTCGTCGACCTCCTCGACCGTCGCGACGCCGTCGTTCACGAGCCACAGCGCCTCGCGCCAGAGCGCCTCGAGCAGCCGGTCGGCGACGAAGCCGTCGATCTCGCTGCGCACGACGAGCGGGTGCATCCCGACCGACCGGAACAGCGCCTCCGCGCGCTCGACCGTCTCCGGCGGCCGTCCGTCCGCCCGCACAGAGCTCGACGAGCGGCAGCAGGTAGACCGGGTTGAAGGGATGCGCGACGCAGAACCTTCGGGCCGCTCCATCTCGGCCTGCAGCTCGGTCGGCCGCAGGCCGGACGTCGAGGAGCAGAGGAGCGCGCCCGGCGGCGCGCAGCGGTCGGCCTCGGCCAGCAGCTCGCGCTTCAGCTCGACGCGTTCCGGCGCCGACTCCTGAACGAGCTCCGCCCCCGCGACCGCCTCCTCGACGCAGTCGACGAGCTGCAGCCCACCCTCGGGCGGCAGCGGCGCGAGCGTGAGCTGCCGGAAGGCGGCCCGCGCATCCTGCAGGACCTCGGTGACGCGAGCGGCAGCCTCCGGAGCCGGGTCGTAGACCCGGACGTCCCAGCCGTTGAGCGCGAAGCGGGCCGCCCAGCCGGCGCCGATCACGCCGCCGCCGAGCAGCCCGACGGTGCGCGGGCTCGCGCTAGTGGACACCGACCCGCAGGCCGAGCTTCGCTCGCACCTCCTCCGGACCGAGCACGCGCACGTTCAGCCGCTCGAGGATCTCGACCGCCCTCGCCACCAGCTCGCCGTTCGTCGCGAGCCGGCCGCGGGAGAGATAGAGGTTGTCCTCGAGCCCGACGCGCACGTTCGCGCCGACGAGCGGTGCGAGCGCCACGAAGGGGAGCTCCATCCGGCCGATCGAGAACGCGGAGTAGACCGCGTTCGCCGGCAGCCGGTTGACCATCGCGAGGAGCGTGCCGAGGTCGTCGGGCGCGCCGTACGGGATGCCGGTACAGAGCTGGATCAGCGGTGGATCGTCGATCAGGCCGTCGCGGATCAGCTCGTGGACGAGGACCAGGTGGCCCGTGTCGAACACCTCGAGCTCGGGCCGGACGTCCGAGCTCCTGGACCCGCGCAGCCATCGCGCGCAGCATCCCCGGGGTGTTGACCATCACGTAGTCGCCGCCGGCGGCGAAGTTCATCGTCCCGCAGTCGAGCGTGCAGATCTCCGGGCGCAGCTCCTCGACGTGAGCGAGCCGCTCGGCCGCGCCGGCCATGTCCGTCCCCGCGGGGTCGGGCGGGAGCGGCGCCTCCTCGCCGCCGAGGACGAGATCGCCGCCCATGCCGGCCGTGAGGTTGAGGACGACGTCGACGTCGGAGGCCCGGATGCGCTCCACGGCCGCGCGGTAGAGGGCGGGATCCCGCGCCCCGCGGCCCGTGTCCGGGTCGCGGACGTGGATGTGCGCGACGGCGGCACCCGCGCGGGCCGCCTCGATCGCGGCGTCGGCGATCTGCTCCGGCGTCACCGGGACGTGCTCGCTGCGTCCCGCGGTGTCTCCCGCTCCGGTGACCGCGCAGGTGAGGAAAACTTCCCAATTCATCGCTTCCTCCGTTCGAACTGCGAACTGCCGTTGCACATCCTGCGAAGGACGTACCATAATCGACCGGAATCCGATGGTGCAAAGCGCCCCCACGCGCCCGCACGACCTCGCTGCGCTCCGCGCCGCCGCGCAGGCGTTCGCGCGGGACGAGATGCGGCCCGTCGCCCTCGAGCACGACGAGACGGAGAAGTACCCGCTCGGCGTGCTGCGCCGCGCGGCCGCGCTCGGGCTCACCTGCTACGACCTGCCGGCGGAGTACGGCGGCGGCGGCTTCGAGCGCCTCCGCGACCGTTGCGAGGTGGTCGAGGAGCTGGCCTGGGGCGATTCGCCGATCTTCTGGGTGATCGCGCAGGGCGGCTTCTTCGCCGGGCCGCTCTTGGCGCTCGGGTCCGACGAGCAGAAGCAGCGCTGGCTGCCGCCGCTGTGCAGCGCCGAGCCGCCGGCCTGCTCCGTTGCGATCACCGAGCCCGAGCACGGCTCCGACGCCGCCGCGCTCGAGACGACCGCCGTCCGCCGGGACGCCGGCTACGTCCTCAACGGGCGCAAGCGGTTCATCGGCAACGGCGACGTCGCCGATCTCTGCATCGTCTTCGCCACCGTCGACCCGGGCAGCCGGTCGCGCGGGATCACGGCCTTCGTCGTCGAGGCGGGCGACGAGGGGTTCGTGCGCGGCCCGCGCCTGCCCAAGATGGGCAGCCGCTGCTTCCCCGCCGCCGAGGTCGCCTTCGAGGACTGCTTCGTCCCCGAGGACCGCCGCCTCGGCGAGGAGGGCGCGGGCTTCCGCGGCCTGATGTGGGTCTTCGACGTCGCGCGCGTCCAGCTCGCGGCGAGCGCGATCGGGCTGGGGCGCGCGGCGCTCGAGCTCGCCGTCGAGTACGCGAAGGGGCGCGAGGCCTTCGGGCGCGCGATCCACGAGTACCAGGCGGTCTCGTTCCGGCTCGCCGACGCGAAGCTGAAGCTCGACCAGGCGCGCCTGATGACGCACCGCGCCGCCGAGCTCGCCGACGCCGGACAGCCGTTCTCGACGGAGGCGGCGATGGCGAAGCTCGCGGCGTCGGAGGCGTCGGTCTTCGCGACGTCGGCCGCCGTGATGACGCTCGGCGGCGCCGGCTACATTCGCGACTCGCTCGCCCAGAAGTGGTACCGCGACGCAAAGCTCGACGAGATCTGGGACGGGACGAGCGACATCATGCGGCTCCTGATTGCGCGGAGCCTCTTCGCCTGATGGCGCGCGACCCCCGCTACGACGTCCTGTTCGAGCCGACGCAGCTCGGCCCCGTTACGGCGCGCAACCGCTTCTTCCAGGTGCCGCACTGCAACGGCATGGGCCACCGCGACGCCACTGCGCACGCGGTCATGCGCGGCGTCAAGGCGGAGGGCGGCTGGGCCGTCGTCTGCACGGAGGAGGTCGAGATCCACCCCACCTCGGACGTCGGCGGCTACGTCGAGGGCCGCCTCTGGGACGACGCCGACATCCCCGCTCACGAGCGGCTCGTCGAGCAGGTGCATGCGCACGGCTCGCTGGCGGGCATCGAGCTCGTGCACAACGGGATGGCCGAGGGGAACTTCTCACGGGCGGATCCCGCCGCTCGGCCCGTCGCACCTGCCGGTCACCACCAACGAGCCGGTCCAGGCGCGGGCGATGAGCCGGGAGGACATCGCCGACCTCCGCCGCCGCCACCGGCAGGCGGTTCGGCGCTCGCTGCGGGCCGGCTACGACGTCGTCTACGTCTACGCGGCGCACGGCCTGACGACGCTCCAGCACTTCCTCTCCCCCCGCTACAACCTCCGCGACGACGAGTACGGCGGAACGCTCGAGAACCGCGCCCGCCTGCTGCGCGAGGTGCTCGAGGACACGCTCGAGGAGTGCCGCGGACGTGCCGCCGTCGCCTGCCGCCTCGTGGTGGACGAGCTGCTCGGCGAGGAGGGGCTCGAGCGGCCCGAGATCGAGCAGCTGTTCGCGCTCGTCGGCGAGCTGCCCGACCTCTGGGACGTGATGGTCGGCTTCTGGCCCGACGACTCGCGCACCTCGCGCTTCACGCACGAGGCCTGGACGGAGGAGCATTTCCGCGGGCTCAAGCAGCTCACCTCCAAGCCCGTGGTCGGGATCGGCTGGCTGACCTCGCCGGACACGATGGTGCGGCTGATCCGCGACGGGGTGATCGACCTGATCGGTGCAGCGCGGCCCTCGATCGCCGATCCCTTCCTGCCGCTCAAGATCGAAGAGGGAAGGCTCGAGGACATCCGCGAGTGCATCGGCTGCAACGTCTGCGTGACCGGGGACTGGACCTCGACGCCGATCCGCTGCACTCAGAACCCGAGCATGGGCGAGGAATGGCGGCGCGGCTGGCATCCCGAGCGCTTCCGGCCCGCGGGGTCCGACTCGAAGGTGCTCGTCGTCGGCGGCGGGCCCGCGGGGCTCGAGGCGGCGATGGCGCTCGGCAAGCGCGGCTACGACGTCACGCTCGCCGAGGCGACCCGCGAGCTCGGCGGGCGCGTGTTGAGCGAGGCGCGGCTCCCCGGCTTCGCCGCCTGGATCCGGGTCGTGGACTACAGGCGCGCCCAGCTCGCCAAGCTCCCGAACGTCGAGATCGCGCTGGAGAGCGAGGTCACTGCCGACGAAGTCCGCGGCTACGGCTTCGATCACGTGGCCGTGGCCACCGGATCACGCTGGCGCGCGGACGGCGTCGGCCGCTGGCACACGCGGCCGATCCCTCTCGACCTCGCAGACGTGCTGACGCCGGACGACCTCTTCGCGGGCAAGCGACCGGGAGGCGGCCGCGTCCTCGTGTTCGACGACGACCACTACTACCTGGGCGGTGCCCTCGCCGAGCTGCTGGCGTCGGAGGGCCGGCAGGTGACGCTCGCGACGCCGGCCGGGCGGATCTCCGAATGGACGATCAACACCATGGAGCAGCCGCGGATTCATCGGCGGCTCGTCGAAGCCGGCGTCGAGCTGCTGCCCGACCGAGCGCTCGTGGCGGTCGAGACCGGCGAGGCTCGGATGCGCGACACGCTCACCGGCCGCGAGTCGGCGCTACAGGTCGACGCACTCGTCCTCGTGACGGCGCGCCTGCCGAACGACGCGCTCGCGCTCGAGCTCGGTGCGACCGCTGTCGGCGACGCCTACGCGCCCGGCACAATCGCCACGGCCGTTTGGGACGGCCGCCGCTACGCCGAGGAGCTCGACGGCGAGCCGCACGGGGACGCGGTGCCGTTTCGGCGCGAGGTGGTCGAGCTCGCGCCGCTCGGAGAGGAGGTCTCCGTCCGATGACCACCGCCGAGCCGCGCGCGAAGACGATCCAGTCCGTCGACCGGGCCGCCGCGCTGATCAAGGCGATCGCCGACAGCCCGCACAGCCCGACGGTGAACGAGCTCGCCACCGCCTGCGGCCTCAACCGGAGCACGACCTGGCGGCTGCTCGCGACGCTGGACAGCCACGGCCTGATCGACAGGGACCCGATCAGCCAGCGCTACAGCCTGGGCTACGCGTTTCTCCGCATCGCCGCAGGCGCCGACGTCGACCCGCTCGTCCGCCGGGCACGGCCGGTGCTCGAGCAGCTGGCCGACGACACCGGTGAGACGACGAACCTCGCGGTCGCGCGCCGCTTCAGCCTCATCTACGTCGACCAGGTCGATCCGCCGCACGTCATGGCGCCGAACTGGTACGGCCGCACGGTCCCGCTGCACGCCACCTCCACGGGCAAGGCCTACCTCGCCTGGCTGGCCGACGACGAGCAGGAGGCCGTGCTCCCGCGGCGGCTCGAGCGCTATACCGACACCACGGTCACGGATCGCCGCACGCTCGGCGAGCAGCTTGCCGCCGTCCGCCGCGACGGCTACGCCACGTGCGTCGGCGAGCTCGAGGAGTCGCTGTTCGGAGCCTCGGCGCCGGTCCTCTCCGAGCAAGGCCGCCCGGTGGCGATCGTCAGCGTCTGGGGCACGGAGCACCGGCTGCCTCGCGAGCGGCTGCAGGAAGTGGGTCGCCGTGCCGTCGAGGCGGCCGAGGAGCTGAAAGAGTTGCTGCGATGAGCGTCGTCGAGATCGAGCGCGAGGGCGAGGTTGCCACTCTCCGCCTGAACCGCCCGGAGAAGCTGAACGCGATCTCGAGCGAGGTCGAGCGGGCGCTGCACGACGCGCTCGCGTCGGACGCGGTCCGGACGAGCGGCGCGGTCATCGTGGCCGGCGAGGGACGGGCGTTCTCGGCCGGGGCGGACATCTCCGAGTTCGAAGGCCGTTCGCCCGAGGACATCCTCCGCTACTACCGCGAGACCGGCGGCGTCTACGAGGAGCTTGCGGCGCTGCCGCAGCCGACCATCGCCGCCATTCACGGCTATTGCCTCGGCGGCGCGCTGGAGCTCGCGCTGGCGCTCGACTTCCGGATCGCAGACGGCACCGCCGTCTTCGGCTTCCCCGAGGTCTCGCTCGGCATCCTCCCCAGCTCCGGCGGACTGCACCGCGCCACACGGCTGCTCGGGCCGGCGCGCGCGAAGGAGCTGTTCCTGCTCGCCGAGCGGTTCGGCGCCGACGACGCCAGACGCGCCGGAGTCGTCACCGAGGTGGTCGAGGAGGGGAAAGCGCTCGAGCGGGCACTCGAGGTCGCGGCCCGGCTGGCGGCCCTGCCGCGCGAGGCAGTCGCGGTCACCAAGGAGGCGATCGACGCCTCCGCTGCGGCCCCGCGCGAGGCGGCGCTCCTGATCGAGCGACTCGCCTACGCCGCGCTCGCCCAGACGCAGGCCGCACGCGACGCCGCGGCCGGATTCGGCACCTGAGATGACGCACGGGAAGGAGATCGAGATCCGCTGGCGCGACCTCGACGCCTTCGGTCACGTCAACCACATCGTCTTCCTCACCTACCTCGAGGAAGTGCGCGACGAATGGCTCGGACGCGTGCTCGCCGAGCCGGCGCTCGTCTGGGGCTACGTGATCGCCCGCGTCGAGATCGACTACCGCCGGGAGCTCACGCTCGCCGACGACGTGATCGTGGCCCGCTGCTCGCTCGAGCGGCTCGGAACGAAGAGCGTCGTCACGAGCGAGTCGATCGCCACCAGAGCCGGCGAGATCGCCGCCGAGGCGAAGGCCGTCCTCGTGGCGCGCGACGAGGCAACCGGCCGGTCGCGAGTCATCTCGGACGACGAGCGCGCCGCGTTCGAGCGCGCCGCGGTCCGCACCTAGCAAGAGGAGGGTGCGGGCCTCGAGCGGCCCGCACCCTCCCCGGCGACTCACTCCGCCGGAATCTCGTCGTAGACCATCTTCAAGTTCATGCCCTGCGAGCGGCGGTAGAACCAGGAGATGAGGTAGATCCCGAGCGCGAGGCCGTACATCCCGAGCATGTACCACTCCGAGCTCCGGAAGTTCACGCCGTAGATCGAGTCGCTGAACCACTTGTAGATCGCGAACACGAGGATGGCGGTGAACAGGATCGCGGAGAACGTGATCAGCGGCAGGCCGAGCACCTTGTAGCGGGCGATCGGCGACGCGTTGTAGATCTCTGGCTTCCGCCACGGGAGGATCGCGGCCGAGATCGCCGATCCGAGGAACGTGATCGCGATCACGAGCGTCGCGTCGAACGTCCATTGCGCGAAGTTCGAGTTGTAGGCGTAGAAGTAGGCGATCGGGATCGACGGCAGCAGCATGAGCGCGAGCGCCGGATACGGAACGCCGTTGCTCGACACCTTCGCCGTCCACTCCGGCAGGACACGGTCGAACGCGGTCGCAAAGACGACGCGCGTCGAGGAGAGGAAGACCGTGCCGACCCAGCCGAAGAACCAAAGGCTGAGGATCCCGACGATGAGGAACTGGAGCGCCGGGCTGCTCGTGAAGAAGGAGACGAACGTCCCCGCGTACGGGAAGACGCCGAGCGGTCCCTTCCCCGCCCAGTAGGCGCCCTGTGAGGACTGGAACCACTGCCAGCCGAACGTGTGGGCGAAGAGCACGAGGAAGATCGCGGCCACGGCCGTCGTCGCCAGCAGCGCGCCGCCCATCGCGTAGATGTTCTTGCGGAAGTCCGATGCACCCCGCACCTCGCCGTACAGGGTCGCGCCCCAGTTCGACCACAGGTTGAAGAAGAACAGGAACGGGATCAGCAGCACGATCGCCTTGAAGTCGAAGGAGTGAAGCGACGCGTAGGAGCCTCCGCCGCCGGCCTTCAGGACCTGCCCGTACGAGTTACCGGTCGTCCCATAGAGGTGGTGCGTCTCGGAGTTGAACGCCTTCGCGAAGTCGGCCTTCGAATGCGTGATGAGCAGGATGAACATGATCAAGAGGCCGACGCACCCGCCGTAGAAGCACACCTTCTGGAACTTCGCGTACAGGCGGACGCCGGCCGCGACGAGCAGCGACGCGAGCACCGCCACGATCATCGACGACGTGAACAGTCCGTTGCTGCTGGCCCAGAAGGTCATGCCGCGGTCCCAGCCGATGATGGCCGAGAGCGGCTCGAGCACCATGATGTTGAGGATGTTGGCGTAGATCGGAACCCAGTGCCAGAGGATGAACCACCAGCCGCACGCGGCCAGGACGAAACCGATGCCGCCGCCGAGCGTGCGGCTGATCCAGACGTAATCGCCGCCCGCGCGCGGCATCGCGGCGATCAGCGACGCGTACGTGACCGCCTGGAAGACGAGATACGCCCCCGAGAGGATCACCGCCCAGAGCAGGCTTCCCTTCGGGATGAAGTTCGCGTACGAGAACGCGTACAGCCCGAGCGTGATGAAGTTGATCGAGATCGCCGAGTAGATGAAGGCGTCCCACACCGACCACCCACGCACGAGCCCGGTCGCCTTGCGCACGAAGAGCGAGCGCTCCTCGGGGGCGTCGCCGGCCATTGTCGCCATCTAAACCCTCCTCCTATCCGCTCGTGAGAACGAACTTTTTGACCTTCTTCTTGCCGTCGAGCTCGACGACGGCCCCGAGCAGCTGGCCCTGCTCGTAGGAGCTGCCAGGATTGATGCAGAGGGTGCTCCCCAGCCGCGCCGAGCCGCGCGCCTCGTGGATGTGCCCATGCAGAGCGAGCGCCGGCCCGAAGCTCTCGATCGCCTCGCGGACGGCCGTCGAGCCGACCGGGACCGTTGAGCGTCCCGCGTCCTTGAGCCGGAGGTCCTCGGTGAGCTGCGGCGCGTCGTCCAGCCCTGTCCCGTAGGGCGGGCAGTGAAAGCTGAAGACCGTCTTCTCGGGAGGCGTCGTGACCTGCTCGATCACGTCGGCGAGCCTCTTCGCGAGGTCCGGCTCGTCCTCCTCGCGGTACGTGTGCCACGGCGTCCGGTTCGCCCAGCCCGTCGAGGCGAGCTGGAACTCGCCGAGCTCGACGATTCGCCCCTCGCCGAGGGAGACGTGCTTCGCCTCGCGGATGACGTCGTCCACTTCGAGCTGATCATCGTTTCCCGGGCAGACGACGCAGGTCATCCCGGTCCCCTCCAGGCGCTCGTCCGCGAGGTCCATCCACTTCTTGACCGTCTCGAGCATCTTCTCCTCGAAGAGGGCGTGCCAGTGGGACTCGTTGTCGTGCAGCCGCTGAACGGCCTCGGGATTCGACCGGAAGGGGTAGTAGCCGCGGCGGATGACGGCATCCTCGAACTCGCTCACCTGTTCCTCGCCGACGAGGCTCTGGCGGTTCTCGAGCAGGGTCGCGTGCCAGTTGTCGCCGCCGTCGTGGATGATCGGGACGAGCGCCTTGCCGGTCATGTCGCCGCCGAGGATCAGCGCGTCCGCCTGGTAGTGCGCGCCGGCGTTGAGGAACTTCCGCCAGCAGGTCTCCGAGCCGTGGACGTCCGTCGCGAAGAAGATGCGCATGGCCTATCTAAACCTCTTCCGGTAGCTCGTACCAACGTTTTCGGTCGCCGATCTTCGCGCGGAGCTTCCACGAGCGCGACTTCGGCGTCGCCTCGATGCGCTCGAGGAGCGCGTCGAGCCGCGTCGCGACCACCTCGCGGTCGACCTCGTACCGCCCGACGTGCTCTCTGACGCTCACGAGGTTCTGGGTGATCGTGCGACAGAGCCCCCAGTCCTCGCAGCACAGGGACGCGAACCGCGCCGCGTTGACGCCGCGGTCGTCGTCCGTCACCTCGTGCTCGAGCAGCAGCGCCACGCTGTCGCGGACGTCCTTCTCGTTCAGCTCGATGATCTGGAGCTTCGTCAGGAGCAGCTCGGCGAGCGGCACCGTGTCGTCGTCCACCGCGAGCCGCTGCTCGAGCGGGATCTCGTGGCACATCCGGAACGAGCCGACGAAGACGTCCATCTGCCGCTGGTTCGGGTTGTCGAAGAAGAGGAGCCGCTCCTTGCCGTTCATCGCGTTGAAGCCGACATGCGGCTCGTAGCCGAGATCGCGCAGCAGCTTCTGCAGGTTCCCGGCGGACTTCTTCGCGGTCGCGAAGTCGAGGTCGTTGTACTCGCGCGCGAGTGCCGGCGGCAGACCCTGCGACCGGACGTTGACCGCGACCCCGCCGAGCAGGCGAACCGTCAGTCCCGCGTCGCGTGCCGCGGCGAGGACGCGGCGGCCCTCGGTGACGACGTCCGCGTGGGGCTCAGAAGAGGCCGACGGTCCTCCCCTGGTCGTCGATGTCGATGGTGTGGGCGGCGGGTGTGCGGCCGAGGCCGGGCATGGTTTGCATGTCGCCGCAGAGGGCGACGAGCCAGCCTGCGCCGGTGTAGGCGCGGAGGTCGCGGACGGGGACGGTGAAGCCGGTCGGTGCGTTGGCGAGGGTTGGGTCGTGGGAGAGGGAGAGGTGCGTCTTGGCCATGCAGATCGGGAGCCTGTCGAAGCCGACGCGCTCGAATTCCTCGATCTTCTTGCGCGCGGCGGGTTGGAGCAGGATCCCGTCGCCGCCGTAGACCCGGGTCACGATCGCCTCGATCTTGCGCTCGATCGTGTCCTCCAGCGGATAGACCGGGGCGAAGCTCGACGGCTGCTCGGTCGCGGCCACCACCGCTTCCGCCAGGGCCGCGGCACCCTGGCCGCCCTTGACCACCGCCTCGTTCGCCTCGGCGGCGAAGGCTCCGTGCGCGAGCGCGATCTCCCGGATCTGCTCGATCTCCCCATCCGTGTCGGCGGGGAAGCGGTTGACGGCCACCACCGCGTTGAGCCCGAACTCGCGGATCGTGGCCGAGGTGGCGGGTGAGGTTCGCCGAGCCCGCGGCGATCGCCTCGGCGCCGCCCTCGGGATCGCCGCCGTGATGCTTGAGCGCCTTCACCGTCGCGACGAGGACGACCGCGCTCGGGGTGAGGTTGCCGACGCGGCAGACGATGTCCATGAACTTCTCCATCCCCATGTCGGCCCCGAACCCCGACTCGGTGATGACGATGTCGCCGAGCTTCAGCGCGACCCGGTCGGCGACCAGCGAGTTGTTGCCGTGCGCGATGTTCGCGAAGGGGCCGCAGTGCACGAACGCCGGCTGGCCCTCCAGCGTCTGCACGAGGTTGGGCTTGATCGTCTCCTTGAGGAGGACAGTCATCGCGCCGGCCGCCTGCAGCTGCTCGGCGGTCACCGGCTCGCCCTCGTAGGTCGAGCCGACGGTGATCGCGCCGAGCCGGGCGCGCAGGTCGAAGAGGTCGCGCGCGACCGCGACGATCGCCATCACCTCGGAGGCCGCCGTGATGTCCCAGCCCGTCTGGCGCGGATAGCCGTTCGCACGACCGCCCAGGCCAATGGTGGTGTCGCGCAGCGCGCGGTCGTTGATATCCACACAACGCCGCCACGAAATCGAGAGCGGATCGATCCCCAGCACGTTCCCGTGCAGCAGATGCGCCTCGAGCATCGCCGCCAACAGATTGTTCGCAGCCCCGATCGCGTGGATGTCGCCGGTGAAGTGGAGGTTCATGTCCTCCATCGGCACCACCTGCGCATAGCCGGCGCCGGCCGCTCCACCCTTGATCCCGAACACCGGGCCCAAGGACGCCTCGCGGAGGCAGAGCACCGGCCTGCGGCCGATCGTGCCGAGGCCCTGGGTGAGCGAGACCGACGTGGTCGTCTTCCCCTCGCCGAACTTCGTCGGTGTGATGGCGGTGACGCAGACGAGCTTCGCGTCGGGCTTGTCGGCGAGCCGGTCGAGCACCGAGAGCGACACCTTCGCCTTGTAGGTGCCGTAGAGGTCGAGCTCGTCCGGCTCGAGCCCAGCCCCGGCCGCGATCTCGGCGATCGGGCGGAGCTTGGCCTCTTGCGCGATCTCGAGAGAGGAAGGTGTCGTCGTCGCCACGCCCGGTTCTGCCTGCTTTTTTACAGCACGGCCGGTGGCAGCCACCGGCATATGAGTAATATATCTGTGTGGACACCGCGGTGCAGGCTCCGTCGCTGGCCGACCGCGCCTACCTCGAGATCCGCGACCTCATCGTCTCGCTCGAGCTGCCGCCCGGCGATCTGATCGACGAGCGGCGGCTCGTCCAGAGCCTCGGCATCGGGCGCACGCCGGTACGGGAGGCGCTGCGCCGCCTCGCTCAGGAACAACTCGTCGAGGTCTTCCCCCGGCGCGGCATGTTCGTGACCGGCGTCGATGTCCGAGACCTTGCGCGCATCTCGGAGGTGCGCGCTGCACTCGAGCCCGAGGCCGCCCGGTTCGCCGCGGAGCGCGCGACCGACGAGGAGCGCGACGAGCTCGCAGCCCTCGGCGACGAGATCACGCGCGGCACCGACCTCATGGGCCTCGACGAGCGCATCCATCGCGCCGTCTACGCCGCCGCCCACAACGACCTGCTCGCGAAGACGCTCGGCGAGTACTACGTGCTGGCGCTGCGGATCTGGATGATCGCGCTCGACCGCGCCCAGGATCTCGAGGAAGCGGTCGAGGCGCATCGCGACCTCATCGAGGCGATCGTCGTCGGGGACGGCCGCGGCGCAGCCAAGGTCATGCGCGCCCACGTCGAGAACTTCGAGCAGGCGATGCGAGAGGTCCTGGTGAGCGTGTGAAGGTCGTCGTGATCGGCGGAGGCATCGTCGGGAACTCACTCGCCGGCTGGCTCACGGAACTCGGCTGGACCGACCTCGTCCAGATCGACAAGGGGCCGTTCCCGAACCCGGGCGGCTCGACCGGACACGCCTCCAACTTCATCTTCCCCGTCGACCACTCGAAGGAGATGACGCAGCTCACGCTCGAGTCGATGCGCCAGTACCGCGACACGGGGACGCTGCACGAGTGCGGCGGCATCGAGGTCGCGCGCACCGAGGAGCGGCTGGAGGAGCTGCGGCGGCGGATGGCGTCCGCGAAGTCGTGGGGAGTCGAGGGCTGCCGCCTCGTGACGCCGGCGGAGATCAAGAAGCTCGTCCCGTTCGTCGACGAGTCGATCCTGCTCGGCGGCTTCTACACGCCCTCCGTGGCCGTCGTCGACTCGCTGCGGTTCGGCACGATCATGCGCGAGCGCGCGCAGGCGAACGGCGCCGAGGTCCTCGCCAACACCGAGGTGCTCGGGATCGACGTCGAGGAGGGCCGCGTCCGGCGGGTCCGCACGACGCGGGGCGACTTCGACGCCGACATCGTTGCGATCGCCTGCGGGGTGTGGTCGCCGCGGATCGCCGCCATGGCCGGGGCCTCGATCCCGCTGACGCCCGCCGTGCACCAGATGATCGACGTCGGCCCGGTGCCGCGCTTCCTCGACTCGAAGACGGCCGTCGACTACCCGATCGTCCGCGACATGGACACCAACATGTACGAGCGCCAGGATGGGCAGGGCCTCGAGGTCGGCTCGTACGCCCACCGGCCGATCCTCCACGAACCCGACGAGATCCCCTCGATCGAGGAGGCGGCGCTCACCCCCACCGAGCTGCCGTTCACGCAGGAGGACTTCGAGCTCCAGCTCGAGCACGGGCTCGAGCTCGTGCCGGAGATCCTCGGCGAAGAGTCGGTCGGGATCAAGTACGCGATCAACGGGCTCCTCTCGCTCACCCCGGACGGACTGCCGCTGCTGGGCGAGACTCCGGAGGTGAAGGGGCTCTGGTCGGCGGCCGCCGTCTGGGTCAAGGAAGGCCCCGGCGTCGGCAAGTCAGTGGCCGAGTGGATGGTGCGCGGCGAGCCGGAAATCGACCTCCAGTCGTCCGACGTCGCGCGCTTCTATCCGGAGCAGCGCACGCCGCAGCACGTCAAGGGCCGGGCGGCCGAGGGCTTCAACAAGACCTACGGCATCGTCCATCCCGGCGAGCAGTGGGAATCGAACCGCGGCGTCCGCGTCTCGCCGTTCTACGAGCGCGAGCAGGAGCTCGGCGCCGTCTTCTTCGAGGCGGCCGCGTGGGAGCGCCCGCACTGGTACGAGTCGAACGCCCCGCTCGTCGAGGAGTTCGGCGTCCCGCCGCGCGAGCACGAGTGGGACGCGCGCTGGTGGTCGCCGATCGTCAACGCCGAGCATCTGGCGATGCGCGAGCGCGCGGCGATGTTCGACCTGACCGCGTTCTGCGTCTTCGACGTCGTCGGGCCCGGCGCGCTCGAGTGCGTGCAGACGGTCGCCGCGCGACAGATGAACGTCCCGGACGGCCGCGTCGTCTACACGCCCGTGCTTGCGCCCGGCGGCGGGTTCAAGTCCGACCTCACGATCATGAAGATGGCCGACGACCGCTTCCGCGTGGTCACGGGCGGCGCACACGGGATGGCCGACCTGAAGTGGTTCGCCGACCACTGCGGACCGGAAGCGCGGATCGAGGATCACACCTCGACCTTCTGCACCGTCGGGCTCTGGGGCCCGCGGGCGCGCGACATCCTCTCCTCGCTCACGAGCGACGACGTCTCGAACGAGGGCTTCCCCTTCGCGACGTGGAAAGCGATCGCGGTCGACGGGCTGGACGTGGTCGCCTCGCGGATCTCGTACGTCGGCGACCTCGGCTGGGAGCTGTACGTGCCGTTCGAGCACGGGGCGAGGCTATGGGACGCGGTCTGGGAGGCGGGCCGGCCGCACGGGATCGTCCCCGCCGGCATCGGCGTCTACGGCACCACGGGCCGGCTCGAGAAGGCCTACCGGGCGTTCGGGTTCGAGCTCGACCAGGACTACGACGTCGTCGAGGCCGACATGGCCTGGTGGAAGGTGAAGAGCGAGGACTTCGTCGGCAAGGAGGCGCATCTCGCCGCCCGCGAGCGCGAGCCGGCCGCGGTCTGCTGCACCCTCACCATGACCGGCAACACGCGCTTCCCGCTCGGGCGGGAGCCGGTCGTCCGCAAGGACGGCTCCCCGCTGATCGACGCGAAGGGCCGGCGCTCGTACGTGACCTCCGCCGGCATGGGGCCGTCGCTCGGGAGGTACATCCTCCTGTCGTACCTCCCGCCCGGCGACCACGGGCAGCTCTTCGTGCAGTACATGGAGGAGCTCATTCCGGTCACCGTCGAGGTGGTCGGCTCGCGGCCGCCGTTCGACCCCGACAACGAGAGGATTCGCTCGTGAGGATCCTCGTCTGCGTGAAGCGGGTGCCGATCACGGGCGGGAAGATGGTGCTGACCGAGGACGCGCAGGCGATCGACACGAAGCACCTCGGCTTCACGATCTCGCCGCACGAGGAGTGCGCGGTCGAGGAGGCGGTGCGCATCGTCGAGGCCTCCGGCGGCGAGGTCGTCGTGCTCACGCTCGGCCCGGCCGAGGCGGAGGAGCAGCTTCGCGACTGCATGGCGATCGGCGCCGACCGCGGGATCCTGCTCGAGACCCAGGGAGAGGAGTGGGACGCGCAGCCGACGGCGGCCGCGATCGTCGAGGCGATCCGCGGCGTTGCCGAGCCGTTCGACCTCCTCCTCTTCGGCAACGAGTCGGCGGACGCGGCCGGCTTCCAGGTCGGGATCCGCGTCGCGCACGCGCTCGGCCTTCCGGTCGTGACCGGGCTGAAGAAGATCGAGGTCGGCGAGGGCAAGGCGCGCTGCGAGCGCGACGTCGGCGGGCCTCGCGACGTGTACGAGACCCGGCTCCCCGCGGTGCTGACGGTGCTCGAGGGACTGAACCTGCCGCGCTACCCGTCGGTGCCCGGCCGGCTCCGGGCGAAGCAGAAGCCGCTCGAGCGGACGGCCGTCGTCCCGCAGCCGCAACAGCTCGAGAAGCGTCGGCTCCTCGTCCCGGAGGGACAGGGCAAGGACGTGCAGCTCCTCGGGGAAGGGGTCGCGGCGGCGCCGCGGGTCGTCGAGCTGCTCCAGGAGCTCGGCGTCGCGTGAACGTCCTCTGCCTGGTCGAGCCGGACGACGAGCTCTCGGCCCAGGCGCTCGGGCTCGCGCGCTCCCTCGGAGACGCCCGCGCGGTCACCTTCGCCGGCCCGTACCAGCCCGCCGCCTGGGCGCAGGCGCTCGCGGCGCAGGAGGCGGACGCGATCGTCGCCGCGGGCTCCGACCGCGGCAACGAGCTGCTCGCGCACGTCGGCGCGATCCTCGACCGTCCGTTCGCGGCGAACGTGACGACCGTCGACGGCGCCGTCGTCACGAGGCAGCGCTGGGGCGGCAGCCTGCTCGAGGAGGCGCGCCTCCACGGCTCCCCGCTGCTCGTGACGGCCGCCCCCCACTCCCGGCCGGCCGTCGAGATCGGCGACGTCGAGACGCTGAGCGCCGAGGACGACGGCTCGCCCAAGGTGCTGAGCCGCGTCGAGGAGTCGAGCGGCGGCGTCTCGCTCCGCGAGGCGAAGGTCGTCGTCGGCGGCGGCCGCGGCGTCGGGTCGGCGGAGGGCTTCGCGATCATCGAGGAGCTGGCCGGCCTCCTCGGCGGCGCGGTCGGCTGCTCGCGCGTCGTGACGAGCGCCGGCTGGCGGCCGCACACCGACCAGGTCGGGCAGACCGGCACGAAGATCTCGGCCGACCTCTACGTCGCGTGCGGCATCAGCGGCGCCACCCAGCACATCGCCGGCGCGAAGGGCGCGAAGCGGATTCTCGCGATCAACAACGACCCCGAGGCGCCGATCCTGGCGGTCGCCGACTACGCGGTGATCGGCGACCTGCACGAGGTCGTCCCCGCCATCAGCGCCGAGCTGCGAAAGGCGAGCGCATAGGCGCGCTCGCCCTCGCCGCGCTCGTGACCTGGGCCGCGCTGGGCGCCGGGCGGCGAGGCGCCTTCCTCTACGGCCTCGTCGCGCGGGCGGTGCCGAACGACCGCCGGCAGGATCCGCAGCTCCAGGCCCGCGCCGAGCTCGAGATCGTGCTCGGGCAGCGCAAGCTGCTGCAGCGCCTCGTCCCGGGACTGATGCACGCCTTCATCTTCTGGGGCTTCCTCGTCCTGCTGCCGACGATCCTGATGGCGATGATCGCCGCGGTCGACGGGCACGCCGAGCTGCCGTGGCTCGGCCGCCAGGAGTGGTTCGGCTGGCTGTCGGACATCTTCTGCGTGCTCGTGCTCGCCGGGCTGGCGACCGCCGTCGTGATCAGGAAGGTCGTCCGGCCGGAGCGGTTCCGCGGCTCGCACCTCGGCGAGGCGGACTTCATCCTCTTCATGATCGCGGGCGTCGTCACGACCCTGCTGTTCTGGCACGCGTCGGCGCACGCAGCGGGCCTGTACCCCGCGGCCGGGCCGCTCTCACGGGCCATGTCCCACGCGTTCTCCCCCGACACGCGCGCCGACCGGGTCTTCCTCTGGGCTCATCTCGTCTTCGTCTTCGCCTTCCTCTGGTACATCCCGCGGTCGAAGCACCTCCACATCGCCACCGCCGCCGTGAACGTGTGGCTCGCCCGCACGCGCGCCGGAGGACGACTCGAGCCGCTGCGGTTCGACCTGCCCGAGGACGAGCTCCGCTTCGGCGTGGCGACGATCGCCGACCTCACCCGCAAGGAGGTGGTCGACGCCTTCTCGTGTACCGAGTGCGGGCGTTGCCAGGACGCCTGCCCGGCCTACGCGACAGGCAAGCTCCTCTCCCCCAAGCTCGTGATCATGGGCGTCCGCGACCAGCTCCTCGCCGGAAGCGAGGAGCCGATCGTCGGCAACGGCGTCCCCGAGGAGATGATCTGGGACTGCGTCACCTGCGGCGCCTGCGTCGAGGCCTGCCCCGTCTCGATCGAGCACATCGACCACATCGTCGACCTGCGCCGGAGCCGCGTGATGGTCGACGCGCAGTTCCCCGCCGAGGCCGAGCCGATGCTGCGCGACGTCGAACGGACCGCGAACCCGTGGGGGAAGCCGCAGAGCGAGCGCGCGGCCTGGGCGGCCGGCCTCGGCGTCCGGGTGCTGGAACCAGGCGATCCGGCTCCCGAGTACCTCTACTGGGTCGGCTGCGCTGCCTCGTTCGACGAGCGCGCGCGGACGTCGGCCGAGTCGACCGCGAAGCTGCTCCGGAAGGCCGGCGTCGACTTCGCGATCCTCGGCCCGCGCGAGGCGTGCACCGGCGACCCGGCCCGGCGGATGGGCAACGAGTACGTCTTCCAGGCCTACGCCGAGCAGAACGTGGCCACCCTGAACGAGCAGGGGGTGACGAAGATCGTGGCCAGCTGTCCGCACTGCTTCAACACGCTCGCCAACGAGTACCCGGACTTCGGTGGCGCCTACGAGGTGATCCACCACAGCGAGCTGCTCGCCCGGCTCGTGCGCGAGGGCCGGCTGACCCCGCACGCGGGCGGGCAGCCGATCACGTACCACGACTCCTGCTATCTCGCCCGCCACAACGACGTGCAGCTCGAGCCGCGCGAGCTCGTCTCCGCCGTCGGCCGGCCGGTCGAGATGAAGCGGAGCGGCAAGGAGACGTTCTGCTGCGGTGCCGGCGGCGCGCACATGTGGATGGAGGAGCGCGGCGGGCCGATCAACGCCGAGCGCGTCCGCGAGGCGGCCGAGACCGGAGCCGAGACGATCGCGGTCGCGTGCCCGTTCTGCACGGTGATGCTCGACGACGGTGCTCGCGAGACCGGCACCTCGCTGCGCGTCGCCGACGTCTCGACGCTGCTCGCCGAGTCGCTCGAGGCGTGAGCCTCGGCCCGGTCCACGTTGAGGAGCAGCACCTCGGCTTGACAACCATGGAACGCATGTTCCACCATATGGGAGAGATGCCCGCGGAGAGCGGAACCCAGGCGATCGACCGCGCGGCCGAGCTGTTGGTGGGCGTGGTGGAGTCGCAGCGCCCGGTGAGCGTCGGCGAGCTCTCGCAGCGGTCGGGGCTGCCGAAGAGCACGACCTCACGACTGGTCGGCGCGCTGGAGCGCCGCGGGCTGGTGCAGCGCTCCGGCGACCGGCGGGTGACCCCCGGCCCGGTGCTCCTCCGCTTCGCGCACCGCGACACCGGCGCAGGCCTCGTGGATCTGGCCCGGCCCGCCCTGCGACGTCTGGCCGAGCTCTCCGGCGAGACGATCAACCTCGGCGTCCCGACCCCCCTCGGCGTCGAGCACCTCGCACAGGAGGACACCCGCCACTTCGTCGGCGGCACGAACTGGGTCGGCCGCCGGGTTCCCTTCGACACGACCGCGAACGGCAAGGTCCTGCGCGCGTTCACCGGTGGCGCGGCCGCCGAGGACGTCTCGATCCGCGGGCAGGGCTACGCCGTCGCGGTGGACGAGCTCGAGCACGGCCTCTCCGCGGTGGCGGCGCCGGTGCTCGGCCCCGACGGAACGGCGGTAGCCGCGCTGTCGATCTCCGGCCCGACGATCCGGCTGACGCCGAAGCGCATCGCCGACCTCGTCCCCGAGCTCGTCCGGCAGGCCGGGCTCCTCTCCCGGCGGCTTGGATCCCACGACACGCGAGGTGCCGCATGACCCACGAAGAGATCCTGCAAGGCCTGTACGACAACACCCTCGTCGGTAACGCGCCCGAGGTGATCGACCTCGTCAACCGCGGCCTCGAGGACGAGCTCGAGCCCGAGAGCATGCTCTACGACGCCCTCATCCCGTCGCTCGAGGAGGTGGGCGCACGGTTCGAGCGCGGCGACTTCTTCGTCCCGGAGATGCTGATCGCCGCCCGCGCGATGCAGGGCGCCCTCGACATCCTCCGCCCCCTGCTCGCCGAGACCGGCGCCCAGCAGGTCGGCACCTACGTGATGGGGACGGTCAAGGGCGACGTGCACGACATCGGCAAGAACCTCGTCAACATCATGCTCGAGGGCGCCGGCTTCACCGTCCACGACCTCGGCGTCAACGTCGCGCCGGAGACCTTCGTCGAGCAGGTGAAGGAACACCGGCCCGACATCGTCGGCTTCTCGGCCTTCCTCACCACGACGATGCCGATGTTCAAGGCGAACATCAACGCGCTCGAGAAGGCCGGGATCCGCGACGACGTGATCGTGATGGTCGGCGGCGCGCCGGTCACGCAGGAGTACGCGGACAAGGTCGGCGCCGACGGCTACGCGTCCGACGCCTCGGCGGCCGTCCGGCTCGCAAAGGACCTGATCGAGCGCAAGCGGAGCGCCGTTCCCGCATGAAGCCTGTCGCCCTCGTCGAGGCGGCGGTGAAGAAGCCGATCTTCGGCTGCCACATGTGCGGCCAGTGCGTCCTCCACTCGACGGGGCTGACCTGCCCGATGGAGTGCCCGAAGACCTTGCGGAACGGCCCCTGCGGCGGGGTCCGGCCAGACGGATCGTGCGAGGTGAAGCCGGAGATGCGCTGCGTCTGGCTCAAGGCGGTCGAGCGCTCGCGCCGGCTGCCGTGGGCGGAGGAGATCCACGACGTCCGGCCGCCGGTCGACAACCGGCTCGTCGGCACCTCGTCCTGGGTCAACCTCGCCACCGGGCGCGACAGGCAGACCCCGAAGGGCTGGCATGTCGCGGCTTGAGGAGGCGCTCGCGGCGGGCCGCTTTGTCGTCACGTCCGAGCTCCACTCGGTCGACTCGGGCGGCTTCGACGCCGTGCGCGAGCGGTTCGCGCCGTTCGAGGAGTTCGTCGACGCGACGAACGCGACCGACAACACCTCGGCCCACGCGCACGCCTCCCCGCTCGCGGTCGCCGTCGCGCTCAAGCAGCTCGGGATGGAGCCGGTGATGCAGCTGACGTGCCGCGACCGGAACCGGCTCGGGCTCGAGGCGGAGATCGCCGGGGCGGCGCTGCACGGGATCGAGAACGTCCTCTGTCTCACCGGCGACGACGTGACCGCCGGCGACGAGCCCGAGGCGCGGCGCGTCTTCGACCTCGACTCGATCCAGCTGCTCGCGCTCGGCACGGCGATGGCGCGGGGCACGTATCTCTCCGGACGCAAGCTCGAGCCGCCGCCGAAACTCTTCCTCGGTGCGGTCGAGAACCCCGGCGCGCCGCCGTACGACCATCGCGTGGACCGGGCTCTGAAGAAGGTACGCGCGGGCGCGCGCTTCCTCCAGCTCCAGGTCTCGTTCCGCCACGAGCAGCTCGAGGCGTTCCTCACCGAGGCGCTTGCGAAGGGGCTGAGCGATCAGTGCGCGCTGCTCCCCTCGATCTGCCTCGTCCGCTCGCCGAGCTCGCTGCGCTACATCGACGAGCACGTGCCCGGGATCGAGGTTCCGGACGAGCTGATCGAGCGCTGCGACCGTGCGGCCGACCCGGAGGCGGAGTGCTTCGAGGTCGCGCGCGAGCTCGCCGAGCACGCGCGCTCCTTGCCGGGAGTCGCCGGCCTGCACCTGATCAGCTTCCGCCGCGAGGCCGGCATCGCCCGGCTCTGCGAGCGGCTCGGCATCCCCCCACGAGCCGAGAGGGAGACGAGTGGATACCGTCGTCCAGTCGCCGTCTAGGACGGTCGTCATCGGTCCGGAGCAGCCGTTCTGCGTGATCGGCGAGCGAATCAACCCGACCGGCCGGAAAGCGTTCCAGGCCCAGCTGCAGGCCGGCGATCTCTCCCAGCTCGAGCTCGACGTCGAGCAGCAGGTCGCCGGCGGCGCCGACCTGCTCGACGTCAACGTCGGCGACCCGCTCGCGGACGAGGTCGAGCTGATGGGCCAGGCGATCCCGATGGTGCAGGGGCTCTGCGAGCTGCCGCTCTGCATCGACTCCTCGGTGATCGAAGCCCTCGAGGCGGGGCTCTCGGCCTACCAGGGCAAGGCGCTCGTCAACTCGGTGACCGGCGAGGACGAGCGGCTCGAAGCGATCCTGCCGCTCGTCGCGAAGCACGGCGCCGCAGTGATCGGCCTCGCGAACGACGACGAGATCCCGATGGAGCCGGAGCGGCGCGTCGCGATCGCGAAGAAGATCGTCTCCGCCGCCGGCGACCACGGCATCCCGCCCGAGGACGTGATCATCGACCCGCTGGCCATGCCGGTCGGGGCGGAGCCGCGCGCCGTGAACCTCTTCGTCGAGACGCTGCACCTGCTGCGCGAGGAGCTCGGCGTGAACACGACCTGCGGCGCCGGCAACACCTCGTTCGGCCTGCCCGGGCGCCACACGCTCGGAGCCGCGTTCCTCGCCGTCGCGCAGAGCCACGGCCTCACGAGCGCGATCATGGATTCCCGCCGGCCGGAGATGGTGGAGGCGGTCCGCGCGACCGACTTCCTCCTCGGCCGCGACGAATGGGGCGCGGTCTGGATCCGCATGTACCGCGAGAGGCAGGCGGCAACGTGAACGCGGTCGTAGACCTTCCGGAGGAGCAGCATCCCGACCGGGTCCGCCTGCGTTTCCTCCAGTCGGGCGAAGACCGCGCCGTCAAGGAGGCGCGCGTGCTCGCCGGTACGACCATCTTCGATGCCGCGAGCTGGAACGGCGTCGCCATCGACTCGACGTGCGGCGGGCACGGCACCTGCAAGAAGTGCAAGGTCAAGGTGGTCGCCGGGAACGCACCGATCAGCCCGGTCGATCCGCGTGCCTTCAGCGTCGACGAGCTGAAGAGTGGCTGGCGCCTCGCCTGCCGCGCGAACACGCAGGAGGACCTCACGGTGGAGGTGCCGCCGCTGCAGACGCGACCGAAGGCCGCGCTTGCCGGCGTTGGGCGCCACATCATCCTCCGGCCCGCGGTACAGAAGCGCTACGTCGAGCTCGACGAATCGACGCTCGAGGACCAGCAGTCGGATCTCGAGCGCCTGCTGGCTGCGATGGACGACGTCGAGCCGCGCGTCCCGCTCGGCATCGTGCGCGAGCTCGGCGGCACGCTGCGCCGCGCGAGCTGGAAGGTGACCGCAGTCCTTGTCGACGACCTCCTCATCGATGTGGAAGAGGGCGACACGAGCGGCCGCCGCCATGCGATCGCCTTCGACCTCGGTACGACGACCGTCGTCGCGACGCTGCTCGATCTCGAGACGGGGCTGCCGAAAGCCGTGCGCTCGATTCTCAACGCGCAGCAGCCGTTCGGCGCAGACGTGATCTCCCGGATCTCGGCGATCATGATGGACGACGACGCGCTCGAACGGCTGCAACGGCACGCGAACGAGACGCTTCAGCAGCTCACGGACGAGGCGTGCGCGGAAGCGGACGTCGATCCGGCCGAGGTGTACGAGATCGTCGTCGCCGGCAACCAGACCATGATCCAGATCGCGCTCGGCATCGACCCGGAGCCACTGTCCATGGCGCCGTTCACCGTCGTCGCGCGGCGCATGCCGGAGACGACGGCCGCGGACTTCGGCGTGACCGTCCATCGGCGCGCGCCCGCGGTCACGTTCCCCGCGCTCGGCGCGTATGTCGGCCCCGACATCGTCGCCGGCATCCTCGCCACGGGCCTCACCCTCGACCGGCGGGTGCGCCTGTTCATCGACGTCGGCACCAACTCGGAGATCGTGCTCGGTTCCTCCGCCAAGACGCTCGCGACCGCCGCGCCGGCAGGCCCTGCGTTCGAAGCCGCACAAATCCGGTGCGGGATGCGCGCCGCCGACGGCGCCATCGAGGGCGTGAAGATCGTCGACGGCGAGGTCGAGCTGACGGTGATCGGCGACGTTGCGCCGGTCGGTCTGTGCGGCTCGGGGCTCGTCGACGCGGTCGCCGAGCTCGTCGGCGCCGGGATGCTCGACCACTCGGGGCGCTTCATCCTCGACGCGTCAGAGCGCTTCGGCACGATCGGCGAGGAGAACGTCTTCTACCTCAGCGACGACGTCTACCTCTCGCAGCGCGACGTTCGCGAGCTCCAGTTCGCCAAGGCGTCGATCGCCACCGGCTGGAACCTCCTCTGCCGCGACCTCGACATCGAGCCGGGAGAGATCGCACAGGTGCTGCTCGGCGGCTCGTTCGGCTCGTATCTCAGCGCGGCGAGCGCGGTCAAGATCGGGCTCGTGCCGAAGCTGCCGCTCCCGCGCATCGTGGCCGCCGGGAACGTCGCCGGCGAGGGCGCCAAGATCGCCGCCCTCTCCGTCAGCGAGCGGGCCGCGGCAAGCGCGGTGCTCGACGAGGTCGAGTACGTCGAGCTCTCCGGCCGCGCAGACTTCAACGACCTGTTCATCGACCAGCTCGGGTTCCCGGGATGAGGCAGGTCGTGGTCAGCTGCGGCGCGCTCGCGCTCCACGTGAAGCAGATCGCGGCCCGCCGTGGCTGGGATCTCGAGGTGCGCGCGGTTCCGCCGGAGCTGCACAACCGCCCCGAGCGGATCCGCGCCGCCGTCGACGAGGCGGCCGCAGGTGACGACGTGATCGTCGCCTACGCGCACTGCGGCGCCGACCTGGAGGGCCACCCGCGGCTCGCCGGCGCACACTGCTACGAGGTCTTCGGAGCCGAGCACGAGCCGGGCACGTTCTTCCTCACCGACTTCCTCGTCCGCGGCTTCGACCGTCTCGTCTGGCGCGGGCTCGGGCTCGACCGGCACCCGGAGCTGCGCGACGACTACTTCCGCCACTACGAGAAGGTCGTCTGGCTCGCCCAGGAGCCGACCCCCGAGCTGCGCACCGGCGCGGAGCGGGCGGCCGACCGGCTGCGCCTACCGCTCGAGGTCCGCGAGACCGGCGTGGAAGGATTGGAGCGAGAGCTGGAGCGACTGCTGTGCTGATCAACGACCTCCCCCGCTACGAGATCCTCGACGAGGCGGCGCTTGCCGAGCTCGAACGCGGCTGGCGACGGATCGTCAGCGAGCTCGGGATCGAGTTCCTGCACCCCGAGGCGATCGAGATCTTCGAGAGCGCCGGACAGGAAGTCGAGGGGGAGCTCGTCCGCTTCGACCCCGACTGGATCCTCGAGCAGGTCGCGAAGGCGCCGCCGGAGTTCGACCTCCAGGCCCGCAACCCGGAGCGGACCGTCCACATCGGCGGCGACCACATGGTCTTCTCCCCCGTCTACGGCTGTCCGTTCGTGCGCGAAGGAGCCGAGCGCCGCGACGCGACCTATGACGACTTCCAGAACCTCGTCAAGCTCGCCCAGTTCTTCCCGCAGCTCGACTCGTGCGGCGGCACGATCTGCGAGCCGAACGACCGCCCGCTCGACTCGCGCCACCTCGACATGGTCTTCGCACTGTTGACGCTGTCGGACAAGCCGTTCATGGGCTCCGTCACCTCCGGCCCGAACGCCGTCGACACGATCGCGATGGCGGAGATGGTCTTCGGCCGCGAGTCGATCGAGCAGACCCCCGCGATCATCTCGCTGATCAACGTCAACTCGCCGCTCCGCTACGACGACCGGATGCTCTCGGCACTCCTGGAATACGCGAGAGCGGGGCAGGCGACGGTGATCACGCCGTTCCTGCTCATGGGCGCGATGTCGCCGGTCTCGATCGTGGCGACCCTCGCCCAGCAGGTCGGGGAAGCGCTCGCCGGGATCGCGCTCGTCCAGACGATCCGCCCCGGCTGTCCCGTCGTGTTCGGCTCCTTCCTCTCGAACACCGACATGCAGTCGGGATCACCGAGCTTCGGGACGCCGGAGTCGGCGGTCGGCCTGCTCTGCACGGGGCAGATCGCGCGGCACTACAAGCTCCCCTTCCGCGGCGGCGGCGCTCTCACCTCGTCGCAGGTCGTCGACGCCCAGGCCGGCTACGAGTCGATGATGTCCCTCTGGCCGACCTTCCTCGCCGGCACGAACTACGTCATGCACTCCGCCGGCTGGCTCGAGTCGGCGCTCGTCTCCTGCTACGAGAAGTTCATCGTCGACGTCGAGCAGCTCCGGATGCTCCACGAGGTGTTCAAGCCGCTGACGATCGACGAGGAGGCGCTCGCGTATTCAGCCCACCAGGAAGTCGGGCAGGGCGGCCACTTCCTCGGCGCGGCGCACACGCTCGAGCGCTTCCGCGAGTGCTTCTACCGGCCGCTCGTCTCCTCCACCGAGAACTTCGAGCGCTGGAACCGCAACGGCGCCAACGACACGGCGGCCCGCGCGAACGGGATCTGGAAGAAATCGCTCGAGGAGTACGAGAAGCCGCCGATCGACCCCGAGCTCGAAGCCGAGCTGAAGGCCTTCGTCGACCGGAGGCGCACGGAGCTCGGCGACTGATGTTCATCGCCGGCCGGTGGACGGCTGCCGAGTCGGGCGAGACGTTCGAGGCCGAGTCACCCGCCACCGGAGAAGTCATCGGTGTGATCCAGAAAGGCGGGCGACCGGACGCGCAACGCGCCATCGAGGCCGCGAACGCCGCCGCCCGGGACTGGGGACGCCTCTCCGCATTCGAGCGCGCAGCCTTCCTCCACCGCGTGGCGGACGAGGTGGAGAACCGGCGAGAAGCGCTCGTCCACGCCCTGACGCTCGACCAGGGCAAGCCGCTCGCCGAGTCGCGCGACGAAGTCGACGAGCTCGTGCAGTACTGGCGCAACGCAGCCGAGGAGGGCAAGCGGCTCGAAGGGCGGATCCCCAGCTCGGTCTCGAGCGACAAGCGCGTGCTGCTCATGCGCCGCCCGCGCGGCGTCATCGGCGTCATCACGCCCTGGAACTGGCCGTACACCATGCCCGCCGAGCTGATCGCGCCGGCGCTCGCCGCCGGCAACACCGTCGTCTGGACGCCGGCGTCGACCACGGCCTTCGCCGGGATCGCGCTCGCCGAATGCGTGGCCGAGGCAGACCTCCCACCCGGCGTCTTCAACCTCGTCACCGGCCCCGGCTCGGTGGTCGGCGACGAGATCGCCCGCAACCCCGGCACGCACGGCGTGGGCTTCATCGGCTCGACCGAGACCGGACGCCGCGTCGCCGAGGCGGCGGCGGGCAAGGCGGCGGTGCTCGAGCTCGGAGGCAACGGGCCGGTGGTCGTCCTCGAGGACGCCGACCTCGACCTCGCCGCGGAGGCGACCGTCGCCGCGTGCTTCCTCTGCGCGGGGCAGAGCTGTACCGCAGGCGAGCGCCTACTCGTCCACCGCGACGTTCGCGCCGACTTCGTCGCACGACTCGCGAAGCTGGTCGGCGAGCGCGTCCTCCTCGGCGATCCGTTCGCCGAGACGACGACGATGGGCCCGCTCAACAACGAGGGAGTCGCGGCGAAGATGGACGAGCACGTCGCCGACGCCGTCCGAGCGCGGCGCGGAGATCGTTCACGGCGGCGAGCGCGCCCGCGGCTTCCCCACCGACCTGTACTGGCAGCCGACCGTCCTCGACGGCGTACCCTCCGACGCGCTCGTCGCCACCGAGGAGACGTTCGGGCCGGTCGCGCCCGTGGTCGCGATCGATTCGCTCGAGCAGGCGATCGAGCTCGCGAACGCCTCGCCGTACGGACTCCTGTCGGCGATCTTCACGCGCGACCTCGCCAAGGGCCTGCGCTACGCGGACGAGGTGCGAACCGGCTGGGTGAACGTCAACGAGTCCTCCAACTACTGGGAGACGCACCTGCCGTTCGGCGGCCGCGCGGGTAGCGCCAGCGGCATCGGCCGCGTCGGAGGCTCGGCACCGCTGGACACGTTCACCGAGCTGCAGACGATCGTGCTGGCGTGACCTGGGACTACATCGTCGTCGGCGGCGGGTCGCGCGGGCTCCGCCCTCGCAGCGCGGCTGACCGAGGACGCAGCGACCGGGTGCTCGTGCTCGAGGCCGGCGGCCCGGATCGCATCTGGGATCCGTTCATCCACATGCCCGCTGCGCTCTCGTTCCCGATCGGCAACCCGCGCTACGACTGGATGTACCGCTCCGAGCCGGAGCCGTTCATGCACGGCCGCCGCATCTACCACGCCCGCGGCAAGGTGCTCGGCGGCTCGAGCTCGATCAACGGAATGATCTTCCAGCGCGGCAACCCGCTCGACTACGAACGCTGGGCGAGCGAGACCGGCCTCGAGACCTGGGACTTCGCCCACTGCCTGCCCTACTTCAAGAAGATGGAGACCTGCCTCGCCGGCGCCGACGACTGGCGCGGCGGCAACGGACCGATCGTCCTCGAGCGCGGGCCGGCGTCCTCCCCGCTCTTCGCCGCGTTCTTCGAAGCCGCACAGCAAGCCGGGTACGAGCTGACCGACGACGTCAACGGCTACCGCCAGGAGGGTTTCGCCCGCTTCGACCGGACGCTCCACCGCGGGCGGCGAGTGAGCGCTGCCCGCGCCTACCTCCATCCGGCGATGTCCCGACCGAACCTCTCGGTGCAGACGGGCGCGTTCGTCGACCAAGTCGTGTTCGAGGGCTCCCGCGCAATCGGCGTCGAGCTCGGCAGCGGCGAGATCGTGCCGGCAGGCGAGGTCATTCTCTGCGGCGGCGCCATCAACTCGCCCCAGCTCCTCCAGCTCTCCGGCGTCGGCAACGCGCGCGAGCTCGAGCCGCTCGGCATCGACGTCATCCACGACCTGCCGGCCGTCGGCGAGAACCTCCAGGACCACCTCGAGGTCTACGTCCAGCACGCCGCCACCCAGCCGGTGTCGATGCAGCCCGCGCTGAAGAAGTGGCGGCGGCCGGAGATCGGCGCGCGCTGGCTCTTCCTGCGCAGCGGGCCGGGCGCGACCAACCACTTCGAGGCCGGCGGGTTCGTGCGCTCGAACGACGAAGTCGCCTACCCGAATCTGATGTTCCACTTCCTCCCGCTCGCGATCCGCTACGACGGATCCCAGCCGGCAGCGAAGCACGGCTACCAGGTACACGTGGGGCCGATGTACTCGGACGTGCGGGGCTCCCTGAAGATCACGAGCGCCAACCCGCGCACGCATCCAGCCCTGCGCTTCAACTACCTCTCCACTCCGAACGACCGCCGCGAGTGGATCGAGGCGATCCACGTCGCCCGCTCGATTCTCGCCCAACCGGCGTTCGCGCCGTACGACGGAGGCGAGGTGTCACCCGGGGCTTTCGTGCGCAGCGACGAGCAGATCCTGGACTGGGTGGCCCGAGACGCCGAGACGGCGCTCCATCCGTCGTGCACCTGCGCGATGGGAGACGTCGTCGATCCACAGACGATGCGCGTCTACGGGCTCGACGGCATCCGCGTCGTCGATGCCTCGGTGTTCCCGACCATCCCCAACGGCAACATCTACGCGCCGGTGATGATGGTCGCCGAGAAGGCCGCCGACCTCATCCGCGGAGCCACACCGCTCGAACCGGTCCGCCACGAGTTCTACCGCGCCGCTCAACGAGCTCCGGCTCGAGGCAGCGCCAAGCTCAACCGCCCGTGAGCTCCCGCCCGACATCCCGCCCAATCAGCGTCGACCCCTCGCTGTGGCGGCTGGTGCTCTCCCAACTGAGCTAACCGCCCGGGTCGCGGGGATTGTAGCCGCGCTCAGCCGACGGTCAGGAACGAGCGGCCGCCCGCGTGCTTCTCCACGTACATCGCGGCGTCCGCGCGCGCGAGCATCGTCCCGATCTCCGGCTCGCCGTCCTGCAGCGTGCCGACGCCGATCGAGACGCCGACCGCCAGCATGCCCTCGGCCGTCGGCAGCGGATTGTCCTCGAGCCAGGCCTGGATGCGCTCGGCAACGGTCACCGCCTCCTCCTCGTCCGTCTCCGGCAGCACGACGAGGAACTCGTCGCCGCCGAAGCGGGCGCAGAGGTCGTACGTCCGCAGCTCGGCCTTGAAGGCGGCCGCCACGACCAACAGCGCCGCGTCGCCCTCGAGATGGCCGAGACGGTTGTTGATCCCGCGCAGGTCGTCGACGTCACACAGCAACACCGACAGCGGCCGTTCGAGCCGCTGCGAACGGGCGAACTCGGCGCGCGCCGGCTGGTCGATGCCGCGCGCGTTGAGCAGTCCCGTCTTGTGGTCGGTCAGCGCCTGCTCGCGCAGCGTCGGCAACGCAAGCGCGCGCTGGATCAGCAGCAGCGGCAGCGCCACGACGACGGCGAGCGCCCACGAATGCAGGAGCACGAAGCCGATACCGACGCCGACAGCGGCCACGACGCCGTCCTGGATCAGGCTGTCGAGGGTGAAGAGCCCGCTCGCCGGCACGTCGTGTCCGCGCGCCAGCCGGAGCATCCGGGCGAGCAGCGCGTGGTTGACGAGCACGAAGGTCACAGCGGCGGCCGAAGCGGCGACCACTCCCGCCGTCGTCGCCGCCGCGGTCACGTGCACGCCGTCGCGGGCGAACGACGCCCGCACGGCCCACGCCGCGAGCCCGCTCAGCACGACGTTGGCCATGTTGAAGCCCTGGATGAACCAGGGATAGCGCTGGCGCAGCCACTCCGGCACGTGCTGCGACGACGCAGACCACGACCACGAGCTCCGGCGGCAGCACCAGCGCGGCCGCGACCGAGAAGGCGAGCCCCGTGTGGAAGACCTGGTTCCCCGCCGTGTGCGTCGCAAAGATCTGAGCAACGGCGCCGCCCGCGAGCACCGCGAAGAAGAGCGGCCAGCGGACGTGAGCGTACGACACCGTCGACGTCGCGGCCGCAGCGACGACGGCCGCGGCGACGATGGCATAGAAGAAGGCGCGCGCGGCCGTGGGAAGCCCGGCCGCCGGCAGGCGCCGGATTCGCTCGCCGTACGAGACAGCGCTCACGCCGCGTGCTCCTTCACCAGCGTCAGCCGGCCGATGAGCCGCTTGGCGACCGCCCGCTCGAACGCGTCGACGCACAACTCGCAGAAGTCCGTGCCGCGGCCGCGGCGAATCTCCTCCAGCGCCTCCTCGAAGCTGCGCTCCTCGCGGTAGAGGCGCTTCGTCGTCATCGCGTCGAGGGAGTCCGCCACGTGGATGATCCGCGCGGCCAGCGGGATCTCGTCGCCGAGCAGGCCGTCGGGATAGCCCCGGCCGTCCATCCGCTCGTGGTGGTGGCGGATGCCCGGGACGACCGCGTCGAGGTAGCCGAGCCGCTCGATGATCCGCGCGCCCTCCTCCGGGTGGCTGCGCATCAGGACCCACTCGGCCGCCGTGAGCGGGCCTTCCTTCAGGAGCACCGCGTCGGGGACACCGATCTTGCCGATGTCGTGCAGGAGCGCGGCCTGGTCGACGACGTCGAGCTCCTCGCCCGTAAGGCCGAGCTCCCGCGCGATCACCGACGCCGAGGCGGCGACGCGGCGCGAATGGCCGGCCGTGTACGTGTCCCGCGCGTCGACCGTCGCCGACAGCGCCTCGAGAGCGGCGGTCGAGCGCTCGATCACCGCGCGATGCGCTTCCTCGAGCGACGCGTTCTGCTCGACGATCGTCTCGCTCGCCTCCTCCAGCCGCAGCACGGCGCGCTGCGTGAAGCGGATGAGGAACAGCGGCGCGAGCGCGAGCGCCACCAGCGGCAGGCTGTGGCTCCAGAGGACCGCGACCGGTACGGCCATCAGCGCGAGGACGAGCTCGATCGTCACGTCCTCCCCCTCGAGCAGGCCGGTCTTGCGCGGCGTCAGGCCGCGGCCGAGGTAGAGCATGGGCAGCAGCAGGAGCCGGTTCGCGAGCACGAAGGTGACGGCGGCGCACGCACCGGCCACCGCGTCACGGCCGGCCGACGCCGGGAAGCCGATCGCCCAGCCGACCGCCCACGCGGCGACGCCCGACAGCACGTAGTTCGCGATGTTGAACGTCTGGATGTACCACGGGTAGCGCTGCTTGAGCCAGTCGGGCACGCAGGTGATGACGACGAGCAGGATCATCAGCTCGGGCGGCAGCAGCAGCGCGCCCGCGACGATGAACACGATCGCCGGATGGAAGACCCGCCGCCGGTTGAGGTGGAACGAGAGGAGCTGCGCTAGCGACGCCAGCGCCGCGAGGGCCGCGAAGCGGCGCCAGTCGACCACGTCCACCTGCTCGGCGGCGAGCAGGATCCCGAGCGCGGCCGGCACGACGACCGCGGCCCAGTACGCCCAAGCGGCGGGCGTCAGCCCGCCGATCTGCGTCCCGCTCAGCCGCAACGGCCGGCGTCTGGTCTCGACAGCCGCCGTGCTCACGGTCCCTCAGGGACTACGTCTTTGGGCGCTGCGTGTGAGAAAGAGGTCCCCATGAGGGTTGCGGCAAGAGCGGCGGCGCAGGCGGTGCCGAACAGCACCGGAAGTAGTCGCCGACTCTTTGGGGAGGGGGGAAGCCGCAGTAACCGCATGGGGAGGCCGGAACGTAGGCCCGGCAGACGTGATCGGCGTCCCTCGAAAGCGGTAGGACCCGCCGATTCACCCGTTCAAGTGAACCCGTCGCAATGCGAACGATTCCGGCCGCAATGTGCAGGTTTCAGAAGATTTCGGGGCACCACGGGAGCGGGCGCCACGCGAAGAGCGCATCCGCGCGTTCGATTGCTCCGTCGGCCACAGCTCCTCCACGCGCAGCGCCTCCCGGAGCTGCGTGAACGAGATGGCGCCGAGGTAGGCGGAGCCGAGCGCGGAGACGTCGAGCGCGAGATCGGGCTCGGCGTCGGTGCGCTCGCAGGTGCCGTCCTCGAGCTTCCAGCGTCCGTCGTTCCATTCGCAGACCGCGTCGCGCACCTCGAGCACGAATGGCCCGCCATGGCCGTACGTGCGGCCCGAGAGCGCGGCCGGCAGGTCGACGACACGCACCCAGAGGGCGTCGCCCATGCGGTAATGCGCCCGGCGAGGCAGCGCCAGGAGCAGGAAGAGCGGGTGGTCGGGCGGGGCGAGCGAGCACCTCGACGACGGCCATCCAGTCGACGTCGAGCAGAAACCGCCAGATCGCCGCGGTCGCCGGCGGTGTCGGCACCGAGCGCCTCCCGGACGACGAGGTCGCGAAGCCGCGAGACGCCGTCGAAACCGAAGTACGTGCGATAGATCGCGTAGCCTGCGTCTCGCCGTCGACGTCGAGCGCGACGAAGCGGCGTGGCGCGTCGCTCTCGCGCTCCTCGAGGCGCAGATGGCGTTCGTCCCACCACGTATCGCTCCTCGACATCATGCCGGGACGCTCTCGCCGGACGGCCTCGTAGATGGGCGGGAACGTCTTGCGCGCCTCCTCGGGGGTGACGAAGCGTGACGTCCCGACCGGCGCGAGCGGCTCGGCGAACGCGTCCCACTCGTGCTTGACCTGAAGCTGGCCCGCCCAGGAGGCGACGCCGTAGCCGAAGCGGCCGTAGATCGTCTCCTCGGAGGCCCAGAGCGCCGCGATCGGCTCGCCGCGCTCGTGCACGTCGCGCAACTGTGTGTCCATCATCGAGCGAAGGACGCCGCGTCGGCGATGCGTCGGGTGAACGCCGACGGCGGTCACGCCGGCGCAGGGGAGCGATCCGCCGGGTACCGACAGCTCGAACGGGAAAGCTCCCGCGCCGCCGACGATCTGCCCGTCCTCGAAGGCGGCATGCATCCGGTCGTGCGGCAGGGTGCGCACCCAGCGCTCGAAGAACTCCTCGTCCGGCGGCGGGTTGAAGTACTGGCCGATCGCGCCGACGGCGCGGCCGTACTCCTCCTGGTCGGCGCAGGGACGGACGTCGAACATGCTTCGACGCTACCTAAGGAGGAGGACTTGACGAACAGTGGCTGAGCCGCCGGCGCACGCTGTTCGCCCGCTGAGCGGCGTCCGCCAAGTCCTCCTACAGCTTCTCGAGCGGCGCGTACTCGAGCACGAGCTTCCGCTCGCTGCCGTCGTCGGCGAAGCGGACGGTGACGAGGCCGCCCGGCTCGATCCGCACCACCACGCCCTCCCCGAGCGTCGAGTGGCGGACGGAGTCGCCGGTCGAGAGCGCCGGAACGTCCTCGCGCGGCTGGATCCGGCTCTGCCGCGGCGCGCCGTAGCCCGACCACGACGCCGGCCGCAGCCGCTCGCGCTCGACGTGCGAGTCGGGCAGCTCGTCGAGGAAGCGCGACGGCAGGTTGTGGTTGCGCCCGCCGTAGAGCATCCGCGACGAGGCGTGCAGCAGCGTCAGCCGCTCTTCGGCCCGGGTCATGCCGACATAGCAGAGCCGCCGCTCCTCCTCGATGCCCTGCTCCTCGATCGAGCGCGAGTGCGGGAAGATCCCTTCCTCCATCCCGATCAGGTAGACCGCCCGGAACTCGAGGCCCTTCGCGTTGTGCAGGGTCATGAGCGTGACGAGCGAGCCGTCGCCGCGGATCGCGTCCTGGTCCGAGTAGAGCGAGATCTCCTGCAGGAACGCCGAGAGGGTCTTGTCCTCCGTCTCTGCTTGCTCGCGCCACTCACGCGCGACCGAGACGAGCTCCTGCAGGTTCTCGACGCGCCCCTCGGCCTCGATCGTGCGCTCGGCCTCGAGCGACTCCAGGTAGCCGCTGCGCTGGAGCACCTCCTCGATCAGCTCCGGCACCTCAAGCTCCATCGCGGCGGACATGAGCGACTCGATCGTGCCGCGGAACGCCTTCAGCGCCTTCTGCGGCGCGGCCCCGACGCCGGCCATCTCCGCTTCCGCGGTCGCCTCCCAGAGCGAGATCTCCCGCTGGTCGGCCCACGTCTGCAGGCGCGCAAGGCTCGACTCGCCGATGCCGCGGCGCGGCCGGTTGGCGATGCGTAGGAGCGAGACGGCGTCGTACGGGTTGTCGAGCACCTGGAGGTAGGCGACGAGGTCCTTGATCTCGGCGCGCTCGTAGAAGCGTGGGCCGCCGATCACCTGGTACGCGATGCCCTGCCGGACGAGCACGTCCTCGAGCACGCGGCTCTGCGCGTTCGTGCGGTAGAAGACCGCGACCTCGCTGCCCGAGAAGCCCTCCTCGACGAGCGCGCGATCTCGGCGGCGACGTAGCGCGCCTCGGCGTGCTCGTCCTCGACCTCGATCGACGCGGACCGGGTCGCCCTCGCCGAGCTCCGACCAGAGGTTCTTCTCCTTGCGCTCGCGGTTGTGGCTGATGACGCCGTTCGCGGCGTCGAGGATGTGCTGCGTCGAGCGGTAGTTCTGCTCGAGCGCGATGGAGTACGAGCCGGGGAAGTCGTGCTCGAACTCGAGCACGTTGCGGATGTCGGCCCCGCGGAACCCGTAGATCGAGTTGTGAGTGACGATTCCCTCCGCGACGAAGTTGTGTGTCCGCTCGACATCGAGGTCGTACACCGGGCGGTCGAGCTCGACTCGCTCGACCCTCGCCACGAGGTCGAACTCGCCGTCTTCGTCGACCATCACCATCCCGGGCCGCACGGCGGATGCGGGCATGAAGGGCAGCGAGTTTCGCTCGTTGCCGGCTGCGCCGTTCTGACCCGCGAGTCTGGCCGTGTATCGGACCGAGCAGCCCAGCTCCTCCCGCAGAAGACGCACCACCTTGTCGAGCTTTCCGATGTCCGCGTACGACGACTCGTAGCGCCAGCCGGCCGATCCCTTGGACGCCGGCTGCCAGCGAAGACCGAGGCGCTCGAGCGCCTCCCTACCCTCCTCGTCGTAGCCGAAGAGCGAGAGACGGTGTTGAGGCCCTGCCGGTCGCGGGTCGCCGCAGAGCGCGACCGTGAGGCGCCGACGCATCCGCGCGCCACTCGTGGTCGTCGCCGCCGTGAAGTGTGGATGGTGGAAGCTCAACCCCTCAGCGCCTAGGAGCCTCGACCCGGCGCGTTCGGTGTCGATCTCGGCAAAGACTCGGTCGATGAGGTTTTGATCGCCGACAAGACCTTGCGCGGCGCCGCGCCGCCGAGCGACGAACGGGATCGTCGGGATCCCGTACGCGAGCGAGAGCACTGTCTCTGCCGTCCGCGCCTCAGCATCCGATGGATAGCAGCCGAGAACCCACGTAGCGTCTGCGTGCTCCCCATTGAGGCGGATCGCAGGTCCGGCGAGCGTCTTCCCGTGGCCGTCGGTGTAGGTCCGCGACGTGCCGATCCGAAAGCCGTGACCGCGTTTCCACATCAGATACGTCATGTGAAGCTGCGGTGTCCGACCGACCTTGAAGCCGGCGAAGTGCATGTGCTCGGGCGTTGAGACCATCCGGCGCCCGGACGCGAGAGTGATGGCAATCCCCTCTGACTGGATCGAGACATGCGTCCGGAGCACCCGAGCAGGTCCAAATTGCCCGCTGCCGTAGCAGGAGCGGACGTCGTCCCCCTCCGCGATGTCCTCGATCGGCCGGCGCGTTCCGTCGGCCATCGTGACGAGCGTCCCCCCGACGAGGCACTGGTCCGGGTCGCCCACCGCGAAGACGTTGCGGTGCTGCTCGGCGAGCAGCTGGAGCAGGCGGTACTGGGCGTGGTTCGTGTCCTGGTACTCGTCCACGAGGATGTAGTGGAACGCCTCTTGCCACTTCTCGCGAGCCTCGGGGAAGCGCTCGAGCACGTCGACGGTGCGGAAGAGCATGTCGTCGAAGTCGACGGCGTTCGAGGCGAAGAGACGCTTCTGGTAGAGGGCGTAGACCTCGGCGACGGTCTGGTCGTAGAAGCTCGCGACGCGCTCGGTGTACTCCTCCGGGCTGACGAGGGTGTTCTTCGCGTTCGAGATCTGCGAGTGGATGCCGCGCGGCGTGAAGCGCTTCGGGTCGCGCTCGAGCTCCTCGAGGCAGCGCTTGACGAGCCGGATCTGGTCGGCCTGGTCGTAGATCGTGAAGTTCGAGCGATAGCCGAGGCGCTCCGCCTCGCGGCGCAGGATCCGGCCGCAGGCCGAGTGGAACGTCATCACCCACGCCGCGCGTGCGGGCGGGCCGACGAGATCGCCGACGCGCTCGCGCATCTCCCCCGCCGCCTTGTTCGTGAACGTGATCGCAAGGATCTCGGGCGGCTTGACGCCGACCGCTCCGAGCAGGTGCGCGATGCGGCGGGTGAGGACGCGGGTCTTCCCCGAGCCGGCGCCGGCGACGACGAGCACCGGGCCTTCGGTGTGGAGGACGGCCTCGCGCTGTGCCGGATTCAGGTCGGCGAGGTAGGTCTCGGGCGTCGTCGCGGCCACCGTTCGATCGTAGCGGCGGTTTCAGAGGGTTTTCGGGGATTGATCGTCCAACCGCGAGAACGAACAATCGGTTCACCATCCAGCCGCAGGAGGAGCCGATGAAAAGACGTCTGAGAAGGCCGAGCCCGGCGCTCGTCATCTCGCTGATCGCGCTGTTCGTCGCGCTCGGCGGGACGAGCTACGCCGCGACCGCGCTCGCGAGGAACAGCGTCGGGACGAAGCAGCTCAAGAACAACGCCGTCACGGGCGCGAAGATCGCGAGCGGGGCTGTTTCGGCGGCCAAGATCAACACGAACGGCCTGACGGTGCCGAACGCCGACCACGCGACGACCGCCGACTCGGCGA
Source organism: uncultured Actinomycetes bacterium (assembly GCA_963720065.1). GTDB lineage: Bacteria > Actinomycetota > Thermoleophilia > Gaiellales > Gaiellaceae > Palsa-739. The sequence goes on from CAVREH010000006.1 coordinate 42,473, forward strand.
CGAACGCGACCAACGCCGCCAACGCGACCAATGTCGGGGGCCTCACCGCGAGCGAACTGCAGCAAAGGGTCTCCGGTACGTGCAGCTCGGGCTCGGCGATCCGAGCCGTCGGCAGCAACGGCGGCGTGACCTGTCAGACCGTCGGCTCGACAGCGCTCTTTGCCGTCGTCGCTATCGACGGCACGCTCGCGCGGGGGTCCGCCGGGACGACCGCGAGCTCGGTCGGTACCGGTACGTACACCGTCGACTTCAACCGGGACGTGTCCGGCTGCGCCTATAGCGCGACCGTCGGCCCCACGGGGGCCGGAGTCGCGACCGGCAACGCCGACGTCGCGTCGCAGAGCGGCAACGCCGACGGCGTCTTCGTCGTCACGTTCCCGCAGGGAGGGTCGAGTGCAGCCTACGAGCCCTTCCACTTGATCGTCGTCTGCTGATGTGCACGTATCCAGGTGTCTGACACCTAGCCATGCCCGAAAGGGCTCTGGCCGCAAGAGCGCCTTGCGGCGCGACGGCGACGTAGGCACCCTCGGTCCGATGCCACCGCCGCCTCGTGACACGGCCCCCGGACTACGCCATGTCTGGGTGAACGCCACTGGGAACGAGCGGTATTACGTCAACGACAACGACCGGATTGGCTGGGTCCGGCTGCTCACGAAAGTGCTCTATCGCTTCCACTGGAAGTGCATTGCCTTCTGCCAACTCAGCACGCATGTCCATCTCATCGTCGACGTGCCCGACACCTCGCTCCCGCTTGGGATGAAGCAGCTGAACATGGCGTACAGCAAGGGTTTCAACGCACGCCACGACCGCGTTGGCCAGTTCGTTCGTAGCCGTTATGGGAGCCGCCGGATCGTCGACGGGCGCGACCTCGTCGGCACGTACGCCTACGTCGTCCTCAATCCGGTTCTCGCCGGTCTTTGCCCTCGGCCGGAAGATTGGCGATGGAGTAGCTACGGCGCGACGATGCGGATCTCAGGGGACTTCCCCTTCGTCGACGCCTCGCTGGCTGTCGCCGAGGCAGGTGGATCGACGGAGGCGCTGCGAAAGACGGTGGACGCTCGGGCGCGGGAGCGCCTGCCTCCACCGGCCACGGCCGGTGTCTGACACCTGGACGTGTCGGAAAGCGTCAGTTCTGCGCCGCGCGGATCTCGACCTTGCCGGCGCGGACGCGCGCCTCGTAGCGCGGCTGCGGATAGACCGCCGGGCCGCCGCGCACCTCGCCCGAGCAGAGGTCGAAGCGAGACCCGTGCCACGGGCAGACGACGGTGTCGCCGTCCCGCTCGCCCTCGTCGAGCGGCCCGCCGAGATGGGAGCAGGTCGCGGCGATCGCGCACACCTCCCCGCTCTCCTCGGAGCGAGAGACGACCACTGCCTCGCCCTCGAGCTCGACGCCGACGAGCTTGCCGCCGTTGAGCTGCGACTCCTCGCAGACCGGCGCGTAGCGATCGCGCGGGCTCTCGAACGCCGTCCGGTTGACGCGCACACCGAGCCCGAACGAGAGATGGCCGCCGAGGTGGGCCGAGAAGGCGGCGCCGGCGTACGCGACGCCGGACAGCACCCGGCCGAGACCGCGGTGTCCGTCGCGCCGCGCGACATACGAGGCCACGTTCAGCGCGACGGCCATCGAATTGAGGAGGGCGTGGACCGTGCCGATGCGCCGCGTGTCGTCCTTGAGGTGGCCCCAGTCGTTCAAGCCGGTCAGCGCTGCGGGCACGGCGCCGAGGAGCCCGACCGCGAGCGCAGCGTCGGCGGCCTCGGAGCCGACGAGATCGAGCACGAGCGCCGCCGTCCAGGAGCCGAGCGGGACGTCGGTCAGCGCCGGATGGAGCGGATTGCCGAGCCAGACGCCGTCGAGGACGTCACGCACCGGCTGCGGCACGGCGTTCACGGCCTCCTGCACCGGGTCGGCGATCTCGTCGAATGGCTCCGCGAGGTCGGCGAGCTGCTTCGCGAGGCGGAGATTCGTCACAGCGCCGTCGTCCCCGGCCGACCACAGCCGGAAACGCTTACGCTCGCGCCATGCGGCTCGCGCTGATGATCGAGGGGCAGGAAGGCGTGACGTGGCAGGACTGGTGCGCGCTCGCGGCCGCGTGCGAGGAGCACGGCGTCGAGACGCTCTTCCGCTCGGACCACTACATCTCGCAGGGCGACGAAGCCCGCAACGTCGCGCACGACGCGTGGACGACGATCGCCGCGCTCGCCGCGAGGACGACGGCGCTGCGCTTCGGCACGCTCGTCTCCCCCGCCACCTTCCGCGCGCCCGCCCTGCTCGCGAACGCCGCTGCGACCGCCGACCACGTCTCGGGCGGCCGGATCGAGATCGGCCTCGGCGCCGGCTGGATGGAGCGCGAGCACCGTGCGTACGGCTTTCCGTTCCCCGAAACGAAGACGCGGGTCGAGATGCTCGCCGAGCAGGTCGAGATCGTCCACCGGCTCTGGACGGAGGAGCGGGTCGACTTCCGCGGCCGCCACTACACGCTCGAGGACGCACCCGGGCAGCCGCAGCCGGTGCAGCAGCCGAGGCCGCCGCTGCTCGTCGGCGGCAGCGGCGGACGCGGCACGGTCGAGCCTGCGCTCCGTTTCGCGGACGAGTACAACACGCCGTTCGTCTCGCCCGAGGAGGCGGCGCAGGTGCGCGCGAAGGTGCCCGGCCTCCGCTTCAGCGTCATGACCGGCTTCCTTGTCGGCGAGACGCACGAGGAGATGCGCGAACGGGCCGGCGCGCTGTACGGACGGCGGCCGCGGGAGCAGTCCTTCGACGAGTGGCTGGGTGCGTATTCCGAGCGCTGCGTCGTCGGCTCGGTGGGCGAGGTCGTCGCGCGGCTCCGAGAGTACGAGCGCGCCGGCTGCGACCGCCTGATGCTCCAGCACCTGCTCCACACCGATCTCGAGCCCGTCCGGCTGCTCGGGCGCGAGCTCGCGCCCGCGCTCGCTTAGAACCGTCCGCCGCGTCCGCGACGATCCGCGCCGTGGACGAGCCCGGCACCGGCCGCCTCGAGACGTTCAGCGACGGCGTGTTCGCGATCGCCGCGACGCTGCTCGTGCTCGAGTTCTCGGTCACCTCGGGCGAGGACCTCGGTAACCAGCTCCTCCACCTCTGGCCCGCGTACCTCGCCTACGTCACGAGCTTCGTCACGATCGGGATCATCTGGATGAATCACCACCACACCGTCTCGCTGCTCGGACGGCTCGACCGGACGATGCTGTTCGTCAACAACCTCCTCCTGCTCACGGTCGCCTTCCTGCCCTTCCCGACGGGACTCGTCGGCACTGCGATCCAGCGCGGTTCCGGCGAGCAGGCTGCGGCGCTCGCGTATGCCGGCACGCTGGTCGTGATGGCAGCGCTCCATCAGGTCTGGTGGCGATATGCACGCGTCGACCGGCGCCTCATCGCCGCCGGGACGCCCGACTCGGCGCTGCGCGCCGTCGACCGCGCCTATCTCCCCGGCCTCCCGATGTACGCGGCGGTCTTCGTGCTCGCGTTCTTCAGCCCGCTCGCCGTCGGTCCTCCTGACCTTCGCGATCGCGGCGTTCTACCTACCGTCCGCCGCTCTCTTCGATCGCTGACTCGAGCCAGGCGGACGCGGCCGCGAGCGCCGCGGCGTCGCTCGACTTGAGCACGACCTCGACGGTGAAGCCGCCGTCTCCGAAGCTCGGGTACGAGCCGACGAGCACGCCCGGCCAGCGCTCACCGGCCTCCGCGAGCGACGCGGAGATGACGCTCTCGTACGTCCGGAAGACGCGATGCCAGCTCTCGATCGGGCTGCCGCGCCGGAACTCCTCCTCGATCGACGTGAACATCGCCTCCATCTCCGACGGGAGCCCGGGCAGGACGTAGACGTTCTCGATCGCGAAGCCCGGCGCGCCGCCGAGCGGGTTCGCGAGCGGGCGGCTGCCGCGGGGCAGCATCGCCCACCGCGCCGCGTACTCGGGGTTACGGGTGAAGCGCGCGCGCAGGTCTGCGGCGAGCTCCGGCACCTCCTCCTGCGGCACCCCGAAGGCGGCCGCGATCGCCTCGCGGGTCAGGTCGTCCGGCGTGCCGCCGAGGCCGCCCGTCGTGAGGAGGAAGTCGACGCGCGGCGCCTCGGCGCGCACGAACTCCCCAATCGCGTCGATCTCGTCGGGCAGCGCCGCCAGTCAGCCGCACGTCCACGCCGAGCGGAGCGAGCCGGCGGGCGAGCCAGGACGCGTTCGTGTTCGGCACGTCCCCCGAGACGAGCTCGTTCCCGATCGTGAGGATCGAGGCACTCACACCTCGATGGTACGGCCGGGCGCGTAGGCCTCCAGAAAGCGGCGGTCGTGCGTGACGAGGATCACGGTGCCGTCGTATCCGGCGAGGCCGCGCTCGAGCTCCTCGATCGCCTCGACGTCGAGGTGGTTGGTGGGCTCGTCGAGGACGAGGCAGTTGACGCCGCGGGCGGTCAGGAGGGCGAGACCGGCGCGGGTGCGCTCGCCCGGCGAGAGCGACGCCGCCGCGCGCAGGACGTCGTCGGCGCCGAGGCCGAACTTCGCGAGCAGCGTGCGGGCGGTTCCCTCCTCGAAGTCGCGGAAGACCTCGAGCAGCGTCTGCGGCCCGGTCAGCGCGGCGCGATCCTGCTCGAGCTCGCCCAGCACGACGCCCGGCCCGAGCCAGCGGTTGCCGGCGGCGAGCGGGAGCCGGCCGAGCAGCGCGTCGAGCAGGGTCGTCTTGCCGCTCCCGTTCGGGCCGGCGATCGCGAGCCTGTCGCCCCACCCGACGGCGAGGTCGAGCGGCCCGAGCCGGAACGAGCCTCGCTCGACGACGGCGTCCTCGAGCCGCACGACGACCTCGCCGCTGCGCGCCGCGGGGGCGAGCGAGAGCTGGAGCTCCCACGGCTCGTACGGCTTCTCGACGGTCTCGACCCGCGCGAGCTTCGCGCCGTACGTCCGCTTCACGTCCTTCGACTTCTTCTTCTTGCGGCCCTGGCCGTAGCCGCGGCGCTCCCACTCCGCCATACGGCGCTGCTGCTCCTCGATCGCGCCGGCGCTCGGCGACCGACGACTCCCAGCGGCGGTAGTGGCGCTCGCGGCGACGCTCGCGCTCGGCTTCGTAGTCGCTCCAGCCGCCGCTGTACTCGGTCGTGCCGCGCGTCCACTCGTCGAGCTCGACGATGCGCGTGACGGTGCGGTCGAGGAAGGCGCGGTCGTGGGAGACGACAACGAGCGAGCCGGGATGCGTCGCGAGCGAGCGCTCGAGCCAGGCGAGGCCGGTGAAGTCGAGGTCGTTGGTGGGCTCGTCGAGCAGGAGCACCTCGAAGCCCTCGCGGAGCAGCGCCGCGAGCGCTGCGCGGGCCTCCTCCCCGCCCGAGCGGCCGCCGGCACTGTCCCGCTCCTGCGCGAGGTAGCCGACCGCGAGGGTCGGCGGCGTGCGCCGGATGCGACCCGCGTCGGGCTCCTCGAGCCCCGCGAGCAGGCGGAGGAGCGTCGACTTGCCGGCGCCGTTCGGGCCGACGAGCCCGATCCGCGCGCGCGGCGGCACGACGAGGCTGACGTCCGCGAGGACGACCTCGGCTCCGTACGACTTCGAGACTCCGGCCGCGACGAGCGAGCCGGCAAGGCGAGACATGCGCAACGACCTCCAACAACGAGCGCTAGTAACAGACAGTTACTTGCGGGGACAGCGGCCGGATGAGACGTGTCAGTCGCGCATAGTGAGGCGCGGAGCGCCGTCGGCCACTCTAGCGAGATCGCAAGTAACAGACTGTTACAAGGAATGACAAGGCCCGATGAGACAGGTCTAGCGACGCACGGGCAGAACGAACACGCCGCCGCCGTCGTCCTCGATGACGCGGACGTTCGCGCCGTAATGGGCCGCGACGTTCGGCGCGGAGAGCACCTCCGCCGCCGTTCCCTCGGCGACGACCGAGCCCTCGTTCAGCAGGACGAGCCGCTCGGCGTACTGGCCGGCGATCGTGAGATCGTGCATCGTCGTCACCACGGTCAGCCCGTCGCGGCGCAAGGCATCGACGAGCTCGAGCACGAGCTGCTGGCGGCCGAGGTCGAGCGCCGTCGTCGGCTCGTCGAGCAGCAGGACCGGAGCCTCCTGCGCCAGCGCGCGCGCGAGCACCGCCCGCTGCAGCTCGCCGCCCGAGAGCGAGCCGAGCGGCCGCTCGGCGAAGCGCTCGAGCTCGAGGCGGCGCAGCGCCCTGGTCGCAGCCTCGCGGTCGTGCCTGCCCTCGCCGCCGAGATAGCGGATGTGCGGGGTGCGGCCGAGGAGGACGTACTCCGCGACCGTCAGCGCCGCCGGCGTCTCGGGCTTCTGGGGGACGAACGCGATGAGCCGCGCGACGGCGCGACGGCCGAGCTTGCGTGCATCCCGCCCGTCGATCAGCACCTCGCCCTCGTACGCGGCGAGGCCTGCGAGCGCGCGCAGCGCCGACGTCTTCCCCGCGCCGTTCGGCCCGATCAGCGCCGTCCAGCCGCCCGCGTCCGCGTGCAGCGTGAGCCCGCGCACGGCCGCGACCGGCCCGAACCGCACCCAGAGGTCGCGCGTCTCGATCATCGGCCCGTCCTCGAGCCGCGCAGGACGAGGGCAAAGAAGGGGGCGCCGAGAAACGCCGTGACGACGCCGATCGGCAGCTCGGCCGGCGAGAGGACGGTGCGCGCGACGACGTCTGCGAGCACGAGGAAGCCGGCGCCGGCGAGCAGCGAGAGCGGGACCACCGCGCGGTAGCTCGTCGAGACGAGCAGCCGGATCGTGTGCGGGACGATGATCCCGACGAACGCGATCAGGCCGCTCACCGACACGGCTGCGGCCGTCCCGAGCGTGGCGGCGACGACGATCGTCAGGCGCGCGCGTCCGACGTCGATCCCGAGGCTCGACGCCTCGTCGTCGCCGAGGCTGAGGACGTCGAGCACGCGCCGGTGCAGCACGAGCACGAGCGAGCTCACCGCGATGTACGGCGCGCAGATTGCGACGTCGTGCCAGGTCGCGGTCGAGAAGCCGCCGAGCAGCCACGAGTAGACGTTCTGGAGCTGTTGCGTGTGCTGCTGCTGCACGAACGTCTGCACGGCGGCCGTGAAGGTGGCCATCGTCACGCCGGCGAGCACGAGGGCACCGGTCATCTGCGTGGCGCCGACCGAGCGGCCGAGCGCGTAGGTGACGACGACCGCGGCGATCGCACCCGCGAACGCGGCCAGCGGCACCGTCCAGTTGCTGCCGGCCGCGGCCGCGGAGGCGTAGATGATCGCGAGCGTCGCGCCGAGCCCTGCGCCGCCGGCCACGCCGAGCAGATAGGGGTCGCAGAGGGGGTTCCGGAAGACGCCTTGATACGACGCGCCCGCGACGGCCAGCATGCCGCCGACGAGCGCGGCGAGCACCACCCGCGGTGCACGGACCTGCCAGAGCACGGCGCGCTCGACCGCGCCGAGCGACTGGTGGACGTGAAGGAACGGGACGTAGCTGAGCGCCGAGCGAAGGATCGCGCCGACGCCGATGTGCACCGGCCCGACGGCGAGCCCGATCGCGAGCGCGACGACCAGGAAGGCGACGGTGACGAGCCCGGCGCGGAGGCCGACGCCCCGCGCCTCGACGCGGGGTGCCGCCTCGACCCTTCCGGCCGTCGCGGTCATCAGTTCTGCTTCGCGATCCGCGCCACCGTCCGCGCGAACTCCACGATCCGCGGCCCCCAGCGCGAGGCCACGTCGTCGTTCCCGAGCACGACGCGGTGGTGCTCGACCGCGGAGATCGAGCTCCAGCCCGGACGCGAGGCCACGGTCGAGTACGTCTGCCCGCAGCACCTCGTGTCGGCCAGAACGATGATCTGCGGGTTCTTGGCGATGATGTACTCGGCCGAGAGCTGCGGGTAGCCGTCGCCCGTCCCCCCCGCTGCGTCGGCGATGTCCCGGAAGCCGAACAGCTTGTAGATGCTGCCGATGAACGTCTGCGACGTCGCCGAGTAGTAGGTCGGGTCGAGCTCGTGGTAGACGCGCAGGTGCCGGCGCGACTTCGGCACGCTCGCCACGATCGCGGCGAGGTGCGTCCGCATCGAGCGCACCACGGCCTTCGCGCCGCGGTTGTGGCCCGTGACGCGGCCGAGCCGGAGGATCTCCCCGTACGCCTGCTTCAGGTTCTCGGCGGCGGCCAGGTTCACCACCTTGATCCCGAGCTTCTTGAGCTGCGAGGCGAAGTTGTCGGGGTTGTAGGAGATGACGACGAGGTCCGGGGTGGTAGTTCGCGATCGCCTCGACGTTCGGGGTGTAGCCGGAGAGGCTTCGTCCGCGGCGCGCGCGTCGGGTAGTTCGAGTCCTGGTCGACCGCGACGACCTGCTTGCCGGCGCCGATGGCGAACAGATCCTCGGTCGCCGTCGGGGAGAGCGAGATGATCCGGTGGTAGCGGTGCGCTCGGTGAGCGCGGTGCGATGCAGCCGCCGAGAGGGAGACGACGGCGAGAGCCGCGGCAAGTACCGCGACGACAGCAATGGTGAGAGCGGTGCACGAATCCTCCTTCCGCGAGGGGTTCGGGGTTGCGGCGGGCGGCAGGTCTTCTGACTCGGGGCTCCCTCCCCCGCCGCCTTCCCAGGTCTCGCGACCCAGTGACGTCGTGGCGGGAGAGCGTCTCCCCTTACAGCGGCGGGACCGTCCCGGACTTGCACCGGAGTTCCCTCACCGCTCGCCGGTATGTGGCGGGAATCTAGCATCGCCTCCCGTGGCCGGCCTCGCGCTCGCACTCGACCTCGACCTCGTGCTCGCCGACACGCGCCCCTTGTGGGACGCGTGGCTCGAGGACGCGGCGCGGCGGGCCCGTGTCGAGCTCGTCGTTCCCGAGGACCGAGAGGCGGCGGCCGCGGTGCTCGACGGCGCGCTCGGGGACTGGCGACCGCTCCTCGTTCGGTTCGCGGCCGACCGTGCTCCGCTCTGGATCCGGCCCCGTGCCGAGACGAACGCCGGCGCTGCGGCGGCTCGCGGCGGCGGGCGCGCGCATCGGCGTCTTCAGCGACGCGCCCCGGGAGCTTGCGGATCTCGCGCTCGCCCACGCGGGTGCGACGCGGCAGGTCGAGGTGGTGGGAACGCTCGCCGACGTGAAAGCCGCGCTCGGCGCCGAGACCGTGGTCGTTCGGTCGCGCGAGGAGCTGGCGGGATTACGATGACCGGGTGGAGCACGACCTCTCGGACCGGCGCTTCGACCTGATCCTCGAGAAGCTCGACCGGATCGGCGACGAGCTTGCGAAGACGAACAAGCGCCTCGACAACGACGAGAACTTCCTCCGCCTCACCCGCGAGATCGCGACCCTGAACGAGTCGCTCCAGGCGCTCGCCTATGCCGCCCTCGGCCAGCAGGCGCCGCAGGTGCGCCGCAGGCGCCCGGCCTGACAAGCCGCGGAGCCGAGACGCGTCCTCCCGGGCGCCGTCCCGGTGCCAGGCACGCGGACGTGTCCGCAGGAGGCATCCGTCACCGAATGCGCAGCTCTTTCAGGCGGCTTCGACGAAGCTGCGGAGGCCTCGGATCTGGGCAGCGCGCGTCGGACCGAACTCCCCGAGGACGATTGCTGCATCGACAAATCCGAACATGTCTGAAACGCCCACCGTGGCTCCATAACTGCTCCACCGCCAATCCTCTGCCCTGTCGACGAGTCCCGCCGCGACCGGATTCCTTGCGACGTAGCGGAAGGCTTCGAGCACCGCGGCCGGGGAGTCCTTACGTCTCGACCAGTAGCGGCTGCGGACGAGATAGCCCGCTCGCCCGTGCCGGTCGTTGAAGCGTCTCGAGTAGCCGCCCACGAGCCTGTGCATGCCACGGGCGAGAGAGCTGTCCGATGTCTCGACAATCGCATGCCAGTGCGTGGTGAGCAGGCAGACCGCGACACACCGCCACCCATAGCGCGAGATCATTGCGACGAAGAGCCTCATCCAGGTCGCGCGGTCAACGTCGTCCAGGAAATACGGCGCCGCCCCTGCGGCACTGACGCCGACGTGCCGTATCCCGGGAGTGACATCGCGCGGCAAACGAGGCATATGACCAGGTTCGAGCAGGAGCCGCAGAAGCGCAAGATGGCCGAACGGGACGAGAGGTCCGGCGGGGCCACGGCTCGGTGCCCGGCACCGGGACGGCGCTCGTTGGGATCTGGCCGGACGGCGTCAGGGCGCTCAGTGCACGCGCCAGATGTCGAGCACGCCGCTCGTCGCGTGGGCGTTCGCGTCGCCTTCCGGCAGCGCGATGCGGCCGTCGACGGCGATCGGGCTGTTCCAGTGGCCACCGCCGCTGTCGAGCGTCGCGATGAGCTTCCCCGTCGCCGGCTGGTAGACGTCGAGCCCGCCGTTCGGGTCGTAGACGTACAGCAGGCCGCCGGCGACCAGCGGGCTCGTGCCGGGATTGCCGTTGTGCCAGACCGAGTGGAGACGCCCGCCGCGCAGCGACCACGCCTGGGTGGCGCCGTTGTCGGCCGCAATCAGCCAGATGCGCTTGCCGCTCCGCCACACCGCCGGCGCTGTGAAGAGCTCCGAGCTCGACGGTGTCGAGACGATCTGCAACTCATGTCCCTTGTGGGGCTTCGTGCCGCGGATCCGGGAGAGCGACAGAAGCCGGATCTTCCCGTCCTTGCCGCCCTGCGCGATCAGCTTCGACGTGAGGTAGACGGGCGACGTCGAGCCGAGATCGAGGTCGTCGGAGTTCAGCTTCGCCGTGTTCGTCGGCGTGTAGTTGCCGACCAGCTTCGCCTTGGCGGACAGGACGAGAACCGCGTCGCCCCAGTTGGTGTGGCCGTTCCACGGCGCGTTGCCCGTGGCCACGAGCAGCTTGCCGCTGCCGGGGACGACGACCGCGCCGGCGCGTCCCCAGATCGCGGAGTCGCTCGCCGGGCACCTCGACGGATAGATGAGCACGTGCCAGTTCGAGCAGAGGGAGTTCCACACGTGGAGCAGCCGGCCGTTCCCCGCGGCGATGAGGACGACATGCCCCTGGTACGGCGGCTGGTCGCCGATGTAGCCGCCGGTCGTGGCGATGACGTGGCCGCTCTGGAAATTGAGCGAGGCCGCGATCTTCTCGCGCGACGGCAGCTCCGTGATCGTGCGCCGCCAGACGGCATGGCCGCTCGCGACGGTGAGCTTCTGGATCCGCCCGTCCGGCGAAGCCGCGTAGATCCACTTGCGGCTGGGATCGGCGACCGGAGTGGCCGTCGTGATCTGCGCCGAGCCGGCCCACTGGGAGTAGCCGGGCGGCGTCCAGCGCCAGAGGATCTTGCCGCTCGAGGCGTCGATCGCGAGCGTGATCCCGTACGTCGTCGTGACGAAGAACGCGTCGTGGGCCGCGCCGTCGATCTTCACCCCGTGGAGGTAGAGGGCGGAGGAGTCGACGGTGCCCGGCAGGTGAACCTGCTGGCGCGTCAGCGACCCGACGTTGGCGGCGGTGATCCCGGTCGCGTGCGGGTCGTCGCTCGAGCGGCGCGCGTCCCAGCCGAAGCGCGTCCAGTCGCGACTCGAGGCCGCGACGGTCTTGCGCGCGCCCGCGACGCCGCGAGTCGGCCCGCTGCTCCCGCAGGCGGCCAGCAAGGCCGCCGCGACGAGGAGCAGCGCGAGCGACGAAGCAGAGCGGGACGGCATTTCGTCCAACCTACCCACTCAACGGAGCTTGTAGAGCGTCCCGCCGAGGGAGGCGGCGTACAGCTCGCCGTTCCCGTCCACGCCGAAGGAGGAGACCGACGGCACCCCGCCCGAGACGGCCGGAGCGGAGGCACGGCCGTGCTTGTCGACCCGGAAGCTCCAGATCGTCCCGGTGCAGTAGTCGCCGAAGAAGTACCGCCCGCTTGCGGCGCTCACCGCCTCGCCGCGGTAGACGAAGCCGCCGGTGACCGAGCAGCCGTGGGCGTGCGAGTAGGCGACCACCGGCTTCACTTTCGCGCCGACGCTCGCGTAGCGGTGGCTCGAGGAGTAGACGGAGTAGCCCTCGTAGCGGCTCCAGCCGTAGTTCGCGAGCTCGGCGAGCTTCGCCTCGGCCCGGAAGTCGACCTCCTCCCACGTGTCCTGGCCGACATCGCCGATCCAGAGGTTGCCCGTCGCCGAGTCGAACGAGAAGCGCCACGGGTTGCGGAGGCCGAGCCCGACGACCTTCCAGGAGCGGCCAGGGGTCCTCTGACGGGAGCGCAGCAGCTTGCCGAGCCGCGTATGCATGTTCTGAGAGGTCTGGTTCGGGTCGCCTTCGGAGCCCCCGTCGCCGAGCCCGAAGTACAGGTAGCCGCGCTCGTCGAACTGGAGCTGGCCGCCGTTGTGGTTGGCGAACGGCTGGTGGACGGCGAGCAGGATGTGGCCGCTCGAGCGCAGGCCGCGGCCGTTCGAGGCGCGGTACCGCGCGACCCGCGAGTTCCCGTTCCGGTCCGTATCGGAGACGTAGAACAGGCGGTTCGACGCGTACTGCGGGCTGAACGCCAGCGAGAGCAGCCCCTGCTCTCCCCCGCTCTTGACGGTGCCGTGGAGGTCGAGGAACGTGCCGGCGATCTTCCCGTCGCGAACGGTGCGGATGGTGCCGGCCTGCTCGACGACGTAGAGCGTGTCCGGGTCGCCGGGCGCGGACGTCACGTAGACGGGCGAATGGAAGCCGCCGACGACCGGCGCGAACGAATAGGACGTCGTGACTTTCGGCGCCTCGAACGAGATGACGGTCGGGTGGCGCGCCAGGAACCACTTGTGAATCCCGGCGCCGAGGACGCCGAGGGCGACGGCGATCAGCGTCTTAGCAAGACGCGGCGTAGCTCGTCCTCCTTGCCGGGCTCGAGGATCGCGAGCACCTGGTCACCCGCCTCGAGCACGGTCGAGCCGACTGCGATCTCGGCCCGGCCGCCGCGCATGACCGAGATGAGCCGCGAGCCCTCGGGCAGCGAGAGCGCCTCGATGCTCCGCCCCGTCGAGGGCGAATCGCCGTCGATCTGCACCTCGACGATCTCGAGGTTCTCGCCGCGCAACTCGAGCAGGTGGATGAGGTCGTGCTCCGGCACCTCGTGCTCGACGAGCGCCATCACGCTGGAGGTCGCGCAGATGGTCGGGGAGATGCCGAGCAGGTCGAAATGCGGCTGGTTGCGCGGATCGTTCACACGTGCGATCACCTTCGGGACGCCGTACTTCTCCCGCGCGATCTGGCCGACGATCATGTTGTCCTCGTCGTCGCCGGTCAGCGCGAGCACGATGTCGGGCGGTCGCGCGATTCCCGCGCGCTCGAGCACGAAGAGCTCGGTCGCGTCGCCGCGCTGCACCTGGTGCTCGAACTCGTCCTCGAGCTGTCTCGAAGCGGTCGCGCTTCTGCTCGATCAGCGTCACCTCGTTGCCGAGCCGGAGCAGCGAGCGGGTGACGTTCGCGCCGATCTTGCCGCCGCCGGCCACGATGGCGTACATCAGCCGACGACCTCTTCGGTCTGCTCCGGCGCGGCGACCGGGATCGCGCACGTCCGCGCGGCGTCCATGAGCCGGTCGATGGCCACGCTCGTCGGGCACACCGTGTTGAGCCCGCGCTCGGCGTAGAACTTGGCGCGCGCGGGGTCGAGGACGCGCACGACGACGCAGCGGACGTCGAAGCGCTTCTGCGCGACCTGGCCGATGATGATGTTCGTGTTGTCGCCGTCGGTGGCGACGACGACGGCATCCGCGTCCTCGATGCCTGCCTCGCGCAGGAGGTCGGCGTCCATGCCGTGCCCGACGATGAACGTGCCGGGCCAGCTCTCGCCGAGCCGCGACAGCGCGTCCTCGTTCTCGTCCACCACGGTCACGTCCCAGCCCTCCTGGTGCAGCTGGAGCGCGATCGCCGAGCCAACGCGGCCGCAGCCGATGACGAGTGCCTTGAGCGTTGCCCCCTCCATGACGTAGCGGAGCGTAGCTCGGTAGGAGGGGTTGGCGAAACAATGGCTATGCCGCAGGGCTGCGCTGAGCGCCGCGATGCGGCGTCCTCAGTCGCGTCGATAGCACTCAGCTATCGACGCTCCCTGCGTCCTTGCCTCGCGACACCCATCGCACCCCTGCGACGAGCACCGTTCCCCCAACCCCTCCTACACCTCTTCGAGGACACCCTGAGGGAAGGCGACGACGAGCACCTCGGCGGGCGCCTTGCGCAGCACGTAGTCGACGGTCGGCGAGAAGAAGCGCGACTGGCGACGCCATTTCGGCGCGGAGCCGAGCACGATCAGGTCGGCGCCCGTCTCCTCCGCCGCCTGCACGATCGCCTCGCCGATCGACCGCGCGCGGATGGAACGGCCCTCCACCGCGACGCCGTGGTCGGCTCCGAGCGCGGCCGCCTCCGCGAGCGACTCGGCCGCCCGCTCCTCGTCGTCGTACAGCTCGGCGTCGAGGGGCTGGTCGAGCGGCACGCGGATCACGTGCAGCGCGACGACCGCGGCGCCGCGCTCCTGCGCGAGCTTGACCGCCGTCGCGACCATCTCCTCCCCGATCTCGCCGAGCTTCATCGGCACGAGAATCTTCGAGAACTCCGCGTGCGGCAACTCTCCTTCGACGACCGGCTCGACGTGCTCGAGCAGGCCGGTGCCGCGGCGGCGGCGGACGAGGAGATAGACGACGCCGCCGGCCGCGAGCCAGATCGGCCCGCCGTAGCGCGCCCCGATGTGCGTCACCATCGCCGCCACGAAGATCGCCGTCGTCGCCAGGGCGCCGAGGACCGAGGGCAGCGGGAGGTCTGCGCCGCGAACCCTGATCGACAGCGGCACCCTGAACGGGCGCTCGAGCGCAGGCTTCGAGAAGCGGAGCTTCACGACCGCGAGCTGCGCGGCGGTGAACGCGACGAGCACGCCGAAGCTGAAGAGGCTCGCGAGGAAGCCGACGGGGTTCGTCGTGAACGCCGTCGACAGCAGCAGGACCATCGAGATGAGCGCGGCGGCCACGACCGTCTCCGGCGAGTGGAGGCTGCGCCGGCTGAGGCGGCCGAAGCGCCGCGGGAGCTGGCCGTGCTCCGCCAGCGAGTACGCCAGCCGCCCGAAGCCCGAGTTGGACGTCACCGCGGCGATGAACAGGATGAGCGCGCCGGTCAGCCCCACGTACACGCGCAGCACGCGCTCGACCCAGAACGCGACGTGCGGCCCGAGCGCGTAGACGACTCCCATCAGCGGCGCGCGCTGCCACGTCGTCCCGAGCTCCGTCACGCCGTTCGGCGCCGGGAAGGCCGAGAGCGCGACGAGCGCGATCAGCACCGTCACGACGACGACGGCCCCGATCCCGAGGAAGAGGCTGCGCGGCAGGTCGCGGCCCGGCTGCCGCGTCTCCTCCGCGAGGTTCGCAACGGTCTCGAGGCCCGTGTACGCGAGGAAGGCGAGCGGCAGCGCGAACGCGATCTGGTGCCACGACGGCTGCGTGCCGACGTCGAGCCCTTCCCTGAGCGCGCTCGGCGAGAAGAGGAAGGCGAAGCCGAGCACCACGAGCAGGAGCTGCGTGACGAGATCGAGCAGCGGCACGACGAGGCTGAACGAGTAGAGGCGAGTCCTGCGGAACAGCCGCACGAGCGCGATCACCGCGATCACGACGCAGCCGACGATCACGTCGCCCGGATGCCGGGCGATCGAGTGCACCCCGATTGCGAGCCCCAGGTAGTGCGGGAAGAAGAGGGCCGAGAGGGCGATCACGATCAGGTAGTCGAGGAACAGCGCCCAGCCGGTCAGGAACCCGGCGAGGTCGTTGAAGGCGACCCGGACGAAGGTGGCGGCGCCGCCCGTCTCGCCGATCGCGGTCGTTCCCTCGGCGTACGAGAGGGTGACCACGAGGAAGAGCAAACCGACGACGCCGAGCACGACAGGCGTCAGCCCGAGCGCGTGCAGCGCGACGATCCCGAGCGCGAAGTAGAGCGAGGACGCGACCTCGCCGTACGCGACGGACGCCGAGCGCCGGCGCGTCGAGCGCCCGTTGCAGCCGCGGCAGCTTGCGTGCCATCGAGCTGCGAGCCTAGCGCCGCCGCAGGAGGTAGAGACGGCCGATCCCCAGGCGCGACGAAGAGGACGCCGAGCGTGTAGCCCGTCGTGCCTCCTCCCGCGGCAGCCGTCTCGGCGAGGATCGCGACGCCGAGCCCGATCGCGACGAGCCCGAAGACGTACACGGAGCGCCTCTGGAAGCCGCCGGTCACGCGGCCCGCTCCCTCGGCGTCGCGACCATCACGCGGCACGGTGCGTGTCGCAGGACGAAGTCGACCGAGTCGCCGAAGATCTGGCGCCGCCCGCGCTGCAGCTGGACCCGCCGCGGCCCGGCCATGACAATGATCTCGGAATGCCGCCGGATCGCCTCGTCGACGATCGCGCGCCCGATGTTCCGGGTGCGCGCGATGCGGCCGATCACGCGTACGCCGTACGAGTCGCCGATCGCGCGCGCTTCGTCGAGCTGCTCGTTCGCCTCGTGCACGTCCTCGGGCAGCTCCGCGTCGAGCGGGAGGTCGAGCGGCACCTCGATCGCCGTGAACGCGATGATCGACGCGCGTCGCTCGGCCGCGAGCCGGCAGGCGAAGTCCATCGCCTCGTCGGACGGGTAGCCGGGCGCGATCGGCACGAGAATGCTGCGGAACTCGAGCGCTGCCGCCGGCCCGTACTCGACCGGCGCGCGAACCGTCTCGCTCAGCGGGAGGTGCAGCACCTGCCGCCGGTAGACGACGTAGGCGACGAACCCGAGCGCGAGCCAGCCGAGCCCCGCGTAGCGTGCGCTCGGGTATTCGATCACGACGACGAGCCACGACAGGCCGGTGCCGAGGCCGCCGATCACGGCGAAGAGCGGCCAGTCGACCCCGCGCCACCGGAAGTTGGGCCGGGCCTTCCACGGGATGTCCTCGCCGGCGCGCTGCCGCCGCAGCTGGATCACCGCAGCGTGCGCGATCGTGAAGGAGAGCATCGCGCCGAACGAGTACATCGTGCCGAGGAAGGTCGTCTTGCCGGGCAGCAGGACGAGGATCGAGACGAAGCCGCCGAAGACGATCAGCGACAGCCAGGGCGTCTTGAACTTCGGGTGCAGCCGGCGGAAGACGCTCGGCAGCTGCCGGTAGCCGGCCATCGAGTAGGTGATCCGCGACGCGCCGATCACGCCGGCATTCGTCGCGATGAAGAGGATCGTCGCCGCGAGGATGCCGACGTAGATCTTGACCGCCGAGAGGAGGGCCCGCGAGAGACCGAGATTGGCGACGACGCCGAGCACCGGGTCGGCGGCGAAGCCCTGCGGCGGCGGCAGGCCGAGCACGGTCTCGTAGTGCCCGTTGACCAGGTGGACGGGCATCGCCGAGAGCGCGACCAGCGGCAGCGTGAAGTAGATCGCGAAGACGGCGACCGCCACCATCAGGATCGAGCGCGGGATGGTCCGCAGCGGGGTCGCGCGCCTCCTCGGAGAGGTTGGAGACGGTCTCGATCCCCGTGTAGGCGATCATCGCCACCGGGATCGCGAGCAGGAAGTGACCCCAGGTCGGGGCGACGCCCAGGTGGACGTTCGAGACGAGTATGTGCGGGTTGAAGACGAGCGCGAAGCCGAGCAGGACGAGCAGGACCTGCGTGGCGAAGTCCACAGCGGCGAGACCGATGTTGATCCGGGCGGACTCCTGGATCCCGACGATGTTGAGCGCGACGAGAACGAGGATCACGACGGCGCCGCCGACGATGTCCCACGGATTCTGTTTCAGCGGCTCCCAGAAGATCGAGAGGTAGTGCGGCACGAAGAACGCCGAGATGGCGATCGTGATGATGTAGTTGAGCATCTGCGCCCAGGCGGCGGCGAACGAGACGAGCTCGTTGAACGCGTGCCGCGCGAAGCTCGAGGAGCCGCCGGCCTCCGGGAAGCTCACGGTTCCCTCGGCGTACGTCGCGGCCGTCGCCGCGAAGAAGAGGCCGGCGATGACGAAGACGACGGGCGTCAGCCCGAGCGCGAAGAACGCGGTTACGCCGAGCGCGTAGTAGATCGACGAGCCGACGTTGCCGTACGCGGTGGCGAAGAGGGCGTTCGCCCCGAGAACGCGCTCGAGCTCGTGGGCCTGGCGACGCCGTCGTGCCACGGCGGGACTGTATTCCGCGCTGCGGTCGCGCCCGCGCGCCTGCCCGCAACGGGGCCGGTGGCGATCATCACGCGACACGGCGCATCGCGCAGCAGCAGGAGGACCTCGCGCGGGAACGCGCGGTGGAAGCCGCGCCGCGAATCGACCGGCGCGCCGACGACGACGAGCTCGGCGCGCCGCTCCGCCGCGACCCGCGCGACCTCCTCGCCGAAGCTGCCGGGCCGCGTGCGGACGATCTCCTGCCGCACCGCGACGCCGTACGAGCTCGCGACCGCGGTGGCGCACTCGAGCCGCTCCTTCAGGTCGGTGAGCGTTCCGTCCATGTGGGCGTCGATCGGCAGCTCGCGCTCGACCACGAGCGGCGCGACGAGGACGACGCGCGCGCCGCGATCGGCCGCGAGCCGGCAGGCGAGGTCGAGCGCGTGCTCGGTCTCCTCCTGGTCGAGCAGCGGCACGACGATGCTGCGGTAGGCGATCGAGCCCGTCCAGCGCGCGACGCGGCGCGCGCGGCGGTGCAGCACCCTGACGTCCGGGCGCTTCATCGGGCGCCTTTCGCCCGATGAAGGTGGAGGGGGTGTGGGGGAACCGGGAGGTTCCCCCACACAGGCGAAAAAAAGGGGGCAGCGTGGGGGAAACATGGTTCCCCCCACGGGAGCGAGGCGAAGCCGAGCGACCTCATCGAATGAGCTGGTAGGGGACGGAAGCGAGGATCACGTTGGGCTCGACGAGCAGCAGGCGCTTCACGTAGAGCGCGCGCTGGTTGTGCAGCAGCCGCCGCCAGCCGCGGAAGATGACCTCCGGGAGGACGACGAGAACGTCCTGTCCCTCGGCGGTGAGCTCGCGCAGGTACGCGAGGAGCGGGTCGCCGATGTCCCGGTACGGCGCCGCGAGCACCTCGAGCGGCACGCGGGCGTCCGCGGCCAGCCACTTGCGCCGCATCTCCGCCGCCTCGACCTCGTCGAAGGCGAAGTTGACGGCCCGCGTGTCCGGGAGGCCGACGGACTCGGCCCAGTTCAAGGCGCGCATCGAGGCGGCGTTGGCGCCGGAGACGAAGATCCGCACGGCGAGTGGACGTCCGTTCGGGCGCTCGTCCACCGTCGGCAGATCCGCAACCACGACGCCGGGCTCGGTGAGCAGTCGCAGCTTGAGCGCGAACTCGAACCGGTGCCGCGCCCCCTCGGTGAGCGCGCGCCGGCGGAACTGCTCGGGGATGACGACCGTGACGAAGTCGGACTCGCCGCGCGGCAACCGCCAGACCTGCTCGAGCACGGCGTCGACCGTGCCGCCGTCCGGATCCAGCGTCTCGAGGAGCGGAGCACCGCCCGAGAGGTGGAACCAGCGCGGGCCGATCCCGGGATCGCTGCCGCGGCGCGGGACGTGGATCGCGCGGAAGCCGTCCGGCGCGATCGCCCGGGCGAAGGCGAGCGCCCGCTCGGCCGCCGGGTCGAGATCCTCGACGACGAGCAGCGTGCGGTTCCGGGCACCGGGTGCCGCCGCAACGGCGGCAGCTCCGGCGCTCAGGCGCCGTCCGACCCGCGCGTAGTGGCGCCGTACGCCGAACATCGCGACGACGAGCAGCGGAATCGCGACCGTGACGAGCCACGCGCCCTCGGCGAACTTCGTCCAGATCACGATCACCGCGACGAGCCCGGTCGCCGACGCGCCGACGGTGTTCACGAGCGCGCGCCCGCGCCAGCCCGGGGTGCGTACGCGGAGCCAGTACCGCACCATGCCCGCCTGCGAGAGCGTGAAGGCGGTGAACACGCCGATCACGTAGAGGTGGATGAGGCTGTTGGTGTTCGCCTTGTAGATGACGAGCAGGGCGGCCGCCGCCGCGGCGAGCACGAGCATCCCGTTCGAAAAGACGAGCCGGTCGCCGAGGTTCGAGAATTGCCCCGGCGCGAAGCGGTCCCGCGCGAGCAGCGCCGAGAGCCGCGGGAAGCCCTGGAACGAGGTGTTGGCCGCGAGCACGAGGACGAGCAAGGTCGTCCCCTGGACGGCGTAGTACATGAAGCCGCCGAAGGAGCCGGGCCGGAAGACGGTGCGCGCGATCTGCGAGACGACCGAGTCCGTCGAGCTCGGCATCGCATGGACGTGGACCGCGAGGTACGAGACGCCGAGGAACATCGTGATCGCGATCGCCCCGAGCACCGCAAGGGTCTTCGCCGCGTTCTTCCCCTGCGGGTGGCGGAAGGCGTTGACGCCGTTCGCGATCGCCTCCACGCCGGTGAGAGCGGTCGAGCCCGACGAGAACGCGCGCAGGAGGACGAAGACGGTGACCACGCCCGTCCCGGTCGGCAGCGGGTTGCGGAACGACCGCCGACTGCAGATGCCCGGTCAGATCCTGGAACGAGCCCGACCGCGACGAGCACCAGGATCGAGGTGACGAACGCGTACGTCGGAAGGGCGAACAGCAGCCCCGACTCGCGCACGCCGCGCAGGTTGACGAGCACGATCACCACGAGGCAGGCGAGCGACAGCCCCACCCTGTGGGAGCTGAGCGAGGGGACGAACGAGGTGATGGCGTAGATCCCGGCCGAGATCGAGACCGCGACGGTGAGCACGTAGTCGGTCAGCAGGGCCGCAGCCGCCACCAGGCTCGGGGTCGTGCCGAGGTTCTCCCGCGCGACGACGTAGGCGCCACCGCTCGTCTCGTAGACGCGCACCGTCTGCCGGTAGGAGAGGACGACGATCGCGAGCAGGCAGGCGATCGCCGATCGAGATCGGGAAGACGAGATGGGCGGACGCGGCCGAGGCGGCCAGCAGGACGACGAGCGCCGACTCCGTGGCGTACGCGACCGAGGACAGCGGGTCGGACGCGAAGATCGGCAGCGCGAGCCACTTCGGCAGCAGCGTCTCGTGCATCTGGCCGGTCTGCATCGGCCGGCCGACGAGGACGCGGCGCAGACGCCTCGGCTCGAGCGGCGCCCGCTCGCGACGCGTGACGGTGCTCACGGCTCGAGCTCCACCAGCACGCGTGCGAGCGCACGACTCAGGTCGCCTGCGTGGTTGTCGTAGAGAGGGCTGCCCGGCTCCCGCAACAGCCGCCGGAGGCGGAGCACGCCGCGCGCGGTCACGGGGCGGCCGTCGAGCATCCGCTCCTCCAGTTTCTGCAGTAGCTCCCGCTGACGGCGCGCCACGCCGCGGCGTAGCGGGGACGCCGACGGCAGCCGAGCCGGGTCCGCTCTCTGCAGCGTCTGCTCGATCTCTCGCGCGAGGCGGTTCCGCGTTGCGGGCGCGACGAGCTCGACCACCCGCCAGCGGACGACGTCGGATCCGGCTGCGGCCTGCGGGTCGACGAGGATCAGGCGGTCGGCGGTGCGCCGGATCGCGCGCAGCTCGGCCCTCGCGCGCTCGGCGCGGACCACCGCGGCGAGGGCGAAGCAGGCGGCGGCGGCAAGCCCCGCGAGACGGAGCTGCGGCGACGCGAGGAGGGCGAGCGCGACAAGCGCGAGTGCAACCAGCGGCAGGGCCGCCCGGCCAGGGCTGGGGAGGTCGAGCGTGCCGAACGACGGCGCATGGGTGGCCATACCTCGACGGTACGGCGGAAGGTCTCAAATCTGGCTCAGGGATTGAGCTTGCGGCTCAGGAAACCCTCAAGGCGGCCCACCGCCCGGCGCAGGCGGGCAGGGTCCTCCGCCGGGCGGCGTCGCCGTCTCGGCCGGCGACGCTCCCAGCTCGGCGAGCCGATAACCGGCTCCGGGCTCGGTGAGGATGTAGCGCGGCCTGGCCGGGTCCTCCTCGAGCTTCCGCCGCAGCTGCGAGACGTACACGTGCAGGTAGTGCGACTCGTCGCCGTAACCCCTCCCCCACACCTCGCGGAGGAGCGCCGTGTGGGTGAGGAGCTTGCCCGGGTTGCGGGCGAGGACGCGCAGGAGCGCGAACTCGTGCGGCGTGAGCTGCACGGGCTCGCCCCGCACCGAGACGGCTCGCTTCTCGAGATCGATCCGCAGGTCGCCGAGCTCGACGACCGGCTCGGCGGGAGCGTCGGCGCGCCGCAGCGCGGCGCGGAGGCGCGCAAGCAGCTCCTCCACGCTGAACGGCTTCGTGACGTAGTCATCGGCGCCCGCGTCGAGGGCCGCGACCTTCTCGGCCTCCTCGCCGACGACGGAGAGGATGATCACCGGCGCGCTGCTCCAGGTGCGCAGCTCGCGGCAGACCTCGGTGCCGCTCCCGTCCGGAAGCACGAGGTCGAGCACGACTGCGTCGGGCGGGTTCGCCGCGAGCACGGCCAGCGCCTCCTCGGCCGTGGCTGCGGTCTCGACCTCGTAGCCCGCGCCGCGGAGGCTCGTGCGCAACGCCCGGACGATCTGTGGCTCGTCGTCCACGACCAGGATGCGGGCGCTCATCGGGCGGTCTCTGCCCGATGAGCGTGTGGAGGGGGCGTGGGGGAACCGAGAGGTTCCCCCACGGGAGCGAGCAGAAGGCGAGCGACGCTCATGTGCCCACTGCCGCCGGACGCTCCGCAAGTGGCAGCGAGAGGACGAGGTGCCCGCCCGCCGGGTCGTCCTGCGCCCAGAGCCGCCCGCCGTTCGCCTCGGCGAACCCGCGCGCGATCGAAAGGCCGAGGCCGGAGCCGACCTGACCGGCGCTGCCGCGGCTGAAGGGCTGGAACAGCGCGTCCCGTTCGTCTGCGGGCAGCCCGGGCCCGCTGTCGACGACGTGCAGGCGAAGCTCCGTCGCCCCCGACTCCGCGCGAACGACGACACCGGAGCCGGCCGGCGAGTAGTGGAGCGCGTTGTCGATCAGGTTGGCGAGCACCCGCTCGACCTGGGCGGCGTCGACCTCGACCGGCGGCGTCTCCGGCCGGACCTCGAGCCGCACGCGGGAGGCATCCGCGCCCAGGCCGGCGAGCGCCTGGCCGACGAGCTCGTCGACGTGCCACAGCTCCCGGTGTGGCTCGACGGCTCCGGCCTCGAGGCGCGAGAGGTCGAGCAGCTGCCCGACGACGCGGTCGAGGCGCGCGGCTTCGCCCTGGATCGTCTCGGCGAGCCCGAGCCGGTCCTCGGGCGCGAGTGAGAGCCCGGGGCTTGCGAGTGCGTCGGCCGACGCCAGGATCGCGGTCAGCGGCGAGCGCAGGTCGTGCGAGACCGCCCTGAGGAGCGCCGTCTTGAGGGCGTCGCTACGCCGGAGGGCCTCTGCCTCGAGCGCCTCCCCCTCGAGCCGGCTGCGCTCGGCCACCACCGCGAGCAGGGCAGCGAGCGAGGGGAGGAAGCGGGGTCCGGACCGCCTCGTCGACCGTCGCCTCCTCGTCGAGGAAGAGCGTCGCGACGCAGCGCAGCCCCGCCTCGACGGGCAGGGCACGCTCGCCCTCCTGCGGCGGCTGCCGGCCGAGCTCGAGCCGCGCGCCCTCGACGCCGAGCACGCCGGCGGTGAGGGCGGCGAGATGTCCGAGCTCCTCGTCGAGGGTGCGGCCGCGCAGCAGGTCGAGCGCCGCCTCCGCCAGCGCGTGCGCCTCGGCCCGCCGCTGCTCCGCGTCGTCCCGCCGCGTGCGGGCTCGGGAGGCGAGCGCGCTCACGGCGAAGGCGATCGCGAGGTAGACCGCGAGCGCGAGCCAGTTCTGGCTCTCCTGCAGGTGGAACGAGTGGTACGGCGGCAGGAAGAACCAGTTGAAGACGAGCATGCTCGCGACGGAGACGATCGCGGCGAGCGCCGTGCCCCACAGGATCGCGACCGGCAGCACCGCGAGCACGTAGAGCGCGCCGAGGCTGAGCACGGGCACGTGCGGCTTCAAGAGCGCGACGACGGCGCTCACGAGCACGACGATCCCCGCGCTCGCCAGCACGCCCACCACGAGGTCGGACCGCGCTCTCACGCGGGAAACGGTACTCAGGCGGCTTGCTGCGCGCCGTTCGGGCTCGGCTTGAGCACGATCGTCTCGCTCGGAGCGTGGGCGAGGATCCAGGTCACGTCCTTCGCCGTGAACCCGCCGCCGCGGCCGTTGGGGGCCGGCGCCACGATCCGGTCGAAGCGCTCCTCGTCCCACAGCCGTTGCAGGGCGTGCGTCGGGCTGCGTCCCTTCTCCATCCGCGCGTCGACCGGAACTCCAGCGCGCAGCGCCGCATGCTCGACGGCCTCGAGCAGCGGCAACGCGACCGCGACCTCGTCGCGCAGCGGCGAGTCCTCCGCGTAGCGGAGCGGGACGAGCAGGAGATAGGCGGGCACGAGGGTCGCGTCCTCGGCCTGCGCGAGGCGGATCGCGGCGTCGAGCACGGTCTGGTCGAGCGTGCCGCCGGTGAACGGGACGAGGATGCGGAAGTCGCCCTGGCGAGGCCGACGCAGCCGGAAGCCGCTGCGCGCCGCGAGGACTCCGCCCAGGACGGCCGCGAGCGCCGCGAGAGCGATGACCGCAGCGATCATTCCGTCAGCCGATCCCGGTCGGCCCGGTTCGCCACCACGCGGATGTCGAGGCCGGGCAGCTCGCGCACCATGCGGGAGAGGAGCGACCCGCCGAAGATCTCACGGCGTCGGGACTCGTCGGGCGTGCCGACGAAGATGTAGGTCGAGCCGCGCTGCGCGGCCACGCGACGCACTGTCGCGACGAGGTCGTCGCCCTCCTCCTCGAGGAAGTGCGCACCGAGGATGCCGGCGAGCCGGCGGAGCGCCGCGAGCTGCGTCGCCTCCTCCTCGGTCGGCGGCCGGCCCGGCGGACGAACCCAGACCGCGTCCATCTCCGTACCGAGCCTCTGGGCCGAGCGCCACGCGCGGCGCATGATTCGCTGCGACTTGGGCTGCGGCTCGATCAGCGCGAGCACGCGCTCGGCGACCGCCTGCTGGCTGAGCGGCTCGAGCGTCCGGGCGATCCGTCGTGCCTCCACGTCCTCGGCCACCTCGCGCAGCGCGAGCTCCCGCAGCACGGCGAGCTTGTCCGAGCGGAAGAAGTTCTCCAGCGCGACCTCGGCCCGCTCCTTGGAGTAGACCTTGCCGGCCCGGAGACGCTCCTGGAGCTCCTCGGGCGATAGGTCGACGAGCACGACCTCGTCGGCATCGTCGAGGATCCGGTCGGGAAAGGTCTCCCGCACTCGGATCTCGGTCAGCTCGAAGATCGCGTCGTTGAGGCTCTCGAGGTGCTGGACGTTGACGGTGGAGATGACGTCGATCCCGCCTTCGAGCACCTCCTCGATGTCCTGCCAGCGCTTCTCGTTGCGCATCCCCTCCGCGTTCGTGTGGGCGAGCTCGTCGACGAGGGCGAGCTCCGGCGCACGGCGGACTACCGCGTCGACGTCCATCTCCTCGAGCTCGAGCGCCCCGTGCTGCGCGCGCAGCCGCGGAACGACCTCGAGGTCCTCGGCGAGGGCCGTCGTCTCGGGACGGTCGTGCGGCTCGAGGTAGCCGATCACGACGTCCTTGCCCTCTTCCTGGGCCTGCCGGCCTTCGAGGAGCATCCGGTACGTCTTGCCGACTCCCGCCGCCATCCCGAGCAAGATCCGGTAGTGGCCGCGGGCAGCCACGGACTCACGCCCCGAAGACGTTGTGGATGATGAGGTCGATCAGCTTGATGCCGACGAACGGCAGGATCATCCCGCCGAGACCGTAGATCAGCAGGTTGCGCCGGAGGAGTGCCGTGGCGCCGATTGCGCGGTACTTGACGCCGCGCAGGGCGAGCGGGACGAGCGCCGGGATGATGAGGGCGTTGAAGATGATCGCGGACACGATCGCGCTCTGCGGATCGCCCAGATGCATGATGTTGAGCGCGTTCAGCGGCCCGCGCTCGCCCGGCTTCGACGCATAGGTGAAGGCGAACATGGCCGGCAGGATCGCGAAGTACTTCGCCACGTCGTTGGCGATCGAGAACGTCGTCAGCGCTCCGCGCGTGATCAGGAGCTGCTTGCCGACCTCCACGATCTCGATCAGCTTGGTCGGGTTCGAGTCGAGGTCGACCATGTTTCCCGCCTCCTTGGCGGCGGTCGTCCCGGTGTTCATCGCGACGCCGACGTCGGACTGCGCCAGCGCGGGGGCGTCGTTCGTGCCGTCGCCGGTCATGGCGACCATGCGCCCGTTCGCCTGCTCGTCCTTGATCAGCGCGAGCTTCGCCTCCGGGGTCGCCTCGGCGAGGAAGTCGTCGACACCCGCTTCCTGGGCGATCACGGAGGCGGTCACGCGGTTGTCGCCGGTGATCATCACCGTGCGAATCCCCATCCGGCGGAGCTCGTCGAAGCGCTCGCTCATGCCGCCCTTGACGATGTCCTTCAGATGGATGACGCCGAGCGCGAAGTTGTCGCGTGCGACCACGAGCGGGGTCCCGCCCTGCTCGGCGACCTGCTGGACCGCGGTGTCGATCTCAGCCGGCGCGCGGCCGCCGTTCTCGGCGATGAACGCCTTGACCGAATCGGCGGCCCCCTTGCGGATCATCGTGCCGTTCAGGTTCACGCCGCTCATGCGCGTGGTCGCGCTGAAGGGGACGAACTCGTGCTCCCCCAGCTCGCGCTCGCGCAGGTTGAAGCGCTCCTTCGCGAGCACCACGATCGACCGTCCTTCGGGTGTCTCGTCGGCGAGTGAGGCCAGCTGCGCCACCTCTGCCAGCTCACGCTCGTCGACGCCGGGCGCCGGGATGAACTCGGAAGCCTGCCGGTTGCCGAGCGTGATGGTGCCGGTCTTGTCGAGCAGGAGCACGTCGACGTCGCCCGAGGCCTCGACGGCTCGGCCCGACATGGCCAGGACGTTTCGCTGCACGAGCCGGTCCATCCCGGCGATGCCGATTGCCGAGAGCAGCGCGCCGATGGTGGTCGGGATCAGCGCGACGAGGAGCGCGATGAGGACCGTCTGCGAGACCGAGGTGCCGGCGTAGATCGCGAACGGGCGCAGCGTCACCACTGCGGCGAGGAAGGTGATCGTCAGGCCGGCGAGCAGGATGTTGAGCGCGATCTCGTTCGGCGTCTTGCGCCGCTCCGCGCCCTCGACGAGCGCGATCATCCGGTCGAGGAAGGACCTGCCCGGCTCCTGCGTGACCTCGATCACGAGCCGGTCCGAGAGGAGCTTCGTGCCACCCGTGACCGCCGAGCGGTCGCCTCCGGCCTCGCGGATGACCGGGGCGGACTCCCCGGTGATCGCGGACTCGTCGACCGAGCCGACGCCCTCGACGATGTCCCCGTCGGCCGGAATGATCATCCCGGCCTCCACCACCACGACGTCGCCTTTCTGGAGGTCGGGCGCCGCCACCTCCTCGAGGTGGCCGTCGTGCGAGCGGCGCAGTGCCGTGGTCGTCGTCCGGGTCGCGCGCAGCGCGTTCGCCTGCGCCTTGCCGCGACCCTCGGCGATCGCCTCGGCGAAGTTCGCGAAGAGGACGGTCAGCCAGAGCCAGACCGCGATCACACCGACGAACCAGAGCTGGCCGTCGTGCCCCTGGACGAGGTCCTTGACGAAGATCACCGTCGTGATAAGGCTGCCGAGCTCGACGATGAACATCACCGGGTTCTTCAGCTGCAGCCGCGGGTTGAGCTTCGGGAACGAGTCCCAGATCGCCTGAATGACGAGCTCGCGGGAGAAGACGCCCGTGCGCCTCCTCGGGGCGGCGGGCAGTTCCGGGGTCGCGGCCGACACTACTTCCCTCCCTGCTTGTCGAGTGCGAGGTTGAGCTCGAGCACGTTGACTCCGGGCTCGCCGAGGAAGTCCAGCGTGCGGCCGTGGGTGTTCTCCTTGATCAAGCCCTGGACGGTCGCGAGCGGCAGGTGCCGGACGGCCGCCACACGCTGCGCCTGCAGGTTCGCGTAGGCGATCGAGATCTCCGGGTCGATGCCCGAGCCCGAAGGAACGACTGCGTCGACCGGGATGTCGTGGATCGTCAGTCCGGGGTTGTAGGGACCCTCGAGCTCGAGGACCGCCTTGGCGTTCGCCTGCACGAGCTTTGCGAGCGCCGGATTCGTCGGGCCGAGGTTGGAGAAGGTCGTGAACGCAGGGTTGTATCCGGGCGAGGTCGCCGACGGCCGCTCGTGGAAGTAGCCCGGGAAGGAGAAATCCTGCGCGGCCAGCGACGAGCCGACGACCTTGTTGCCCCGCTCGACCAGGCTTCCGTTCGCCTGATGCGGCAGCGCGACCTGCGCGAAGCCGGTCATCAGCGCCGGGTAGCCGAAGCCGAGCACGACCGTGAACATCACGATCCCGAGCACCGAGGCGAGCAGTGCACGAAGCATCAGTGCATCAGCCCTTCCACGATCGGCCCGAGCGTGAGCGCCGGCAGGATCATCAGGCCCGCGGTGAGCGCAATGACCCCGAGAAGCAAGATCCCGAAGGTCGCGCCGTCGGTGCGGAACGTCCCGGCCGAGGCGGGGACGACCTTCTTCGCCGCGAGCGAGCCGCCGATCGCGAGCCCGGCGAGCAGCGGGAAGAAGCGGCCGAAGTAGAGCGCGATCGTCCCGAACGTGGTCGAGAACGTCGTCCCGGCGTAGCCGGCGAACGCGCTGCCGTTGTTGTTCGACTGCGACGTGTACGCGTAGAGCGTCTCGCTGAAGCCGTGCGCGCCGGGGTTGAAGATGGAGGCCAGCCCGGCCGGCGTCACGATCGCGACCGCCGTCATGACGAGCGCCATCGTCGGGACGAACAGCGCCCCGACGGCCGCGAGTTTCATCTCTCGCGCCTCGATCTTCTTCCCGAGCCATTCCGGCGTTCGCCCGACCATCAGGCCCGCCACGAAGACGGCAATCAGGATGTAGAAGATCAGGCCGTACAGGCCGGAGCCCACCCCGCCCGGCTCGACCTCGCCGAGGAACATGTCCACCAGTGGGACCGCGCCGCCGGCGGGCGTGAAGGCGTCGTGACCGCCGTTCACCGACCCGTTGGACACGTCGGTCGTCGCCGTGGCCCAGAGCGCCGTGTTGGCGATCCCGAACCGGACCTCCTTGTCGGTCATGTTGCCGCCCGACTGGCTCGCGCTGCTCGTGATGTTCACGCCGGAGTGGCGGAGCACGGCGGAACCGTGCTGCTCCGCCGGGAACGCAATCGAGACCCCGACTGCGAAGATCGAGAAGCAGACCGCGTAGAGCACCCAGGCGTGCCGGCGCGCGAGCACCATCCGGCCGAACATCACCACCTGGGCGAACGGGATCAGCAGGATCGCGAGCACCTCGAGGAAGTTCGAGAGCGGCGTCGGGTTCTCGAACGGGACGGCCGAGTTCGAGTCGTAGTAGCCGCCGCCGTTCGTCCCCAGCTGCTTGATCGAGATCATCGACGCCACCGGGCCGCGGGCGATCGTCTGGTGCGCGCCCTGGAGCGTCGTTGCGGTGACGTGCCCGTGGAAGGTCTGCGGCACTCCCTGCGAGATCAGGACGACCGCGAGCACGATCGCGAGCGGCAGCAGGATGTAGACGATCGAGCGGTAGAGGTCGCGCCAGAAGTTGCCGAGGCCGACACCGCCGCCGCGCCGGGCGATGCCGCGAATGACCGCTGCGACGACCGCCAGCCCGACGCCGGCGGAGACGAATTGCTGCACCGCCAGCCCCGCCATCTGGCTGAGGTACGACATCGTCGCCTCGCCGGCGTAGTACTGCCAGTTCGTGTTCGTGACGAAGCTCGCCGTGGTGTTGAGCGCCACCGTCCACGGCACGGCCGGCAGGTGATCGGGATTGAGGAACAGATGCCCCTGCAGCCGCAGCAGCCCGTAGAGGAAGACGCTGAAGGCGATCGTGAAGACGATCACCGAGCGCCCGTACTGCTTCCAGTTCTGGTCGGTCGCTGCGTCCTGCCCGAGCAGGCGGAGGAAGCCGCGCTCGACGACGTCGCCCTGCTCGCGCGTGTAGACGCGCGCCATCCAAATGCCCAGCGGATAGCTGAGGGCGATGAGTACGGCCGCGTAGACGAGGATCTGCGCTGTGCCCTGTCCCATCAGAGGCGCTCCCCGCGCACCAGCGCGTAGACGAGGTACACGAGCACTGCGAGCGAGATCGCGAGACCGAAGGCGTCACCCGCAGACATCAGATCCTCCCCAGGGCCCAGTGCAGCACGAAGACCACCGCGAAGCAGCCGCCCATGATCAACAGCGCGTAGAGGTCGTCCACTCCCTCGACGCTACGGCGAGGGCTCTGAAGACGGCCTTAGGGTTTCGGGCTCCCGCCTGACGATTTCCTGAAGGCGGTCAGGACGGGTCGACGAGCCGGTAGCCGGCGCCGGTCTCCGTCAGGAGATAGCGCGGCTGCGCGCGGTCGGGCTCGAGCTTGCGGCGGAGTTGGGACACGTTGACCTGGAGCAGGTTCGCCGCATCCGCGTACCCGGGTCCCCACACCTCCTGCAGGAGCTGCCGCTGCGTGAGGAGCTTGCCGACGTTGAGCGCGAGGACCCGCAGCAGGTCGAACTGATGCGGCGTGAGGTGGACGGACTTCCCGGCCATCCGGACCTCCCGCTTCGGCAGGTCGACGAGGAGGTCTCCGACCTCGATCACCGGCTCGCCGCTCGGAGCCGTCCGGCGCAGGACCGCGCGCAGGCGGGCCAGCAGCTCGTCGATCCCGACCGGCTTCGTCACGTAGTCGTCCGCGCCGGCGTCGAGCGCGGCGACCTTCTCCCGCTCCTCGCCGATCGCGGAGAGAACGATGATCGGCGCGCTCGACCAGGTGCGGAGCTCGCGCGCCACGTCCGTCCCGCTGCCGTCCGGCAGGACGAGATCGAGCACGACCGCCTCCGGCGGGCGCATCGCGGCGGCGGCGAGCGCCGCCTCGGCCGTCTCCGCCGTATCGACCTCGTAGCCCGCCCCGCGCAGGCTCGTCCGCAGCGCGCGCAGGATCTGCGGCTCGTCGTCGACGACGAGCACGCGGGCACCGGTCACGCCGGAACCTCCACGCGGGCGCCACGCGCGACCGGAAGCGCGAGCACGAAGGTCGCACCCTGCCCGGCGTGCGATTCGACCCAGACCTTGCCGCCGTTCGCCTCGGCGAAGCCGCGCGCGATCGCCAGGCCGAGGCCGGCGCCGCGCGTCGGCACGCGGAGCGAGCCGCGCTGGAACGGCTCGAAGATCCGGTCGGCTTCCCCGGACGGGATCCCCGGCCCGTGGTCGACGACGCGAACCAGCACCTCCGAGCCGGCCGCCCGCACCTGCACGCGCACCGGCTCGTCGGCCGGCGAGTAGCGCAGCGCGTTCTCCACCAGGTTGGCGACGACGCGCTCGGCCTGGTGGAGATCGGCGTGGACGAGTGGCAGGTCTTCCTCCGGCAGCACGACCTCGACGCGACTGCCTCCCTCGACGCCGTCGAGCGCCTGCAGCACCACGTCGTCGACGGGCCAGTCGCCCGGCTCCGGCACCGCTGCGCCGGCCTGCAGCCGCGAGAGGTCGAGCAGGTTGCTCACGATCCGGTCGAGCCGTCCGGCCTCGCCGAGGATCGTCTCGGCCAGCTCGCGCCGGTCGCCGGGGTCGAGCGAGAGCTCGTCATGGGCCAGCGCGCCTGCGGACGTGAGGATCGCCATCAGCGGCGAGCGGAGGTCGTGGCTGACCGCGCGCAGCAGCGCGGTCTTCAGCGCGTCGCTCCGCCGCAGCGCCTCGGCCTCGAGCGCCTCTTCCGCCAGCCGTTCCCGCTCCGCGGTCAGCTCGCGTAGCGCACCGAGCGCCGACTCGGCCTCCTCGGCCCGGCGACGCGAGCGGTTGGCGAGCTCGCTGACGACGACCGCTGTGACGAGGAAGACCAGGAGCGCGAGCCAGTTGCGGCTGTCCTGCAGCGTCAGCGTGTAGAGCGGCGGCAGGAAGAAGAAGTTGAACGCGAGCATGCTCCCGATCGCCGTGCCGACCGCGTAGACGGTCCCCCAGGCGACCGCGACCGGGATGATCGCGAGCAGGTAGAGCACCGCCAGGCTGAGCACGGGCACATGGCCCTTCAGCAGCTCGATGGCGCCGGTGACGAGCGCGAGCGCCCCCGCACAAGCCGCGACCCGGGTGACCGTTCTCACCCGGGCAACGGTACTCCGCTATCGGCTAGCCGTGGATCGAGACGAGGAGCGGGATCATCAGGATCGCGACGATGTTCGCGATCTTGATCATCGGGTTGATCGCCGGGCCGGCCGTGTCCTTGTACGGGTCGCCGACCGTGTCGCCGGTGACGGCGGCCGCGTGGGCCTCCGAGCCCTTGCCGCCGTAGAGGCCGTCCTCGATCAGCTTCTTGGCGTTGTCCCAGGCGCCGCCGCCCGCGGTCATCGCGATCGCGAGGAAGAGGCCGGTCACGATCGTCCCGATCAGCAGGCCGCCGAGCATCTTCACGCTGATGAGGCCGACGACGATCGGGAAGAGCGATCGGCACCATCGCCGGCAGCGATCATCGAGCGGATCGCCGAGCCCGTGACGATGTCGATCGCCGGGCCGTACTCCGGCCGCTCGGTGCCCTCCATGATCCCGGGGTGCTCGCGGAACTGGCGGCGCACCTCCTCGACGACCTCGCCGCCGACGCGCCCGACCGCCTGCATGGCGAGCGACGCGAACAGGAACGGCATCAGGCCGCCGATCAGGAGGCCGGCGATCACCCACGCGTCGTCGAGCCTGAAGAGTGTCGGCAGACCCTGCTGAGCCAGCCCGTTCGAGTACGAGCCGAAGAGGACGAGCGCGGCGAGCGCGGCGGAGCCGATCGCGTAGCCCTTCGTCACGGCCTTCGTCGTGTTGCCGACCGCGTCGAGCGGGTCGGTGATCGCGCGCACCTCCGGCGGCAGGTCCGCCATCTCCGCGATTCCGCCCGCGTTGTCGGTGACCGGGCCGTAGGCGTCGAGCGCGACGATCAGGCCGGTCATCGAGAGCTGCGCCATGACGGCGACGCCGATCCCGAACAGGCCGGCGAGGTGGTTCGCGACGAGGATCCCGATCGCGATCACGATCACGGGCAGCGCCGTGGCCTGCATCCCGACGGCGAGGCCCTCGATGATGTTCGTGGCGTGGCCGGTCTGCGAGGCGCGCGCGATCGACTTGACGGGGTTCCAGCGCGTGCCGGTGTAGTACTCGGTGATCCCGACGAGGAGCGCGGTGATCGCGAGCCCGATCAGTGCCGAGCCGTAGAGCTCGCCGAACGAGTAGATGTGGACGCTGGCGGGGGCGATGCCGAAGCCGAAAAACGGGGCTCCGACGAACGCCTTCGTGACCGGGATGAAGATCGAGCGCCGAGATGACGGTGGCGACGATGACGGCGCGGTAGAGCGCGTTCATGATGTTGCCGCCCTCGCGGACGCGCGCGAACTGGACGCCGATGATCGAGGCGATGATCGAGACGCCGCCGATCGCGAGCGGGTACAGCCAGAGGCTCTTCCCGCCCAAGGCAGCCGGGGCCGTGACGCCGAGCAGCATCACGGCGACCGCCGTGACGGCGTACGTCTCGAACAGGTCGGCGGCCATGCCGGCGCAGTCGCCGACGTTGTCGCCGACGTTGTCGGCGATCACAGCCGGGTTGCGCGGGTCGTCCTCCGGGATCCCGGCCTCGATCTTGCCGACCAGGTCGGCACCAACGTCCGCGGCCTTCGTGTAGATGCCGCCGCCGAGCCGGGCGAAGACGGAGATGAGCGAGCCGCCGAAGGCGAGCCCGACGAGGTGCGTGGATCGCCTGAGTCGGCGTGTCGCCGATCCAGCCGGTGAGGATCCAGTAGTAGCCCGCGACGCCGAACAGGCCGAGGCCGACGACGAGCAGTCCGGTCACCGAGCCGGCGCGGAAGGCGACGTTGAGCGCCGGCGGCAGCCCGCGCGCGCGCGGCCTCCGCGGTGCGGACGTTCGAGCGCACGGCGACGTTCATGCCGATGAAGCCGGCCGCAGCCGAGAGGACGGCGCCGATGAGGAAGCCGATCGCCGTCGCCCCAGCCGAGCGAGTGGTAGAAGCCGAGCAGCAGGAACGGCGCGATCGCGACGATCGCGATCGTCTGTACTGGCGACGCAGGTACGCGGCGGCGCCTTCCTGCACTGCGCGCGCGATCTCCTGCATCCGCTCGTTGCCTGCCGGCTGCCGCAGCAGCCAGACCGTGAGGTAGAGGCCGTACAGAACGGCTGCTCCGGCGCAGAGCAGCGCGAACAGCACGGCGTGATCCAAGAACCAGCTCATCGGTTAGGGCTCCCTCCGGGCGTTACAAAGTCAGCGCCGAGACGCCCCGGCGCGGCCCGTTTTACCACACGGACATGATCTGCCGTGTCACGAAGCGGGCGTGCGGAGGTGCCAGCGAACCTGTTCCTCGAAGATCTCGCGCATCGAGGCGCCCTCCTCGTGACGCGCGATCTGGCGCTCGGCCGCGTTCCGCTCCGGGATGGCGAGGACGTCTGCGGCGCCGAGCTCCTCCGCGACCGGCCTCACCCACTCGACGAGCCGCTCGAGCCGCGCGCGCGCGGGCAGGCTCTCTCCGCTCGCGAAATCGATCAGCTCGCCCGAGAGGCCGTAGCGGATCGCCCGCCAGAGGTTCTCCTCGATCAGGCGGTGCGGGAGGTCCGGCAGCGGCTCGCCCTCGTCGAGCGCGCGCGCGATCCGCGCGGTCAGCGCGTAGCCGAGCGCCGCGAGCGAGCGAGACTCGCCGACGTCGGGCTGCGCGTCGCAGATCCGGATCTCGACCGTCGGGAAGGCGAGATGGGGCCGCACGCTCCACCAGATCTGGGTGTGCTCGGTGATCGAGCCGGTCTCGTAGAGGAAGCGGACGTACGTCTCCCACTCGTCCCAGCCGCCGCAGCGCGTCGGGGATCCCGCAGCGCGGGAACATCCGCGTGAAGATCTGGCGTGCGCGCCGAGTGGAGGCCGCTGTAGACGCCCTCGACGAACGGCGAGCTCGCGGAGAGCGCGAGCAGCTCGGGCAGGTAGTGCGCGAGCGCCGAGCAGACGCGGATCGCGCGGTCGGGGCCGTTGATGCCGACGTGGACATGGAGGCCGAAGGAGTTGTTGCGCCAGACGACGTAGCGGAGGAGCTCGTCGTTGCGGCGGTAGTGCGGCGTGTCGATGATCCGCTGCTCCTGCCACGGGCTCCACGGATGCGTTCCGGTCGCTGCCAGCGTGATGCCGAGAGGCTCCACGAGCTCGCGGAGCTGCCGGCGCCGCTCGCCCAGCTGCGCGGCCGCGTCCGCGAACGAGTCGCAGCGGCCGGTGCGGATCTCGATCTCCGACGCGATCAGCTCGCCGACGAGGTGCGGCTCGAGCTCCGTCCCCCGCGCCGCTTCCTGCAACTCCTCGAAGCGGTTGACCAGGTCGAGCGTCTCGGGGTCGAGGAGCGCGAACTCCTCCTCGACGGCGACCGTGAAATCCGGCACGGAGTCGAACGACTCGCGCGAGAGCGCGAGCATCTCCTCGTACCCAAGCCGCTGCTCGTCGCCCACGCGCGAAAGCCTACTTACGCGCTTGGAGCGTCACTTGACGAAGGCCTGCGTGCGTCGACTCCAGACGCATGCGTGGGCGCGATTTGTCCGCCTTGCCGGTGGATCTGAGGCTCGAGTCCTCGGCTACGGAAGTGACGGCACCGCTCCGTACGGTGACGAACCAGCCGGGCGGAAACTCCGGGAGCCGGCCATGAGCCGCAATCTGCGCGAGCTGGCGGAGACCGGCGCTCTCGCCGTGACCGGCCGAGACCTCGCCGTTCGGTCGGAAGTAGATCTCCAGGTCCGGGTGCGCCGCCAGGGCGGTCGTGAATCGTGCTTCACCGCCGCCCGGTACCCAGCGGCCCGACCGGCTGAGGCGACAGGCCGGCGCGAACTCGAGCCGCCGATCCGCGACGTCGACGGAAACGAGCTTGCCGAACCACCGGCCGTCGCCGAGTTTCGGCGAGCTCCCGCCGCAGCCGGCGAGAAGCGCAGCGGTGACCACGGCAAGACCGATGAGCCGCGTCGAGCTCACTCCAACAGCCGGGCCGCGACGACCTGCCAGCTCCAGCGCCGCTCGACGGCGCGGCGGGCCGCGAGACCGAGCTCGCGCGGCGGTCCGACGGGCAGTACGAGGATCGCGGCGAGGCGTTCGCGCAGCGCGTCGGCGTCTCCTGCCGGGAACGTGAGCAGCTCGGCCGTCTCCGCCCCGACCTCCTCCCCGATCCCGGCCGCCACCTCGGCCAGACCCGAGTGCGCGGAGACGACCGGCAGCACGCCCGCGGCCGCAGCCTCGGCGGCGACCATCCCGAACGCCTCGGGGAAGATCGAGGGCACGACCGCGACGTCGCAGAGCGGCAGCAGATGCCGGAGGTGACGGTGCTCGAGCGCGCCGGTGAAGAGCGTCCGGGCGGCGGCGAGCCCCTCGAGCTGCTCGCGGTAGTCGCCGAAGCCGACGACGACGGCGCGCGCGTCGAGCATGGCGGTCGCCTCGAGCAGAACCTGGACGCCCTTGTTCTCGATGAGCTTCCCGAAGTAGAGGACGGTCGGCTGCTCTTCGGCGAAGAAGTGCTCGAACCGCCCGGCGTTGCCCTCGTCGGGAAGCCGCTCCTCGCGGTTGCCGGGATTCGGCGGGTCCGCTGCGCCTCCTCGATCAGCGCGGCGAGCGCCTCCTCGCGGGGCTCGGGGCGGAACTCGTCGACGTCGACGCCCGGCGGGACGGTCTCGACCCTGTCGACGTGGCCGCAGACCTCGTCGAGCACATTGCGGATGTGCTCGGAGCCGGCGAAGACGACCTCGGCCTCGGCAAGCGCCTCGGCTCCCCAGCGCGCGAGATCGGGCCGGCCGCGCATCGCGTACTCGAGCTCGGAGCCGTGCGCCTTGACCCGGAAGCGCAGCCCGCTCGCTGCGCCGACCGGCGCGCCGAGCAGGACATGGTTCGCGAACACGAGGTCCGCCGGCGCGAGCTCGCGGAGCGCCGCGGCGTTCGCCTCGACGTACGCCTCCCGCTCCGCCTCCGAGAAGTCGACGAGCAGCCGCGCCTCGAGCCCCTCGTAGCGGTCGAGGACGAAGACGGGCAACAGGCCGCCCGGCAGTTCGGGCACCACGACGCGCGCGCCGCCGAGGTCGTACCGCTCCGGGTGCCGCTCCTGGCAGATCAGCGTGACGTCATGACCGGCGAGGCTCCACTCGCGCGCGAGCGCCCGGGTGTAGACATTCGACCCGGTCCCGGCGAGCAAGTACCCGTGCCAGAGAAGAACTTTCAGGTCAGGTGGAAGTACAGCGCATGGAGCAGCTCGACCGCGGGGTTCGACGTGTTCACCGTCACGTCCGCCGGCGTCTCGAGCAGCGCCTCCGAGTAGTTGAAGATGATCTGCACTCCCGCCCCGACGAGATCGTCCGCTGCCTGCTGCGCACCGTCGGCCGGCACGGCGAGCACTCCGACGACGACGTTGTGGTCGCGGACGAGCTCTGCGAGCCGGTCGTAGGGCTCGACCGAGACCCGCCCGATGGGCTGTCCGAGCTTCGCCTCGTCGGTATCGACGACCACGGCGATGTTGATGCCGTGCTCCGCGAAGATCGAGGACGAGGCGATCGCCTGACCCAGCCGGCCGGCGCCGACGAGCGCGACGTTGTGCTGGCCCTGCGTGCGCAGGATCTTGCGGATCGCGTCGAGCAGGAGCTCGATCGAGTAGCCGACCCCGCGCTTGCCGAACTTGCCGAAGTTGGACAGGTCGCGGCGGATCTGGGTCGCGTTGATGTTCGTGTACTCGGCGATCTCCTGCGACGAGATCCTCGTCTTCCCCATCTTCCGCGCCTGCGTCAGCACCTGGAGGTACCGGGACAGGCGGGCGGCGACGCCAACGTTCAAGCGCTCGGCCACACGACCCCCTTCCTTCGACTTCGTAACAGCTGTGCTCTGTTGTACCAGCCGCCCTAGCCACTCGCTTGTGCAACCGCCCGGCGCAGCGCGTCGGGGTGCACGTGATAGACGAAACGGCGGCGGCCGTCGATCTCCACGACCGGGATCCACTCCCGGTACGCCGCCTCGAGCTCCGGGTCGCCGTCGATCGCCACCTCCCGCAGCTCGAAGCCGAGCTCCTCGTGGGCAGCGGTGACGACGCGCCGCGCCGCCTCGCAGAGGTGGCAGCCCGACGCGGTGAAGAGGACGACCTCCGTTACGGGTAGATGCCTCGCGTGACGGTCGCCTCGGCGACGCGCTGCACGGCGAGCCCGTACGAGGCGACGCGCATCGGGAGCTTGCGGCTCTGGGCGGTCTCCCACGTCTCGTCGAACGCGCGGCTCACGATGTCGTTGAGCTTCGCGTTCACCTCGACCTCCTTCCAGAAGTACTCCTGGAGGCCCTGCACCCATTCGAAGTAGGAGACGACGACGCCGCCCGCGTTCGCGAGCACGTCGGGGAGGATCAGGACGTTCTTGTCCTCGAGGATCGCGTCGGCCGCCGGCGTCACCGGGCCGTTCGCGCCCTCGCAGATGATCGCGGCCTTGACCTGGTCGGCGTTCTCGTCGGTGATCACCTGCTCGAGCGCGCACGGCGCGAGGATGTCGCACTCGAGCAGCACGAGCTCCTCGTTCGTGATCGTCTCGGCGTCCTTGAGGCCGACGAGCGTGCGGTTCTCGGCCTTGTAGGCGAACGCCGCCGGCACGTCGATGCCCTTCGGGTTGTAGAGCGCGGTGGTCGAGTCGGAGATGGCGACGACGGTCGCGCCTTCCTGGTGCAGGAACTGCGCGAGGTAGCTGCCGACGTTGCCGAAGCCCTGCACGACGACCGTCATCCCGGCGATGCGACTTGTCGAGCTTGGCGACCGCGTCCCGGATGCAGAAGAGCGCGCCGCGTGAGGTGGCCTCGACGCGCCCGAGCGAGCCGCCGATCGTGAGCGGCTTGCCCGTCACGACCCCGAGCACCGAGTGGCCCTTGTTCATCGAGAACGTGTCGAAGATCCAGGCCATCGTCGAGCCGTCGGTGCCGACGTCCGGGGCCGGGATGTCCTTCTCCGGGCCGATCTCGTTGATGATCTCGCTCGTGAAGCGGCGGGTCATCCCCTCGAGCTCGTG
Organism: uncultured Actinomycetes bacterium; assembly: GCA_963720065.1. GTDB lineage: Bacteria > Actinomycetota > Thermoleophilia > Gaiellales > Gaiellaceae > Palsa-739. Next base: position 81,216 of record CAVREH010000006.1, read on the forward strand.
GCGGGACATCTTCTTCGGGTCGCAGACGACGCCGCCCTTCGCGCCGCCGAACGGGATCCCCATCAGCGCGCACTTCCACGTCATCCACATCGCAAGCGCCTTGACCTCGTCGACCGTGACGTCGGGGTGGTAGCGGATGCCGCCCTTCGACGGCCCGCGCGCGATGTTGTGGGTGACCCGGTAGCCCTTGAAGACCTGCGTCGTCCCGTCGTCCATGCTCACCGGGATCGAGACTTCGATCGCCTTCTTGCACTCGCCGAGCACAGCGATCAGGTTGGGATCGATCTCGAAAGTGGAACCGACGCGCCGCAGCTGCTCGCGCGCCAGCTCGAACGGATTCTCGCGCAGATGGGACGTCGTTGCGACTGCCAAGGCCGACTCCTTTTTTTCGCTGCAAACGGGGTGAAAAAACCTGTAACCCCGCGGACGAGCTTAGCGCGACGCGTACGCGTCAAGCGCGAGGTACCGCGGATATTCGACCGGCTCCGTCCAGCGCGCCGCCGAGGCGATCATCGCCGCGTTGTCGGTGCAGAGCGCGAGCGGGGCCGCGGCCGCGTCCGGCAGCGCGGCCCGGAGCGCCGAGTTCGCCGCGACGCCGCCGACGATCGCGACCCGCTGCCGCCCGGTCTGCTCGGCCGCGTCGCTCACGCGCTCGACGAGCGCCCGCACGATCGCGTGCTGGTAGGAGGCGGCGAGGTCGGCGCGGCGCGCCTCGAGCTCCTCCTCCGTCAGATCGCGAACCGCGTACAGGAGGGCGGTCTTCAGCCCCGAGAACGAGAAGTCGAGCCCCGGCACGCGCGCAACCGGGAAAGTCGTAGGCGCTCGGGTCTCCTGCGCGCGCGAGCCGGTCGATCTCGCGGCCGCCGGGGTAGCCGAGCCCGAGCAGGCGCGCGCCCTTGTCGAACGCCTCCCCCGCTGCGTCGTCGAGCGTCGACCCGAGCAGCTCCCGCTTGGTGTGCGAGCGGACGTCGAGGAGCATGGTGTGGCCGCCGCTTGCCAGCAGGCAGAGGAACGGCGGCTCGAGCGGATCCGGCTGGAGATAGAGCGAGGCGACGTGGCCGTCGAGGTGGTCGACCGGCACGAGCGGCAGCCGGCGCGACCAGGCGACGGCCTTCGCCGCGGCGAGGCCGACGAGCAGCGCGCCGATCAGGCCCGGGCCCTGCGTCACGGCTATGCGGTCGACGTCGGCGAGGGTTGCGTCGGCTTCCGCGAGCGCCTCGCGGATCACCGGCGTCACGAGCTCGAGGTGCCGCCGCGACGCGACCTCCGGCACGACCCCGCCGTAGCGCGCGTGCAGCTCCGCCTGCGACGCGACGATGCTCGACCGAATCTCGCCCTCGTCGGTGACGAGCGCCGCCGCGGTCTCGTCGCACGACGTCTCGATCCCGAGGATCAGCGGGCGACCGGGTCCTTCCACATGATCAGCGCGTCCTCGCGATTGTCCGTGTAGTAGCCGCGCCGCAAGCCGCGCGAGCGGAAGCCGAGGCGCTCGTAGAGCGAGATCGCCTGCTCGTTCGAGACGCGCACCTCGAGGGTGTATCCACGCCGGGCGTCGTCGGCCGTGAGGTCGAAGAGGCGCTCGAGCAGCATGGTGGCGACGCCGCGGCCGCGATGGTCGGGATCGACGGCGACGTTCATCACATGCCAGGCATCGACATAGCGCGAGACGATCAGGTAGCCGACGAGGGCGCCGTCCTCGCCTTCCGCCTCGAAGGCGCCGAGACAGATCGAGCTCGGCTTCGCGAGCTCGCCCGCGAACATCGAGCGGGACCACGGCGTCGGGTACGAGCGGCGCTCGATCTCCTCGATCGCGAGGAGGTCGGCAAGCGCGAGCCGGCGTAGCTCGATCGTGGTCATCGGAGATTCCTGTCGGCATCGGGGACACGGAGATACAGCGGCTTGAGCTCCTCGACCGAGCGAGGCTCGCCGGCGAGTGCCGCGTGGAAGCGGGCGCGCGGCAGGTGCCGTTCGTCGTCGTCCGGCGGCACGACCGCGCCGCGCTCCTCGAGCAGCTGCCGGTAGCGCTTCGCGCCGTCGCCGACGCAGACGGCGGCCCTGTCCAGCGGAAGCTCCTGCGGCATGAGGACGCGAGGCTCACCGTCGACGAGCGTGAAGATCTCACGCCGCTTGGCGTCGACCACGGGCACTGCTCCCCGAGCGCCGGCGGCGAGGGCGGCGAGGGTCGAGACGCCGGAGCCCGGAACGTCGAGCGAGAGCGCGAGCCCCCGCGCCACCGCGAGCCCGATGCGAACGCCCGTGAAGCTCCCCGGGCCGAGACCGACGGCGAGCCGGTCGAGGTCCGGCGGATGGGCGCCCGCCTGGCGCAGCAGCGCGTCGACGTCCTCGAGCAGCGTCTGCGCCCGCGAGACGCGCTCGCCGAGCACCTCGTCCCCGTCCACGAGCGCGCTCGTGGCGACGGCGGTCGCCGTATCGAAAGCCAGTGTCAACACTCCACGATCTCCACCGCTCTCCCAGCGCCAGCATGCCGCAAACGCACCGCGTAGCGAGGAGCCGGCAGGACGCCCTCCCCCGCCTCCGGCCACTCGACGAACGCGATTGCTCCCTCGAAGTACGGCTCGAGATCTCCCCACTCCGCCGGCGAGACGCCCTCGAAGCGGTAGAGGTCGAGGTGCGAGACCTCGACCGCGTCGCCGTGATAGCGGTGACCGATCGTGTACGTCGGGCTCGTGACCCGCTCGCGCACGCCGAGCGCCCCGCACGCGCCCCGCACGAACGTCGTCTTGCCCGAGCCGAGCTCGCCCGCGACGGTGACGACGTCGCCGGTCGCCAGCCGCCGCGCGAGCTCGGCCGCGAGTGCCTCCGTCTCCTCGGGCGAGGCGGTTGTCGTCTCGGCCATCGCGCCAAGCCTACGAATCCCGCGCCGACGAAAACGGACGTGACTCCACCCTCCGAAAGAGCCACGGCCCGGTGCCAGGCACGGGGGCATGTTCCAAAGGGGCATCGCACCGCATGTTCTCGCCGGATCGGGCTCGCCTGGCCGCTTCGGACACGTCCGCGTGCCTGGCACCGGGACGTGTCGTGTGGGGACGTGTCTCGGAGGAGCGGAGGGCGAGGTCGCTTAGAAGAGCCCCAGCTGCTCCGCCGGCGCTTCGACCGCCGGCTGTGATTCCGGCTCGGGCTCTGGCGCGGCGGCCGGCTGCGCGCCGGGGCCCATGAGCCCCGGCAGACGAGCGAAGTCGGCCTCGAGCACCTTGAGCATCGCGGGCGTGTAGAGCGCGGCGGCCGGGTGGTAGATCGGATAGAGGAGGACCCTGCGGCCGGCGATCGTGAGCTCCTGCTCCTGGCCGTGGACGCGGGTGATCCCGAGCGGTCGGCCGGAGAGGAGCTTGGTGGCGAAGTTGCCGAGGGTCGCGATCACCTTCGGCTCGATCAGCTCGATCTGCCGGAAGAGGTGCGGCTCGCACGCCTCGATCTCGTCCGGCTGCGGGTCGCGGTTGCCGGGCGGACGGCACTTCAACACGTTCGCGATGTAGACGTCCTCGCGCTGCAGCTCGACGCCCTCGAGCAGCTTCTCGAGCAGTTTCCCCGCCTGGCCGACGAAGGGGACGCCCTGCTTGTCCTCGTGGAAGCCGGGTGCCTCGCCGACGAACATCAGATTGGCGTGCGGGTTGCCGGCTCCGAAGACGACCTGCGTCCGTCCCTGCGCCAGCCGGCAGCGCGTACAGCTCGCGGTCGCTGCTGCGTACTCCTCGAGCGACTCCGGCGGCGCAACGCGTACTGCACTCACACGAGCGAGTCTACGAGGCACGCCCGACGGACACGATCCGCGCGCGCCAGCGGCCGCGCGGTGCGTCCACCTCGATCTCGTCGCCGGGTGCCTTGCCGAGCAGGGCCCGGCCCACCGGCGAGTCGGGCGAGACGCCGCCGACGCTCGTGATCTCGATCTCGAGCCGCTCGCCGTCGTCGCGCTCGAGCTCGACCCGCGATCCGACGCTGACGACGCCGCTCGCAGCGGCCTCTTGCTCGTCGACGATCGTCGCGTGCTGGAGCCGGTGGCGCAGCACCCGGATCCGCGCCTCGAGCAGGCCCTGCTCGTTCTTCGCCGCGTGGTACTCGAAGTTCTCGGAGAGGTCGCCGTGCGCCCGCGCGGTCGCGATCGCCTGCACGGCCTCCTGCCGCTTCGGGCCTTCGAGCTCGGCAAGCTCCGCCTGCAGCTGTTCGTGCGCGGCGGGCGTCAGCAGCTCGCCGTCTTCGTCCCCCCGGGCCACGGCCTAGTGGCCGCAGCCGCACGAGCCGCCGCAGCACCCTCCGCCGCCGCCGCCGGTGGCGACCTTCGTGACGCCGTGCACGGCGAAGGTGGAGAACTGGCGCGACACGTTGGTCGCGGCGCAGTCGGGACAGGCGATCTGCTCCTCGCCGCGGACGAGCTCCTCGAAGTGCGACTCGCACTCCATGCAGACGTACTCGTAGACCGGCACAGCGGAACAGAGGTACCAGCGTGCGAGAGTGTCGGAGCTGTGCAGATCTCTGCTCCCGACGGTCTTCGGACTCGGCCTGGCGATTGCCGTCTGCAGCCCGGTTTCCGTCGTGACGGTGATCGTCTTGCTGACGATGCCCGCGGGGCGCTTGCGCGGCATCGCGTTCGTGGTCGGCTGGCTCCTGGCGATCGCGGTCATCGCCGCCCTCGTCGTCACCGTCGGGCACGGCCAGGACTTCAGCTCGCACGAGACGGCGCCCTCCCGCGCGGCATCGTGGGCGGAGATCGCCGTCGGGCTGATCGCCGTCCTCAGCGCCGGCCGGGCCCTCCGTCGCCGCCGACCGGACGCGCCGAGCAGCGAGACGCCCAAGTGGCTGAACCGGCTCGACCGGACGAACTGGCTGCTCGCCGTCGTCGTGGGTGCCGTCATGCTCACCTACTCGCTGACGATCGCTGCGGCGGCCGAGATCCTCAAGGCGCACGTCTCGGAGGAGGACGACATCCTCGCCTTCGTTGTCTTCGCGGTGGCGTCGATCCTCACCATCGCCGCGCCGATCGTCGTCGCCCTCATGGCCCCGGATCGGGCGGAGCAACGCCTGGCAGCGTGGCGCGCGTGGCTGCTGGGGAACTCGCGCGTAATCGGCCTGGTGGCGTTGGTCGTGATCGGCGTCGCCCTCATCGTGCGGGGCGCCCACGACCTCATAGGGTGACAGGATGATGCGTTGATGGGCTGGGTCGATCTCGAGCTGGCGCTGATCTCGCTCGCGGCGATGCTGTCGCCGACGACGCTGACCTTCTCGGTGCTCGCGCTCGTGCTTTCGAAGCGTCCCCTGCGGACCGGAGTCTGGTTCTATCTCGGGGCCTTCCTCGCCACGATCGCGATCGGCATCCTCGCCGCGTTCGTGCTGGGCGACGCGGCCGCGCCGTCGGCAGGCGGCGAGCGACAGACCTGGGTCTCGGTCTTCGACCTCGTCGCGGGCGTCGCGCTGCTCGTCTACGTCGCCCGGACGTGGCGTCGGCCCATCCCGGAGAAGACGACCAGGGGCATGGTCGAGAAGATGAGCTCGGTCGCCTCCTCCCCCTGGATCGCCGTTTTCGCCGCTGGCGCGGCGCTCGCCAACCCCGGCGGCTTCATTCCGCTCGCGCTCAAGGCGATCTCCGAGACCGACCCGACGACAGGCGGCTTCGCCGCGGCCTGGCTGTTCTTCACCGTCGCCTCGCTGCTACCGCTCGGCTTGGCGATCGTGCTGATGCTCGTCTCGCCGGACCGAGCCGAGCGGGTCCTCCGCGGCGCCCGCACCTGGCTCGAGGGGAACCTCCGCCTGATCGCGTCGGTGATCATCCTGCTGCTCGCGGCGTCCCTCTTCCACAACGGCATCGCCGGGCTCACCGGCTAGCCGGCCTACGAGCTGCAGGTCGCTTCCGAGCCGCCGACCAGCTCGCGGACGAGGCCGTCGGGCGTTCCCGGCACGCTGACCGCGAACCGTTCGGGACGCGTCAGGTCGAGGTACGTCATCTTGTTCGGCCCGGGAGCGACGCAGCCGCCGCCCTGCAGGCGCAGGTAGGGGCTGTAGTGGTTCCGCAGGAGGTAGCGCCCGGCCGCGAACACCCGCCCGTGGATCGCCGTGTGGCCGAAGGAGGTGACGACCGGGCTCGCCGGGCCGGTGAGCAGCGGCGTCGCGTGCGGGAGCTCGTAGATCGTCCAGTTCCGGCTGTGGAAGACGGCCTTCAGCCCGGATGCCGGCGAGCGCACGACGCGTGCCTCCTGCGGGCCGCCGTCCCAGTCGAGCGGCGCCGTCGTGCTGAGGAGGACGTACCGGACAGCGTCGGACCGCAACCAGTGGCGGTACGCCGAGGGGCCGAGGTTGCTCCGGTAGAGGGCGGGGTTGTCGGCCGTGTCGATCTGCCGGTACCAGCCACGCGCAAGCGGCAAGCCCGCCTTCGGGATCCAGTACGCCTCCCAGTGCTCCGCCGTCGGCACGACCTCGACGCGGAAGCCCGGCTGCTCGTGTTGCCGCAGGAAGTGGATTGCCGGCGCCCAGAAGCTCGCTGACTGTGTGTTGTTGTCGAGTCTCGACGGCACGAGGAGGGCGTACGGCACGAGGTTGTAGGCGAGAGCCGCCGCGAGCGCGAACACGACGAGGCGCCGCGGCCGGAAGCCGGCGAGGCTCGCGGTGAGGAGCATGACCGGGAAGACGAAGGCGCTCAGCCGTGTCCAGTTGTCTCCGAGCGGCGACGGCACGAGGTAGACGCACGATGCTGCCGAGCCCCCAGAGCGCGTAGAAGCCAGACGAGGAACCCCGCGCCGCGAGCTCTCCGGGCGACGAGGACGCCGAGCGCGCTGACGATCAGAACCGTGGCGAAGTCGATCCAGTGGAACGGGAAGGTGCCGGTGCCCCCGGGAAGAGGACGAGCGCCGCGGCCTCGATCCCCGCCGCGACGGCGAGGGCGACGCCGAACCAGAGATACCGGACGGCGAGTCTGCCGCCGCCAGACGGCGTACGACCCGACGATGAGGCACAGGAAGACGAAGGCGAGCGGGCTGAAGCCGACCGTGAGGGCTCGCGCAGAGCGCCGCGAGCCAGAAGCGGCGCAGCTGGAGCAGCTTGAGCGTCCCGAGCATCGCGGCGAAGCCGAGCGAGTACGCGTATTGGCCTGTGAACAGCGGCGCCGCGGCGAGCACGCCGAAGATGCGCGACGGCCAGAGCGCATCCCTCCCCCATTCCCGCAGCGCGATCGAGGAGAAGAGCATGGTCGAGGCGACGGCGGCGGCGAAGACGAGCGGCAGGTTCCCGACGAGCGCGGCCGGGAGGTAGTACAGGAGGCTGTACGAGGCGAGCGGGTACGTGCCCGCGTACCAGAAGTTGTCCCAGATCAGCGCGCCGTCGCGGACGAGGAATGTCCGGTACAGGTGAACCGGAGCATCCCCCGGGGCCGGCCCGACGGCGAGCACGAGCCCTGCGAAGACGGCGGTCAGCGCAGCGGCGAGCAGCAGCTCGCGACGGGGCGAGAGGCGGCGGAGATCGGCGAGGCTTGCAGCGGCAGAGCTCATTCCGGCAACCGAATGTTCGCACGTAACCGGGTCGGCGCTGCAGGCGTGGGCACGAATCTCTTCTCACCCGAGCTTCGCCGTTCAACCATGAGCACCGGATGAGCGGGCCCGAGTACAATCCAATGTGCCCGGCATCCGCTTCGGAGCTGGAGCAAATCGTGATCGAGAGAGTCCAAGTCATCGGTTCGGGCCGGGTGGGTTCGGCCGTCAGCGCCCGCCTGCTGGAGCGTGGCGTCGCCGTGGGCGAGGACGACCCCGACGTCGTCCTCCTCTGCGTCCCGGACACCGCCATTGCGGACACGTCTCGGAACCTGGTTCCCGGACCTGCCTGGGTGGGACACGTCTCCGGCGCGACGCCGCTCGCTGCGCTCGACCCGCACGAGCGCCGCTTCTCGCTCCATCCGCTGCAGACCTTCGACCGCAGCGGAGACCCGACCCAGTTCGACGGCGCCTGGGCCGCGATCAGCGGGGAGACCGGCGAGGCGCTGGCGGTCGCGCGAGGGCTCGCCGAGACACTCGGGCTGCAGCCCTTCGAACTTCGTGACGGCGACCGGACGCTCTACCACGCCGGCGCGGTCTTCGCCTCGAACTATCTCGTGACGCTGCAGCGGGCAGCGGTGCGGCTCGGCGTCCCGGCGGAGGGGCTCGTGCCGCTGATGCAGGGGACGATCGAGCACGGCTTCGAGCTGACCGGGCCGATCGCCCGCGGCGACTGGGCGACGGTGGAGGCGCACAAGCAGGCGATCCGGGCGAAGCATCCCGAGCTCGAGCAGCTCTACGAGACACTCGCGGCGGCGACGGCGGCGATCGCATGAAGATCGTGCGCACGATCGCCGAGCTGGAGACGGCGCCGGGAACGGGGCTCGTCCCGACCATGGGAGCCCTCCACGACGGCCATCTCGCGCTTCTCCGGGCGGCCCGGCAGGAGAACCGCCGGGTCGTGATGTCGCTGTTCGTCAATCCGGCGCAGTTCGACGAGCCGACGGATCTCGACGCGTATCCCCGCCCCGAGGAGCGCGACCTCGAGCTCGCCGAGGCCGCAGGAGTCGACGTCGTGTTCGCGCCGGCGGTCGAGGAGCTGTACCCGCCCGGCTTCGTCACCTGGGTCGACCCCGGCGAGACCGGAGCCGAGGGCGCAGCCCGCCCCGGGCATTTCCGCGGCGTCGCCACGGTCTGCCTGAAGCTGTTCAACCTCGTTCGCCCGGAGCGCGCGTACTTCGGCCAGAAGGACGCGCAGCAGGTCGCCGTGATCAGGCGGCTGGTGCGCGACCTGAACGTGCCGGTGGAGATCCGGGTCGTGCCGACGGTGCGCGACCCCGACGGCCTGGCCCTCTCGTCGCGCAACGGCCACCTCTCGGCGGCGGAGCGGGAGCGCGCCCTCGGCCTGCCGCGCGCGCTCGCGTCCGCGGCGGGCGAGCCCGATCCGGTGGCCGCCGCGCGCGCCTCGCTGAACGGCCTCGAGCCGGACTACGTCGAGGTGCTCGACCTCGGCCACGCCAAGGTTCTCGCCGCCGCGATCCGCGTCGGCTCCACCCGTCTGATCGACAACGTCCTCCTGGAAGGAGAGCTCCCATGAGCGAAGAGTCGAAGCCCCAGCGGTACGCGTCCTGGACGACCGGCAAGCTGCCGCTCCCCGAGGTTGCCGAGATGAAGCGCCGCGGCGACAAGATCGTGATGGTCACCGCCTACGACGCGCCGGGGGGCCGCCTCGCGGACGCCGCCGGTGTCGACCTGATCCTGGTCGGCGACTCCTCGGGCATGGTCGTCCACGGTCGCGAGTCGACCGTGCCGGTGTCCCTCGACGAGATCGTGTTCATGACCCAGTGGGTGACGCGCGGCGCGAAGCGACCGATCGTGATCGCCGACATGCCGTTCGGCTCCTACGAGGAGTCCGACGAGCAGGCGGTGCGGAACGCGGTGCGGCTCGTGAAGGAGGGCGGCGCGGACGCGGTCAAGCTCGAGCGCGGCGGCACCTCGGTCTCGCGTGCGCGCGCGATCGTCGGGGCCGGGATCCCGGTGATGGGCCACGTCGGCCTCACCCCGCAGACGGCCACCGTCCTCGGCGGCTTCAAGGCGCAGGGCAGGACGGCCGAACGGGCGCAGCAGCTGGTCGAGGACGCCCTCGAGCTCGAGGCGGCCGGCTGCTTCGCGATCGTGCTCGAGGCCGTGCCGCCGGCGGTCGCGCGGGCCGCCACACAGGCGCTCGCGGTGCCGACGATCGGCATCGGCGCCGGCGCCGACACGGACGGGCAGGTGCTCGTCTGGCACGACATGCTCGGCTTCTACGAGGGCAGGGCACCACGCTTCGTCAAGCGCTACGCCGAGCTCGGGGAGGCGGTCGTCGAGGCGCTGGAGCGCTACGCCGAGGAGGTCCGGAACGGCGCCTTCCCCGAGGAACGGCACACGTACGCGATGCCCGAGGAGGAGCAGGCCGCGTTCGAGGGCAACTCAGTCGAGCCCGCCGAACCTCAAGAAATGGGACGAGAGCACGATCAGCACCGGTAGGGCGACGGCCAGAGCGAGGACCCCGAGGCTCCGTGCCCAGCTCCAGCCGTGCACGCTGCGGACGCCGACGAGGAGCAGGACCGCGCTCCAGGCGTACGCGAAGTAGACGAGGCCGCCGAAGATCCGGTCTCCCGGCCCCCAATCGGTGCCCCCGGTGCGGAAGAGGACGTTTCCGTAGATCGCGATCCGTAGCGGCCACAGCGTGACGAGCGCGAGCGCGAGCGGTGCTCCCGAGAGGGCGACGAGGCTCCGCCCCCGCCGGTAGCTGCCGAGGCCGCCGAGCCGGCGGGCCGCGCCGAACAGCAGTCCGCCGCCGACCCAGTAGACGGCGATCGCGTAGAGCATGCCGCCGAGGAAGGCCCAGACCGGGATCAGCGACTCGGAGAACGAAGGATCGTTGAGCAGGTGGCGGGCAACGGGGGTTCCGAGCACCCCCGCGATCCCCGCGAGCCCGATCATCGCCGTCAGCGGCTCCTGCCGCGCCTCGATCGCCTCCTCCGACTCGTCCCGCAACGAGACAAACACGGCGCGGGGCGCGACGAGCACGGCCGGGGCACGCAGCCACCAGCTCCGCGCCAGCGCAGAGTCTTGCGCGGTGTCGGCGGTTGCCGCCATGACGGTGAGGTTAGCCCGTCCCGCTCAATGCAAGGTGACCGAGGCGAGCACCGCAAAGAGGACGACCCCGAACGCCATGAATCCGCCCGAAACCCAGGCCCAGGTGCGCAGCTGGGAGCGCCGCTGCGGGTTACTCTCGTTCCCCATCAGGATCAGCGCGGCGATCAGCGCGATCAGCGGGAAGAACAGCGTCGCCAGGACGGCTCCCGCGACGGCCGACCCGTTGTAGGGGGCTTCGGACGTTCCGGGCGGGGCGGAGCCTGCCTCCATGACACGAGTCTGACGCCGAGCCGGCGCCGCCACAAGTGTCCGGCTCGGACGTGTCCTAAGCGGCCGCGATCGCGAGCGCCGGCAGCACGTTCTGGAGGAAGCGGCCGGTCGAGCTCTCCTCCACCCGGGCGACGTCCTCGGGCGTCCCGACGGCGATGAGCTCGCCGCCCGCCTCGCCGCCCTCCGGCCCGAGGTCGATCACCCAGTCGGCCTGCTTGATCACGTCGAGGTTGTGCTCGATCACGATCATCGTGTTGCCGCCGTCGACGAGGCGCTGCAGGGTCTCGAGCAGCTTCTCGATGTCCGCGAAGTGCAGCCCGGTCGTCGGCTCGTCGAGGATGTAGAGCGTCTTGCCGGTCGCGACCTTCGAGAGCTCCGAGGCGAGCTTGACGCGCTGCGCCTCGCCGCCGGAGAGCGTCGTCGCCGGCTGCCCGAGCTTGATGTAGTCGAGCCCGACGTCGTGGAGCGTCTGCAGCCGGCGCCGTATCTTCGGGATCTTGGCGAAGAACTTCAGCGCCTCTTCCACGGACATCTCGAGCACGTCGGCGATCGAGCGTCCCTTGAACCGCACCTCGAGCGTCTCGCGGTTGTAGCGCGCGCCCTTGCACGTCTCGCACGGCACGTAGACGTCGGGCAGGAAGTGCATCTCGATCTTGATCTGCCCGTCGCCCTTGCACGTCTCGCAGCGCCCGCCGCGCACGTTGAACGAGAAGCGGCCCGGCTTGTAGCCGCGCACCTTCGCCTCGGGCGTCAGCGAGTAGAGCTCGCGGATGTGCGTGAAGAGGTCGGTGTACGTCGCCGGGTTCGAGCGCGGCGTGCGCCCGATCGGCTTCTGGTCGATCTCGATCACCTTGTCGAAGACCTCGATCCCCTCCACGCCCGCATGCGCGCCGGGCTTGACCCGCGCGCGGTTGAGCCGGTTCGCGAGCGCCTTGAAGACGATCTCGTTCACGAGCGTCGACTTGCCGGAGCCGGAGACGCCGGTCACGCAGATGAACTTGCCGACCGGGAACTCGACGTCGATGCTCCTTGAGGTTGTGCTGCGCGGCGCCCTTGACGAGGAACGAGCCGCGATCCTCGTCCCGCCGCTCGGGCACGGCGATCTCGCGCGTGCCCGAGAGGAAGTGCCCCGTGACCGACTTCTTGTTCCGCTCGACCTTCGCCGCCGGGCCTTCGGCCACGACCTCGCCGCCGTGCAGGCCGGCGCCCGGCCCCATGTCGACGAGCCAGTCGGAGCGGCGCATCATCTCCTCGTCGTGCTCCACGACGAGCACGGTGTTGCCGATGTCGCGCAGCCGCTCGAGCGTGTCGATGAGCCTCGCGTTGTCGCGCTGGTGGAGACCGATGGAGGGCTCGTCGAGGATGTAGAGGACGCCGACGAGCTGCGAGCCGATCTGCGTGGCCAGCCGCAGCCGCTGGGCCTCGCCGCCCGAGAGCGTCGCCGCCGCGCGGTCGAGCGTGAGGTAGCCGACGCCGACGTCGTCGAGGAACGTCGAGCCGTTCACGGATCTCCTTCACGATCCGGTGGCCGATCAGCTCCTCGGTCGGCGTCAGACCGAGCTCGTCGAGGAAGGAGAGCGCCCGCGCGACGGACATCGTCGTGAACTCGTAGATCGACCGGTCGCCGACCGTGACCGCGAGCACCTCCGGCTTCAGGCGGGCGCCGTTGCAGACCGGGCACGGACGAAGCGACATGTACTCCTCGATCCGCTCGCGCGCCGTCGACGAGTCGGTCTCGCGGTAGCGGCGCTGCAGGCTCGCGACGATGCCGTCGAACGCGAGCATGTACTGGCGCCGGCGGCCCATCCGGTTGCGGTACTGGACGTAGAGCTTCTCGCCGTCCGTGCCGTTGAGGAAGCGGTCCTGCTCGGCCTCGGTCAGCTCGGACCACGGCTTCGACGTGTCGATCTCGTAGCGGTCGGCGATCGCCTGGATCACGGCCTCGTAGAAACCCGACGAGCCGCCGACCGACCACGGCACGAGCGCGCCGTCGTCGATCGAGAGCGACGGATCCGGGACGAGCAGGTCGGGGTCGATCTCCTGCTGCGAGCCGAGGCCCGTGCAGCGCGGGCAGGCGCCGTGCGGCGCGTTGAAGGAGAAGATCCGCGGCTGGAGCTCCGGCAGCGAGACGCCGTGGTCCGGGCAGGCGAAGTTCTCGGAGAAGATGAGCTGCTCGCCCGTCTCGACTAGGTCGACCGCGACGAGCCCGTCGGCGAGCCCGGCCGCCGTCTCGATCGACTGCGTGAGGCGCAGCCGGAGGTCGGCGCGCATCACGAGGCGGTCGACGACGACCTCGATCGTGTGCTTGAACTTCTTGTCGAGCTCCGGCACGCCCTCCTCGAGGACGTACTGCTCGCCGTCGACCTTGACGCGCGTGAAGCCCTCCCGAATCAGGTCCTCGAACTCGTTCTTGTACTCGCCCTTGCGGTCGCGGACGATCGGCGCGTTGACCGTGAAGCGCGTCCCCTCCTCGAGCTTCAGCACCTGGTCGACGATCGCGTCGAGGCTCTGCCCCGCGATGGGCTTGCCGCAGATCGGGCAGTGCGGCCGGCCGACCCGCGCGTAGAGCAGACGGAGGTAGTCGTAGATCTCGGTCACGGTGCCGACCGTCGAGCGCGGGTTCCGCGAGGTCGTCTTCTGGTCGATCGAGATCGCCGGGCTGAGGCCGTCGATGTGGTCGACGTCCGGCTTCTCCATCATCTGCAGGAACTGGCGCGCGTAGGCGGAGAGCGACTCGACGTAGCGGCGCTGGCCCTCGGCGTAGATCGTGTCGAAGGCCAGGGACGACTTGCCGGAGCCCGAGAGCCCGGTGATGCAGATGAGGCGGTTCCGCGGCAGACGGACGGTGATGTCCTTCAGGTTGTGCTCGCGGGCGCCGTGGACCACAAGTTCGTCGGCAGCCATACGAGGGCCATTCTACCGGGACGAACAGACGTTCGGACGGCGCTAGCGGTGCTGCTGGAGCAGCCGCGTCAGCCGCCGCGGGACGCAGTCGATCTCGAGCTCGCCGGCGACGACGGTGCCGTAGCCGAGAATGCGGCCGAGCAGCGGCCGCTCGATCTCGAACACCGTGCCGTTGAGCGAGATCGAAGCGCTGCGCCGGCTCAGGAACCCGTGCTCGACGACGAACGCGTTCCCGGTGACCGCGAGGTGCGTCCGGTCCCAGCGGGCGACCCCGACGACCGCGATCAGCGCGGCGAGAGCGAGCAGGACCGCTCCGGCGGCCGCGAAGGCCGTCCACGGCGCGAAGAAGCACGCCGCGCCCGCGAGTGCGAGGAGGAGGGCACGCAGCAGCGGGCGCGCGAGCGCGATCCCGTGCCGGTGAGCCTCGAGGACGGGCGTATCCACGGCCGCTTGCTTCGTGTTGTGCAAGGGAATCCCTCGCAAAATGACTGGAACCGCACGCAAAGCGGCGACCGCGACCCTCGTCGCCGTTGCCATCGTCGTCCTCGCACTCGCAGTCTGGAAGCTCAGGCTGGTGATCGCGCTGCTGTTTCTCGGCTTCGTGATCGCGTCGGCGATGCGGCCGAGCGTCGAGGGGCTCTACCGCCGGGCCCGCGTGCCGCGGAGCGTCGGCGTCGTCATCCACTACCTCGCGTTCCTCGCCGCCATCGGGCTCTTCCTCTACCTCGTCGTCCCCGCCGCCATCACGCAGGTCGACCACGCGATCGGCCAGGTGCCGACCTCACGCTCCCAGCTGCACCACGCGGCCGTCCACTCCCACGGCATCCGGCACGAGATCCTCAGCGCGATCGACAAGCGACTGCGGCAGCTCCCTCGGGTGCGAGCCTGCTCCACCCCGCGATCACCGTGACGAAGACGCGTTCGAGATCGTCGTGGGGATCCTGTTCATGTTCGCCGTCGGCGCGTACTGGATCTTCGAGCGCGACAGCACGATCGCGCTCGTGCAGTCGGTGGTGCCGCGCCGGCACCGGCGCGTGACCCGCGACACGTGGGTCCTGATCGACATGAAGCTCGGCGCGTTCGTGCGCGGGCAGTTCCTGCTCGTGGTGATCGTCGCGACGCTGCTCTCGTTCGCGTTCTGGCTCGACGGCGAGCCGTACTGGCTGCTGATCGGCTCCTTCGCCGGCATCGTCGAGCTCGTGCCGATCGTCGGCCCGCTCGCCGCCGGGGTGATCGCGATCGGGGCCGGCCTGACGGCCGGCTGGACGGTGGCGATCGGCGCCGGCATCGCGGTGCTCGTCCTGCGGCAGCTCCAGGACTACGTGATCGCCCCGCGCGTGATGGGTCACGCGGTCGGGCTGTCGCCGCTCGTCGTGCTCATCTCGGTGATCTCGCGATCGGCTACCTGCTCGGCGCCATCTATGTCCTGATCGCGATCCCGATCGCAGCGATCGTCGTGCACGCTGATCGACGTCGTGATCCACGGTCGCGATCCCGCCGAGGAGGACGCGCCGGCGGTGCTCTTCGCCGGTACGGGCGAAGGAGCTAGGGGGTTTGGCGAAAGCCGCTCGTCGTCGGCGTGCGTGTTCGCTAGACAGCGCAGGGAAATAGCAGCGCTAGCGACCGAGGACCCGCTGAGCGGACGAGCAGCGTGCGCCGGCGGCACAGACTGTTTCGCCAAGCCCTCCTGGCTACGCCTTGCGCCAGCGGCCGAAGACGAGGCCGCCCAGCGTGAAGCCGAGCCCGAACGTGCCGACGGCGAAGGCGCCGATCGCGGCCGTCTTGCGCGCCGTCGAGAGGCGCTGCCAGCGGCCGAGCGCCTCCTTCTCCTCGTGCGTCAGCTCCTCGCCGCGCCGCTGCTTGCGCAGCGCGCCGCCGGCCCGGAGCCCGAGGTAGAGGTCGTCGAAGATCTCGGCTGATCTTCTTCGCGGCCATGACTGGAATCTATAGCCTCGTTCGGTCGTGACGGCGCGGCTCCTCCATGTTTCCGACCTGCCACGTCGGTACACACGAGGAGCACGAAGTCGAGCAGGCGCTGGCGCGGCTCGTGGAGCGGCTGGAGCCCCAGCTCGTCGTGGCTTCCGGCGATCTCGCGCATCGCGGGCGCCGGGAGCGAGCTCGAACGCGCCGCGGCAGCTGCTGCGCTCGCTCGGGCCGCCGGTGCTCGCCGTGCCCGGCAACCACGACCTCCCGTACACGCCGTCGCGCTTCGTCCGCCCGTGGGCGGAGTTCGAGCGGGTCTGGCAGACGACCGAGCCGACCGCCTACGACCCCGGGCCTGCAGGTCGTCGGCCTCAACTCGGCCCGGCCGTTCCGCCATCAGGGCGGCGCGCTGAGCGGGACGCAGCTGCGAGGGCGCGGCGGCGCGGCTCGCCGCAGCCGAGGACGGAGCCCTGCGCGTCGCCGTCCTCCACCACCACCTGCTCGGCGCGCCGTGGCGGCGGCCCGCAAGCGGCCCGTCTCGCGCCGGAACCACGTGTTGCGGACTCTCGTCGACGCGGGCGCGGACCTCATCCTCGCGGGCCACATCCACCAGGCGGCGGTCAGCGAGCGGCACGAGTTCGAGGTCGTCGGAGACGAGGCGCGCACGGCCGTCGTCGCGATCGCGCCCGGGCTCGGCCGGCCGCGGCCGCGGCGCCTGGGCGAGGCGCGCGGGCTCCACCTCCACGAGGCGGACGCCGACGCGATCGTCGTCCGCACGTTCCGCTGGTCGCGTGGCGACTGGACGCTGAGCGCCGAGCGCCGCTTCCTCCGTTAGACGAGTTCCTAGCGCAGGCTCTCGAGCAGGCGCATCCGCGCCGCGTTGTATTCGTCGTCCTCGAGCACGCCCGTGTCGTGGAGCTCCTCGAGCAGGCCGAGAAAGTGCGCCGGGTTGTCCGTCGGGCCGTCGCCGGAGCGGGGATGGGCGGTGGTCGCCTGCGGCTGCATGGGCGGCCTCGCCTGCAAGACCCCGAACGGTTGCTGGCCGATCTGGTCCGGATCGATGCCGGCCCGCTTCAGCCGCTCGCGATATTGCTCGACGCCGAAGCCCCGCTCGGGGAAGCGGCGGGCCTCCTTTCCCCAGAGCGGCCGCTTCTGGACGAAGCGCCGGTAGATCACGACGAGCCCGACCGCGATGGCGAAGCTCGCGAGGCCCGACCACGAGGCGGCCTTGCGCCCTCCGATGCTGAGCACGATCGCGCTGCCGGCCACGGTTCCCAGCAGGCCGATCGCGATCGTGAGCCACGCCGGCATCGGGTCGGGCCCGGGCAGCGCGAAGCGCGCCAGCGCACCGGTGATGAAGCCGAGGAACAGGGCGGCGATCAGATCTCCGAGGAGCATGCGAGGAGCCTAGCGCGGCGGCATGAAGGCGCAGTACGTGCGTCCTGTTACGCGGCGGTCTGCTCGAACGCCTGCAGGTCGCGCCGCAGGTCCTTGATCTCGTCGCGAAGCTTCGCCGCGTACTCGAACCGCAGCTCCTCGGCGGCGAGGTACATCTCCTCTTCGAGCGTGACGACGAGCTTCTCGAGGTCCTCGCGCGACATCCCCTCGACCTTCGCCGCGCCCCGGCGCCGCCGCGAGGAGGGCACCGTCGGCGATTCGAGCTGGAGCAGCCCGGCGATGTCGGAGACGCCCTTTGCGATCGTCTCCGGCACGATCCCGTGCTCCTCGTTGTACGCGAGCTGGACGGCGCGGCGGCGGTTCGTCTCGTCGAGCGCCTCCATGATCGCCTCGGTCTGCTTGTCGGCGTACATCAGCACCTTGCCGTTGATGTTCCGCGCCGCGCGGCCGATCGTCTGGATGAGGCTCGTCCGGCCGCGCAGGAAGCCCTCCTTGTCGGCGTCGAGGATCGCCACGAGCGACACCTCGGGCAGGTCGAGGCCCTCGCGGAGGAGGTTCACGCCCACCAGGACGTCGAACTCGCCCAGCCGCAACTCGCGGATGATCTGGATCCGCTCGATCGTGTCGATCTCGGAGTGGAGATAGCGCGCCTTGACGCCCGACTCGAGCAGGTAGTCGGTCAGGTCCTCGGCCATCTTCTTCGTCAGCGTCGTCACGAGCACGCGCTCACCCGCCGCCTCGCGCGCGCGGATCTCGCCGAGCAGGTCGTCGATCTGGTTCTTGGTCGGCGCGCAGCTCGACGTCGGGATCGACGATGCCGGTCGGGCGGATCAGCTGCTCGGCGACGACCGTCGAGTTGCGGAGCTCGAACGGGCCCGGCGTCGCCGAGACGAACACGAGCTGCGGCACCTTGCGCAGGAACTCGTCGAAGCGGAGCGGCCGGTTGTCGAGCGCCGACGGCAGCCGGAAGCCGAAGTCGACGAGCGTCTGCTTGCGCGAGCGGTCGCCCTCGTGCATGCCGCCGAGCTGCGGCACCGTCTGATGCGACTCGTCGACGAAGACGACGAAGTCGCTCGGGAAGTAGTCGAGCAGCGTGAACGGGTGCGTCCCGGCGGCTCGCCCCTCGAGGATCCGCGAGTAGTTCTCGATCCCGTTGCAGAAGCCGAGCTCCTTGAGCATCTCGAGGTCGTACTCGGTGCGCTGCCGGATCCGGTGCGCCTCGAGCAACTTCCCCTCCTCCTCGAAGCGCGCGACCTGCGCCTCCATCTCGGCGCGGATCTCGTCGACCGCGCGCTCGACCGTCGGCTGCGAGGTGACGTACTCGGTCGCCGGCCAGATCGAGAGGTTGTCGAGCTTGGCGCAGCACCTCGCCCGTCAGCGGGTCGAAGTGCGTCATCCCCTCCACGAGGTCGCCGAAGAAGGAGATGCGGTACGCGGTCTCCTGGTTCGCGGGCTGCACCTCGACGACGTCGCCCTTCACGCGGAAGCGGCCGCGGCCGAGCATCGTGTCGTTGCGGACGTACTGCGAGTCGATGAGCTTCCGCAGCAGCGAGGTCGCGGTCGTGCTCGGCTGCCGACCTCGACGATAGATCATCCGCTCGCGCCACTCCTCCGGCGAGCCGAGGCCGTAGATGCAGGAGACGGACGCGACGACGACCACGTCGCGGCGCGTGAAGAGCGACGAGGTCGCGGCGAGCCGCAGCCGCGCGATGTCGTCGTTCCGCGACGAGTCCTTCTCGATGTAGAGGTCGGCCTGCGGGACGTACGCCTCGGGCTGGTAGTAGTCGTAGTAGGAGACGAAGTACTCGACGGCGTTGTGCGGGAAGAACTCCCGGAACTCGTTGCAGAGCTGGGCCGCGAGCGTCTTGTTGTGGGCGATGACGAGCGCCGGCCGGCCGATCTTCTCGATCGTCCACGCCATGGTCGCCGTCTTGCCGGTGCCGGTCGCGCCGACGAGCGTCTGGAACTGCTCGCCCGCGCGAGGATCCCGTCGGCGAGCTTGTCGATCGCCGTCGGCTGGTCGCCGGTCGGGCGGTAGTCGGAGGTCGTGCGCAACTCGGCCATCGGAGACAGGGTATCTCCGGTCACCTGTCGCACCAGCGCCGCGCCGGACCGCGAGCGTCGCCAGGCGAGAGGGCGCCGGCCCAGGCGACTCTGGCTCTCCTCGGCGATCCCAGACGAACGCCGTTCGCGGCGTCGCCCAGTCGCCGCTTCGCTCGACGCTAGCATCGTCGCGTGAACGCCTCGCGCGAGCCCGTGCCGTTCGAGCCGTACGAGGAGGGCGTGTACCTCCACGGCACGAAGGCAGACCTCGCGGTGGGCGAACTGCTCGTCCCGGGGCACGAATCGAACTTCGAGACAGGCCGCGTGATGAACTACGTCTACTTCACCGGAAAGCTCGACGCCGCGGTCTGGGGCGCCGAGCTCGCCGGCGGCGAGGGCCGCGCGCGCATCTACATCGTCGAGCCCACCGGGGACTTCGAGGACGACCCGAACCTGACCGACAAGAAGTTCCCGGGGAATCCAACCCGGTCCTTCCGTAGCCGTGAGCCCATGCGCGTCGTCGGTGAGCTCCTCGACTGGGCCGGTCATTCGCCGGAGAAACTCAAGGCCATGCGAGCCGCAGTCGACGCATCGCAGCGGGCCGGAAAGGCGCAGATCGAGGACTAGCCGATGATGGCGCTCCTCGCTCAGGTGCCGAACGCGATCACGCTGCGGATGCCGTCCTGCGCGTGCATCAGGTCGAAGCCGCGGTTGACCTCGTCGAGCGAGAGCGTGTGGGAGATGAGCGGGTCGACGTCGATGTCGCCCGCGAGGTAGCGGTCGACCAACTGCGGCACCTGGTCGCGGCCCTTGACTCCGCCGAAGGAGGAGCCCGCGATGCGGCGTCCCGTGATCAGGAAGCGCGGAACGACGTCGAGCGTCTCCCCCTTGCCGGCGACCCCGCAGACCGTCGCGAGGCCCCAGCCCATGCGCGCCGACTCGACGGCCTGGCGCATCACGTCGACCCGGCCGGTCGCCTCGAACGTGTAGTCGGCGCCGAAGCCGCCGGTCAGCTCGACGATCTGCTCGACGACCTCCGGCCCGCCCGCGAGCGTGTCGGTCGCGCCCTGGCCGCGCGCGAGCTCGAGCCGTTGCTCGGCCGGATCGACGCAGACGATCCTCTCCGCCCCTGCGAGCCGGCAGCCGGCGACGGCGCCGAGACCGACGAGGCCGGCGCCGAAGACGACGCACGTCGAGCCGGCCTGCACTTTGGCGGTGTTGAGCGCGGCGCCGAGCCCGGTCGAGAGGCCGCAGGCGAACACGCAGGCGCGGTCGAGCGGCGCCTCGGGAGCGATCTTCGCCAGCGCGATCTCCGGCATGACCGTGTACTCCGCGAACGTCGACGTCCCCATGAAGTGCCGGATCGGCTCGCCCTCGCGCGAGAGCCGGTCGTCCCGTCCGGGAGGAAGCCCTGGTTCTGCTGCTCCCGGATCGCGAGGCAGAGGTTGGTGCGCGGGTCCAGGCAGTGCGCGCACTCCCGGCACTGCGGGGAGAAGAGCGTCACGACGTGGTCGCCGGGCGCGAGGGAGGCGACGCCCTCGCCGACCCGCTCGACGACACCCGCGCCCTCGTGCCCGAGCACCGTCGGGGCGTAGCCCGGAGGGTCGGCGCCGGACGCCGTGTACAGGTCGGTGTGACAGACGCCGCAGGCGACGAGGCGCACGAGCACCTCGCCTGCCTGGGCTCCGCCAGCTCGACCTCCTGCACCTCGAGGGGCCGGCCGAATTCCTCGAGCACCGCGGCGCGGATCTTCATCTCGCCGTCCTACAGTTTCCCGAACGGCTCGGCCGCGCAGAAGGCTTTCATGGAGCCCGAGCCGCAGCCTCCCTACAGCACGTACGCCGCGATCATGGCGACGTTCTGCGGCGGCCTCGCGACCGCGACCGTGCTCGCGCGCTTGCTCGGCCGCGATCCCAGGGAGCACACCGCACTCGATCTCGTGACCCTGGCGTTCGCCACCTACAAGGCGTCGCGGACGCTCTCGCGCGACCAGGTGACGAGCTTCCTCCGCGAGCCGTTCGTCGAAGGACACGCGCACGAGGGCGGCGAGGAGCCGCTCGAGAACGGCGGCCTGCGGCAGGCGATCGGCGAGCTCGTGACGTGCAGCCGCTGCGTCGGCACCTGGGTCGCCGCGGGCCTCGGCGCGACCCAGATCGTTGCGCCCCGCTTCGGACGGCTCCTCTCTGGACCCTCGGCGCCGCCGGTCTGAACGACTTCCTCCAGGCCGGCTTCGCCGCGCTCACGAACAAGAGCAACGAGCTCGAGGAGCGCGTCAGCTAGCTGTAGCCGAGCTGTGCGCGTACGCGCGGCGGTAGATCCCCTTCAGCCGCTCGACCTTGGCGACGTAGGCGCTCGTCTCCGCGAACTGGATCCCCTCGTGCGCCTGCAGCCAGCTGTCGACGTTCTGCTCCCCCGCGTTGTAGGCGGCGAGCGCGAGCCGCTCGTCCCGTACTTCTGGAGCAGATGCCCGAGGTACCAGGCGCCGTAGCGGATGTTGATGTCCGGGTTCGTGAGGTCGGAGAGGCGGAAGCGGCTGCCGCCGGTGAACTGGGCGATGCCCTTGGCCGTGTTCGGCGTCAGCTGCATGAGCCCGACTGCGCCGGCGTCGAGCGCGCGTTCGGGTTGAACTTGCTCTCCGTCTCGATCACCGCGGCGAGCAGCGCGGGGTCGAGATGATCCTGCCGGGCGTAGACGCGGACGATCGTCGAGTAGTGCAGCGGATACCACAGCCGCGCGTACCACGACGGCTCGGATGTGCTGCAGGTAGGCGAACGCCGCCGAGCGCCGCGAGGACGAGGGCGGCGATGGCGAGCGAACGCTTCAGAGCCGTCGCAGCTCCTCCAGGACTCCGGCGACGAAGGCGTCGAGCTCTTCGAGCGAGCCGGCGTTGACGTAGGCGAAGTCGGCCCGGCGCACCTTCTCCTCTTCGGGCACGAGCCGATCCTCCCTGTCCCCGACGTCCCCACGTCGCGCGTCCCGAACCTCGGGCGGCGCGGTCACGACCACGACCCGGTCGAAGCGCGCCTCGCCGCCGGTCTCGTAGAGGAGCGGGATCTCGGCGACGGCCACGTCGGCCGTCTGCTCGGCGAGCCACTCGTCGGTGGCCGCCCGCACGCGTGGGTGGAGCTCGGACTCGAGCCACGCGAGCTCGGCCCGGTCGGAGAAGACGATGCGCCCGATCTCCTTCCGGTCGACCTCGCCCTCCCGGAAGACGCGCTCGCCCCAGCGCTCGCGCAGGACCGCTTGCAGTCCTTCGTCCTCGCGATAGAGACGGTGGACGACGTCGTCGCTCGAGATCACAGCCGCGCCGTGGCCGCGAACGCCTGCAACGCCTCGCTCTTGCCGGCTGCGATCCCGCCCGTGAGCGCGACCGCGAGCGGTCGCTTCATGAGCGCCCCACCCGGCAATGGTCAGGGCGCCTCTGGCGGCTGCAAAGCGTCGCGCTGCTGCGTCCTCGGTCGCGCCGATAGCACCAGCTATCGGCGCTCCCTGCGTCCTTGAATCGCTCGCTTTTCGCTCGCCAGAGACGCGAGACCATCACCGGACGAGGCGCTACTCGGTCGGCTCGGCCTCGTCGGAGGCATCGGCGGCCGGCGCCTCTGCCTCGGCGGCCGGCTCGGGCTCCTCGGCTTCTGCCTCGGGCTCGGACTCCGCGACGGCTCTTCCTCGGCTACCGGCTCTTCCTCCGCGACCGGCTCGGCCTCGTCCGCAGGCTCGGCCTCGGCAACGGGCTCTTCCTCTGCAACAGGCTCGGCCTCGGCCGCAGGCTCCTCGGTCTCCGGCTCCGGCTCGGCGGCCGCAGGCTCCTCCTCGACGACCTCGACCTCGGCGACCGGCTCTTCCTCGGCGGGAGCCTCGAGCGCCTCGGCAGCGGGAACCTCGTCGGCGAAGACCTCGTCGGAGAGCCCGAGCGCGGGCGGCCTCCCTCCTCGCCGGGCATCGGCTGGACGGGCATCGCCGTCCTCGACGCGCTTGAGCGAGAGCGAGAGGCGCCGGCGATCGGCGTCGACCTCGAGGATCCGGACGTTGACCTTGTCGCCCTGCGAGACGATCTCGCGCGGGTTCTCGACGTGGTGCTGCGCGAGCTCGGAGATGTGGACGAGCCCCTCGACGCCCGGGAGGATCTCGACGAAGGCGCCGAACGTGACGACCTTCGTCACGTGCCCTGCACGACGTCGCCTCCTGGTAGCTGTCGAGCACCTGCTGCCACGGGTCGGTCTGGGTCTGCTTGAGACCGAGCGAGATCCGCTGGCGCTCGCGGTCGATGTCGAGCACCTGAACCTTGACCGTCTGCCCGATCTCGAGCACCTCGGACGGATGGTTGACGTGGCTCCACGAAAGCTCGGAGATGTGGATGAGGCCATCCATCCCGTCGAGGTCGACGAATGCGCCGAAGTCGACGATGTTGGAGATCGTGCCCTCGACCACGTCCCCGGGTTGAGCTGGTCGAGGATCCGCTGCCGCTGCTCCTTGCGCTCCTCCTCGAGCACGGCGCGGCGCGAGAGGACGACGTTGTTGCGCGAGCGGTTGAGCTCGATGACCTTGCACTCGAGCTCCTGGCCCATGAACTCGTCGAGGTCCTGCACGCGGCGGATGTCGACGAGCGACGCCGGCAGGAAGCCGCGCACGCCGAGGTCGAGGATCAGACCGCCCTTGACGACCTCGATCACGCGGCCGGTGACCGGCTCGCCCTTCTCGTGGGCGCTCTCGATCGCCTTCCACGCGATCTCGAAGCGGGCGCGCTTTTTCGAGAGGATCAGCCGGCCTTCGGCGTCCTCCTTCGTGAGCACGAGCGCGGCGATGTCGTCGCCGAGCGAGACCTCGTCGGCCGGGTTGATCGAGCGGCGAATCGACAGCTCCGAGACCGGGATGACGCCCTCCGACTTGTAGCCGATGTCGACGAGCACCTCGTCCTTGTCGACGCGGACGACGGTGCCGTTCACGACCTGACCCTCCTCGATGGTGGGGAAGGTCGACTCGTAGTCGGGGACGAGCTCGCCGGTCTCGGGATCGGTCGTCCAGACGCCTTCCTCGAGCCGCGGATCGTTGATTGTCTCGTTGGTCATGCGGCGAGCAAGTGTACCGGCGGTGCGCGGGAGCTCGTCCGGCAGCCGGAGCTAGGCTGCGACGAGTGGACGAGCGGTATCCGATCGGCATCACGGACTCCTGTGCGGTGGCGGTCGTGCGCCATGACGGCGACGGCGACGCCTACGGGAGCTGGTCCGCGACGATCGGCCTGCGCAGCGGCGAAGCGACGATCCGCGTGCCCGGCCACTACGCGGGCGTTCTCGCGGAGCGGCTCGGCGCCGCCGCGGATCGGTTCGAGCCCGGCCGCCGGCTCGCGCGCGACGAGTACCTCGACGTGACCGCGCTCGCGAGCGACGGCGTGGAGACGGTGGCGCTCTCCTCGACCGCCCGGTCGCCGGTGCGCGTGACCGTCGAGGTTCCGCGGGACGAGGCCGACGAGCTCGCGTCGCTGCTCGCCGAGGCGCAGCGGCTGATCGAGACGCTGCGACAGGGGCTCGGGCTCGTGCCGGACTCGATCCCGGAGACCTTGTGAGCGCGCTGCTCGACTACTGCACCGCCGGAGCACGGGTCGCGGAACGGGCACTCGTGCAGCGGCCGAGGCTCGGGCGGGAGGAGCGGCTCGTGTTCGTCGTCGGCTGCCCGCGCTCGGGGACGACGTTCGTCGGCCGGGCAATCGGCGGCCTCCCCGGCTTCGTGGACTTCGGCGAGGTGACGCCGTGGAAGGCGGCGCTGCCCGAGCAGCCCTCCGCGGCCGAGCTGCGCACGATTCTCGAGCGGATCCGGCGAATCGGTCTCGCGTGGGGGCTGCGCGGTGTCGAGCAGACGCCCGAGACCGCGCACGTGCTCGGGGCTGCGCTGGAGGCGTATCCGCAGGCGCTCGCCGTGCACGCGGTGCGGGACGGCCGCGACGTCGTCTGCTCGCTGCTGGAGCGGGGCTGGCTGAACGCCGACACCGAAGGCAAGGACGACGCGCGCCTGCCGTACGGGTCGGAGCCGCGCTTCTGGGTCGAGCCGGACCGGCGAGAGGAGTTCACGCGGGTGAGCGACGCCCGGCGTTGCGCGTGGGCCTGGCGGCGATACGTCGAGGCCGTGCGCGCGGCCGGCGCGGGCGACCGGCTGCTCGAGATCCGGTACGAGAGCCTCGCGGGCGTGGCCGACGAGCTCGCCGCGTTCCTCGGCGCGAACGTGACGTCGACGCACCGGGCGCTGGACGGCTTCCGGGACTCCTCGATCGGCCGCTGGCGCAAGGAGCTGACGCCCGAGCAGGTCGCCGACGTCGAGGCCGAGGCCGGCCCGCTCCTCGCAGAGCTCGGCTACACGCGGTCCGGCGACGCGTCCTGAGCGCGGCGGGCGCCCTCGAGCGCCGCCCAGTCGACCCGGCCGTAGGCAAGGTCGGAGAGCTCCTCGAGTACGTGCAGCGACTGCGCGAGCATGAGCCGCAGGCGCCGAGCGAGGAAGCCGGTCACGACCCCGGCAGCGACGTACGCGACGAGGCGGACCAGCGCAGGCGGGCGGTCGAAGTCGGGCCAGACGAGACCCACCCGCTCGTGGATCGCGAGCTCATAGAGGAAGAGCGCCCCGAGACCGGCAATCGCTCCCAGGCCCGGCCCGGTCGCCGCGGCCGCGAGGATCACGGCCACGAAGAAGCCCTCCCCGATGCCGAGCCCGGGCCGGCCGTACTCGACGAGCAGCGCAAAGACGGCGCCGTAGACCACCGCCGAGGCAATGAGCAGCCGCTGCGGGATCGTGATGCCGGCGAGAGCTTCGCGGGCGGACGACACTCCTGCATTTGAAACGCGATCGGCCCCGATTGCAAATAGGTACACGATCGAGGGTCCGGCACGCATCTGGACAAACGGCTGTGGGCGCGCCGCGGCGGCGGAGCTACGGTCGAGAGGACATGGTGCGGCGCCGGTGGCTGATTGCGCAGCTCGCGCTCCTCGGGGTGCTGGCTCTGCTCGCCTTCCCCGGCGCGGGCTCGGCGCTTCGACCGGCCTTCGTCATCTCTCTGACTCCCACCGGGCCTTCACCGGCGGTCCTGAAGGTCCCGGCCGGCCTAGGCCCGGTCTGGTTCAGCAACACGGATACCGTGACGCATGCGGTTGCCTTCGCGAACGGGTCGTGCTCGATCGAGGTCGCACCCGGCACCCGTGGGCAGTGCCCCAGCGGCTTCTGGAGCTTCGTGGGCGACTATCCCTACACCGTCGACGGAGCGAGCCAGGCGCACCTCGTCATCGAGGCCGTCGGCCGCAGCGTCTCCCTCCTGGCGCGAAACCACTCCGTCAGCCGCGGATCGCAGGTGAAGCTGCATGGGAGGCTCCAGGAAGCGAACAGCAACTGGTCGCCGCCCAGCGCGGGCACGCCGCAGCCGATCATCGTGCTGGCCCGCCCCGACCGCTACCACGAATTCCACCGGATCGCGGTCGTCAGGGCCAAGGTCCACCCCGGGACGAAGAATGCTCCCTTCGGCGAGTTGCTCTGGCGGCTCCGCGTCCGGCCTCGTGCGAAAACCATCTACATCGCGGAGGCGAACAGCCAGCCGCAGGGCGGCCAGGTCTGGCAGCGGGCCTGGAGCCGACCCTTCAGGGTTCGCGTCGGCCGCTAGAAGCTGCGGGATATCGCTGGCCTAGGCCAGTGTTCCGGAATGACCCCCGAGCGAGGGCTACTCCGATGTCTGAGGATGAGCGACGCTTCAAAGCATGAGCACCGGCGCGGTTGAGGCCGAACTTGAAGTGACAAGCCGTGCGAGATAGAAGGAAGGGGATGGTGCAGGCTCGGGTCGAGTGATGGGTGTCCGGCGCGGTTCGGCCTTCTTTTTGCTGCTTCTGGTGTGCGTTTCGGCGGCGTCGGCGAGCGTGCCGCGCGCGACGCGACCTGTGCTCGTGAGCCGTTGCGCCGCAAAGACTGGCAACGCCGAGCCGATCCAGGCCGTGCAGGGCCGCTACGTCTACGAGGCTTGGATGGGCTGTGGCAGCTTCAGGATCGGATTTGCCCGCTCGACCGATGGTGGGCGCAAGTTTGGTCCGGCGAAGCCCGTCCTTTCGCCCGACCTTCCCGGCGGGGTCGTCGAATGGGACCCGGCTGTCGCTGTCGCGTCCAATGGGATGGTGTACGTGTCGTACATGACGCGTCCCCTCGACGCTTCCCACGGAGACCCAAACGTGCCGGCCGTGGCGGTGTCGGTCGATCACGGCAAGACGTTCACGCGAGTCTCGACGCTTCCACCGCCGGACTCGACGACGAGCGCCAACTTTGGCGACCGTGACTTCGTCGCGGTCGGGCCGGACGGGACGGTCTACGTCACCTGGGACTACGGCCCTTCGGGCAAGGGGAAGATCGTCGGAGGGCCGGGAGGTAGCGACTACTTCGTGGCCGGCCAGTTCAACGCCGTGATGCAGAAGTCGTCGGACGGCGGAAGGACCTGGACGCAGCTCGTATCGATCAGTCCCGGCTTCCCGCTGGGCGGCGTCTTTAGCGCACCGATCGTCGCCGAGCGAAACGGGACGCTCGACGTCCTCTACTGGCAGCATCCCACTGACCCGACCACGTTCGCGCTGTCGCCGGGACACGAGTACTTCACTCGCTCTACCGATGGCGGGGCGACGTGGTCGACCCCCGTCGCCGTCGACCCGCGCGCGGGGTCCATCGCTCTCCCGGTCTGGTGGATCGACGGCTCCCTTGCCGTCGACTCGGCCGGAGACCTCTTCGCCGCCTGGGACACGCAGCACAAGCGTCGCGACACCGCCTGGCTCGCCTGGTCGAGCGACGGGGGCCGGCGCTGGTCGAAGCCGCTGCGTGTCACCTCCTCGAAGCGAGTCGGCTCCTCCAAGAACGAGAACCTCATCGAGATCGCCGCCGCGGGTCGACGCCAGGTGTACGTCGCCTGGCAGACGACCGCCGGAGGTTGGTACTCGACACACGTGCGGCGGCTGTCCATCGGCCACGGATGGACAAGCCCCGCACTGAAGATCCCGAACGCGCTCGGTGATCCGAGAGCGTGGCCAGGCGACACCTTCGGCATCTCCGCCAACTCGAGCGGCGCCGCAGTGCTCAGCTGGGGAAGCGCTCAAACAGACAGCGGACTGCCCGACATCTACGCTGCCTCGGTCAGGCTACCGAACCGGCCACGCTAAGCCGCCAGGATGCCTCGGCGTCGATGCCCTTTCGAGCCGCAGACGAAGGCACGCTCGGCTGAGCGAGCGTCCTCACGCCTGACCAGGCTTCGCGCTAGCTCTTCGCGTCGGCCCACGAGTCGCCCGCGCCGACGTCGACCGCGAGCGGCGGGTCGAGCGGGTAGGCCGAGCACATCTCCTCGCGCACGAGCTCCTTCACCACCGAGGTCTCCGCGTCGGGCGCCTCGAGCAGGAGCTCGTCGTGCACCTGGAGCACGAGCCGCGCGCTTCTTCCCTCCTCGCGCAGCCGCCGCTCGATCGCGACCATCGCCACCTTGATGATGTCCGCGTTCGAGCCCTGCATCACGAAGTTGACCGCCACGCGCTCGCCGAACCCGCGCGTGGCGCGATTGCGCACGCGCAGCTCGGGCACCGGCCGTCGCCGGCCCAGCAGGCTCGTCACGTAGCCGTCGCGCTCCGCCTGCTCGATCGTGCGCTAGATGAAGTCCTGCACGAGCGGGAAGCGCGCGAGGTAGGCGTCGATGTACTCCTGCGCCTGCTCGCGCGGGATCTCGAGGTTCTCGGAGAGGCCGAAGGCCGAGATCCCGTAGACGATCCCGAAGTTGATCATCTTGGCGATCGACCGCTCTGCCGAGGTCAGCTTCGCCGGGTCGACGCCGAGCACCTCGGCCGCGGTCGCGGTGTGGATGTCCTCCCCGCGCTCGAACGCCTCGCGCAGCTTCGGCTCGCCGGAGACGTGCGCGAGGATGCGCAGCTCGATCTGCGAGTAGTCGGCCGAGATCAGCCGCGCGCCCGGCTCCGCGACGAAGGCGGAGCGGATCTCGCTGCCCGAGCTCCGTGCGGATCGGGATCGACTGGAGGTTCGGGCTCGACGTCGAGAGGCGGCCCGTTGCGGCGACCGTCTGGTTGAAGGTCGTGTGCAGACGCCCGTCCTCGCCGATCATGTCGGGCAGCGGCAGGAGGTACGTGTTGAGCAGCTTCGAGAGCTCGCGCCACTCCTCGATCACGGCCACGATCTCGTGGTCGGCGCGGATCGAGCGCAGCACCTTCGTGTCGGTCGAGTAGCCGGTCTTGCCCTTGCGGCCGGGCGTGAGCTCGAGCTTCTCGAACAGGATGCGGCCGAGCTGCTGCGGCGAGCCGAGCACGAACTCCTCGCCGGCGAGCTCGTAGGCGCGCGCCTCCAGCTCCTCGAGCCGGTCGGCGAGGCGCGCGGTGATCTCGCCCATCCGGTACGTGTCGATGCGGACGCCGGCCTCGCTCCATCCGCGCGAGGACGCCCGTGAGCGGCATCTCGACGTCGCGGTAGAGCGGCTCGGCGCCGCGCTCGCGCACGCGGTCGAGCAGCGGGTCGCGAAGGCGCAGCGTGACCGCCGCGTGGCGGACGAGCCGCGCGGTCTCCTCCTCCGCCTCCGGCTCGGCGACCGCCTCGACCGCGTACTCGGCCGCGAGGTCGTCGAGGAGGTACTCGCTGCGGGCCGGGTCGATCAGGTAGGCGAGGATCATCGTGTCGTCGGTGGCCTGGACCCGCAGCGCCTTGGCGTCGTGCGCGACGAACGTCCCCTCGAGCCGCTCCGGCCGCGGCGCGACGACGACCTCGTCGCCGAGCGCGAGGGCGACGCGGCCCTCGTCCGCCGCGATTCCCACGAGCCCCGGCGCTTGTAACAACTTGTTACTTGCTCCCTCGTGCCACGAGACGGCCGTCCCGGCCGAGATCCGCTCGCGCGCGGGCACCGCCTCGTCGAGCTCGTCCACGCGCCCGAGCAGCGCGCGGAACTCGAACTGCCGGAACGTCTCGCGCAGCTGCGCGCGGTCGGGCGGAGCAAGGACGAGCTCGGCCGGGTCGCTGTCGAGCTCGAGATCGCGGCGCATCGTCGCGAGCACCTTCGCGGTGCGCGCCTGGTCGGCGAACTCGGTCAGGTTCTTGCGGCGCGCCGGCGACAGCTCCTCCACGTGCTCGAGCACACCCTCGAGCGACCCGTACTGCGCGACGAGCTGGCCGGCGGTCTTGTCGCCGATCCCCGGGACGCCGGGGATGTTGTCGGAGGTGTCGCCCTTGAGCCCGATGAAGTCCGGGATCTGGTCGGGGCGGATCCCGTACCGCGCCTCGACCCGCTCCGGCGTGTAGACGTTGACGTCGCTCACGCCGCGCGGCGTCATCATCAGGCAGACGTTCTCGGTGACGAGCTGGAACGCGTCGCGGTCGGTCGAGACGACGCAGGTCCTGATCCCGGCCTCGTCGGCGCGCGTCGCGAGCGTCGCGATCACGTCGTCGGCCTCCCATCCCTCGAACTCGAGGTTCCGGTAGCCGAATGCCTCGACGATCGGCCGGAGGTGCGGGAACTGCTCGCGGAGCAGGTCCGGCATCGGCCGGCGCCCTTCCTTGTAGACGACCTCGACCGCCTCGGCCTGCGCGGCGCGGTGGATGGGGCGCGTGTCCCACGCGACGGCGACCCCCTTCGGCCGGTAGTCGGACAGGAGCTTGAAGAGCATGTTCGTGAAGCCGAGGAGCGCGTTCGTGGGGAAGCCCTCGCTCGTGGCGAGCTCCTCGGGCAGCGCGAAGAAGGCGCGGTAGGCGAGGTTGTTGCCGTCGACGAGGAAGAGCTCGGCCTCGCGCGCGGGCGCGTCGCTCAGGTCGAGCTCGGCTC
This sequence comes from uncultured Actinomycetes bacterium, assembly GCA_963720065.1. Lineage (GTDB taxonomy): Bacteria > Actinomycetota > Thermoleophilia > Gaiellales > Gaiellaceae > Palsa-739. The sequence continues at coordinate 112,170 of CAVREH010000006.1, forward strand.
CGGTGAGGGTCTTCGGCGACATCTCTGCGAGTGTACGTCCGTGGCCCGGCGGTCAATCGTCCCCTTCTCGGAGGAGCACGTCGAGGCCGCCGCGGCCCTGCTCGCCGACCGGCACGAGCGCCACCGGGCCTCGATTCCGCAGCTTCCCGCGGACCTGGACTACGCCGCGGAGATCGCGGCTCTGCTCGCGGCCGGCGCGACCGGCGCCTACGCCGACGGCGCGTACGTGCTCGGCGGCTCCGGCCCCGAGCGCTGGGGCCCGAACATCTGGCTCGATGCCGCCGGCCACGCCGCAGTCGACCCGGAGCTGCTGCGGGATGTCTGGGCGGAGGCCGCCGCCGGCTGGTTCGAGCAGGGCCTGAAAGAGCACCACGTCCTCGTGCCCGCGACCGACGAGCCCCTCGTCGATGCGTGGTTCCGGCTGGGCTTCGGCGCGCAGCATGCGTACGGGGTGACGGACGTGCCCGAGCGGGAGTGGCCGCCCGGCGTACGCGAGGCGACCGAGGACGACATCGAGGCGCTCGTCGCGATCGGCCCGCTGTTCTCGCGCCACCACCGGCAGTCGCCGGTCTTCTCGGAGTTCCCCGAGCAGACCGAGGAGGAGGTCGCGGACCGACATCCTCGACGACTTCGCCCACGAGGACGTCACGAACCTCGTCTACGAGGCCGACGGGAGGATCGTCGGCAACTTCTATGTCTGCCCAATCGAGATGGCCGAGACATACACCGGGCTGGCGCGCCCGCCCGGCGCCTCCGTTATCGGCTTCGCCGTCACGGACCCGGAGGTGCGAGGCAGGGGCGCCGGCGTGGTGCTCACCGACGCGGCGTTCGCCTGGGCACGGGTGCACGGCTACGAGGCGATGGTCGTCGACTGGCGCGTGACGAACCTGCTCGCATCGCGATTCTGGCCGCGCCGGGGTTTCCGCACGAGCTTCCTGCGGCTCCACCGCTCGCTTCCCTGACCGCTACTTCAGCGTCTTCAGGTACGCGATCAGCTCGGCGATCTGCTCGTTGGAGAGGATCCCGCCCCAGTGCGGCATGCTCACGATCGGCGCCCGGCCGATCACGCTGCCGCTGCGGATCACGGCCGCGATCGCCTGGTCGGTGGGGAAGTCGTGTCGGAAGCCCTGGCCCGAGAGCGGTGGGATCGACTTGTCCGCAGAGAGCGGATTCGCAACGCCGCCGAGCCCGTTCGGGCCGTGACAGTTGATGCAGCCGTAGCGGACGTAGAGCGCGGCGCCGGCGACCGCGGCTCCCTGTCCCGCGGGGACCGGGACCGGCTGCGTGTCGGGCACCGCGGGCAGGCCGGCCCGGAGGTAGGCGACGAGGTTGGTGACCTGCGTCTTCGAGATCACCTCGCCCCAGACGGGCATGTACGGCTGCTTCGGGTTCGCGGACTCGCCGAGACCGTGGTTGATGATGTGCGTGAGCGCGGCCACCGTGAGGCTCTGGCCGACCGTCTTCAGCGCAGGCACGGCCGGATCGACTCCGCCGCGGCCCTGCATACCGTGACAGTCGACGCACCCGAACTGGACAAACGTGTGCGCTCCGGCGGCCACAGACGGAGAGACCTGCGTCCGCCCGATGATCGCCGTCGTGCCCGGCCCGCCGGCCGCCTGGACCGTGAGCGTCTGCGTCCGCTCGCCGTAGTGACCCGCCGCGTAGGCGAGGACGCCGACGGCGATCGCCACCGCGAGTCCGGCGCCGATCACCGCCGGCAGGATCCGCACCTCGCGCCGGGAGCGCTCCTCGTCGGCCATTGGCGCATCTTCCAACTTCGACCCGCCTGCTGCAATCCGTACTTAGCCGCGAACTGCACTGGTTGAATCCGCGGGTGCCGCGCGTCCCTCTCCTCTCCGGAAGCCGCGTCGTCGTGGCGTCGGCCCCCGCCGACGCGCGGCTGCTGCGACCTCCCGCACCGGGCCGCGCGACCGACGTCGAGGCGGCGACGAAGGAGGCGCTGCGCTTCCCGCTCGACGGGGAGCCGCTCGAGGTGCTCGCCGCACGCGCCTCCCGCGCCACCATCGTGGTCGAGCCGCCCGCGCTGCCGATCGGCAACGTGCTGGGCGACCCGAGGCGGCTGGCGATCGGGGCAGTGAGCGAGGCACTCGAGGAGCTCGGAGTGCGAACCGAGCACCAGACACTGCTCGTCGCCGGCGGTCTCGCTCGCCGCCCGAGCCGTGGGGAGATCGGCGCGCTCGTGACGCCGGAGCTGCGGCGCCGCTTTCACGGCCGCGTGGCGGTACACGACGCGGCGGACCCGGCACTCCTCGGGATCCCTCCCGGTGCGCCGCGCGTGCGAGTCGCGCCTGAGCTCGTCGAGACCGACCTCGTGGTGGTCGTGAGCGCGGCGGAGACCGTCCTGCACGGCGGGCCGGCGACGCTGCTCGCCGCCGCCGACGCCGAGACGCAGCGCCGCGCGACGGCGGGGTCGCTGCTCGAGACCGCGGGTTCGGAGGGCTGGCGCCTGGCCGGCCTCGTGGAGCAGACGCTGGCGGCGCGCGTCCCGCTCCTCGGCGTCTCGCTCGTGCTCAACCACCCGCAGTTCGCGGGCGTCCTGCGCGGCTATCCGTACGAGCTCGAGGCGGCTGAGCGGATCGCGCGCTCGCCGCTGCGACTCGCCTTTTCGGCTTCGCCCGAGTCGGTTCGCCGCCGTGTCCTCCGGACGCTGCGGGGGACGCGGACCGCGGCGGCCGTGCTCGCGGGGCCGCCGTCCGTCGCCCACGCCGAGGCGTTGCTCCGCGCGATCGAGCTGCGCCGGGCGACCCTCGACGAGCCACTCGACGCGCTCGTGATCGGGATTCCCGGAACGACGCCCTTCCTGCCGCGGGAACAGCCGAACCCCCTCCTCGCGGCCTATCTCGGGCTCGCCCACGCACTGGGTCTGTGGCGCGACGCCTTCCCGGTCCAGGACGGCGGGATCGTGATCCTCGTGCACCGCTTCCGGCGCGCCTTCGCCCGGCCGACGCAGCAGCCGTACCACGTCTTCTTTCGCTCCGACCCGATCGCGCGCGATCCCGAGCTGCTGCGAGCCGCGGAGGAGGCCGTGGCGGCGGACGCGCGCGCCGTCGAGGAGTACCGCGCGGGCGGCACCGTCCACCCGCTGCTGCCGTTCCGCGACTGGGAGGCCTGCCGGCCCGCGCTCGAGCGGCTCGGCGCCGTCTACGTCGCCGGCGCACGAGACGCCGCCGCGGTGCGGCAGCTCGGCTTCGTCCCGATCGGCGGGATCGGCGCGGCGCTGCAGATGGCCCGCGGCCACCGTGGCTCCGACGCCAGCATCGGGTTCCTGCTCTCGCCCCCGTACTTTCCGCTGGCGGTCGGATCAGGCGAAGCGTAGGCCGAGGACCTCGGCGGCGGCGGCGATCTCCTCGCCGGCGACATCGAGCGCGTGCGCCGAGACGAGCCGCAGCGCAGAGGCTGCGCGGTCGAACAGCGTCACGTTCAGCCACTGCGACTCGAACGTCGACCACCAGCGCAGTCCGGCGGCCTCGGCGTGCTTGTCGTGGAGCGCGAGCGCCTGCGGCTGGGTCAGCGCGCGATCCCGGGTTGCGACCCTGGACGGACGCAGCCGCTCGCGGCGCAGCACGGCCGGCTCGTCGAGATCGACGAGCTGCGTGCCGTCGGGCAACTCGAGCTTCGCGAGCGCGAGCGGCAACTCACGCCGGCGCAGCAACGCCGCCGTGAGCCGCTGGCCACGGAAGCGCGCAAGCTGCTCGACGATGCACGAGAGCGGCTGCTCGGAGAGATAGAGGCAGCCGTAGACGGTCGGGTTGTCGTGCCGGCCTTCGCCCTGGTACGGCCGCGGAAACCAGAGGGCGCCGTCGGGCGCAGCCGGTGCGGCGCGCTCGTTCCACGCGAGGCAGCGGTGGAGGATCACGCGAACGAGTCGGAGCGCTCGGCGCGAATGGCCCGCATCAGCGCCTCGGTCCGCCCCTCCCGGATCAGGTCGATCGGACGGCGGTCTCCCAGCACGGGATTGAGCCCGAAGAGCCACGCGAGGGCCGCTTCGCGGTCGTAGAGCCGCAGCAGGTTCGACCAGACGAGCTCGAGGAGGTCCACCTTCTCCGCGTTGAGCGGGTCGATGCCGGAGCCGCGCAGCCAGCGGGTCACCTGCGCGCGGCTGACACCGAGCATGTCGGCGAGCCGCGCCGCCGAGCCGAAGTCGGTCCGGAGCGCGTCGACCTTCGTTGCGATCGCGACTGCCATGTCCTCAGGCTAGCGCAACGCCTCTTGTTGCGCAACGAAATGTGTTGCGCAGGCGGACCGCGTACCATGGCGTCGCAGGCCGAAGTGGCGGAACTGGCAGACGCGCCGGACTCAAAATCCGGTGGCCTTCGGGCCGTGTGGGTTCGATTCCCACCTTCGGCATCGCCCAGTGGTCTGAGCCGCCCCCGGCCGGTGCGTTCCCTACGATCGAGCGGCGCTGTGTTCTTCTCGCTGAGCAGCTGGGCTCTCGCCCTCATCATCTTTGCGGTGGTCGCGGCCGTGACCGCCGTCGGGGTGTTGCTGGGTCGCCGGCTGCGGGAGCATCACGAGACGCTGCGCGAGCCCTTCGGCGTCCTGCAGGCAGCGATTCTGGGCGTGGTGGGCCTGATTCTTGCGTTCGGCCTCTCGCTGGCGGTCGGTCGGTACGAGGATCGTCGGGCTGCGGTGGTCGCCGAGGCCAACGCCATCGGGACGACGTATCTCCGAGCCCAGCTGCTGGCGGAGCCGGTCCGGACCGAGTCGCTCGGCGTGTTGCGGCACTACACGGGGCTGGCGCTGCGCGTCTCGCACGAGGTGCCCGACAGCGCGGCAATGCAACGGACGGTCGCGCAGGAGGACGTCCTGCAACGACGACTCTGGGCGCTCGCAGGCCAGGCCCTCAAGGCTGCGCCGATCGCATCTGCGCCGCGCCTGTACACCGACTCGTTGAACACGACGATCGACGAGCAGACGGTGCGCATCTCGGCGCTCGGCAATCGCGTCCCCGGCTCGGTGCTCGCGCTCGAGGTGATCGGAGCGGCCGTAGCGCTTGGGCTGCTCGGTCTCTACCTGTCGGTGCTCGGCCGGGGTCTATGGCCGATGGGGTTGGCGACGGTGCTGGTGACGATGCTCCTCCTCGTCACCTTCGACCTCGACCGCCCGACCCGCGGGCTGATCACCGTGCCCGACACGCCGTACACGGCCCTGCTCGCATCGATGAAGCTGCCGCCCGCCGCGGCGGGCCCCTGACGCCTCATCTGCGTCGGCGCAGCGCGTAGACCGCAATCCCGGCGCCGAGGAGGAACACGCCCACGGCTCCCCACTCGTAGGGGTTGGGCGTGCCGTCGCCGATCGTGCGGTCCTGCCAAGCGTTCCAGTTCAGCGCGGCGACGAGCAGCAGCGGGAGACCGGCGCCGGAGATCAGACCGAGCAGAGCCGAGCCGTCCTTCCACTCCGAACGGCGCTGCACGAGCACGACGACCACGGCCACCGGAACGAGGAAGAGCCAGCCCACGAAGCTGATGAACGCGACGACGACGCCCGCGCCCACGAGCGCCCACAGCCAGAACCCGACCCAGCCGCTGACGCGGAACGACCTCCGGCCGGCGTGGAGCGGTGCGCTCACGCGAGCATCGTAGGTCTCCGTTCCCGGCGGGCGCCCGAGCATCTAGGCTCGGCGGGATGGCGAAGAGCGTCGGCATCCTCACGGGCGGGGGCGACTGCCCCGGGCTCAACGCGGTCATCCGCGCCGTCGTCCGGCGGGCGGACGCTGCCGGTTGGGACGTGGTCGCGGTGCGTGAGGGTTGGCGCGGTCTCGTCGAGCCGATCTTCGAGGACCTCGGCCCGTCGCAGGTGTCGGGGATCCTCCCGCGCGGCGGCACGATCATCGGCACGAGCCGCACGAACCCGTTCCAGCTCGAGGGCGCCGTCGAGCGGGTGCTGCAGAACTTCTCGGACCGCGGCCTCGACGCCCTCGTCGCGATCGGCGGCGAGGACACGCTCGGCGTCGCGGCACGCCTCTTCGCAGAGCATCAGCTGCCGGTCGTCGGCGTGCCCAAGACGATCGACAACGACCTCTCGGGCACCGACTACACGTTCGGCTTCGACACCGCGGTCTTCGTCGCGACCGAAGCCATCGACCGGCTGCACACGACGGCGGAGTCGCACAACCGCGTCATGGTCGTCGAGGTGATGGGGCGCCACACAGGCTGGATCGCGGTGATGAGCGGCATCGCCGGCGGCGCCGACGTGATCCTCGTGCCCGAGATTCCGGTCGACTTCGAGGAAGTGGCGGAGACGATCCGGAAGCGGCACGCGCGCGGCAAGAACTTCTCCATCGTCGTCGTCAGCGAAGGCTGCGAACTGCCCGGGCTGGCGGATGCCGGTGAGCAGGATCAGTTCGGCCACGTGATCCTCTCCAAGCGCGGGGTCGGCGAGGCGCTCGGACGCGAGATCGAGGACCGCACCGGCTTCGAGACGCGGGTCACGGTGCTCGGCCACGTGCAGCGCGGCGGCACCCCCACGCCGCGGGACCGCGTGCTTGCCACGCGGTTCGGGCTCAAGGCGGCGGATCTCGCGCTCGGCGGCGAGTTCGGGCAGATGGCCGCGCTGCGAGGCGACGACGTCGTCGCCGTGCAGCTCGCCGAGGCGACGGCCGAGCTGAAGGTCGTGCCCCGCGAGTGGTACGACGTCGCGCGGGCGTTCTTCGGCTAGTTCTTAGAGCCGGGAGGCGACGACGACCGCCATCTCGGGCGTCGCGAGGATCTCGGCCGCCGCGAGACGCGGGTCGCACAGCAGGAACTCGCGCACCTCGTCTCCTTCGGCGGGACGGCCGGGTGTGAGATCGTCCTTGACGATCAGGCCGCCGGGCTCCGTGAGCGCGAGGATCGCCTCCCAGTCGTACGGGCGGCCGCCGTCCGCGAATACGAGACCGAACGGGCCGCGGCCGGCGAGCTGCTCATACGCGTCTCCCTGGAGCAGCTCGACGTTGGCGAAGCCGGCCAGGCGCTCGCGCGCGACGGCGACGCGCTCGGGATCGCTCTCGACCGTGACCACCGAGCGCGCGGTCTCGGCGAGCAGGGCCGCCGTCTCCCCGAAGGCTGCCCCCAGCTCGGCGACGTCGCGGCCGGCCGCGAGTGCGCGCACGAGCGCCTGCACCTCGGGAATCGCGGTCGCGCCGCCGGTCACACGGCAGGGGGCGCTTCGCCGGCGAGCGGCGACACGTCGGCGGCGTGGACGATCACCGCGTCCACCCCGGCGCGCTCGAGCTCGTGCACCTCGTCCTCGTTCGTCACGGCGAGGTCGGCAATCGCGAGCTTCCCGGCGGGCACCGCGGCGAGCAGCTCGAGCACCGCGTCGAGGCGCTCCTCCTCGCCGTTCTGCGGCGGTACGAGCAGGAAGATCTCCGGGTCGAGGACTTCCAGCGCGCGCTCGAGCTCCTCCTCGCTGCTCACCTCGACCGCGCAGTCGAGGCCCGCCGCGAGGGCATCCTCGTGCCGGCGCCGAGCCGGGTCGTGGTTCGTCCTCCTCCGGGAGCAGGGTCACCGCGTCCGCGGCCTCGACGGCGAATCGACCGCCGCGTTCGCGCGCCACAGGATGGCAGGCGCGTCGCCTCCCGCAAGCGAGCCGGGTCGCCATGGACGACGAGCGCCTCGGCGCGCTGCGCCTCGGCGGCTCGAGCCGCGTCGGCGTCCTCGACGGCGGCGACGACGGAGATGCCGTCGCCTTCGGCGATTGCGTGACTGAAGCGGCGGCTCGGGCTCACGAGCTGCGATTCTCGCAACTCACTGGCCCATCGGGTGCCAGACCGTCTTCAGCTCGAGGAAGGAGGCGATCTCCCACGGGCTCTGGACGTCCGCGCGCCCGTGCACGACGCGCTTCACGTTGTCGGCGGCGAGCCGCTCGAGCTCCGATGCGTCGCCGTCCGCTCCACAGACGTCGATCGCGTTCACGTCCATGTGCGACGCGAGCACGGGAGCGAGCTCGGCGTGGCGAGCCCGTCAGCAGGTTGACGACGCCGCCGGGGACGTCGCTCGTGGCGAGCGCCTCCGCGAGCTCGATCGCGGCGAGCGGCCGGGTCTCCGACGCCACGGCGACGACGGCGTTCCCGCCGACGAGCGGTGGCAGGAGGCGGGTGACGAGCCCGAGCAGCGGCGGCTCGTCGGGCGCGAGCACGGCGACGACGCCGGTCGGCTCCGGCACCGTGAAGTTGAAGTACGGGCCGGCGACGGGGTTCGAGCCCCCCAGCACCTGCGGGAGCTTGTCGGCCCAGCCGGCGTACCAGACGATGCGGTCGATCGAGCGCTCCACCTCGTCGCGCCCGGTGCACAGGTCGGCGAACTCCGCGGCGCGCGCCTCGACCATCTCCGCGATCCGGTAGAGCACCTGGCCGCGGTTGTAGGCGCTCGCGGCGGCCCAGCCCGGTTGCGCGCCGCGCGCGGCGCGGACGGCGTCGCGGACGTCCTTGCGCGAGGCGAGCGCGACGTTCTGACCCTCCGCGTCGTAGGTGCGGCCCGACTCGCTGCGCGGGAAGGAGCCGCCGATGAACAGCTTGTACGTCTTCTTGACCGGAAGGCGCTCGCTCACGGCCAGCTCCTCTCGACCTCGGCTGCCACGTCGATTTCGCCCGCTTGCAGCGCTTGCAGCGCCTCGACCCCGTGGGCGTTCCAGAGCCGCTCGGCCGCCACGATGAGCCGGCACTGGTACCAGACATAGTTCGCAAAGCCTCCTG
>CAVREH010000007.1:0-10128 GCA_963720065.1 uncultured Actinomycetes bacterium
GCGGCCGACCTGAAGGAGCTCGAGACCTACCTCGCCACACCGGCTCCGACCACCGTCCTCGCACTCGTCGGCGACGGGATCAAGAAGGATGCGGCGCTCGCCAAGGCCGTCGCAAAGGCGGGCCAGGTCCTCGCCTACGACGTGCCGAAGAAGCAGCTACCCGATTGGGTCGCCGAGCAGTTCGCGCGACTCGGCGCCTCTGCAGACCGTGACGCGTGCCGTGCGCTGGTCGAGGCCGTCGGGGACGACGTCGGCGATCTCGCATCGGAGATCGAGAAACTCGCGACCTGGGCGAACGGCGACGCGATCACGCGCGCGATCGTCGAGGAACTCGCCGTCGGGCGAGCCGAGACGCCGATCTTCGCGGTCACCGACGCCTGGGGGCGGCGAGACGTAGCCGCCACCCTGCGCGCGACCGAGTCGCTCCTCGACCGCTCGAGCCGGCCGCGCTCGGGCGAGCTGATTCGCCTCGTCGCCTCGCTCGTCGGGCACGTCGGCCGGGTTCGAAAGGCGTCCCGCCTCGCAGACGAGGGCGTCCGCTCGAGCGAGATCGCGAGCCGGTTGAAGATCCACCCGTTCGTCGCCGAGAAGTCGGCGAAGCAGGCGGCCAACTTCTCGCCGGACGAGCTCGCGCAGGCCACAGTCCGGCTGGCCGAGCTCGACGCAGGTGCCAAAGGCGGGTCACGCCTTCCGGCCGAGCTCCAGCTCGAGCGGACGCTCATTGAGATCACGCGCCGGCCCGACGCGCGCGCGAGCTAAGAGGACTTACTTCTCCGACGCGCCGGCGACGAGCTTCGCCGCCTGAGACTTGCGTCGAGCGACGGTGTTCCGGTGGAGCGCGCCATTCGCAGCAGCCCGGTCGAGCCACTGGACGAGCTCGCGGTGGCGCGTGTCGGTCTCCTGCGCGTCGCCGTCGGCGACCGCCTCGTTCAGGCGCCGCATCAGCGTCTTCGCGGTCGAGCGCCAGCGCAGGTTCTCCTGCCGCTGCCGCGTCGCCTGGCGGACGCGCTTCTCCTGTTGCTTGATGTTGGGCATCTCGATAAAAGACCCGCAGCTCGCGGGCCGGGCGATGGTAGCAACCCCTCTCCTTATGCTGCCCTCGTGGAGGACGCCGAGCGGCAGCGGCAGGAACGGCGGCTCGCGCGCGACCGCCGCCGCCGCGAGCAGGGCAAGCCGGCGTACTTCGAGAGCGACGCGACGCTCGACTCCTGGCCCGTCGCGCAGGATCCGGCCGAGCATCCGACGTCGATCCTACGCCCAGCCCGGGATCGCAGTGAGCTGATCGAGCTCGAGGCCCAGGCGCTCGACCAGGAGGGGCTGGCGACGGAGGTCGCTGCGGTGGCGCCCGCCGCGCCGCCCGGGAGTGCGGAAACCGAGCCGACGCGCGGGCTCGCCAGATCAGGCGTGATCTTTGCGATCGCGACCGGGATCTCGCGCGTCGTCGGCTTGGTGCGGGAGATAGCTCAGGCCGCCGTCTTCGGCATTGCCGGTCCCGTCAACGCGTTCGAGATCGCGTTCCTCATCCCGAACACCGTGCGCGCACTTGTCGCCGACTCCGCGCTCTCCGCGGCGTTCGTCCCGGTCTTCAGCGACCTGCTCGTGAAGGGAGAGAGGCAGCGCGCCTGGAGAGTTGCCTCCTCGCTCTTCTGGCTGATGCTCGTCGGGCTGGGAGGCCTGACGGCGTTTTTCATCGTCATCGCGCCGTGGGTGATGGAGATCTTCGGCTACGGACCGAACAACTACGGGACGCTCGCGACCGGGCTCGCGCGCATCCTCTTCCCGCTCGTGCTCATCCTCGGTCTGACCGGAATCGTGGTCGGAATCCTCAATAGCTACGACCACTTCACGGTGCCCGCGCTGAGCCCGATCCTGTGGAACTTGATCATCCTCCTCGGCCTGGGGCTCGGGGTGCAGACCACCAGCTCGCACTCGGAGAGGCTCTACATCTACGCGATCGCGATCCTCATCGCGACGATCGCGCAGTTCCTCTTACCGCTGCCGTGGCTGCGCGGGCTCGACGGCAGGCTGCACATGGTCATCGACATCCGCGACCCGGCCGTGAAGCGGACGTTCGTCCTGATGGTGCCGATCACGATCGGCCTCGGCCTGATCAACATCAACGCGCTCATCGACCAACTGTTCGCGACGCACCTCCTGAACCGCAACCTGGCGCCGGCGGCGATCGTGCGGGCGTTCCGGCTCTACATGCTGCCGCAGGGTGTGTTCTCGGTCGCCGTGGCGACTGTTCTGTTCCCCCTTATGTCGCGGCACGCGGCGCGCGAGGACTGGAGCGGCTTCAAACGGACCATGAGTACCGGGCTCCGGCTCATCTGCTTCCTACTCGTGCCGGCCAGCGTCGTGGCGGCCGTCCTCGCGGCACCGATCGTGCGGCTCCTCTATCAGCACGGGAACTTCACAGCCCACGACACGCCGATCGTCGCCGCCTGCCTGGCTGCATTCGCGCTCGGACTGACCTTCAACGGAACGATGCTGATGCTCAACCGCGGCTTCTTTTCGCTGCAGGCGCCGTGGATCCCGAGCTGGGTCGCGTTCGGGAACCTCGGGCTGAACGCCGCCCTCGACGCGGTGTTCTACCGGTTCGGAATCTGGGGCATCCCGCTCTCGACGTCACTCGTGAACATCGCCGGCACCGGGGCTCTTCTCTACTTCTTCCGGCGGCGGATGGGCAGATTCGGGCTCAGCGAGACGGTCCGGAGCCTGCTCCTCGTGTGTGTTGCGTCCGTCGTGCTGGCTGCGGTGGGATGGGGGATCTGGCGCCTGCTCGACTCGGGCCTCGGCCGCTCGCTACCCGCGCAGATCGTCTCCCTCGGAGCAGGCCTCGTGCTCGGCTATGCCGCCTTCTTCGGGATGTGCCGGCTGCTCGGCGTGCGCGAGCTCGACACCCTGTTGCGGCTGCGGCGCAGCCGCGCTTGACTCGGCCGGCAGGCCGGCAAGTTCTGACAGAGCCGGCAACCCCGCGACACCAGTTGGCCGGTAGCATCGATCGCGAGGGCGGAGGGAACGCCGGACCCCACCCTGGGTGGGGTGTGCGCTCGACCGGCCGAATCGCACTCAGAGGGGCTGCAAACCGGCGAAATAGGAGTGGATCCCATTGGCCTGCCGTCGCCGTTCGGCACCGAGCTTGCCGGGTTCGATGTACGTCGACGAACCCGTCGTCTTGTTCGCGTCGAGGAGGATCACCTCGCCGTCTCGCACGATGTAGTCGATCTTGCCGTAGTCGAGCCCGAGCTCCTCGCGCCACGCCCGGGCGGCCGGGTGCGGCTCGACGGCACAGGCGGTCGTGCTGCTGTCGGCTTTGAACACGGGCTCGGGCGAGCTGAGCCGCGAGCAGCGCTCGGCGTCCCCCAGGAAGAGGTACATGTAACTGTGGTACAGGCCGTCCTCGACGTCCGGCAGGAAACGCTCGACCACGAGATCGGGGTGCTCGAGCAGCGAGGCGGGAACGTCCGCCGGCCGCTCGAAGATCCGGTAGTCGCGCCACGTCGGAGCGCGGCGGAGTCTCGTTACCAGCGCTCGAACCGCACGCAGGCGCCTCAGGCCGGTCAGCGAGTTCAGGTACTCCGGGTAGCCGCCGCAGTTGAGGTCGGACTTCACGATCACCGGGCCGTCCCAGCTGTCTCCGGCGCCCACGAGGTATCGACTGGTGACGGTCTTCCGTATGTCGCGGACGCGTCCGTTCAGAACGATCGGATAGCGCGCCGCGAAGTCGAGATACGCCTCGGGCACGACCGACAGGTCGACGTGCACGAGCACGAGGTCCGCCGGCACGAAGTGGTCGGTGCCGTAGAGATAGGCGACCTCGAGCCCATCCTCGCGCCACATCTGAGCAAGGTGGTGGATGAGGTACCCGGTAGGGTCGAGGTCGCGTTCCCGTGCGTGGAAGAGGACTGCGACGCGGATCGCTTTCGGCCCCATGCCGCAAACCGTAAACCGCGGCTCCGAAGGCCCAACGGGCGGCCAGTACCATCGCCCGCGGGATGGACCAGAGCCGGATCCGCAACTTCTCGATCATCGCGCACATCGACCACGGCAAGTCGACGCTCGCCGACCGCATCCTCGAGCTCACCGACGCCGTCTCGGCGCGCGAGATGCGCGAACAGGTCCTCGACACGATGGAGCTCGAGCGGGAGCGGGGCATCACGATCAAGGCCCAGGCCGTCCGCGTCACCTGGAAGGGCCACGAGCTCAACCTCATCGACACGCCCGGCCACGTCGACTTCACGTACGAGGTCTCGCGGTCGCTACAGGCCTGCGAAGGAGCGCTGCTCGTCGTCGACGCCGCGCAGGGCATCGAGGCGCAGACGCTCGCGAACGCCTACCTCGCGATCGAGAACGGGCTCGAGATCGTCCCCGTCGCGAACAAGATCGATCTCCCCGCCGCCGATCCGGACGCGACCGCCGTCGAGGTCGCGGATCTCCTCGGCGACGACCCGGCCCACGTGCTTCGCATCTCCGCCAAGACGGGCGACGGCGTCGCCGACGTCCTCGACGCGATCGTCGAGCGGGTGCCCCCGCCCACCGGCGACCTCGCTGCGCCTGCGCGCGCGCTCGTCTTCGACTCCGCCTACGACCAGTACCGCGGCGTCGTCGCCTTCGTCCGTGTCGTCGACGGCTCGTTCTCCCCCCGCGAGGCGCTCCGGACGATGGCCACCGACACCCGCTTCGATGCCGAGGAGCTCGGCGTCTTCTCCCCGGCCATGACTCCCGTCGACAAGCTGGCGGCCGGCGAGGTCGGCTACGTCGTGACCGGCCTGAAGGACGTCTCGCGCCTCCGGGTCGGCGACACGCTCACCTCGGTGCGCCGTCCGGCGGAAGAGGCGCTGCCCGGCTACAAGGACGTCAAGCCGATGGTCTTCGCCGGGCTCTTCCCGACCGACTCCGACGCCTACCCGGAGCTTCGCGACGCGCTCGAACGGCTCAAGCTCAACGACGCGGCGCTCGTGTACGAGCCCGAGACGTCCAATGCGCTCGGCTTCGGTTTCCGCTGCGGCTTTCTCGGCCTGCTGCACATGGAGATCGTCCGCGAGCGGCTCGAGCGCGAGTTCGACCTCGATCTCCTCGTGACCGCCCCGAACGTCGCGTACCGGGTGCGGGAGAAGAACGGCGGCTGGGTCGAGGTGCACAACCCCGCCGAGTTCCCGCGCGAGGTCGAGGAGGTCGAGGAGCCGTACGTCGCCGCGTCGATCATCGTCCCGAAGGAGCACGTCGGCGCGGTGATGGAGCTGAACAACGACCGGCGCGGCACGTTCGGGAAGCTCGAGTACCTCTCGCCCGAGCGCGTCCACCTCACCTACGAGCTCCCGCTCGCCGAGATCGTCCTCGACTACTACGACCAGCTCAAGTCGCGCACGCGCGGCTACGCCTCGTTCGACTACGACCTCGCCGGCTTCAAGCCGGGCAACCTCGTCCGCGTCGATGTCCTCGTCGGCAGCGAGCCTGTCGACGCGCTCTCGCTCATCGTCCACCGCGACTTCGCGTACGACCGCGGCCGGCTGCTCGTGGACAAGCTGCGCGAGGAGATCCCGCGCCAGATGTTCGACATCGCGATCCAGGCGGCGATCGGCTCGCGCGTGATCGCGCGCGAGACCGTGAAGGCGAAGCGCAAGGACGTGCTCGCGAAGTGCTACGGCGGCGACATCTCGCGCAAGCGAAAGCTGCTCGAGAAGCAGAAGGCGGGGAAGAAGCGGATGAAGCAGGTCGGCGCGGTCGAGGTGCCGCAGGAGGCCTTCCTCGCCGTCCTCAACATCGGCCAGGGCGGCAAGGGATCGTGAGCCTCGAGATGCGCACGGAGTGCGAGCGTTGCGGCGCCGGGCTGGCGCAGGACGCGACCGCCGTCATCTGCTCGTTCGAGTGCACGTTCTGCCAACCGTGCGGCGAGGAGATGGGCTTCGTGTGTCCGAACTGCGGCGGCGAGCTCGTTCCCCGACCGAGGAGAGCCGCGTGAGCGTCCGCCACCTTTACGTCCACCTCCCGTTCTGCGCGCATCGCTGCGGCTATTGCGACTTCGTCACGGCGACCGGCCGCGACCACCTGCATGGGCCGTACGTCGACGCGTTGCTGCGCGAGCTCGACGAGGAGCACGACGGCGATTCCGTCGACACGATCTTCCTCGGCGGCGGAACGCCGACCTTCACGGCCTTGCCCGAGCTGTTGCGGCTCCTGCGCGCGCTTCCGCCCGCCCGCGAGTTGACCGTGGAGGCGAATCCCGAGACGGTGACGCCCGAGCTCGCGGGCGAGCTACGCGGCGCCGGCGTGAACCGCGTCTCGCTCGGCGCGCAGACGTTCCAGCCGCACCTCCTCGGCGTGCTCGAGCGGCGCGCGACGCCGGCCGACGTCGACCGCGCCTTCGGCCGTCTGCGCGGCGCCGGCTTCGACAACCTCTCGCTCGACCTCATCTACGGCATCCCCGGCCAGACGCCGGAGGAGCTCGCCGACGACCTCGCGCACGCAATCGAGCTCGGCCCTGAGCACCTCAGCGCCTACGAGCTCGAGGCGAAGCCCGGCACCCGGTTCACGATCTCGCACGGCGCCGAGCTCGAGCGGCAGGCCGAGCAGATGGAGGACTACTTCGAGCGCGTCGTGGCGACCCTCACCACGGCCGGCTACCGCTGGTACGAGACCGCCAACTTCTGCCGCGACGGCAAGCGTGCCGAGCACAACCTCGGCTACTGGCTCGGCCGCGACTACCTCGGCCTCGGCGTCGGCGCGGTGTCGACGCTCGGCGGCGAGCGCCGGCGCAACACCCCGAAGCTCGCGCGCTATCTCAAGGGGCACTACGACCGCGAGATCGAGCTCCTGTGACGAGGAGACCCGCGCGCGCGAACGCGTGATGCTCGGCCTCCGGCTCGACGAGCCGCTGCCGCTCGGCGGGCTGCGCTCGGCGCTCGACGCGGAAGGCCTCGCGCGAGCCCAGCAGCTCGGCCTTGCGGTCGACGCCGGCGAGACCCTCGCGCTCACCCGGCGCGGTCGCTTCCTCGGCGGCGGGGTCACGGCCGAGATCCTCGCCTGAGCTCCGGCTAAAATCTCCTGCAAATGCAAGGAACGGTGCAACTCAGCGAGCGGCAGCAGGCGGTCCTCCGACGGGTGGTCGAGGAGTTCGTCGGCACCGGCCAGCCCGTGGGCTCGAAGGTGCTCGTCGAGCGCTCCGACCTCGCGCGTCTCGCCGTCGACCGTCCGCGCCGAGCTGGCCGAGCTCGAGAACCTCGGGCTGCTCACGCATCCGCACACGTCCGCGGGGCGCGTTCCGACCGAGCGCGGCTACCGCTACTACGCCGACGAGCTGCTCGGCCGTCTCGAGCCGCAGCCGCCCGCCTTCCCGCTCGACCTCACCTCCACGAACAACGAGGTCGAGTCGGCGCTGCAGGCGACCACCGAGATGTTGTCGCAGGTCACGCGGCTGCTTGCGCTCGTCTCGGCGCCGCCCCTCGAGGCGACCCACGTTCGGCACGTGGAGGTGCTGCTCCTGCAACCGCAGCTCGTGATGGTCGTCGTCATCACCTCCGCGGGCGGCGTCTCGAAGCGGCTCTTCCACTTCGAGGAGCCCGTCGACGCGGGACTCGCCCAGTGGGCGAGCGACTACCTCAACGAGGCGGTCGCCGGGCTGCAGCTCGGCACGGGCCTGCTGCGGCGCCGCTTCGAGGATCCCGGCCTGAGTCCCGCCGAGCACGCGTTCCTCGACTCGCTCCGGCCGGCGTTCGTCGAGCTCGTCTCGGCAGAGCAGCGACTGTACGTCGGCGGCGCCGCTGACCTGCTGGGCGAGGTTCGGGCGGAGGAGCTCGACGCCTACCGCAGCCTGTTCGAGCTCGTCGAGCGCCGCGCCGACCTGCTCGACGTGCTCGGCCGGCCGAGCACGTCGCGGCGTCCCTACGTCCGCGTCGGCCACGAGCTCGAGCACCCGGCTCTCGCCGAGATCGCGCTGGTGGGCGCGTGCTACGGGCTCGTCCACCGGGCGCTCGGCGCCGTCAGCCTCGTCGGTCCGGTGCGGATGGACTACGAGAAGGCGCTCGGAGCGGTGCGCTCCGCCGCGCTCGAGCTCTCGCGCTTCGTCGAGTCGATCTACGACGAGACCTGAGTTCCCGCAGGGGCCGTCGCTACATTCCGAACGATGGCGACCACCGACCGCGACTACTACGAGCTGCTCGGAGTCGGGCGCGAGGCGAGCGAGACCGAGATCAAGCGAGCCTTCCGGCGGCTGGCGCGCGAGCTCCATCCCGACGTGTCCGAGGAGCCGGACGCCCAGGAGCGATTCCGCGAAGTGGTCGAGGCGTACGAGGTGCTCTCGAAGACGCGAGACACGCGAGCTCTACGACCGCTACGGCCACGCCGGCCTGCGGAGCGGCGGCTTCCAGGCCGAGCACGTCGATTTCGGCAACCTCGCCGACCTCTTCTCGGCCTTCTTCGGCGACGACACGCTGTTTGGAGGCCGCGCCGGAGGTGGTCGCGCGCGCGGCGCCGACCTCGCGGCGACGGTCGAGATCGAGCTCGTCGAGGCGGCCCACGGGATCACCCGCGAGGTGCCGTTCGAGGCGGCCGTGGCCTGCACGCGCTGCGGCGGCGACGGCGCCGAGCCCGGTACCGAGATCACGACCTGCCCCAGCTGCAACGGATCCGGGCGGCTGCAACAGGTGACGCGGAGCGTCTTCGGCGAGTTCGTCCGCACGCAGGCCTGCCCGACGTGCGCCGGCTCGGGTCGCCGGATCGAGCAGCCGTGCACCGAGTGCCGGGGCGCCGGCCGCATCGTCGAGGAGCGGACGCTCCCGGTCGAGATCCCGCCGGGGATTCATACGGCCAGCAGATCCGTCTCGACGGCGCAAGGGCACGCCGGGCTCGGCGGCGGCAGGCCGGCGACGTCTACGTCGAGGTGCGGATCCGTCCCGACGAGCGGTTCGTCCGCGAGGGCGACGACGTCTACACGACGGTCGACATCACCGTCACGCAGGCTGCGCTCGGCGCATCGGTCACGATTCCGACGCTCGACGGCGAGGAGGAGTTCGAGATGCCGCCCGGGACGCAGCCGGGCGAGATCGTCGTCCTCCGCGGCCGCGGGATGCCCGTTCTGCAGGGGTTCGGCCGCGGCGACGAGCGGATCCTCGTCAACGTCCTCGTGCCGCGGCACCTCGACGACGAGCAGCGGCGTCTCCTCCGCGAGTTCGAGGAGCATGCCGACGAGCGGACGTACGACAAGCCCGAGGGCTTCTTCGACAAGCTCAAGAGCGCGTTCCGCTGAAAAGCTACGTAGTTGTCGGCGGCGAGCCGGAGCTCGCGCTCCTGCTGCACATCTTCCCCGAGGGCGTCGAGGAGCTCGACGGCGCGTTCGCCGTCTACGCCGACGAGCCGCCGCTCGGCTTCGACGTCGTCGAGGTGGACGACGTGCGCGAGGGCTGGGAGGACTGGTGGCGCAGCTTCCACCACGGGGTCATCGTCGGCCGGCTGTGGGTCGGGCCGCCGTGGGAACTGCCGCAGGCAGTTCCGGTCTCCCCGCCGGGCGTCGGCGGCTTGGCCGCCGACGCTTCCAGCGTGAGGAGCCGCCCGCCGAGGCGGTCGCGGTGGTGATCGATCCCGGTCGCGCCTTCGGCACCGGCGCGCATCCGACGACGCGGCTCTGCCTCGAGCTTCTGCAGGACGTCGAGCCGACGAGCCTGTCGACGTCGGCTGCGGCTCCGGCGTGCTCTCCGTCGCGGCCGCGAAGCTCGGCTTCGCGCCGGTGACCGCGGTCGACCTCGACGAGGTCGCGCTCGAGGTGACGAAGGAGAACGCCGCCGCGAACGGCGTCGAGGTCGAGGTCGGGGCCGAGCCGGCCCGCGGAGCTCGCCGTCATGAACATCGCGCTCGACGTCGTCGAGCGCATGCTTCCGGAACTTCCCGTCGAGCAGGCCATCACGTCGGGCTATCTCGAGCGCGATATCCCGCAGGTCGAGGGCTGGCATCAGCTCGACCGGCGAGTCCTCGACGGCTGGGCGGCCGACGTGGTCGAGCGCGTCTGAGCAAGAATCTCGGCGTGGAGGTCGTCCTTCGCCCGCCTTGCGCAGACGATGCCGACGGGCTGGCGCTCGCGGCGCGCGACCTCGCGGGGCAGTACGCCGAGCTCGAGCCCGATCGGTTCCAAGT
>CAVREH010000008.1:0-20375 GCA_963720065.1 uncultured Actinomycetes bacterium
GCCCAGGCGAGAGGGCTACTGCCTGACGGCCCTCCGACCCTCGCGGAACTCCCGAGCGCGAGGCGTTCCCCGTGGGTGAGCCGAAGGTAATGCCGATCTCGATGATCGGGCGATGCCGGGTCGTCACTTCCGTTACTGGGCCGTCAGCGTGGCGCGGACGGAGGTAGCGGTTGCACCCTCCGGCTCCGCAAGCCATCCCAGGGATGGAGCTTGCCGTCTGTCGGCTCGCGCCCACTCGGAGTCCCGAGCGTGTGTGGAAGGGTGCCCACGCGTCGAAATGCCCGCCACATAGTTCGCCAGGTGCTGCTTGTCCCAGTAATTGACCTGCAGACGGCCGCCGAAGTAGGTGACAACGCCCCGGTGCGTCCTTGTACCGGGGCCAAATGCCTTCTCCACACGTTTCCGCGACTCGCCCAACCGCACTGGTTCAATTGACCGATCGAGCACGATAAGCCGGTTCTTAGGCGAGACGGACGCGGTGCTGGTCGCATGGTTCGGTGCGGCTAGACCGCCGACCGCCCGACGCCCGCTACAAGGGCGGCGAGCGCCGCCCAGCAGGATCGCGCGGCGACCTCTCATCGCCACGAACATGAAGCTCTATCTCGCCAACCTCTGCTAGTCGGCGCTCGGGGGTCATTCCGGAACACTGGCCCAGGCCTGCGTCCTGCTGCTTGATCCGTGGCAGATGCGCTGCCAGGTCGGCCGTTGTGACAGATCCACGTGCGCGTGCCGTATAAGGGACGTGATGAAGACTGCTGCGTCTCGCACCCTTCCTCGTGGCTGGACTCGTACTCGCGGGCTGCGGCTCGGCACGCACTGTGATGACCTTCAAGACGCCGACCAAGATCACGCTCGCAAACGCACAGACCGGAGCGCGTATTGCCTGCCACCGCGGCCCAACCTCACCCGTCATGCCGAACGGACGGCTCATCACCGGGGCAGTTCCCGCCCCGGGCAAGACTGCCGGAGGGGTCAACGGGCTCGACGGGAATGGGATCAAATCTCTACCTCGCCCGGAAAGCGGACGGATCGCTCGTCGTCAACTGTTCTTAGTACGCCTCGGGGGTCATTCCGGAACACTGGCCCAGGCGAGAGTCTCGCTGTCCGCACGCCGCTGTAAGAGCGCGCATCCGGCATCATCGAGGAGTGTCAGACGCGCGGCCTGAGCTTCTGAGGACGACGTTCGAACAGGTGCCGGAGCTCGATGACCGCGCACGCCCGAGCTACCCAACCCAGGTCTTCGACGACCTGACCGCGCTTTCCGAGCTTTCGGCGAACGCGCGGATAGTCGAGATCGGCTGCGGCACGGGGCAGGCGACGCTGCCGCTCGCGGAGCGCGGCTTTGCGATCATGTGCGTCGAGCTGGGCGAGCAACTCGCCTCCTTCGCGCGGCGCAAGCTGGCGCGCTTCCCGAGCGTCGATGTAATCAACTCGGACTTCGAAGACTGGCAGCCGCAGCACGCCGAGTTCGACGCCATCGTTGCCTTCACTGCCTTCCATTGGATCGACTCAGAAGTGCGCTACGTGAAGGCAGCCGAGCTGCTCCACGAACGCGGGAAGCTCGGCATCGTCTCTGCGCAGCACGTGCTCCCGCCAGACGGCGATCCATTCTTCGTTGAAGTGCAGGAGGACTACGACGCCGTGGTGCCGGACGACCCGAAGACCAAGACCGGTTCCGATCGCCCACCGCACCCGGACACCGTGGCAGACCTGACCGAGGAGATCGCCACGAGTGGCCGCTTCCGCAACCTCGGCACACGGCGCTACCTCTGGGATGTCACCTACACCGCCGACGACTACATCGCCGTTCTGAACACCTACTCCGGCCACCGAGCCTTCGACGAGAAGACCCGCGAGCGGTGCTCTCGCGCATCCGCCAGCGGATCGAGGCCCGGCCCGACCGGAAGGTGCGGAAGACGTATTTGGCAATGCTCAACGTCGCCGAGCGCGTCTAGCTGCACGGCAACCGGCCGCGCCTCGCTCATCGCGCCATCGAGCGTAGCTCCGTCTCAGGGGCCATTCCAGAACACTGGCCCAGACGAGAGACCCTTCGCCTGGCCGCTACGAGTGGATTGAGCCGGAGTACTGCCGGAAGCAGGCCGGGAGCACTCGAAGGCCGGTCTTGGTGGGGCCATACCCTGTCCACCCGGTCTGCACGGCTATCACTGTGTTCCCGGGAGGGTGATACCAGAGCCTGTAGGGCTCATGGAACGCCACAATCACGCCGCTTGAATGCTGGTAACGTTCCAGCCGTGGCTGCGGAGACAACCCGCAGCCTTCGTCGCGGCTCCTGACCCACCGCAACCGGCCGCAAGCAGCACAGCAGCCATGAGTAGACCGAGAACCGCTAAACGCCGACGTTCACCCTTTTATACGTCGCCGCGCGCACATCCGTCACTCCCGTCCCTCGGGGGTCATTCCGGAACACTGGCCCAGGCGAGTGTCCTTAGACTCGTGCGTGTGGCCTATGACGTGGTTCGGCCCGACGAGTTCGAGTGGCTCACGCGTCCTCACGAGCCGGGCGAGCCGGCGCGACACGTCGCCGAGCTGAGCGACCGCGCGGGCTTCGCGCACGTGCGCGGCAATGTCTGGCGCTACGAGCCCGGCGCGAAGGGACGCCGCCACCGGCATCCGCTGCAGGAGGAGACGTTTGTCGTTCTCGCCGGCACGCTGTCGTTGTACGTCGGCGAGCCGCCGGAGCGGATAGACGTGCCGGCTGGTGGGCTCGTCCGGGTCGACCCGTGTGTGCCGCTGCAGTCCGCGAACCACGGCGACGAAGACCTGCTGGTTTATGCGTACGGCTTCCGCCGGAACGCGACAAGCGGAGCTGCTCGACTCTGCGGTCTAGCTGAAGAAGCTTCTCGGGTCGTCGCCCGTCGGCGACAGGCTGCGCCCTGGTAGATCGCCGCTCAGGGGCCAACGTGAAGCAACCCGGCGCAGATCCGCGCGGCCATTGCTCGGCCAATCCGGCCCCTGATCGTCAGACGATCGTCTTAGCGCTTGACGATGTTGTGGATCTCGAGAATCTCCGGCTTGCCAGGCTCGATCCCAACGTCTTTCAGGATCGGCATGAGGTGCTCGCCGAACGCCTCGAACTGCTCCGGCGAGTCCCAGATCTCACTCACTCTGAACTTGCCGTCCGACTTGAAGGCCACGTGGAACTCGAGCCCCTCCGGCAGCCAGTGGCCCGACTTCTCCAGCTGGCGCATGGTCTCGTCGTACTGCTCCGTGGTCACATCGGAGCGTGGGCGTGAAGCGGGCGAGATGCTCGTCTTCCGTGCGTCCATGACCGGCGCCGCGGACGGATTGGTGGTGGCCATTGATGGCCTCCTTCGGTGGATGCTCCTGACCGAGCCGACCTACAACCGAGCACGTCCTACCGCGTCGCCTGGGGGGCGAGGATTCTGAGTCGAAGGCGCTAACCAACGTATCACCGATCTCGGGCCTAAGCTGTTGCCGTGAGCACCTTCCTCGGGATAGTGATCACTGCCGTCAGCGTGTTCACGCTCGCGGTCGTCCTCTGGGCATTCGTCTGGGCGGCGAAGAAGGACGGCGAGGAAGACCGGGCCATCAGAAGCGCCTCGGCATCCGCCGACGCACTCGGCTCGGGCCATAGCCCCAAGCGCAGGCCTTCGCGCCTGCGATAGTCCCGGGCGTGAACGTCTGGGACGACGACTGGGGTGAGCAGCAGGAGGACTGGTCCGGGGGCGGCGGCCGTTCCAAGCGGCTCGTCGGCCAGGGCCGTTTCCTCGGCGCCTCTCTCTACGAGCTCGAGCGCGGCAACTTCATGATCTACCACGCGCATCACGGCTCCGAGGAACTGCTGATCGTGCTGCGCGGCCGGCCCACCCTAACGCCGTCGGGCGAGCGGCAGCTCGAAGAGGGCGAGGTCGTGCACTTTCCGCCCGGGCCCGACGGCGCGCACGGCATCCGCAACGACACCGACGAGCCGGTTCGCTACCTCGTGGCCGGAACCCGCGTCTCGCCGGAGATCGTCGACTATCCCGACCTGAAGCAGGTCACCGGGCAGTCGAGGCGCGGATCCTTCTTCGTCCACGATCTGAACGACGGCGGCTAGCTCACCAGAGGTCGCCGCCGGTCAGCACGTAGATGAACGGCACGAGCGGGAAGATCACGAAGATCGCCCAGGCGACCTTCTGGCCACCGCCCAGGTCGCTCCGGCCGGCGATGTTGATCCAGGCGAGCACGACGGCCAGCGGGTGGATGAAGCAGACGAGGATTTCGAGAAGCTTCTTCATGCCGGCCCATCCTACGCCGGATGGACGAGCGGCAGGCTTCCGTTCCAGCCCGAGGCGAGGACGCGCAGGCTCGTCGGTGGGGTCACCCCGTCCACGCGGCCGCTGAACCTCGGACGGCGCTCGGAGTACCCGCCGGGCGCCCAGCGCCAGAGCTCCGAGCCGAGCACGAGCCACGGCTCGCCGTCGAGCTTCACGAACGCGCCGTCGGGGAGCTCGTCCAGCTCCGAGTCGTGCAGACGCCCGCGCTCCGCGTGCAGCAGCTCGTCCAGCTCGTCCGCGCCCGCGGCGCCCGTGAGTGCGAGGAAGCTGCGGTAGTCCGCGTTGCGGCACTCGGCGCACGGCCGGTGGCCGGCGGCGAGCGCGGTCGCCTCGTCGAGGAAGAACAGTCCCGTGTAGCGGTTCGGCGCCATCGGACCGCCTGGTCGGTAGCGACCCGGAACTCCAGCCGGCACGAGATCCAGCGCTTCACCTGCCACCGGCGGCGGATGACCCCGTGCTCGTCGTGCAGGCGCCCGCGGTTGCCGTACAGGAGCCCGCGCTCCGGCGTCGCGATCAGCTCGCCCAGCGGCGTGACCCGGTTTTGAGACGGCATCAGATCGTGAGGACGATCTTGCCGAGCTGCTCGCCGCGCCTCGAGCCGCTCGTGCGCGGCGCGGATCTCCTCGAGCGGGAAGCACCGAGTCGACGACCGGCAGCGCGCGGCCGCTCGCGACCAGCTCGTACGCGCCTGCGAAGTCCTCGCCGGTGCCCATCGTGGAGCCGAGGATCGAGAGCTGCTTCCACCAGATCCGGTGCAGCGCCGCCGGCGGGTTCGGCCCGGACGTCGCGCCGCAGACCGTGATCCGGCCGCCCGGGGCGGCGAGGCTGCAGCGACGTGCGCCCAGGTCGCCTCGCCGACGTGCTCGACCACGACGTCGATGCCGTGGCCGCCGGTCGCCTCCTGCACCGCCGCCTGGACGTCGCTCGGTCGCGTGGTTCACGGTCGCGTCGGCGCCGAGCTCGCGCGCGCGCGCGAGCTTGGCCTCGCTCGAGGAGGTGACGATCGACGCGCGCCCCGAGCGCCTTCGCGATCGCGAGCGCCGCGGTCGAGACGCCGCCGCCGATGCCCCAGGTCGAGCACCCACTCGCCCTCGCGCAGCCGCGCCCGCGTGACGAGCATCCGGTAGGCGGTCTCGAAGACGAGCGGGAACGCCGCCGCCTCCTCGAAGCTCAGCCCGTCGGGGATCGGGTGCACGTCGTTGCGCGGCACCGCGATCAGCTCGGCGTTCGTGCCGTCGCCGTGCTCGCCGATCACGTGGATCCCGCTTGCGCGCCTCGATGCCGGGGTTGAGGACGACGCACGCGCTCGAATCCGCTACCGTCGCCGAGCGCTCGAGACGCCGGCACCGTCGGCGCCGAGGATCCGCGGCTTCGGCACCGAGGGCAGCCCCTTGCGGATCCAGACGTCGAGATGGTTCAGCGCGGAGGCGTGCAGCGCGGACGAGCACCTCGCCCGGGCCCGGGCTCCGGATCCGGCGCCTCCTCGAGCACCAGAACCTCGGGGCCGCCGTCCTCGTGGATCCGCACCGCGCGCACCGCGGCAGACTATCCGTCGTGACCGCAGGCCGAACTCGAGAGCGCTCTGGGCAGGAGCTCGGGCTCGACGCCGTCGGCGCGGCTCCGGCCGAGCCCTACGTCGCCACCGAGCGCCACATCCGCGAGCGCCGCGCCCGCGGGCTCTTCGCGGACATGCGCTTCACGATGGCGCGGCCGGAGGAGTCGTGCCATCCCGAGACGCTGCTGCCCGGCGCGCGCACCGTCGTCTCGGCGGCGCTCTGCTACTGGCTCCCCGAGCCGGAGCGCGCGCCGGGTCACGGCCGGCTGCCGCGCTACACGTGGTTCGACGCCTACGCCGCAGCTGCGCGAGAAGCTCGACGCGCTCGGCCGCGGGCTCGGAGGCACGCTACCGCGTGCTCGTCGACGCGAACCAGCACGTCGACCGCGAGGCGGCGGCGCGCAGCGGCGTCGGCTTCTACGGCAAGAACACGCTGCTGATCACGCGCCGGCACGGCTCCTGGGTCGTGCTCGGGACGCTCGTGACGGACGCCGAGCTCGAGCCGACGCCGCCGCTCGACGCTCGACTGCGGCGAGTGCCGCCTCTGCATCGACGCCTGCCCGACCGGGCGCGCTCGACGAGCCGGGCGTGCTCGACTCCACGCGCTGCCTCTCCTACTGGACGCAGGTGCCGGAGCCGCCGCCCGCCGAGTACCGCCGCCAGCTCGGCCCGCAGGTCTACGGCTGCGACATCTGCCAGGACGTCTGCCCCTGGAATCGCGGCGTCGAGAAGCGGCGGGCGGGCGAGCCGCTGCCCGAGGGGGCGACTCCGCACGTCTCCCTCGTGGACTGGCTGCGCTCGGAGCCGGACGAGCTGCGGCGCCGCTTCGCGCGGCTCTACGTGCCGCGCAACGACGGCCGCCGGCTCCGCCTCAACGCGCTGGTCGCGGCAGGCAACGTGGGTGGGGACGGCGAACGGGACGCCGTGACCGCCTGCCTCGACGATCCGGACGGCCCGACGCGCGAGGTCGCCGCCTGGGCGCTGGCGCGGCTGGAGGAACGGGATGCTTAGCCGCCCGGGCCGCTGGCTCGTCCTGCTGCGGGCGGCGCTCGTAGTCGTCGGCGCGATCGCGGTCGCCCTCACGGAGTTTCCGCCGTCCTACGAGGCCTGGGCCTGGGGGGTCGTCGGGTTCTTCGCCGCGGAGACCGTCTTCTCGGGCGTGCTCTCGGCGGTCGAGCTCGGGCCGACCGACCGCGCTCGCGCGCGGGTGGTGCTGCTCGCTCTCGACTCGCTCGTCGCGATCGGCTTCGTCTCGATCTTCTCGTTCGAGAGCGGCGAGCCTTGGCGGGCCCTGTATCTGATCCCGATCGCGGCCGCAGCCTTGCGCTTCGGGCTGGTGGGCGGCCTGGTCGGAGGCGTCGTGATGACCGGCGCCACGCTCGTGATCGACGCGCTCGGCCCGGGGCTGCAGTGGCGCACGGCGTTCGCCCGGGTCCTCGTCGGCGTGCTCGCCGGCCTCGTCATCGGTCGCCTGCGCGACACGCTGAACTCCGAGCGCAGCCGGGCCGAGGCGCGGGCCGCCGAGGCGGAGCGGCTGCGCGACGAGCTCGGCCACCGCGTCGACGTCCTCGAGACGGCCAACCGCTGCGCGCGCGCTCTCGGCTCCTCGCTCGAGCTCGACGAGGCGTTCGGCGCATTCATCCGCGAGCTGCGCGGCCTCGTGCCCTTCGAGCGGACGGCGATCGTCCTCGTCGAAGGCGACACCGCGACCACGATGGCGACGGCCGGACGCGGCGCGAACGAGGTCTTCCCGCCCGGCAACAGCGACCCGATCGAAGGCTCCCTGCTCGAACGGGTGCTCGAGGGCAAGATGGTCGTGCGGCGCGACCTCACCGCGCGGGACTCACCGGCCGACGAGCAGCTCCTCGCGCTCGGCCTGCGCAGCGAGCTCGTGACGCCGCTCTTGCTCGGCGCCCGCACGATCGGAATGCTCAGCCTCTCCCGCGACCGCCCCGACGCGTTCAGCGACGACGAGGTCGAGCTCGTCTCCCTGCTCGGCCGCCTCGTGGCGACCGCGGTGCAGAACATTCGCGCATACGAGGCCGAGCGGCGGCGGGTGGAGGAGCTGGCTCGCCTCTCACAGCTTCGCGCCGACTTCGTCTCCCTCGTGTCGCACGAGCTGCGCAGCCCGATGGCCGCGGTGATCGGTGCGGCACGGACGCTGCAGGACCGCTGGCGGATGCTGACGGCGGCGCAGCGCGAGTCGTTCCTCGCGCTCATCGGCGACGAGACGGCACGGCTGGCGGAGCTGGTGGGCGACGTCCTCGACACGTCGCGGATCGAGGCCGGGACGTTCAGCTACCGCTTCGACGAGGTCGACCTCGGCCGCGTCGTCGACGAGGCCGTCGACGTGGCGGCGTTGGCGCAGCAGGACGTGCCGGTCGTCGCTTCGGTCCGCGGGACGCTGCCGGCGATCCGGGGCGACCGCGCGCGGCTGCGGCAGGTGCTCGGGAACCTGATCGAGAACGCCGTGAAGTACTCGCCGGAGGGCGGGGAGGTGCACGTCTCCGCTGCGGCGGCGAACGGCATCGTCCGGATCGCGGTACGCGATGCCGGGCCCGGGATCCCGCGCGACCAGCAGACGCGCATCTTCGAGAAGTTCGGCCGGGTGGACGTGCCGGGCGCCTCGAAGCCTGGCACCGGGCTCGGCCTCTTCATCGCCCGCTCGATCGCGGAGGCGCACGGCGGCTCGCTCGACGTGAGCTCCGGCGCCGAGGCGGGCTCCGTCTTCACGCTCACGTTGCCTGCCGGGCGATGAGGCGACTCGCCTTCCTGCTCGCCGCGCTGGGCCTAGTGGCGGGCGTCACCGGTTGCGGCAAGAGCGGCGTGCTGCCTCCGCTGAGGCCGTGCAAGCTCCGCCTTGCGGGCGTGCCGCGCACCGGTTCCGGGGTTTGGTTCGGGTCGGGGTTGGCCGCCTCGCTGCCCGACGGCTCCCTCGTCGTCGGGACCTCTCGCAGCCGGGGCTCGAAGCTGCGGGTCGTTCTGCGACGAGTGAGCCAGGACTGCCGCGTCGTCCGCTCGTTCGGGAAGCACGGCACCACGAGCGTTGCCGTCGACGCTGCGCGGTTCGGCGTAATCGACTCGATCGCTGCCGCGCGAGACGGCACGTTGCTCCTGGCCGGGAGCGACGGGCGCCGGGAGCTCGTCGGGCGCCTCCTGGGGAACGGACGGCTGGATCGTTCGTTCGGCCGCGACGGATGGGCACGGCTGGAGCTGCACGAGAGGCCGGGAATTCGGAACCCGCCGCCCACGCCGACCGCGACGTCGATTGCGATTGGTCCATCAGGCTCGATCTTCCTCGGAGGCGACGACGGGGAGGCGCACTGTTGCGTGCAGGACTTCGTCACCGAGCTCTCGTCTGACGGCAAGCCGGTCACCGGCTTCGGACACGGTGGCTCGATCATGCTGCGGAGGTTCACGGGCTCGTTCAGCACGGACGTCTTCGACGCCGGGAAGGGAAGCGCCTACGCTCGCGGTGAGATCGTGTTCAGCGGCTGTGGCGCGCCGGTGATCGCTCGCATCCGGCCCGATGGCTCGCTCGACTCGAGCTTCGACGCCGCGGTTGCGCGTTCCATCAGCGACGTCGAGACGCGACGTCATCTGCTCTTCTCGCCCGCGCTCGTTCCCGGCCAACCGCACGGCGGGTTCGCGCTCGTCGGAGCCCTCGAACGGGAGTGCGGCCCCGTGGCCCATCCAACCAGTGGCGGCGCAGCCGTGGGAATCCTCCGCTCGGGACGGATCGACCGTTCGTACGGCCACTCCGGCGAGACCCGCTTCGCATCGCCGGCCTCCTCCTTCGAGCTCGCTTCGGCTCTTCGCCTCCCGTCAGAAGGCCTTCTCGTAGCCGCGCCGACGTATGGCACGAGCTCCGGTGCGTTGAAGACGCTGAGGGTGCAGGCGCTCTCGAGCAGCGGCTCGCTCGAGCGGGGGCGCAGCATCAACCTCGAGAAGCTTCCGCGAAGCGATAACACGAGCGTCGCCCTCGTCCCGGCCGGCGACCGCGGAGCGTGGGTCGTGATCGGCTTCCCGAAGGAGATCGACCTCATCCCGGTGCTAGCGAGAGCGTAGGCGCCTCAGGCGCGAACGCGGAGCCGCTCGACGCCGAGCTCCTTCGCCAGCGCCTTGGCGCGCGCGGCGATGGTGTGCCGCAGCTCGTCCGGCTCGAGCAGCACGGCGTCGCCACGTCCCGCCAGGATCTCGGTCTCGAGCCACTCGTCGTCGCCGTAGGGACGCTCCGCGAGTGCGGTCCCGTCGGTCAGGCGCCGCGCTCCGCGCTCGGCGGCGAAGCGGGCAACGGCCTCCGAGTACAGGATCCGGGCCGTCCGCGCGTTGCGCAGCTTCGTCGGCTCGAAGTCGGGGCGGGGATCGAACGGCTCCTTCGTCAGCGTCGCGCTCCGCATCCGGTCGAGGCGGAACGACCGCTCTCCGTCGCTCGTCCGGTCCCACGTGTGGACGTACCAGTTCGGCAGCTCACGGCCGAACGAATACGGCTCGACGAGCCGGGTCGAGGGCTCGGAGTCGGACTCCTTCTGGTACTCGATCTCGACGAGGCGGTGGTCGCGCATGCCGCGCGCGAGGATCGAGACGAGGTCGACCTCCTCAGTCGCAACGTGCGGCTCGGGAGTCCGCTCGAGGTCGAACCGGCCGAACGTCTCCTCGAGCTTCTTGCGGACGCGCGTGAGGGGCGAGTGCGCGTCGGCCGCGATCATCGGGCCGACGTACTCGAGCGCGAGCCGGATCGCGCGCGCCTCGAGCGGCGTCAGCCGCGGCGCCGCGCGGAACGTGTCGCCCCACAGCTCCTTGTCCACGTGCACCGATCCGTCGCGCAGCTCGGCGTAGACCGTGTAGCAGCCGCCGCCGAAGTTGACGAGGTTGAGCAGCGACAGGTGCTCCTCCAGCTCGTCCGCCGGGACGGAAGGGAAGCGCTCGAGGAGCTCCGACGCCGGGATCTCGGCCTCCTTCTCCTCGCCGCACGCCGCGAGCAGGTAGGCGAGCAGCGCTTGCAGGACGGCGAACCGCTCGGGCGCCACCGGGCCGGCCGGCCGCTCTGTCGCTCCGTCGACGATCCGCAGCGGCTTCTCGCGGGCAGGCTCCGGTGGAGCGCCCTCGTGCCCCTCCTTCACCCGGCGCAACGCTGCGCCGACCTCCTGCTTCAGCTCGTGCGGCTCGAGCGGCACGGCGCGGCCGTTCTGGCGCAGCACCCAGGACGCGAGCTGGGGGATGGAGGAGTACTCGGTCACGAAGACGCCGTCCTCGAGCGTCCCGGTCGAGCCGTACGCGCGCCGCACCCACCAGGCCGTGTCGCCGCGCACCTCGAGCCGCGCGGTGCCGACGAGGTCGCCGATCTGCCACGGCGGCCGGCCGCGGTACAGCTCGACGTCGAAGTCCGTCGGCGCGCGGAAGTCGCGCTCGCGCCGCGTCGCGAACTTGATCTCGCCGCGGATGCGCGAGACGCGGAAGGTGCGGATGTCCTCGCGGTCGAGATCGTGGCCGACGACGTACCAGAGCCCGTTGTCGTTGAGGAGCGCGTAGGGGTTGAGCGTGCGCTCGCTCTCCTTGTCCCGGGAGATCGACCAGTAGTCGAAGCGCACCGTGCGCTGCTTCGAGATCGCGTTCTCGAGCTTCGCGAGGCGGCCCGGCGTCTCGGGCGAGTAGTCGGGATCGAGCACCTCCACGCGGCTCGCCGGTCTCGGTCGGCGCTTCGCTGAAGCCGGGCCGTCCGAGGGCGAGGTTCTGCAGCGCGAGGCGCAGCGGCTCGGCGTACGCGAACTTCCCCTCGAGGAGGTAGAAGGCGGTCTGGAGCGCCGCGAGCTCCTCGTCCTCGAGCTCGAGCTTGGGGAGGAAGTACTGCTCCGAGCGCAGCGTGTACAGCTCCTCGCCGGTGAACTCGTCGCGCTGCGACTGGAGCGGGACGCCGAGCGAGAGGAGCTCGGCCCGGTCGGAGTAGAAGCGCCGCGCGAAGGCTTCGTCGGACATCTCCGGAGTAGCCCTCGACGTTCGACTTCACGTCGCGCGCCGTCAGCGCCCGCCGCTCGGCCATCAAGAAGGCGACGAGCGAGAGCTGCCGGATCAGCTTGTCCGTGTCGTGCGACACCCGCTCAGGACCCTACAGCGATGCAGCTGTGGATCGCAGTGTGGAAAACGGACTCGCAGGGCCGGAGCGTCAAGACGGGCCGCAGACCGGCTTACGCGGAGGCCGACGAAGGCGCGCTGCCGCTCCCGCGCCGAAGACGCGCGACCGGCCGCGCCACGAACGAGGTGTTCCGACGAACGAGATGCAAGACAGCTTTCAGCGCGGAGCATGCGCGAGACCGCGTCTCGTGCATGCGGAGCACGGCTTCACCGGGGCGCAGCCGTCAGGCTGCGGCCCGAGTCTCTAAATGCTGATGGGACGGGCAGTAGTCGCGCTCCGGCAGCGGGGTGCGCTGGCACGGCTTGCCCTTGCGGGTCGTGGCCCGGCAGCGGGCGACGCCGCCGTCGAGCAGGCCCGACTCGATCTGCTCCTCGATGAAGTCGACCGCCGCCTTCGACGCCCTGGTCGACGGCCCACGCGACCTGCGCCTGCGCGGTGATCGGGAAGTAGCGCCGGATGTCCTGGAACAGCGCCCGCTCCGGCTTCGCGAAGTAGAGCGGATCGGCCGCCAGCCGCTCCATCGTCTGCTCGCATGCTCGAGCACGGCACGCCGCGATTCCGAGCTGGGTCACGCGGTCGGACGTACGGATCGATCTGGTCCTTCACGGAGCGGTAGATGGCCCGTGAGTATTGATACATGCACTGCTGCAACTGGGCGGTTCTCTCTTCGATCACGTCGCTATCCGTCTCCTCCCGCAGACCCCGAAAGGCCTTATCTGAAGCCGATTCCCGCGGGGCTCCCCTGATGCCCGGGGTTCGATCCTACATCGTAGCGGGTGCTGTCACAAAGTCGCCGCATTTGTTGTCTCGCGGGTAAACGAACCGCCTCGCGTGCGGTGCCGCTCTGCGTACCCGTGCCGCCCGGTCGGCAAACGGAAGGTCAGGCCTGCAGCACGACGAGCCGCTCTTCGGTCATCTCGCGGATCGTGTAGGCGGGGCCTTCCCGCGTGTTGCCGGAGCCCTTCACCCCGCCATAGGGCATCTGGTCGGCGCGGAACGTCGGTGCCTCGTTCACGGTGACGCCGCCGAACTCGAGCGCTTCGGCTGCCGCGAGCGCCGTGGCGATCGAGCCGGTGAAGACTCCCGCCTGGAGCCCGTACTCGGTTCCGTTCGCGCGCGTGTACGCGTCCTCGAGCGAGCCCACGGCGTTGACGACGCACACCGGGCCGAAGACCTCGTCGCAGACGACCCGGGCCGTCTCGGGGGCCTCGCCGAGCACGATCGGGCCGAGCGGGCTCGTGTCGGTGGCGCCCGCGAGGAGCTCGGCACCGGCGGCCTGGGCCTCGTTCACCCACTCCGCGATCCGAGTCCGCGCGTCCTCGTCGATCACGGGCCCGACGTCGGTCGCCTCGTCTGCGGGGTCGCCCACGACGAGCGCCTCGACCTTCGGGAGGAACCGCTCGAGGAAGCCGTCGAGAACCGGCCGCTCGACGTAGATCCGCTGGACGGAGATGCAGCTCTGGCCGGCGAAGGAGAAGGCGTTCGCGGCGAGCTTGGCGGCGGCGAGGTCGAGGTCGGCGTCGGCAGCCACGACGACAGGCGTCGAGTTGCCGAGCTCCAGTCGCACCCGCTTCTTCGCCGCGCGCTCGGCGATGCCCCAGCCGACGCCGCTCGAGCCGGTGAAGGTGATCATCCGGACGCGCTCGTCCTCGACGAGCACGTCGCCGATCTCGCCGGACGGCCCGACGAGGACGGTCAGCCAGCCGGCCGGCAGCCCGGCTTCCTGCTCGAGCTCGGCGAGGAGCAGCGCGGAGAGCGGGGTCGCGCTCGCCGGCTTGAGCACGACCGGGCAGCCGGCGGCGAGCGCGGGCGCGAGCTTGTGCGCGACGAGGTTGCACGGGAAGTTGAAGGGCGAGATCGCGCCGATGACCCCGATCGGCCGACGCAGCGTGAAGGCGATCTTCCCCTCGCCGGCCTCCGATGCGTCCATCGGGACGACGTCGCCGGCGAGCTTGCGCGCTTCTACCGCGGCAAAGGTGTAGGTCGAGACCGCCCGCGACGCCTCGACCCGCGCGGTCTTGATCGGCTTGCCGGCCTCGGCGCAGATCGTCTGGGCCATGTCCTCGTGCCGCTCGCGCAACAGGCCCGCCACGCGGTCGAGGATGGCGGCGCGCTCGTGCGCCGGAAGCGGGCGCTCGAGGCGCGCGCGGCGGCATCGACGGCGCGCGCGTGCGTCGCCGGCGCCGGACTTCGGCGCGCGGCCGACGACCTCGCCCGCTGTACGGGGAGTGAACCTCGATCTCTTCGGTCGTCGTCGCCATATGCTCAGCCCGTGCTGAAGCGTGACGATATCGGCATCCACCTGACGTGCGAGCTCGTGATCGACGGCGCGACGTGGCCCTGCTTCTCTCACACGATCGAGCATCCGGACGGGCTCGTCCTCGTCGACACCGGGATGATCGAGTCGACGCCGGAGCTCGACGAGCACTTTCAGCCGACCGTGCACCCGTTGCCGGGCGAAGTCGTCCAGCGCGTCGCCCACGTGATCATCACGCACATGCACTTCGACCATCACGGCGCCAACCGGCTCTTTCCGGGGATCCCGATCCATGTGCAGCGAATCGAGCTCGAGGACGCGCGGACGCAGGACGACTACACCATCCGCGAGTGGATCGACTTCCCCGGTGCGAACTACGTCGAGCACGAGGGCGAGGCGGAGATCCTCCCGGGCGTCCGGATCGTGCCGGCGCCGGGGGAGACGCGCGGGCACCAGATCGTCGTGGTCGAGACCGACGAGGGGCCGGTCGTGCTCGGCGGCGACGTCGGCCACACCTTCAGGGAGTTGGGAGCCGGCGACACACCCGGCAAGCGGCTTGTGCTCGAGCTCGCCGCGCCGACGTACCTCGCGCACGTGCGCGAGCCACACGTCCCGCACCCGAATTAGCCGCTACTCGTCCGGGAGTCTGGCGGTGACCGCCGCGAGCACCTTGTCCTTGATGGCCGGGACGTCGTGCATCAGCGTCCGGAAGCCGGAGGCGGTGAGGACGAGGATCCGAGACGGACCCGCGTGTCTTCACCGTCGCCGTCCGAGGCCGGCCGCTGACGAGCGCGATCTCGCCGATGAAATCACCCGGGCCGAGCTTGTTCACCACGCGTCCCTTGCGGACGACGTCGGCCTCGCCTTGGACGAGGACGATGAACTCGAAGCCGCCCGCGCCTTCGCTCGTGAGGTTGCGGGCCGCCGGCAGGTCGAGCTCGTCGGCGAGCGCCGCGATCTGGGCGAGCTCGCGCTGCGAGCAGCGCTCGAACAGCGGGACCCGCTTCAGCAGCTCGATCTTGGCGTTCTTGCGCAGCATCGACCGAGTACAGTTTCGTGCATGACCTCATCCGGTGCAACAAGGCCCGGCGCGATGATCGTCGACGCGGTCAGGAGCCCGATCGGGAAGAAGAACGGCACGCTCTCGCACATCCGCGGCGACGAGCTCTCGGCCCAGGTCGTGAACGCGCTCGTCGCGCGGAACGGCATCGACCCCGCGGAGATCGAGGACG
Source organism: uncultured Actinomycetes bacterium (assembly GCA_963720065.1). Lineage (GTDB taxonomy): Bacteria > Actinomycetota > Thermoleophilia > Gaiellales > Gaiellaceae > Palsa-739. Next base: position 15,476 of record CAVREH010000008.1, read on the forward strand.
TCCAGTGGGGCTGCGTGACGCAGGTCGACGAACAGGCGTGGAACATCGGCCGGAACGTCGCGCTCACCGCCGGCTGGCCTGTCTCCGTCGCGGGCACGACGGTCGACCGGCAGTGCGGCTCCTCGATGCAGTCGAACTTCAACGCGGCCGCGGCCGTCTGGTCCGGGCAGCTCGACCTCGTCGTCTCGGGCGGCGTCGAGATGATGTCGCGCGTCCCGATGGGCTCGAACAACGGCTCGATGTCGCCGCTCGTCTGGGAACGCTACGACATCGTGATGCAGGGGATCTCGGCCGAGGAGATCGCGAAGCAGTGGGACCTGTCACGCGAGGAGCTCGACCGGATCTGCTACGAGTCGCACAGCGCGCCGCGCGCGCGATCGACGAGGGACGGTTCGACAGGGAGGTCGTGCCGATCGAGCTCGACATCCCCGAACCGGAAGCCTCCGGTGGCTCCGCGACCGTCACCCGCGTCCGTTTCGCCGTCGACGAGGCAGTCCGGCGCGAGACGACCCTCGAGAAGATGGCCGCGCTCCAGCCGGCGTTCATCCCGGACGGCGTCGTGACCGCGGGGAACTCGTCCCAGATCGTCGACGGCTCGGCGGCCGTGCTCGTCGCCTCGGAGGCGAAGGTCTCCGAGCTCGGGCTCGAGCCGAGGGCGCGCTTCGCCTCCTTCGGCGTGGTGGGCGTCGACCCGCACCTGATGCTGCACGGCAACCCGCAGGCGTCGGCGAAGGCGCTCGCGAAGGCCGGTTTGACCTGGGACGAGATCGACGTGATCGAGGTCAACGAGGCGTTCGCCTCGGTCGTGGCCCAGTTCCTGGCTGACACGGGTCTGCAGGAGCGCTACGAGGCCGGCGACGTCAACCCGAACGGCGGCGGCATCTCGCTCGGCCATCCGCTCGGCGCCACAGGCGCGCGGATCACCGCCACGCTCGTCTCGGAGCTCGAGCGGCGCGACGCCCGCTACGGGCTCGCAACGATGTGCATCGGCTTCGGCCAGGCCATCGCTGCCGTGATCGAGCGCGTGTCGTAGCTCGCGAGACCTTCGGTCGCGCTCGCTGGGAGAACGAACTCCGCCGGCCGGAGAGCGCGGTCTCCGGCCGGCTCCGTGCAGTTGCTTGTTGCCCGCCCGCTCAGGCCGCTTCGCGGCGTTTGCGGGAGCGGGGATTGCCTCCGGCTAAGCCGCCGCTGCGGCGGCAGTCTTAGTCTCCGGCTGCGAGTTCTTAGTCCTGCTGTGCGAGCCAGTCGCCGACGACGCTCATGTAGCGCTCACGCTCCTCGACGTGCGGCATGTGTGACGACTCCTCGAAGCAGACCCACTCCGAGCCGGCGATGCCCTCGAGCAGGACCTGCTGCAGCGCCGGCGTGGCCTCGTCGTGGCGCCCGGAGACGAGCAGCGTCGGCACGCGGATCTCGGGCAGGCGGTCCTTGATCTGCCAGTCCTTGCAGGAGCCGATGACGTGGAACTCGCTCGGCCCGTTCATCGTGCGGTAGACGGTCGGGTCGCTCTCGAGCCACTCGAACGTCGCGGTCACCTCGGGCGGCCAGGGGACACGGCAGAGGTGGCGCGAATAGAAGACGAGGCACGCCTCCATGTACTCGGGGTCGTCGTAGGTGCCCGCTTCCTCGTGCTTGTCGAGCGTCGCCTGCACGTCGTCGGGGAGCTCGGCGCGCAGCTTGCCCGCCTCGGTGGCGAAGTCCGCCCACGAGGCGGCGGTGTCCGCCAAGACGAGCGAACGGAGACCCGCCGGTTGCGTGAGCGCGTACTCCTGCGCCAGGAACCCGCCCCACGACTGGCCGAGGACGTGGTGGCGGTCGGCGATCCGGAGCACGTCGACGAGGTTGTGCAGCTCGCGCACGAAGAGCTCGGGTGTCCAGAACTCGGCGCCCGCGGTCCGGGTAGTGCGTGCTGCGGCCGTTGCCGAGCTGGTCGTAGTGGACGACCGCGCGCTCGGCGGCGAGGTCTGCGAGCGAGAGGAGGTAGTCGTGCGTCGCGCCGGGGCCGCCGTGGAGGACGACGAGCGGCGCGGGCGCGGCGCCGTCGCCGGGCTGCAGCTCGCCCGTCACGCGGAACCAGGTCTCGGCTTCGTCGAAGGCAACTGCGCCCTCGTGCACGTCCACGCGCACGACTCTAGTTGTCCACACCTTCCACGGGTTCCACAGCCGCTTGCGCCCGTGCGAACGAGGGAGGAGAGTGCGCCGACACTGGAAGCGGCGACACCCACCCGACGCAGGGAGCGGGCACTTTCGGAGGCCGAGGCGTACGCGCGCTGTCACGGCCATCGCGCCCTGTGTCCCGTGCGGATCCCGGTCGCCTCGGACAGGGACGAGCGCCTCCGGACAGCACTCAGGCGCGCGCTGGAGGAGCTCCGTCCCTAGCTCATAGACGGTCAGGCTCCGGCGCGTGAGAGTCGGAGTCGTGGGACTGGGGACGATGGGCGCGGGCATCGCGCAGCTCGCCGTCGAGGCGGGCCTCGAGACCGTGGGGCGCGAGGTGACCGACGAGCTGGGGGAGACGGCTCGCGGGCGGATCGAGCACTTCCTCACCCGCAAGGTCGAGAAAGGCCAGCTCGACTCTTTCGACATCGGCCTGCTCGGCCTGACCACCGATCTCTCGGCGTTCGCCGACTGCGACGTCGTGATCGAGGCGATCGTCGAGGAGCTCGGCCCGAAGCGGGAGCTGTTCGCCGAGCTCGAGCGAGTCTGCAAGCCGGACGCCGTGCTCGCGACGAACACGTCGGCGCTCTCGGTGACGGAGATCGCCGGCGCGACCTCGACGCCGGAACGGGTGGTCGGGATGCATTTCTTCAATCCCGCGCCGCTGATGCCGCTCGTGGAGATCGTCCGGGCCGAGCGGACCTCCGACGAGGCATTCGAGGCCGCCTACGCGCTCGGCGAGCGGCTCGGCAAGCACCCGATCCGCTGCCACGACACGCCCGGCTTCGTCGTCAACCGGATCCTGATCCCGCTCCTGAACGACTGCGTCCGCGTCCTCGACGAGGCACGCGTCACACCCGAGGACCTCGACGCGGGCATGAAGCACGGCGCCGGGTGGCCGATGGGGCCGTGCTGAGCTCGTCGATCTCGTCGGGATCGACGTGCACGTCCACGCGAGCGAGGCGCTGTGGAGAAGCTGCGCGAGCCGCGGATGGCGCCGCCGGCGCGGCTCGTCGCGATGGCGAACGCGGGGTGCTCGGCCGCAAGACCGGCCGCGGCTTCTACACCTACTAGAGTGGTCCGGGCGAAGAGCTGCGCTCTTCGCGCCCGGTGGATGAAGGAACTGCGCCAACGGGAGAGCGCGGTCTCCCGTTGGCTCCGTGCAGTAGGGCTTTGCCGGGTTTTGCGGGATTCGAGCGTCTTGTTCTGTCGCGGGCGAGCAGGCTTGTGCGTGCTCGCCCGCTGGTAACACCTCGGCGTCGTAACGTGCCGTTACGCCGCCGCCTTGGCGCTGCAGAGGCTCGGGACGCTTCAACCCGTGCTGCGCAAAGAGGCCGGAGGCTAGACATCCGCAAAGCGGTGACTTAGCCGCAGGCCGGACTGCGCTCGTGCCGGCCTCTGCCGCGCGCGAGCGCACGACACAAGCCAACCAACAGAGCCTCAAAGCGAAACTGCACGAAGCGGGTCGGAAACCGCGCTTTCCGGCCCGCGGAGTTCCTACATGACCGCGGAAGCGCGAAGCATCCGCGGTGACCTCCAGCCTGAGCGCCTGGAGGACGGCCGCCGACGCTTCTCGAGAGGAGCTCCGCCGAGGCCTCTTCAGAAACGCCGCTTGCCTGGAGCGCCCCTGCGAGGGCCTCGACGCGTGCCGCCAGCCGGTCGGCGCTTCGCTGCAGGCGGTCGTCTGTCATGACAACAGAGCTTCGTGGATTTGTCGGACGTTCCTGCTCGCGCGGAGTACCCTGGGAGCGCTCATGCCGCGGATCCTGCTCAGTTGTGCGCTTCTGGCGCTCCTCACGCTCCCGGCTACGGCGGCTGCCCACGCATCCGCACCGGCCGCTCACGCGGCGCCCAAGCCGGGCTTCCTCGTCGTCCGCAGGGCGGCAGACGACGGCGGCGTCAACGGTCGTCCGGTGGCCACGGTCGTCGTGCGGGGCTTCGTGCTCGGTCGGGTCTCGCAGGAGGCGCGGGTCGACGTCTATCAGCTGCCGTCGGAAGCCGCGCCGCAGGTGAAGGGGGCGGACGTGTCGACGCGCCGGTCAGGTGGCGCGGCCACAGCGGCAGGGAGTACAGCGGCAGCAACTTCCGCTTCCGGGCCATCGGCGGCTACTACCGGGTGGTTATGCGCGGCTCCGGCGTCTACCTCTTCGCCGGAGGCCAGGGCCACGTGAACCTCCGCGGCTCCTCGCGCTATCCGCGCGCCGACGGGACGTTCTCCCTCGACGGCGGCACCTTCCGCTCGTTGCCGACGAGACCGCTGACGCGGAAGCTCGGCGGAGGCTGACGGCGATGGCAGGGGACACGCAGACAGTTCTCGTGGTGGAGGACGAGGAGGCCATCGCCTCGTTCGTCGCCGCCTACCTCCGCAAGGACGGCTTTGCGGTGCGCATGACCGCGAGCGGTCGTGAGGCGCTGGCCATCGTCGGCCTCGACGCTCCCTCGCTCGTCGTTCTCGACCTGATGCTGCCGGACCTCGACGGGATCGAGGTGTGCCGGCGCATTCGCGAGACGAGCACGCTCCCCGTGCTGATGCTGACGGCGCGCGACGACGATCTCGACAAGATCGCCGGTCTCGAGGTCGGGGCCGACGACTACCTCACGAAGCCGTTCAATCCGCGCGAGCTCGTGGCGAGGGTGAAGGCGATCCTCCGCCGCAGCTCCGACAAGACGAAGCCCGCCGGCGGCGTGCTCCAGCACGGTCAGCTCGTGCTCGACGCGGGGCGGCGGGAATGCCATGTCGGAG
>CAVREH010000009.1:0-34975 GCA_963720065.1 uncultured Actinomycetes bacterium
CCGATCTTCTTCCCGGCGAGCCCGTTCACGCTCGAGCACTCGCTCGTCTTCGGGAACGACCGCGACTACCTCAACGTGAGCGACCAGTTCCGGCCGGACGACGCGCCGGCGCACGGCACGGGGACGCAGCGGCACGTCGTGGCCGGAACGACGTTCGAGGTTCTCTACGGGAACGCGAGCGACCGCATCGCGCCGCTGATCTCCGACGTTCAGGTTGCCTACAGCTCGGGCACGGCGAACCTCGCCGTACGGGTCAGCGATCCGTCGAACCCCGTCCTCCAGGTCGCGGCGCTCGTCAACGACGGGTCCTGGCACTACGTCCAGCTGAGCCACACGAGCGACCCGACGCTCTGGACGGGCACGGCCACCGGGCTCCTCACGACTCCAGAGGTCTTCTCCGAGGCGACCGACGGCACGCTCGTCTCCTACAGCGCGAACAAGGGCGAGAACTTCACCTCGACCTCCACGCTCGCGGACAACTCGGCGCAGATCGTGCTGCAGGATCCAATCGGGACCTACGCCAAGGACGAGCCCGTCAGCGCGACCTTCTCGTGTCTCGTCGGCGGCTCGCCCGCAGCGGGGTGCACCGCGACGCTCGACGGCAACCCGGCGCCGCTCCAGAACGGCGCTCCGATCGACACCACGACGCTCGGCCAGCACACCATCTTCGTCACGGCTCTGAACGCCGACGGCAGCGTCATCGCCACGCTCGAGCGCACGTACACCGTCGTGCCTCCGGCCGTCTTCACCGGGATCACGTTCGTGAACGCCGTCAACAGCGGCGGCGGCATGCAGCCCAACTGCACGCAGAAGAATCCCTTCAACTCGGGAACGAGCGACGTCAACACGTTCCCGGCCGCGATCTGCTCGAGCGACGGGAACGCCCCGGCGCCCTCCACCTTCTCGTGGCAGGTGGAGCTCGCAGGCGGCACGCCGCAGAACGCGACGCCGGCGATCAACACCGGTCTCCCGATCACCGTCCATGTCACCAAGGTGACGACGCACGGGACGAACCACGGGACACCGCCGCTGCTCCTGAACGGGAACAGCGCCACGCTGACGATTCCGACCGGCAGCTCCATGACCTCGACCGCGCTCAAGGTCGGGAACATCGGCGGCGGCGACTGGATCCAGGTGACCGCGTCAGTCACCGTCGGGACGAAGATGTCCAGCCTCGAGATGCAGGTCCACTGAGCGGCGGGCGGTAACCTCCGCGCCGTGGCGAGGGTGGCGGACGAGCACGAGCTGCGGCGCGTGATCGACGAGGAGCGCGAGGTCGACGGCCTCGGCCCCGATGAGCTGCTCGCGATCTACCGGTCGCTGATCCTCCTCCGCACGTACGACGAGCGCTCGGTCGTCTACCACAGCCAGGGCCGGATCGGCACCTACGCGATCTTCTGGAATCACGAGGCGATGCAGGCGGGCTCCGTGCACGCGCTCGCCGAGGGGGACTGGATCTTCCCGAGCTACCGCGAGTCGGCGATCGGGCTGCTGCGCGGGATGCCGGCGAGCACGGTCCTCCACTGGTGGCGGGGCCATCCGGCCGGCTGGTGGAACCCGGCCGAGTACCGCGTCGCCTCGATCTGCGTCCCGATCGCGACGCACGTCTCGCACGCCGCCGGCCTCGCCTGGGGAGAGAAGCTGAAGGGCAACTCCACCGTGGCGATCGCGTATTTCGGGGACGGCGCGACGAGCGAGGGCTCCTTCCACGAGGGCGCCAACCTCGCGGCGGTGATGCAGGCGCCGCTGATCCTCTTCTGCAACAACAACCAGTGGGCGATCTCGACGCCGCTCGAGGCGCAGACGCACGCGGCGGCCCTCGCCGACAAGGCCGTCGGCTACGGGATGCCGGGCGTGCGCGTCGACGGCGGCGACGTGCTGGCGGTGTACGAGGCGACGCGCGAGGCGGCCGAGCGCGCGCGCGGCGGGGGACGGCCCGACGTTCATCGAGGCCGTCACGTACCGCGCGGCGCCGCACGCGACGGCCGACGACCCGCGCGCCTACATCGACCTCGAACGCGTCGAGGAGGAGAAGCGCAACGAGTGCGTCGGGCGCTACGAGGCCTATCTCCGCCGGCTCGGCGTGCTCGACGACGGGACCGCGGAGGAGATCAAGTCCGAGGCGCTCGAGGCGATGCGGCAGGGGATCGCCGCCGCCGAGGCCGAGCCGGAGCCGGATCCCGAGCTCGTGTTCGACAACGCCTACGTGCTCCCGCCGCCGAACCTCCGCGAGGGCTGGTAGGTGCCCCGTCCGGCAACGGCTTGGGCGTCCCTGGTGGCGGCAAAGCGTCGCCCTGCCGCGTCCTCAGTCGCGCCGATAGCTTCGGCTATCGGCGCTCCCTGCGTCCTTGCAGCGCTCGCTTTTCGCGCGCCAGGAACGCGAATCCGTCACCGGACGGGGCACCATGGCTGAGAAGTTCCTCGTCGAAGCGGTCAATGACGCGCTCCACGTCGAGCTCGCCCGCGACGACACCGTGATGGTGATGGGCGAGGACGTCGGCCGCGCGGGCGGCGTCTTCCGGGCCACGGCCGGGCTGCGCGATCGCTTCGGCGAGAACCGCTGCGTCGACACGCCGCTCGCCGAGGCCGGGATCCTCGGCAGCGCGGTCGGGCTCTGCATGGCCGGCTGGAAGCCGGTCTGCGAGATGCAGTACGACGCGTTCTCGTATCCCTGTCTCGACCAGCTGATCACGCACGTCGGCCGCTACCGCTGGCGCACCGGCGGGAAGATGGAGTTCCCGCTCGTCGTGCGGATGCCGTACGGCGGCGGCGTGCGGGCGCCCGAGCTGCACGACGACTCGCCGGAGGCGTACTACGTCCACACGCCAGGCATCAAGGTCGCGATCCCGTCGACACCGGCCGACGCGAAGGGACTGCTGGCGGCGGCGATCCGCGATCCCGATCCCGTCGTCGTGCTCGAGCCGAAGCTCATCTACCGCGGCGAGAAGCAGGAGGTTCCCGAGGGCGACTACGTCGTCCCCCTGGGCGAGGCGCGGCTCGCGCGGGAAGGGACGGACGTGACGCTCGTCGCGTACGGCGCGATGGTGCCGGTCTGCGAGCGCGCGGCCGACGCGCTCGAGGGCGAGGCCTCGATCGAGGTGCTCGACCTGCGCTCGCTGCGGCCGCTCGACGAGGATGCGCTGCTCGCGTCGGCCTCGAAGACGGGTCGCGTCGTCGTCGTGCAGGAGGCACCGCGCACCGCCGGCTTCGGGGCCGAGATCGCGGCGATCCTTGCCGAGAAGGCGATCCTCGACCTCCGTGGGCCGGTGCTGCGCGTGACCGGCTTCGACGTGCCGTATCCGTACTGGAAGATCGAGGATCGCTACATGCCGTCGGTCGAGCGGGTCGCGAGTGCCGCCCGGAAGCTCCTCGAGTTCTGAAGCGGGCCGCCGCCTCCGGATCTGGCTCGAGCGCGGCGAGTCGGGCTACTGGCTGCGCGATGCCTCGAGCGGCGACGCGATGAAGTGGGACGACCCGCGCTTGCGGGTGGTGAAGCTCGCGGGCGCCTCGTACCGCGCCGAGGCGCTGCAGGACGAGGCGTTCGCGCCCGGGCGGCGGCTCGCGCTCGTCCGCGAGCCCGAGAACGAGCACGACCCGAACGCCGTTGCCGTCTGGGACTCCGAGCGGCGCGTGCAGGCGGGGTACGTCCCGGCCGAGATCGCGCCGGAGCTGGGCGGCGACGAGCAGGCCGTCTCGCTCTGGGAGTTCCGCGGCGAGGACGGCCGGCGGATCGGCCTGCGCGTCCTCCTCGCGCCTGCGGACGCCTGGATCCAGGAGCCACGCTCGTGAGGGGCTGGTTCTCCCGCGACTACGAGCCGGTCGTCTCGATCGATCCCGGCGGCTCGGTCTCGTTCCAGGCGCGGAACGCCGGCTGGAAATGGGATCCGGTCAACGTCACCGACCGTCCCGAGGGTGCGGGCCACGCGCTCGAGGGGCCGTTCGAGGTGCGCGGAGCACGCGCCGGCCAGACGCTCGTCGTGCACGTCGACGAGGTGACGCCGCGGCCGTGGGGCGAGACGTGGGCCGACGGCGAGGGCTTCGTCTGGCGGCTCGACGGCGACCGGTGGCAACTCGGCGAGCGCCGCGTCCGCGCGGCGCCGTTTCTCGGCGTGATCGGGATGCCGCCGCCCCAGCCCGGCGAGCACTCGACCATCCCGCCACGGCGCTGGGGCGGGAACATCGACTGCAAGGAGCTCGTCGCCGGCACGACGCTGTACCTCCCGATCCCGGTCGACGGTGCGCTGCTGCTGGCGGGCGACGGCCACGGCGCGCAGGGCGACGGCGAGGTCTCGGGAACCGCGATCGAGTGCCCGCTCGAGCGGGCGACGCTCACGCTCGACGTCGACGACCGCGAGCTCCGCTCTCCGATCGCGCGCACCGCGGACTCCTGGCTCGCATTCGGCTTCGACGAGGACCTCGGTGCGGCCGCGGAGCAGGCGCTGGCGACGATGCTCGACCTGATGGAGCAGGAGCTGGGCGCTCCCCGGCCGGAGTGCCTCGCGCTCGCGAGCGTGGTCGTCGACCTCCGGGTCACGCAGGTCGTGAACCAGGTCAAGGGCGTCCACGCGGTCCTCTCAGACGACGCGATCCGCTAGAACTGTCGTTCCGCTAGAACTGCCGTGTGGCCTACGAGTTCAAGCTGCCCGACCTCGGCGAGGGCCTGACCGAAGGCGAGATCGCCCGCTGGCTCGTCGAGGAGGGCCAGGAGATCGCCGAAGACGCCCCGCTCGTCGAGATCGCGACGGATAAGACCACGGTCGAGATCCCCTCGCCGGCGGGCGGGACGGTCTCCCGCATCCTCGTCGCAGAAGGCGTGGTCGTCCCGGTCGGCACCGTCCTCGTCGTGATCGGGGGTGACGGTTCTGGGCACGTCCCGGTGCCTGGCACCGAGACACGTCCCGAAGAGCCGTCTGCTCCGGCGCCCCCGCGTCGCGAGGCGAAGGTGCGCGCGACGCCGCTCGTGCGCAAGGTTGCCCAGGAACTCGGCGTCGACCTGGCGACCGTGACCGGCACCGGCCCGCAGGGACGGATCACCGAAGACGACGTCAGAGCTGCCTCTTCTGGCCACGTCTCGGTGTCAGACACCGAGACGGGTCCGGAAGGGACCCGTGTCCCGTTGCGCGGCGTCAAGCGGCAGATGTTCGAGCACCTGACGCGTGCGCACCGCGAGATCCCGGCCGTGACCTGGGTCGAGGAGTGCGACTTTTCGCAAACGGATCTGAAGCGGCTCGTCCCGCTCGTGCTCCACGCGGTCGTCGAGTCGCTGCGCGAGTTCCCGGAGCTGAACGCGCGCGTCGAGGACGGGGAGCTCGTGCTGCTCGACCGCTACGACCTCGGCCTCGCCGTCCAGACCGAGCAGGGGCTCGTCGTCCCGGTCGTCCACGGCGCGGACAACCTCGAGCTCGACGAGCTCGACGCCGAGGTCCGGCGCCTCGCGGAGGCGGCGCAGGAAGGAACTCTCAAGCCCGAGGAGCTGCGCGGCGGCACGTTCACCGTGACGAGCGCCGGCAAGGCGGCCGGCCTGTTCGTGACGCCGCTGATCAACCACCCGGAGGTGGCGATCCTCGGCATCCACCGGATCGAGGAGCGCCCGGTCGTGCGGGACGGCGAGGTCGTCGTCCGCCGGATGGGGAACGTCTCGGTCACGTTCGACCACCGGGTGATCGAGGGCAAGCGCGCCGCCGAGTTCGGGCTCGCGGTGATCGGGCGGCTACAGCAGAGCGCCTAGGCGACGGCCTCTGCCGGCTCCGCCTCGGGGAGGTGGGGCTCGAGCATCGACTCGATGCGGGGCGCGGTCGCGCGGCCGTCGATCCGGGACACGACCCGCTTCTCGACCACGAGCGCCAGCGACGGCACCTTCTCCACCCGGAAGCGCTCGGCGAGGTCGGGCCGGTCGTCGACGTCGACCTTGCTCACGCGCAAGCGGCCGCGCTCCTTCCGAGCGATGTGGGCGAGCAGGCTCTCCATACGCCGGGCGGGGCCCGAGCGGTGAGAGGTGAAGAAGACGAGCTGCGGGCGCCGGTCGGGAGTCGCGTCGGGCATCTGGGCGGACAACGGGCGAAAGGCCTCCGCGGTTACGGTTCCCGCGTGGGTTCGTGGTACTGGATCGGAGTGTGTGCCGGGCTCGGCGCCGCGGTCGGCGTCCTGTTCGCGGGTGTCGCCGGCACCGGGCGGGCGTGGCGGATCGCCGCGATCGTGGTGGGCGGAGCCGTCGGCGCCGGCATCGGCTTCGGGATCGAGAGCTGGCAGCCGGGCGGTTGGGGCGACCGTCTCGCGGGAATCGTCGGCGGCGTCGCCGGTGCGCTCGGCACCCTCCAGATCGTGCGCGGCGCGGCACGGCGCGGCGCGACCCGTGTCGGCACGGCTCTCCTCGTCGCGGGCGCCGCACTCGTCGTCGCCGCCTTGGCGTGGGTCCCCGTCGTCGGCTATCTCGAGGCGCTCGCTCTGCCGGCTCTGGGCGCGCGGCTCCGGCGAACGCGGCCGGAGCGGTACGCCGGTTTGCGGACGCTCGCACGGGACGAGTAGCCCCGCGTGCCGAAGAAGCTCGTCCTCATCGTCGTCGACGGCATGACACCGGCCGCATTCGAGCGCGCGGTCGAGAGCGGCCGCGCGCCGGCCCTCGCCTTCCTCGCCGGCCACGGCGACTACCGGCAGGCGACCTCGGTCTTCCCGTCGCTCACGCCTGTCTGCCTCTCCTCGATCGCCACCGGGGCCGGCCCCGGCGTGCACCACATCCCCTCGCTCGTCTGGTGGAGCCGCAGCGAGCGCCGGATCGTGGAGTACGGCTCCTCCTTCGCCGCCCTCCGCGCCGCCGGGTTCTCGCAGTCCTTGCTCGACACGATCTTCAACCTGAACGCACGCCACCTCTCGCCCACTGCGACCACGATCTACGAGGCGCTCGAGGACGCCGGGCTCGTCGCGGGCGCCGTGAACATCACGTGCTATCGCGGCCGCCACCGCTACCTGCCGACGCTCCGCGGTGTGAGCCGCGCCGCCTACGGCCCGCGCCGTTTCTTCTTCTACGGGCTGTTCGAGTCGGACCGGACCGGAGCGCCGTTCGCGGTGCGCAGCCGCCGCGCCGGCTCGGTCGACGCCTACGCGGCCGCCGTCGGACGCTGGCTCGTCACGCGCGACGGGTTCGACTTCCTCGCCTACTACCTCTCGGGCTACGACTTCGCCTCGCACGCGGCCGGACCCGACGGCGCGGCGGCCGACGAGGCGCTCGAGCAGGCCGACGCGGCGATCCGCACGGTGCTCGACGCGGCGGGCGGCCCGGACGAGTTCCTAGAGCGGTACGCCGTCGTGCTGCTCTCCGACCACGGCCAGACGAGGGTCGAGCAGGCCGCCCACCTGGAGGAGCCCTTCGCGGATCTCGGGGGACAGGTCGTCGTGACGGCCTCGAATCGCGCCGGGCAGGTCTATCTCCTCCCCGGCGCGCGGGTCGACGCCGCGGAGCTGGCGCGGCGGCTGGACGGCTTCGCTGCGGTTGACGTCACGCTCCGCCTCGAGGGGGACGAGGTCGTCGCGCGCCGGGAGGGTGCGGACGCCCCGGTCGAGAAGCTCGAGCACCCCGACGTCGTCCGGCGCGCTCGCTCGGCGCTCGCGAACCCGAACGCCGGCGAGCTGCTCGTGTCCGCAGCCGAGGGCTGGGAGCTCGCCGACCTCGGCGGCCGTCATCATGCTGGCGGCGGCAGCCACGGCTCGCTCGTCGCCGGCGACTCCTCGTGCCGCTCGTGACCGTCGGGCTCGAGACGGAGCTGCACCGGATCACCGACGTCGCCCCGGCCGTGCTCGCCCACTTCGGCGTGGCGGTGCCCGAGTCGATGGAGGCTCTCGCTGGTGTCGGCTGACGAGCGGGCACGGATGGTCGAATGGCAGCTCCGCCGGCGCGGCATCGACGACGAGCGCGTGCTCACGGCGATGGGACGGGTGCCGCGCGAGCTCTTCGTTCCGCCGGAGCTGCGGGAGGCCGCGTACGCGGACGCCGCCCTGCCGATCGGAGGCGACCAGACGATCTCCCAGCCGTACATGGTCGCGCTCATCTGCGAGCAGCTCGCGCTGCACGGTCGTGCTGGAAGCGTCGTCGGCGAAGCCGACGGCGCCCGGCAGAAGACCGGGCGCCCAAGGCGCCCAGGGAGCGCGTGCTCGACGTCGGCACGGGCTCCGGCTACCAGGCTGCGGTGCTGGCCGAGCTCGCCGCCGAGGTGCACACGATCGAGCGGGTCCCGGAGCTCGCGGAAAGCGCACGCGCGAACCTCGCCGCGGCCGGCTACGCGGACCGCGTCCAGCTCCATCTCGGAGACGGCACGCTCGGGGTTCCGCGAGTGCGCGCCGTTCGCCGGGATAGCCGTCGCCGCCGCCGCGCTCGAGGCGCCACCCGCGCTCTACGACCAGCTCGAGCTGCGCGGTCGCCTCGTCGTTCCGGTCGGCGGCTCGAGTGGACAGTGGCTCGAGGTCGTGGTGCGGACGCCCGAGGGGCCGGCCGTCCTGCGCACCGTTCCCTGCCGCTTCGTGCCCCTGGTCGCGGGCCGGTAGCCGAGTTTTCCGCGACAGCCGACGGGTGAGAAACGATGGCGGGAATGGGGTCGAGGTCAGCCACTGGGCTGCTGCAGCTTCCGGTGCAGCTCCACGGGATCCGTCTCGGCCGGCCGGTCGACCTGCTGCTCGACCCCGTCGAGTGGCGAGCGCTCGGCCTGGTCGTGCGCTGCGGCGACGAGGGCAGCCGCTTCCTCGTCTTCGCGGCGGCGGACATCCGGGAAGACGCGATCGAGGTGCAGTCGGCTCTGCTGTTGCTCGAGGACGTCGAGTTCTACCGCGATCGCTCGCGTTCCCTCCGCGACGTCCTGGGCGGCGAGCTCCGCGACCTCCTCGTCGCACCGACGGCAGCGTCGAGGCGCTCGTCGTGGAGGGGGACGAAGGCATCCGGGAGGTTCGGCCGGCCGGCGTGCCGGTGGAATCCGAGCCCGTCTCCACGGTCTGAGGCGCTACCCTCGCGGGCGACAGTGGGACGCCCGGCCGCCACTCTCCAGCCTCCGCGGCGGCGTCTGGCCGCGTCGCTTCGCTCCGTCCGCAACTGGCAGCAGCTCGGCAAGTTCTGCGTCGTCGGCGCGCTCGGCTATCTCGATCAACCTCGCGGTCTACGACGTGCTGCTGCACGCTGGGCTCCACTATCTGCGGCCGCGACGTGCTCGTTCCTCGTCGCCGTGACGAGCAACTACGCGTGGAACCGGCTGTGGACGTTTCGGGAGGAGCGGGGACACGTCGGCGTCCAGGGGATGCGCTTCTTCGTCGTCTCGCTCGGCGCGCTCGGCGCGAACCTCGTCCTGCTGCACCTGCTGATCGCCTACGCAGGGCTCGGCAGGCTGCTCGCGCAGGCCGTCGCGATCGTGCTCGTGACGCCGCTCAACTTCGTCGGCAACAAGCTCTGGTCGTTCCGGCGGCGAAGCACGTAACCTGCGCGCGGTGAGGGGTCTCCTCGCCGCCGCCCTCGCCGCGCTTGCCGTCGCCGTGCTCGCTCCCTCGGCGTTTGCCGCGGCAGGCAGCACGTCCACCGGACCCGGTCTTCGACGGGAAGGGCCGGCTCGTCCAGACGCCGCTCGTCCCGCGCAGCAGCTCTCGCGCACCCGCGCCCGAAGCTCACGAAGAAGCAGGCCCTGGCGATCTTCGAGCGCGACCCGAAGGTCGCGGCCTGGCTGTCGCGCTACCCGAGATCGGGCCGCACCGACGAGGCGACGTACTCGACGCGAGGACCAACGAGTGGACGGTCAAGATCTGCTGGGGCAATGCCGGCGAGATCGCGGAGGGGACGGTCGTCGACGCGACCGGCGCGGTGACTCGAGGCGTGGACGGGGCCGCAGGTGGCGTGGGGGATGGCGCGCGGCGGCGCCGGCGCGTTCGGCGGCACCGCGATCAACAACCCGTGGGTCTGGGGGGCGTTCTGCGCCGTCTTCCTCTCGGGCTCGGCGACTGGCAGCGGCCGTTCTCGCTCCGCAACCTCGACCTGCTCTTCCTGCTCTCGCCGACGGCGTCGCTCTGGTACTTCAACCACGGCGACGTCTTCACGGCGGTGCCGCTCTTCTATCCGTGCTCATCTGGGTCGTGCTGCGCGGGATCTGGATCGGGACCGGAACCGCGGCACGCCCGGCGCGCCGCGCTGGCCGGTCTGGGTGCTGCTCGGCGCGACGATCTTCCTCGCCGGCTTCCGCGTCGGGCTCAACGTCGAGCGCTCGAACGTGATCGACGTCGGCTACTCCGGCGTGATCGGCGCGCAGCGGATCGTCCACGGCCAGGCGCCGTGGGGGAACTTCCCCGTCGAGCACGCTCCGAACGGCAAGTACCTGAAGCCATGCGGTCCGGCCGACGCGTCCGGCGAGATCCGCGACTGGATCCAGACGAACGGCCGCTGCGAGAGCGCGAACCCGCTCGGCGACACGTACGGCCCGACCGCGTACGAGGCGTACATCCCCGGCTACCTCATCCCGGCTGGAGCGGGGAAGTGGGACGACCTGCCCGGCCGCGCACTTCACGGCGATCGCCTTCGACCTGCTGACGATCGCTCGGCCTCTGGCTCGTCGGGCTGCGCTTCGGCGGGCAGAGGCTCGGCGCCGTGCTCGCGTTCGCGTGGGCGGCGTATCCGTTCACCCAGTACGTCTCGAACTCGAACACGAACGACGCGATCATGCCGTGCTTCCTCGTCTGGGCCTTCTGGCTCGTCTCGAGACCGGTCGGCGCGCGGCGTGCTCGCGGCGCGTCTCGGGCTGGACGAAGTTCGCGTCGCTGCGTCGTCGCGCCGCTCTGGCTCACGTATCCGCGGGCCGAGATCCAGCCGGCGCTTCGCCGCTGGGATTCGCCGCCGGGCCACGCTCGCCGTCTTCTCGGTCCTGTTGCCTCGACCCGCACCCGCTCCACGAGGTCGCGACGTTTCTGGACCGGACGGTCGGCTACCAGATCGGGCGCGCGGCGCCGTGGTCGCTCTGGGACTGGGGCCAGTACCACGCGCGCGGGCTCCCCAACCTCCACGTGCTGCAGCACGTCCTGCAGGTCGCTGCTGATCGCGGGTGCGATCGCGGTGGCCTTCTTCCCGAGCCGCAAGTCGCCGCTGCAGCTGGCCGCGTTCACGGCGGTGCTCCTCGCCGGCTTCGAGACTCGTGGTGACGTACTGGCTCTACACGTACATCCCGTGGTTCTATCCGTTCGCCGCGCTCGCCCTCCTCGCCCCGGCGGTGCCGCTCCGGAAGCTCGTCACTCAGGAGTGCGAGGCACCTGCGTCTCCGGTCGTCGACGACGCGTACCCGGACCGGGAGGCTGTCCTGCCGCGGCCCTCGTACTAAACGGCCACGTCCCGGTGCCAGGCACGCCACCATGGCCCGAGGAGACGTGGCCGTTGAAGAACGTCTTGCTGAGAGCCGCCTTTCGACGACCGGCACGTCTCGACAGGCCCTGTCCCGGTGCCGGGCACCGAGACGTGCCGGTTCGAGGCCTGGCTGATGCGCTGGTCAGGCTGCGACTCGGACGAGCTCGATCGCTTCGGCCCGGCCGGTGTCGGTGCACGTGACGACGGCGCCCTCGAGCCGCACGTCGCCCTCCGCCGGCTCGAACCGGACGGGTAGGCCGGTCGCGCATCCGCGCGATCGCGAGCTCCGACTTCACGCCGATCACGGAATCGTGCGGCCCCGTCATCCCGGCATCCGCTGATAGCCGCCGTGCCGCCCGGGAGGATGCGCGCGTCGTTCGTCTGGACGTGCGTGTGGGTGCCGATCACGGCGGTGACCCGGCCGTCGAGCCAGGCGGCGATCGCGACCTTCTCGCTCGTCGCCTCGGCATGGAAGTCGATGAAGACGACCGGCGCCGCCGCCCGCGCCTCCTCGACGAGCGCGTCGACGATCTCCCACGGCGAGATCGGCGTCGGCGAGGAAGAGCTGTCCGAGCAAGTTGAGGACGGCCACCGCGACGCCGTTCCGCGCCTCGACGACGGCGATGCCCCGCCCGGGCGCCTCCGAGCCCTAGTTCGCGGGGCGGATCACGCGCTCGCTGCCGGCGAGGTAGGAGGCGATCCCGCTGCGGCGGTAGGTGTGGTTGCCGAGCGTCACGACGTCCGCTCCCGCCGCGAGGAGCTTGTCGGCGAGCTTCGCCGTGATGCCGGCGCCGTCCGCGGCGTTCTCGCCGTTGACGATCGCGAGGTCGGCGTCGTAGCGCTCGCGCAGCGCCGGCAGGTGCTCCTCCACCGCACGGCGGCCGGGGACGCCGAAGACGTCCGCGAGAAAAAGGATCTTCAGGGAGCGGTGCCTTCCTAGCCGGTCGCGAGGACCGGAGCCGGGCGCACCTCGACGGTCACGTGGTTCCCGGCGTCGTTCGTGTAGCGCGCGAGTGCTTGCTGCTCGACCGTCGCGAGGTCGGCGACGCGCGCCGAGCTTCGTGGCGCCGCTGACGACGGCGGTGCCGACGTTGAGCGCCGGGTCGGCGACGAGCTGCGTCACCGCGACGACGACGGACGGAGCGTTCTGCGGTTGGATGTCGATCTCGGAGCCGTACGTGCTTGCCCTCGACGACGAAGGGCCGGATCGCGGCGACGATCCCGTCCACCGGCGAGTAGACATCGCGTGCCATGCGGCGGCGCCGACGTCGAGCGCGGAGGTCGACCCGCCGCCGCCGAGCTGGTACCACGTCGGCGAGCCGCCTCCGCCGCCGAAGATGCCGTGCACGACCCGCGACACGAGTCCCTCGTTCGCCTGGTGGCCGACCGGGTGGAGCGAGAGGGCGCCGTCGCCGGCCGAGTGGTAGCCGATCGCGGTCAGACGGCTCTGCGAGATCGGGAGCTGCAGCCGAACGGGGCCACGCACGCGCGACGATCTCGGTCGTCGGCCGATTCTGCGGGATGTTGGCGAGGGGTTGACGCGGGACGATGGCCGACGTCGGCGCCGTCGTGGTGCCCGCGAACGCGGTGAGGCCAAGGGCCACGAGGAAGACCGCGGAGAGAACGACGAGGAGGCCGACCAAACGCGCCCGGCGCACAACGCGCGCCTGCCGGCGTTCGACCCGCCGCCTCCGTGTGGGGCGTGAGGACGGCATGTCGGGCGGCACCTTATCGAACTGGCGCGGCACTTCCCAGAAGTCCAGCGCCAGATTTCCGTGAATGCCGCTTCCGACGCCCTCTTTACCATCGCTGCCATGCCACCGCCCGGGCCGGTAAGGATCGAGATCCCGCGCTGGGCGCAGCTCGTGCTGCTGCCGCTGCTGCTGGTGCTGATCTGGACGGTGGCGGGCGCCGTGCGTCACGTCCTGTTCCTCTTCCTCGTGGCTCTGCTCATCGCGCTGCTGCTCAACCCGCTCGTCCGTGGGCTGGGGCGGGCAAAGGTCCCACGTGCAGGTGCGGTAGCGCTCGTCTAT
The DNA here is from genome assembly GCA_963720065.1 of uncultured Actinomycetes bacterium. GTDB lineage: Bacteria > Actinomycetota > Thermoleophilia > Gaiellales > Gaiellaceae > Palsa-739. The sequence continues at coordinate 13,387 of CAVREH010000009.1, forward strand.
CTCGCCTTCGCAACAGTCGTGGCACTGGCGATCCTCGCTCTCGCCACGGTGGTCGTGCAGCAGACCCGCAGCGCGGCCCACCGAGTGGACAACTACTTTACGGCCGGGTCCGGACAACCGCCGCAGACGGGCGCTCAACACGATCTCGCCCGGTTACAGCGCTGGCTCGACCACAACCACCTGGGCAGCATCCACGTCGAGCGGGACGGCCAGAAGTTCCTCGACCAGGTCGGGACGAAGGACGTCCAGAAGTACACGACGAGGGCGCTGCACTGGGCGGAGGGGGCCGGGCTCACCGTCGTGACGCTCCTCTTCGACGCCGTCCTGTTGGTCGTCGTCTCGATCTACATGCTGCTCGACATGCAGCGGCTGACGGAGGCCGTCGACCGGCGATTCCCACCGCACGGACGCGGCGGGCTGATCGTGCGGATGGAGCAGGCGGTCGCGAGCTACGTCAAGGGCCAGTTCCTGCTCTCGCTTGATCATCGGCCTGAGTGTCGGGCTCGGGCTTTACATCCTCGGGGTGGTGGGCCTGTTTCCGAACGGGGAGAAGTACGCCGCTGCGTTCGGCGCGTGGGCGGCCGTGACGGAGCTCATCCCGTACATCGGCCCGTGGCTCGGCGCGATCCCGCCGGTGCTGTACGCGCTCGTCCAGCATCCGCTCTCTGCGCTCTGGGTCGCGCTCCTCTTCCTCGGCATCCAGCAGCTCGAGGGTCACGTCGTCGTGCCCAAGGTGATGGGCCGCTCGCTGCGCCTCCACCCGCTGCTCGTGATCTTCGGCCTGCTCGCCGGCGGCGAGATCTACGGGTTCGCGGGGATTCTCGTCGCGCTGCCGTTGCTCGCCGCGGGGCGTGCCGCGTGGGAGTTCTTCGCCGAGCGGATCGAGCTCCAGAAGTGGCCGACCGACGCGCCGCTCGTCGAGATCGGGCTCGAGCCTCCGCGCGAGGAGCACGAGCCGGTGCCGAAGACGCCGCCCGCTCCCGCTTCCTGAGCGCGTCGCGGCGTACCATCCGGGCGTGAGCCGTTCCCGGTCACCCGGCTTCGGCGCTTTCGCCGCACGGCTCCGCTGCGCGGGCTCGTGCGCGAGACCCGGCTCTCGCTCGACCAGTTCGTCATGCCGCTCTTCGTCGCGCCCGAGCCGCTGGCGAACGAGGAGCTGCCGGGCATGGCACGCTACGACGTCGAGGGGCTGTTGCGCGAAGCCGAGACGCTCGCGGTCTCGGGCGTCCGGGCGCTGATCCTGTTCGGCGTCCCGGAGGTGAAGGACGAGGAGGCGACCGGCGCGTGGGAGGACGACGGCATCGTCCAGATCGCGCTTCGCGCTCTGCGGCCGCGCTTCCCGGAGCTCGTCCTGCTCACCGACGTCTGTCTCTGCGAGTACACGTCCCACGGCCACTGCGGCGTGGTGGTCGACGGCGACGTCGACAACGACCGCAGCCTCGAGCTGCTCGCGCGCACCGCGGTGAGCCACGCCGAGGCCGGGGCCGACGTCGTGGCGCCGAGCGACATGATGGACGGCCGCGTCGGCGCAATCCGCGAGGCCCTCGACGATCGCGGTTTCGAGACGACGCCGATCCTCGCCTACTCCGCGAAGTACGCCTCCGCGTTCTACGGCCCGTTCCGCGAGGCGGCGGACAGCGCGCCCGCGTTCGGCGACCGGCGCGGCTACCAGCTGGATCCGGCCAACGTCCGGGAGGCCTTGCGCGAGTGCGCGATCGACCTCGAGGAGGGAGCGGACGCGATCATGATCAAGCCGGCGCTGCCGTACCTCGACGTGATCCGTGCGGCCCGGGAGGCGTTCCAGGCGCCGCTCGCGGCGTACAACGTCTCCGGCGAGTACGCGATGGTCAAGGCGGCGGCGCGCGCCGGCTGGCTCGACGAGCGGGCAGCGGCGCTCGAGTCGCTGACGGCGATCAAGCGGGCCGGCGCCGACCTGATCGTCAGCTACTGGACGCGCGACCTTCCGGCGTGGCTCTGAGCCAGCGTTCGTCTCTCTACCGCCGCGCCCTCGAGCTGATTCCCGGCGGCGTGAACTCGCCCGTGCGGGCGATGCGCGCCGTCGGCCTCGACGAGCCGCTCTTCGTCCGCAGCGGCGAGGGCGCGTACGTCGAGACCGAGGACGGCCGCCGGCTGCTCGACTGGGTCATGTCGTGGGGGCCGCTCCTCCTGGGGCACGCCGATGCCGAGACGGTCGAGGCGGTGCGCGAGGCGGCGCTGCGCGGGACGAGCTTCGGCGCCGCGACCGAGGCGGAGGTCGAGCTCGCCGCCGAGATCGTCGACGCCGTGCCGTCGGTCGAGAAGGTGCGGCTCGTCTCGTCGGGGACCGAGGCGGCGATGAGCGTGCTGCGCCTGGCGCGCGCGTTCACGAAGCGCGACCGGATCCTGAAGACGGCCGGCGGCTACCACGGCCACGCCGACGCGCTGCTCGCGAGCGCCGGCTCGGGTCTCGCGACGTCGGGCATCCCGGCCTCGCCGGGCGTCCCGGCGGCAGCCGCCGCAGACACGATCGTCGTTCCCTACAACGACCTCGACGCCGCCGCCAAGGCGGTCGATGCGCTACGGCGAGGGGCTCGCGGCGATCGTCGTCGAGCCGGTCGCGGCGAACATGGGCGTCGTCCCGCCCGAGCCCGGCTACCTCGAGACGCTGCGCCGGCTCTGCGACGCGTCGGGCGCGCTGCTGGTTTTCGACGAGGTGATCACCGGCTTCCGGGTCGCGCGCGGCGGCGCGCAGGAGCGGTACGGCGTCCTCCCGGACCTGACGGTGCTCGGAAAGATCGTCGGCGGCGGGCTTCCGCTCGCGGCCTTCGGCGGCCGCGGCGGAGATCATGGATCTCGTCGCGCCTGCCGGACCGGTCTACCAGGCCGGGACGCTGGCTGGGAATCCGCTCGCCACCGCGGCCGGCCTCTCGGTGCTGAGGCGGCTGCGCGACGACTCGGTCTACGACGAGCTCGAGCGGCGCGCCGCGCTGCTGGAGGCAGGTCTCGCGCCGTTCGGCCGCGTGCAGCGGGTGGGCGCGCTGCTCACGCTCTTCATGAACGACGGTCCGGTGCGCAACTTCGAGGATGCCCAGGCCTCCGACACCGAGCGCTACGGCGCTCTCTTCCGGCACCTGCTCGAGCAGGGCGTCTACTTCCCGCCGTCGCAGTTCGAGGCGCTCTTCCCCTCGACGGCGCACGGCGAGGACGAGATCGAGCGCACGGTCTCGGCGCTGGAGAGCTTTGGTCACTGACCTCTGGGAGACGATGGCCGTCGGCGCGGCCGCCGAGAGCACGCTCTGGGCCGACTGTCTCCTGCCGGAGCCCGAGCGCGACCGCAGCCTGGTCTTCTCGCCGCTCGGCGAGCCGCGGTACGCGCTCGGGCCTCGAGACGATCTACGAGGGCTACCTCGTCCACTACGGCCGGTCACGCCTGTTCGCGCCGGCCGACGACGACACAGCGCTGCTGCTCGGCGACTACCTCTACGCGCACGGTGTCGCCCGCATCTCGGCGCTGCAGGACGTGACCGCGGTCGCCGACCTCGCCGAGCTCATCTCGCTGTGCAGCCAGGTGCGCGCGGAGGACAGCGACGGCGACGGGCAGCTCTGGGCGGCAACTGCGGCGCTGCTCGGCCGGGGCGCGCTCGAGGAGGCGCGAACTGCCCTCCGTCTCCATGCCGACGCGCGGCCGCTCGAGGCGGCGGCGCGCTCGGCGGTAGGCGACGAGGCGCTCGACTCGGCGCTCGCGGCGCACGCGGCCCGGAGAGTGAGCTAGATTCCGCCCGTGCTGTTCCACTTGCTGTTCGCCCAGGAGACGGCCGCGCAGGAGGGGAGCAAGGTCGTCGAGATCATGCTCGGCACCGGGCTGGTGTTCGTCTGCGTGATCGCACTCGGCGAGTTGACTCACTGGGTGGCGAAGAACCGCCGGCGGCGCGAAGAGCGGTAAGTCGGCGCCCCGGGGGCTTGACGGCCACCGTCTGGTGCTAGTACAACTAGCGTGATGTCGGCGCACGTCCCTGCGCTGTCGCTCGAACTCGACCCGCTCATTGCGGAGGCCAAGCGGCGCGCGCGACGACGGCGGTTGCTGGCCGCTGCTGCACTCGTGGTTGTGGGAGCCGCGATCGGTGGAGCGCTTGCGTTCAGTTCCGGCGGGGGCTCCGGCGAGGTGCCTTGGCTGTCGACTCGGCCCGCGCTCGGCCCGACGAACCCGCCGCTCGCCCCGGCGTGCCGCGCCTCCCAGCTGCGCGGGAAGCTCGGGCTTCAGGGCGGCGGGTTTGGCGAGCTCGCGGGACCGCTCATGGTCACGAACCGTGGCCCGGCTCCGTGCTCGCTCGTCGGGATGCCGAAGCTCTCGATCGCGGGCGCGACCTCCAAGTGGCGTCTGCAGCGAGGGCCCCAGGAGAATGAGTACGACCCGCTCACGCCGCCGCCGCATTCCCTGCGGGCTCTCGCGCCCGGTCGCTGGGCGGCCAGCAATCTCGTCTGGGCGAACTGGTGCGGCCGTGATTCGAGCCCCGCCAGGTCCCGACCGGGCCGGCTACCGCGGGCACTCGTCCTGACGGCACCCGGCGGCGGGAAGATCGCTATCGGCCGCACCCCGGCCTTCCGGGAGATCGGCTGTGCGAGCCGTGACGGCTCAGTCTTGGACGCGAGTCGCTTCGCGCCGATCGTGCCCCAGGGGCCGCCGAGCTCGGCGTTGCCGTTGGCGGCCAGGATCGTGCTCTCGGGCACGGCGCATCGAGGGACGTGGCTCTCGTACACCGTCGTCCTCACGAACCACAGCTCGAAGCCCTTCACCTTCGGCCGAAGCTGTCCGGCGTACTACGAGGGCTTCGGCTTGCGCCCGGCGGCGTACGTGCTCAACTGCCATGCGGTCGGGTCGATCGCTCCGCGAGGCTCGGTTCGTCTTGCGATGCGGGTCTTGGTCCCCCGGCACGCCTACGTGAGCACGCTCTCCTGGACGCTCGCACCGCACAGCTGGGGCGGCGGGGTGCTCGCCACCGGCCGACCGTGAGCGTCCTCTCTCCACCCGAACCACGCCAGGACGAGCTCGAGCTCCTGATCCGTGAGGCGCGGGCTCGGCAGCGGCGCCGGTGGATGTTCGGGGCGCTGGTCGTAGGGGTTGGTGCGGCTGTCGCAGTTGCCATCTCCGCAGTCACAGGTGGAACGCGCACCCGTCCTCCGGTTTCCACTCACGCGGCGAAGCCGGTGGCTGCGGCACGCTGCACGCTGCCCGACCTCCACGTCCACCGGATCGGGTCATACGCAGGACTCGACCAAAGTGGCGGCTACTACGGGCTCACCAACGTCGGTGGCGGGACCTGCTCCCTGAGAGGCTGGCCGTACGTCGTGGCGATCAAGGCAGACGGACGAAGAGGAACGGGCGAGCGAGTGCGGGAGACGTTCTACGGGCCTTTCAAGGCACCCCGTCTGCCGCCGACGATCAATCTCAAGCCTGGGGCCACGGCTGCCTTTGCGCTCACGACGAGCGATGGTCCTCTCGGTAATCGGCGCACCTGCCCGGCCCCCTACAGGCGCCTGCGGGTCGGTCTCGCGAAAGGATCCGCCACCACGACGCTCTCGGCGTGGATTCCGTACCTCGGCAATTACTTCCGGGCTTGCACGCGGTTCGAGGTGTCGGAGATCGTGCCGCGGTCCGATCTGCACGGCTGAAACTAGACTCGCGCCGTGCCTGTGAAGGACCTCCGCGATTGGATCGCGCTGCTCGAGCGCGAGGGCGAGCTCGTTCGCGTCTCCGCCGAGGTCGATCCCGACCTCGAGATCACGGAGATCGTCGACCGCACCGTCAAGGCGGGCGGGCCGGCGCTGCTGTTCGAGAAGCCGAAGGGCTCGGACCATCCGCTCCTGATCAACCAGTTCGGCACCGAGCGGCGGATGTGCCTCGCGTTCGGGGTCGAGCGCCTGGACGACGTCGCGCAGAAGATCGCCGACGTGCTCGAGATGCAGCCGCCGGATGGCTTGCTCGAGAAGGTCCGCGGCCTGCGCAAGCTCAAGTCCGTCGCCGACTCCCGCCCGAAGACGGTCGGCAAGGGCGTGTGCCAGGAGATCGTCCTGCGCGGCGACGACGTCGACCTCGGCCTCCTCCCGATCCAGCGTTGCTGGCCGGGCGACCCGGCGCCGTTCATCACGCTCCCGGCCGTGATCACGCACGACCCGCAGACCGGCGGCCGCAACGTCGGCATGTACCGGATGCAGGTCATCGACCGGAACACGACCTTCATGCACTGGCAGATCCACAAGGACGGCCGCGCCGACTACCTCGCGACCGACGGCCGCATCGAGGTCGCCGTTGCGCTCGGGCTCGACCCGATCACGGCCTACTCGGCCAGCGCGCCGCTGCCGAAGCACATCGACGAGCTGATGATGGCGGGCTTCCTCCGCGGCGAGCCGGTCGAGCTCGTCAAAGGGGTCAGCGTCGGGGTCGAGGTTCCCGCGCGCGCGGAGATCGTGCTCGAGGGCTACATCGAGCGCGACGAGGTCGGCCAGGAGGGGCCGTTCGGCGACCACACCGGCTACTACACCGCCGCCGAGCCGTTCCCCGTGTTCCACGTCACCGCCATGACGATGCGGCGGGGCGCGATCTACCCCTCGATCGTCGTCGGCAAGCCGCCGCAGGAGGACGCGTGGATGGGCAAGGCGACGGAGCGGATCTTCCTGCCGGCGGTGCGCACGACCCTGCCGGAGATCGTCGACTACGACCTCCCGATCGCCGGCGCCTTCCACAACTGCTGCCTCGTCTCGATCCGCAAGCAGTTCCCGGGTCACGCGGCGAAGGTCATGCACGCACTCTGGGGGCTGGGGATGCTGAGCCTCACGAAGTGCATCGTCGTGGTGGACGCGAACGTCGACGTGCACGACTACGAGCAGGTGCTCTTCTACGCGGGCGCGAACGTCGACCCGAAGCGCGACGTGATCCTCTCCGAAGGCCCGCTCGACCACCTCGATCACGCGCCCGAGCGCCAGTTCTTCGGCGGCAAGCTCGGCATCGACGCCACCGCGAAGTGGCCGGAGGAGGGGGCGCGCCCGTGGCCCGAGGAGATCGAGATGAGCCCCGAGATCAAGGAGCTCGTCGACCGCCGCTGGACCGAGTACGGGCTGGGCTAGTTCTCCCGTCGCAAGACCGGCCTTTGCGATAAGACTTCGCCTTGGTGGAGCCCGAGCAGCCGAGTCCCGACACCGAGCAGGAGTCGCTCCACGAGGATGCGCATCTGCCGGCGCCGACGCTGTGGCCGATCGGCTTTGCGATCGGGATCGTCGTCGTCCTCGTCGGGCTCGTCATCAACCCGATCCTGATCTCGTCGATCGGCGCCGCGATCGCCATCGTCTTCGGGTTCCTCTGGGCCCGCGACGCGACCGCCGAGCTGCGCGGGGAGCCGATCGTCGTCGAGCCGGAGCGGCGCGAGCCGGAGCAGACGACGGCCGACCAGCAGGGGGTGGCTCTCGCCAATGTCGCGGAGACCCCCGTGACGCGCAGCGTCTTCCTCGAAGGCACGACGCTCGGTCTCGGCGCCGTGATCGGGGGCCTGATCACGCTGCCCGTGGTGGGCTTCGCGGTCCTGCCGGCGTTTCCTCGGCCAGGACCAGCACAAGGTCGATCTCGGGCCGATCTCGGCCTTCCCGGTCGGCACGTGGTTCATCACGACGTTCATCGTCGACGTCGCCGAGGGAGAGGTCTCGCGCCGGACGGCCTTCATCCGCAACAACGGTCCCGTCGCCAACCCCCAGAAGCCGACGGAGCAGGTGCCGAGCTTCACGATCATCTCGAACCACTGCGTCCACCTCGGCTGTCCCGACCCAGGCGAACGGTCCGACCGGCGCGATCCTCGGCAAGCCGACCGTGCACGAGCACACGGCGAACGGCCCCGTGGAGCTGGTGCCGGTCGTCCCGGCCGGCTACGGCTGCCCGTGCCACGGCAGCCAGTACGACGCCGAGGGGAACCGCATCGCCGGGCCTGCTCCCCATGCCCTTGACCGGTACGGGTTCGAGATCGTCAAGGGCCGGCTGATCCTCCTCAGCACCTACTCGGTCTCGCACGTCGTGGGCACCGGCGCGGCAGGCCAAGATCTACAAGTACGGGTACACCGGCCCCGGGCGAGCAGATCGACGGGCCCGAGCAATGGCTCTATCCCATCCAGCCGCCGCATCATTAGTAGTGGTCGCTCCGAGACATAGAGCACTGCCGGCGCGGCTGCAAACACGTCGCATCGCGGCGTCCTCGGTCGCCCCGATAGCCTCGGCTATCGAGGCTCCCTGCGTCCTTGCGCTGCTCGGTTTTCGCGCGCGCCGACAGCACTCCACGCCTCGGAGCGACCACTGATGGCCACCACGTACAGACGGAAGCCGACGAAGGCCGAGCTCCGCCGCCAGAAGATGGAGGAGCTCATCGTCTATCCGCTCGACTGGCTCGAGGAGCGCTCGGGGCTCGTCGGCGGCGTCAAGTACTTCCTCTTCCGCAACGTCCCGAGCGACATCAACTGGATGCAGACGCTCGGCTCGGCCGCGCTGACCGCGTTCCTCGTGCAGGCGATCACCGGCGTGATCCTCGCGATGTACTACGTGCCGTCGGCGGCGACCGACCCGCGACCGGCCAGCCGGTCGCCTGGGAGTCGATCGTCAACATCACCAACGACCTCACGCTGGGCTGGCTCGTGCGCGGCATGCACAGCTGGGGCGCGAGCGTCTTCATCATCCTCATGTTCCTGCACATGGGGCGCGTCTTCCTGTTCGGCGCCTACAAGTACCCGCGCGAGCTGAACTGGATCATCGGCGTGCTGATCCTCGTGATGGGGATGATGGAGGGCTTCACCGGCTACCTCCTGCCGTGGGACCAGACCGCCTACTGGGCGAGCGTCGTCGGGATCAACCTCAACGGGACGGCGCCGTTCTTGGGCCCGTGGCTCGCGCAGTTCCTACGCGGCGGACAGGACATCACCGGCGCGACGCTGACGCGCTTCTACTCGCTGCACATGCTCGTCATCCCGGGGGCGATCATCGGCCTGATCGGGCTCCATCTCTACCTCGTGATCCGCCTCGGCGTCACCTCGCCGCCGTGGTCGAAGGACGCCGCGGGCGAGCCGGGCGACGCGGAACGGCCGGTCGCGTCGGGCGACGCAGCCGGTCCGCGCAGCCGCGGAGGTCGCGACTAGATGGCCGCGCCGCAAGGAGAAGCCGACGCGGGTCGAGGAGGCGCGCGCAAGGTGTTCAAGCCGCTACAAGGCGGACGTCAAGGAGCGCGGGAAGCCGTTCTACCCGTACGCGATGTTCCACGACACGATCATGAGCCTCGTCGTCGTGGTGGTGATCATCGTGCCTCGCCGTGATCTGGAAGTGGACGGCCTGGCCCGTCCACCATGACCCGACGACCAAGGGCTTGCTCGGGGCGGCGATCGACCGCCGGCCGACCCGGGCACCACGAGCTTCGTGCCGCGGCCGGACTGGTACTTCTACTTCCTCTTCTACCTGCTCCGGATCTTCAAGTGGCCGGAGTCGGTCTTCCTCGGCACGATCGGCATCCCGACGATCGCGCTCGTGCTGCTGATCATGCTGCCGTTCATCGACCGCCGGCGCGAGCGGAAGCCCTCGCAGCGGCCGGTCGCCATGGTCGCCGCGGTCCTCGCCATCGTCTCGATGGGCGTGCTGACCTGGAAGGGCGCGACGGCGAAGGAAGCGCTCGCCTCGGAGGTCAAGCCGAACGTCCCGACGCTGGATCGAAGCAGGAGCACCTGCCGCGCAACGCGCGATAGCCGGGCGCGAAGCTCTTCGCCAGTCGCGGGCTGCACGGCCTGTCACACCTACAACGGCGCGGGCGGCCGCAACCTGGGTGCGCCGGACCTGACCGCCGACGGCGCGCGGAACCTGGGCATCCAGTTCCAGATCACGCACCTCAAGTGCCCGTCGTGCGTCATCCGGGCTCGCCCGATGCCGCCGTTCAAGCCAGCTCGGCCCGGCACCGCCTGCACGCAGCTCGCGCATCTTCCTCGAGGCCTCCAAGGGCACCACTAGGCCGCTAGCGGCCGCACGCGACAACTCCGCGCGGAGTGCACGTCTTCCTCGGGATCACGGGCGCCTCGGGCGCGCCGTACGCGGCGCGGCTCGCTCGAGGCGCTCGCGGCCGCCGACTGCGAGATCGGCGTCTGCGCCTCGTCGCGCCGGCGATCGAGGTGCTCGCGACCGAGCTGTACGGCGACGCCGGCGCTCTCGCGCGACGAGATGCTCGCGCGGCTCCTCGAGCACGCGGACGGCGCGGCACGCGTGTACGACCCGAACGACTGGCAGCGCGCCCTACGCCTCGGGCTCGGCGAAGGTCGACGCCTACGTGATCTGCCCCTGCTCGATGGGGACGCTCGGGGCGATCGCCTCGGGCGCGATGCAGAACCTCATCCACCGCGCCGCGTCGGTCGCGCTCAAGGAGGAGCGCCGCCTCGTGCTGATGCCCGCGCGAGACGCCGCTGTCGGCGATCCATCTCGAGAACATGCTCACGCTGCGCGAGGCCGGCGCGACGATCCTCTTCCTCGCGCCCGGCTTCTACCACGGCGCCGAGACCGTCGACGACCTCGTCGACTTCGTCGTCGCGCGGGCGCTCGACCAGCTCGGGCTCGACCACGCGCTCGCGCCGCGCTGGGGACAGCCGTGACCGTGGAGAGCGGCCGGCTCGCCCCCGAGGGCGTCAGCGGATGTTCGACCGGATCGCGCCGGTCTACGACGCGATGAACCGCGTGATGACGGTGGGGCTCGACCTGCGCTGGCGCGCGGCGACGGCTGCGCGAGGCGGTGCGGCCGGGCGACCGCGTGCTCGACGCTGCCTGCGGCACCGGCGACCTCGCCGTCGCCGACGTGCGCGGCCGGCGCGGCGGGCGTCGTCGGGCTCGACTTCTCCGAGCGCGATGCTCGAGCGCGCGCGGCGCAAGGCGCCGGAGCTCGAGTGGGTCCAGGGCGACGTGCTCGCGCTGCCGTTCGAGGACGCGAGCTTCGACGCGGCCGTCGTCGGCTTCGGGATCCGCAACGTCGCCGACCTCGAGGCGGCGCTGCGCGAGCTGCGCCGGGTGCTGCGCCGCGGCGGCCGGCTCGCGATCCTCGAGATCACGACGGCCGCGCGGCGCCGCTCGCGCCGTTCTACCGGCTCTGGTTCGACCGCGTCGTGCCGCTGCTCGGCCGCTTCCTGCCCGGCGGCGACGCCTACACGTACCTGCCTGCGAGCGTGCGCCGCTTCCCGGCGCCCGAGGAGCTCGCGCGAGCTGCTCGGCTCGCGCGGCTTCGACGAGCGTTCGGTTCAGGCTCTTCGCCGGCGGCATCGTCGCGCTGCACGTCGGGGAGGCCGGCGTGACGCACGCTCGCTCGGACATCCGGTCGCGCGCCGGGGCTCGACGGCTATCTTGGCCGAGCTCGAGGAGCGGCTCGCGCGCAGCCGTCGCCACGCATCCGGGGCTCGTCGCCGAGGTCGCGGAACGAGGCGCTCGCGGCGGGCGGCAAGCGGCTGCGGCCGCTGCTCTGCTTCCTCTCCTCGGCCGCCGGCGAGACGAGCCGTCGCTCGCGGCCGGCGTCGCGGTCGAGCTCGTCCACATGGCGACGCTCGTCCACGACGACCTCGTCGACGGCGCCCGGATGCGTCGCGGCAAGGCCGCCGCCTGGTCGGTCTTCGGCCCGGCGGCCGCGCTCTCGGCCGGCGACTACCTGTTCGCGTGCGCGTTCGCCGAGCTGAGCGCGACCGGAGACGCCGCGGCGGTCGCAGATCCTCGCCGACGCCACGCTCTGCCTCGCGCGCGGCGAGGCGCTGCAGCGCACGCCAGACGCGCGACCCCGACGACGACGATCGAGGCCTACCTCGAGCGCTGCGCGCTCAAGACGGGGAAGCTGTTCGAGGCCGCGTGCCGGCTCGGCTCGGGCGGCGATCCGGGCTCGGAGCCTACGGCCTCGCGCTCGGGATCGCGTTCCAGATCGCCGACGACATCCTCGACTGCGCCGGCGCAGACGCAGGAGACGGGGAAGATCCCCGGCACCGACCTGCGCGACGGGACGCCGACGATGCCGCTGCTGCTCGCGGCGCAGCAGGACGAGGTCGTGCGGCCGCGCTCGCCGGCGGGCCGCTGGACGGCGCGCTCGTGCGCGTCGCCGCGACCGACGCCCTCGACGAGTCCCGGGAAGTCGCGCTCGACTACGCTAGACAGGCCAGGGCGCGGCTCGACGGCGAGCTGCACCGAGACGAGCTCGAGGCCCTGACGCACGCAGTCGTCGACCGGCGAGAGGTAGCCGCAATGGCTGTTCTGGAGCTGCGATACGCTCGCGCCGATCCGAGACAAGGTGCTCGCCGGCGAGCGGCTCGACTTCGACGACGGCGTCGCGCTCATGGAGACCGACGACCTGCTCGCGCTCGGCGAGCTCGCCGATCTCGCGCGGCGGCAGCGCGGCGGCGGCGACCAGGTCTACTTCGTCCAGAACATCAACCTCTACCAGACGAACGTCTGCCGCGTGAAGTGCAAGTTCTGCGCCTTCGCGAAGACGCGCAAGCAGGAGGACGCGTTCACGCTGACGCGCCGACGAGTTCGTCGCGGACGCCGTCGCGCAGCACGAGCTCGCACGGCTTCACCGAGATCCACATGGTCAACGGCGAGAACCCGCACGTCGACCTCGACTACTACGCCGGGCTCATCCGCAAGCTGAAGGAGGCGCTGCCGGACGTCCACCTCAAGTTCTACACGGCGTCCGAGATCCACCACATGTCGACGGCTCGAGGGCTGTTCGCACGAGGAGGTCCTGCGTGACGCTGAAGGACGCCGGCCTCGATTCGATGCCCGGCGGCGGCGCCGAGATCTTCGCCGACCGCGTGCGCGCGCTGATCGCGCCCGGCAAGGAGCACCCCGACGAGTGGTTCGACGTTCACGACACCGCTCACAAGCTCGGGATCACGACCCAGTGCACGATGCTCTACGGCCACGTCGAGACCTACGAGGAGCGCGTCGACCATCTGCTGCGGCTGCGCGAGCAGCAGGACTCGACGGGCGGCTTCCTCTCCTTCATCCCGCTCGCCTTCCACCCGGAGAACACCGTCTTCGAGCGCCGCGGCTTCACGCTTCACGACCGGCGCCGACGACCTGAAGGTGATCGCGGTCTCGCGGCTCCTGCTCGACAACATCCCGCACATGAAGGCCTACTGGATCATGATGGGCCTCCCGCTCGCCCAGGTCGCGCTCCACTTCGGCGCCGACGACGTCCAGGGCACGGTCGTGCGCGAGAAGATCTTCCAGGCGGCGGGCGCGAGCGCCGGCACCGAGCAGAAGGTCGCGGAGCTCGTGCGCGTCGTCCGCGACGCGGGCCGCACTCCGGTGCAGCGCGACAGCCTCTACAACGAGATCCGCCGATGGTGAGCGTCCGGGACGCAATCGAGGGCCGCTCGCTCGACGACTTCGCCGCGGCGCTCGCGCCGGACGTGGTCTGGGTCGGCCTGTGGCCGGGGGAGCTCTGCCGCAACCGCGACGACGTGCTCGAGATGTTCGCGCTGGCGCGCGAGCGCGAGTTGCGGGTGCAGCCGTCGATCGTCCTCGAGAGGGGCGACATCCTCGTCGTCGATCCCGGCCTCGACGGGCGGCATCACGTCCTCGTCCTGGCCGACGGCCTCGTCTCCGAGGTGCGTGCCTACTCCGACCGGGCCTCTGCGCTCGCCGCCGCGGAGGAGAGGCCGGCCTGGTGATCCGGCTCGGCCGCATCGCGTACGTCAACATGGCGCCGGTCTTCTACCGGGTCGACGCCGAGGTGGACGAGGTGCAGGGCGTCCCGACCGAGCTGAACCGGATGCTCGTCGCGCGGGAGCTCGACACCGCTCCGATCTCCTCCATCGAGTACGCGCGCCACGCCGACGCGCTGCGGCTGCTGCCGCGGCTCTGCGTCGCCTCGGAAGGAGCCGTCGACTCGATCCAGCTCGTGACGCGCGTGCCGCTCGAGCGCGTGTGCACCGTGGCCGTGACGCCGGAGTCGGCGACGTCGGTCGCGCTGACGAAGGTGCTGCTGCCCGAGGCCGAGCAGGCGCCGCTCGAGGCGTACGAGTCGGGCGAAGCCGAGGCGAAGCTCCTGATCGGCGACGCCGCGCTGCGCTCGGCGTTCGAGGATCCGACCCCGCATTACGATCTCGGAAGGCTCTGGCTCGAGCGGACGGGGCTGCCGATGGTGTTCGCGGTCTGGGCGTGCCCCGAGCCGCTGGCCGAGGGGCTCGCGGAGCTCGAGGACGCGCTCGTCTCGTCAGTGCGGCTGGCCCGCGCCGAGCCCGAGCAACTCGCCTTCGAGGCCGCCGAGCGGTACGGCTATCCGGCCGGCTTCCTCGCGCGCTACTTCGAGAAGCTCCGCTACCGGTTCGGCCCGCGCGAGCGCGCCGGCCTCTACACGTTCCTCGAGCTCGCCCGCGACGCCGGCCTGCTCGAGACGGTGCCCGAGCTCCGCTTCGTCCAGACGTCCGCCGGGGCCGCGGTCGCATGAGCGTCGCCGAGCGCAGCGCAGTCGCCGAGATCCTCGAGCGCGCGGTCTCCGGCGAGCGGATCACGGACGAGGACGCGGTCGAGCTGCTTCGTTCGCGCGACCTCGTCGCCGTCGGCCGCGCCGCCGAACGAGATCCGCAACCGGCTCCACGACCCGGCGCGCGTCACGTTCATCATCGACCGCAATCTCAACTACACGAACGTCTGCGTCACCGACTGCGACTTCTGCGCCTTCTACCGGCGGCCGGGCGACCAGCGCGAGGGCTACCTCCTGCCGAAGCCGGTCATCTTCAAGAAGATCGAGGAGACGCTCGCGCTCGGCGGCACCGGCCTGCTCATGCAGGGCGGGCACCACCCGGACCTCGGCGTCGACTACTACGAGGACCTCTTCTCCTCGATCAAGGCGCGCTACCGGATCCACCTCCATGCGCTGTCGCCGTCGGAGATCGTCCACGCCGCGCGCCGCTCGAAGCTGACGGTGCCCGAGACGCTCGCCCGGCTGCGTGACGCGGGCCTCGACTCGATTCCCGGCGGCGGCGCCGAGATCCTCGTCGACCGCGTGCGCGAGATCATCGCGCCGAAAAAGGTCTCGACGAAGGAGTGGCTCGGCGTGATGCGCGAGGCGCATCGGCTGGGGATCTCGACTACGGCCACGATGATGTACGGCCACGTCGAGACGCTCGAGGAGCGGGTGGAGCACTTCCGGCGGATCCGCGAGCTGCAGGACGAGACCGGCGGCTTCCGCGCGTTCTTCTCCTGGACGTTCCAGGACGACGGCAACCGGCTCGTCGTCGCTCGTGCCGGTCGAGGCGCGGCCGACGTCCTTCGACTACCTGCTCACGCAGGCCGTGTCCCGGATCTACCTCGACAACCTGCCGCACATCGGCTCGTCGTGGGTGACGCAGGGGAAGAAGATCGGCCAGGTCGCGCTCGGCTTCGGCGCCGACGACCTCGGCTCGGTGATGATCGAGGAGAACGTCGTCTCGGCCGCCGGCACGACGCACCGCACGAGCGCCGAGGAGCTCGTCCACCTGATCAAGAGCCTGGGCAAGGTGCCGGTGCAGCGGGACACGCTCTACCGCGACGTCAAGGTCTGGAACTAACCGGCCAGCTGCGCCGCGAACTCGTCGGCGTAGGGACGGCCGCTCCGCTATGCCGCACCGCGGAAGTCCTCGACCGCATACGGCACCTGGCGGAACTCGACGGCGACGGCGCCGTCGGAAGCGCTGACGAGCGTCCATTCGGCGAGCGGGCGCAGGACGGGCGGATCTGTGTGGCGGTCGTACGAGACCCCGACGCTGCCGGGATTGACGTAGAGCGCGTCGCCGATCCTGCGCGTCCACTGCAGGTGGGTGTGCCCGCCCGCGAGCAGTGCCGCGTCGTGTCCGCGGAACGGCTCGAGCGCCTCGCCGCCGAGCTCGGGCAGGAGGACGTCGTCGTACGAGCGCGGCGAGCCGTGGAAGAGGAGCAGCGACAGGCCGTCGAGCTCGCGGCGGACGACCGGCGCGAACGGGCGGATCTGCTCGAGCTGCGAGGGGTCGAGCTGCGACAGCGTCCAGTCGCGCACCTCGAGCTGCCGCTCGGTGACCGGCTCCGGCGAGTCGGCTGAACCTCGAGCAGGAACGCGTCGGCGTTGCCGAGCACCGTCTCGCAGCCGAGGGTCGCCAGGCGGCCGAGCGTCTGCGTGGGCTCCGCGCCGCCCTGGACCACGTCGCCGAGACACACGATCTCCTCCACATCGAGCCGCTCGACGTCCTCGAGGACGGCCCGGAACGCGACGTCGTTCCCGTGCTGGTCCGAGACGAGTGCGAGCCGCATGGTCAGAGTCTCGACCGGACGGCCGCCAGCCCGCTGCGCACCCACTCGGGCCGGCCGGTGAAGTCGCCGTAGTGGACCTCGAACCAAGGCCCGAGCCGGTGGTAGACCAGGGCGCGGCGGCGTAGGTCGTCGTCGACGTCCCAGTCCGGGAACGGCCCGTTCAGCAGCCACGCGTAGTCGAGGGCGGGATCGCCGATCCGCGCGTCTCCCCAGTCGATCACGCCGGCGAGCTTGCCGGCGCGCACGAGCAGGTGCGCCGGGCCGAGGTCCGAGTGGGTCAGCCGCGGGCGGAACCCGGCCAGCGTCTCCGTCTCCGCCAACAGCGCCTCGCCGCGGGACCGCTCGTCGGGATCGAGGAGCGGCAGCACCACCCGCCGAAACTCGTCCGCTTGCTTGCGGTACTCCTCGAGCCAGTCGGGTCGCCGCGCAGGGACGGTGTCGACGTCGACGGCATGGAGCGCGTCGAGGAAGGCGCGGACGCCGTCGCCGTCTTCGGCCACCAGCGGGTCGCCGCGGATGAGCCGGTAGGCGACGAGCCACGGCTCGCGCGAGACGTACTCGAACTGCGGTACCGCGACGGGCAGGAGCGGCGCGAGGACGGGCAGGAGCTCGACCTCCTGCTCGATCTCCTCCACGGCGAGCCGGTGCCGCGGCCAGCGCACGACCCACTCGCCGTCCACGATCAAGACTTTGTAATCCCAGCCGTCGTCGATCTCGACGAGAGGCGCGTCCACGCGGCCAACGCTACTCTGGCCGGCGGGTCGTGCTGTTGTTGCGCAAGCTTCTCATCGGCGTCGCACTCGCTGCGATTGGTGTGTCCGTGGCCGCCTCCGCGGCGACGGGCCGCTCGAGGCAGGAATCGGTCTCGAGCTCTCTCCTGCTGCCCGGCGTGAGCTTCACCCACGAGGTGGACTTCACGTCGCGGGGGCCGATAGTCCTCGACGTCGTCACCGCGCCGAAGCCCGACGGCAAGCTCTACTCGCTTGCGCCGGCGCTCTCGAACGACCAGCTGCGCGGGAAGGAGTCGCTCACGCGCCTCGAGGCCCGCGTCGCGGCCGGCGCGACGACCGTCGCGATCGACGGCGACTACTTCGACACGACCGGCGCGCCGAGCGGGATGCTCATGCAGAACGGCGTTCTCGAGAGCGCGCCCGCAGCCGGGCGGTCGAGCCTCGGCATCGGCGCCGACGGCACGCTCACGACGGGTCGCGTCTCGTCCTCCGGGCTCTGGCAGGGGAAGGGCCTGCGGCGTCCGCTGCTCCTGAACTCGCCGGCCGGGAAGGGGAACTTCTCGCTTTACACCCCGGTGTACGGCACGGCGACGCCGCGGGAGTCCGGAGTCGTCGAGGCAGTGATCGGGACGCTGCCGCCGGCCGAGCTCGACACTCCGCTCGACGGCGCTGTGGCGCAGCTGACGACCGCGGGGCAGACGCGGATCCCGCCCGGCGGCGCGGTGCTCGTCGCGCGCGGCACGCAGTCGGTCGCCCAACTCAAAGCCGAGGCGCCGGTCGGGCAGCAGGTCGAGGTCATGCTCTCGCTCTCGCCGGACTGGAGCAGCCTGGCCAGCGCGATCGGCGGCGGCCCGCTGCTCGTGAAGAACGGCAAGCCGATCTTTCACGCCGGCGAGTCGTTCGAGTCCCGCCAGCTCAACAGCCGCCAGGCGCGAGGGGCGATCGGCCAGCTCTCCGACGGGCGCATCGTCCTCGTCAGCGTCGAGGGGACGAAGCCCGCCTACAGCATCGGCATGTCGAACTACGAGCTCGCCGTCGAGCTGTCCCAACTCGGGGCGACGACCGCCTTCGGGCTCGGCGCCGGCTCGGCTTCGGGGCTCGCCTTCGACGGGAAGATGCTCACGCGGCCGTCGAGCGGCCTCACGCCGAAGGTCTCCGACGCGCTCGTCCTCCGCTACAGCGGCGTCTACGCCGCGCCTCCCTCGACTGCCGTGCTCTCGCCGAACGGCGACGGCGCCGGTGACAGCGAGACGTTCTCCTACCGCGTCGCCCGGCCCTCGCACGTCGTCGCGTCGCTCGCGGGTCCGAGCGGCGCGAAGGTCACGCTCGCGAGTGGAGCGGAGTCGCCGGGACTGCGCACCCTCACCTGGGACGGCACGATCGGCGGCTCGCCCGCGCCGGAGGGCAAGTGGACGTTCGGCGTCACCGGAACCGACGACCGCACGGTCACGACCAGCGCGCAGCGGACGTTCTCGCTCGACGACACGCTCTCGTCCCTCGCCGTCACGATCGGCCGCGGCGGGCGTCCCACCGCGACGTTCCAGCTGACGCGCGCGGCGTCCGTCGTCGTGCAGATCCAGCGGTCGAACGGCGTGCCGGTGGCGACGTTCCGCTCGGGGCCGCGGGCGGCCGGGCCGGAACATGCGACGTGGCGTGGGCGGATCGACGGCCGCCGGGCGCCGGCCGGCCGCTACCTGGTGGCCGTGCAGGCGAAGAGCTCCGTCGGCACCAGCTCGCTCGCGGCGCCGTTCTCATGGCGCGCTCACACGCGTCACTAGACTCGCCGGAATGCTCCTCGCGAGCGTCTCATCCAGCTTCACCTCGGCCGTTGCGAACCACGGGCTCTACGCCGTCTTCGGGCTGATGGCGATCGATGCCGCTCTTCCCGGCGGCGAGCGAGCTCGTGATGCTCTATGCGGGAGCGCTCGCCGCGGGAGTCTTCGGCACGCACGGGGTGACGCTGTTCGGCTCGCGGATCGGTTCAGGTGCCGGCGCGTTCGTGGCGCTCGCGCTGGCCGGCACGCTCGGGTACCTCGTGGGCGCTCTCATCGGCTGGGCGATCGGCCGTTACGGAGGACGGCCGCTGCTCGAGCGTCACGGCGGCTGGTTCCATCTCTCGCCGGCGCGTCTCGACCGCGCCGAGGCGTGGTTCGCACGCTGGGGCCCCACGGTGTGCTGGTCGGCCGAATCACGCCGGTCGTGCGCTCCTTCGTGTCGATTGCCGCAGGAGTCCTCGAGATGCCGCTCGGGCTGTACACGGTGCTGACGCTCGTCGGCTCCGCGATCTGGGCGTTCGCCTTCGCCGGAGCCGGTTACGGGCTCGGCAAGAGCTACTCCGGATTCGATCACGGCTTCCACTACGTCGAATATGCAGTCGTGGCAGGCATCCTGATCCTGCTGGCGTATCTGGTCTACCGTCGGGTGGCTGCGGCTAAAGTGGCCCCGCGTGCAGACGATTCCTCTCGTTGACGTCCGAGCCGAATACGAGCCGCTGATCCCTCGGCTCGAGGCCGCGTTCCGCGAGGTGCTCGACGGCAAGGGCTTCATCCGCGGCCCGCACTACTGGGCCTTCCAGGAGGAGGCCGCCGCCTACCTCGGCGTGAAGCGGACGATCGGCGTCGCCAACGGCACCGACGCGCTCGTGCTGGCCCTCGAGGCGCTCGGCGTCGGGCCGGGCGACGAGGTGATCTGCCCCGCCTTCACGTTCTACGCGACCGCCGAGTCGGTTGTGCGGCGGGGAGCGACTCCGGTCTTCGCCGAGATCGACCCCGTCACGCTCAACCTCGACGTCGAGGACACGGCCGCGAAGGTGACCGACCGGACGCGGGCGATCATCCCGGTGCACCTGTTCGGGCGGCTGATGGACGTCCGGCCGCTCGTCGAGCTCGGCGTGCCGGTGCTCGAGGACGCGGCGCAGGCCTTCGGCGCGCCCGGCGTCGCGCAGGAGGGCGAGATCTCGACCTTCAGTTTCTATCCCACCAAAAACCTCTTTTGCCTCGGCGACGGCGGGCTCGTGGCGACGAACGACGACGACCTCGCGGAGCGAGTCAAGCTCCTCTCGTTTCACGGCTCGCAGGACAAGGAGGCGTTCGAGCTCGTCGGCTACAACTCGCGGCTCGACGAGCTGCAGGCTGCGTTCCTGCGCATCTTCCTGCCCGAGGTCGCGGGCTGGAACGAGGCGCGCCGCGCCGCGGCGGCCCGGTACGCGGAGCTCGGCCTCGGCGACCTCGTGGAGATCCCGCAGGACGAGCCGGGCCACGTCTACCACCTCTTCGTCTGCCGGTCGCGCGAGCGCGACGCGATCCGGTCGGCGCTGACGGAGGCGGGCATCGCGTCGGCGACGTATTACACGACGCCGCTCCACCTGCAGCCGTCGCTGCGCTTCCTCGGCTACGAGCCGGGGTCGCTGCCGGCGACCGAGCAGGCGGGGGCGGAGAACTTCTCGCTGCCGCTGTGGCCCGGGATTCCCGCGGAGGCGCAGGAGCGCGTCGTCGACGTCGTGCGCTCCGCCGTCCCCAGTCGGCGTCTGATGCGCCAGCTTCTCTCGCCGCACCGGCTCTGGCAGCTGCTCGTGGACGCGGCGATCGTCGCGTTCGCGTGGTGGGCCGCGTTCGAGCTCCGCTTCGACAACGGGCTGTCGAGTCACCCGGGCTATCAACACCTGTTCAACCGGACGATCCTGGTCGTCGTCGGGATCAAGCTGATCGTCTTCATCGCCTTCGGCTTCTACAACCGCTGGTGGCGCTACGTCTCGATCCGCGACATGTGGGCGACCGCCCGCGGCGTCGTCGTCGCGTGCGTGCTCGCCGATCTGACCGTGTATCTCGCAGCGCCGGTGCACGGCTTCCGCCTGCCGCGGTCGATCGCCGCCACCGACCTGCTCCTCACGCTCGCCCTGATCACGGGCTCGCGCCTGCTCGCGCGCACGGCGATGGAGCGCCCCGGCCGGCTGACCATGGTCGCCCGCGGCAAGGAGGTCGTCGTCGTCGGCGCCGGCGACGCGGGCCGCCTGATCGTGCAGGAGATGCAGCGGTCGCGGATGCTCAACTACACGCCGATCGGGTTCGTCGACGACGACCCGCGCAAGCGGCACACGCGGATCATGGGCGTCCGCGTGCTCGGCACGATCGACGAGCTGCCGCACGTGCTGCGCGAGCACCGCCCCGACGAGCTGCTGATCGCGATGCCGTCGGTCTCCGGTGAGGTGCGCCGGCGGATCGTCGAGACGGCGCAGCAGCGCGCAGTCGCGGTCAAGACGCTGCCGGGGCTCTACGAGCTCATCTCCGGCGATCTCGGGCTCGCCGGCCAGATCCGTCCCGTCCAGGTGGAGGACGTGCTCGGCCGCGAGCAGGTCGAGGTCGACTTCCACGAGGTCGCGTCGTACCTCGAGGGCCAGACGGTGCTCGTCACGGGCGCGGGCGGCTCGATCGGCTCGGAGCTGTGCCGCCAGATCGCGCGGGTCCGGCCGACGCGGCTGATCCTCGTCGACAACGCCGAGGGGCGCTGTTCGAGATCGAGCGGGAGCTGAAGGAGCGCGACTTCACCGCCGCCGTGCCGCAACTCGTCGACGTCAAGGACC
>CAVREH010000010.1:0-71976 GCA_963720065.1 uncultured Actinomycetes bacterium
GCGCCAGGGGCTGCTGGCCGAGGTGCCCGAGAAGCTCGGTGAGCGCGAGCAGACCCGGCAGGCCGACCTGGCGCGGCTTGTGCGGCTCGCCGAGGAGTTCGCCGGCGAGGTCGACGGCTTCGTCGAGCTGCTGCACGAGCGCTTCGGCGCGAGCGCCGGCCGCGGCGTCCACCTCCTGACGCTCCACCGGGCGAAGGGGCTCGAGTGGGAGGCCGTCTTCCTGCCGCGCGTCGAGGAGGGCGAGCTGCCGGTCCGCCGCGGCGACGTCGCGGAGGAGCGGCGTCTCTTCTACGTCGGGCTGACGCGGGCGAAGCGGCATCTGCTCGTCACCTGGGAGGGCAAGCCGAGCCGGTTCCTCGGGGAGCTCGGCGTGCGCGCGGCCGCGGCCCCGCTCCCGAAGCGGGACCGGCCGGCGGCGCTCGAGCAGACCCCGGCGGTGCAGGCGCTCAGGGAGTGGCGGCTCGCGCGGGCGCGCGCCGACGAGGTGCCGGCGTACGTCGTGTTCAACGACCGGACGCTGGCGGAGCTCGTGGCACGGACGCCGCGCACCCTGGCGGAGCTGGCGGCGGTGCCGGGCATCGGCCCGGCGAAGCTCGAGCGCTATGGGCCGGAGTTGCTCGCCCGGCTCGCCGAAGTCGCGGCCTGAGCCTGAGGGTCACGCTCGACGGCCCGCGCCCTTCTGGACTCCTCAGTCCTCCTTGTGCTGTCGGAAGCCGTGTCTCGCCACGATCCACGTGCCGAGAAACGCAAAGAAGGTGACGAAGACTGCGGTCGGAATGGTCGAGCTGCTCCCGTCAACGCCGTGGAACTGCGCGTCCGGCCCCCAGATGGCGGTGACGAAGACGGCAACCCACATGGCCGTTATCGCGAGCGACGCCCACAGCTCGGGAACGGCCCGGAGCACCGACCAAATCGGCCGCTCGCCGGCAACCGGAGGAGATCCATGCGACATAGTCGACATGTTCCACACTCCTTTCCAAGGCCCATTCTCGCGGCAGGCGCCGCCCGCATCATCAGGGAAAGTCCTGACCCAGCGGACCCCTGAGCGGGTCGCGCGGGCAAGATGCAACGGTGGCAGTCACGTATACCTTCGCCGGACTGCCGGTCGCCGACTACGCCGCCGCCTACGACTGGTATGTGCGTCTCTTCGGCCGACCCGCCGACATGTTCCCGCGCGATAGGGAGGCCGTCTGGCGGATGACCCCGAACAGCTCGATCTACCTGGTGGAGGACATGGAGCGAGCCGGGAGCGGCCTGGTCACCCTGGGTCTCGATGACCTCGACGCACATGAGAGGCGGCTGGACGAGCGCGGTGTCACCTACACCGAACGAGCGAGCGGGGACGCTCCTCGGCGTCTCGTGGTCAGAGACATGGACGGGAACACGCTCTCGTTCTTCCAGGATCCTTCGCCATCGGGCACGTGAGCCTTGCCTGGGCCAGTGTTCGGGCGTCAACGAGCATGACTACACGCTTCTTGGCGCCTCCGGGAGTTCGGCGTCGGACGCAAGGGAGACGCGATCGTCCGTCCTGGGGTGCCGAGCGACGTAGATGGCGAACGGCGCGGACCCGACCAGGGATCCGGCCGCGGCGATGACGAAGACCATTCTTGCCCCGAACGCGTTTATGAGTGGACCGGCTGCAATCGGGCCTAACGGCCCGGTGAGGAACATCAGCCCGAACGCTGCGGGCAGCACCAGGTTGCGGAGCGCTGCGGGTGTGCCCGTCGTGATGACGGTGAAGATCGGCGCGCCCGTCAGCGGTCCGAAGATCCCCTGCAGGACGAGCACAGCGGCGACCCCGGCAGCCGGGAGAGGGAACCGAGCAGCAGCTTCGGGATCGACCCGAGCACGAGTGCTCCTGCGGCGACGTGGAGCGCCCCGAACCGGCGCACGACGCCCGAGACCACGGGCATCCCGAGCAGCGCTCCCGCACCCATCGCTGCGTAGAAGACCCCTGCGATGCGGGCGTTCTGGTCGCTGTGGGAGTACAAGAACACGGGCAGCGTCGTCATAAACAGCGTGAAGAAGAACTCCATCGTCAACATCGTGATGCACAAGACGACGAGCAGCCTGCTTCGAAGGATGTACCTGACACCCGCAAGGAGTCCGCGCTCCTCGGCCTCGGTCGTCGGTTTCCTCCGTGGCACGAACAAGGCGACGGCGATGGCTGCGACTCCGAAGGTGGCAGCATCGACGTACAGCACGTTCGGCGCGCCGAGTGCGGCGATCAGGACGCCCGCCAGCGCAGGCCCGACGAGCGGCGCAGTCGTTTGCGCACCGTCGAGGTACGCGTTCACGCGAGCGACGAGGCTCTCGTCGTCGCCGACTACCCCGGCCAGGACCAACCGCTGCGCGGGAAAGTGCGCCGCCAAGAAGGCGCTCGTGAGCGCGACCAGCACGACCAGCAGCGGGAACGACAGCGCGTCGAGGCTGTAGAGCGCCGGGATGGCGGCAAGCAGCGGAAGTCGCGCCGCGTCTGCGATCACCATCGTCTGCCTTGCCCCGATCCGGGCGATCAGCGGGCCCGCGAAGAGGGGCAGCGTGACCCACGGGATGCTGCCGATGCCGAGAACGAGCCCCAGCTTCGTTGCCGACCCAGTCGTCACAAGCACGAACCACGGGAGCGCCAGTACGGTCATCGACGAGCCGATCGACGACACCCACTCCGCGGCGACGATCGCGCGGACCGGAGTCGAGCCAACCCGACTATCCACGACTGCTCCTCAGCGCAAGGCGCGTGTACAGCCCTTGACCAGGATCACGATGCAACTCCAACCTCCACAGACGTAGGAACAAGCACACGCTCCGGCACAAACCGGAGCAGAACGTCGTGAGATCAGACAGCCGTCTGCATCACCCGATATCTAAGCCCTACGGACAACAGAGCGCAAGTCGTTAGCGGGCGGCGTCCAGGGCGGACAGCAGCAGCCGGAGCATCTCGGCCGGGTCTCGCCGCACACGCGTCGACGACGCCTCGTCGCGCTTCGTCAGCTGGAGCGCACGCGGGTCGGTGAGGGGCTTGAGCCGCCCTTCCCGGATCAGCGCCTCGTCCACGCCGCCGAGCCGCCCGCCGTACGTCGTGTAGACCGGAACGCCGAGCGCCGCGGCCTCGCGGTTCATCGTCCCGCCCGCCGAGACGACGAGGTCGGCGAGCGCGATCAGGCTCTGCGCGTCGACGGCACCCTCGGGGAGGATCACCGACGGCAGCGCGAGCCCCCGCACGTAGTCGCGCTGCTCCTCGGTCCGCGGCAGGACGAACGCCTGCACGTCCTCCGCCCGGCCGAGGTGCTCGAGCGTCTGCGGGAAAAGCGGGTTCGAGTGCCGGTGGTAGAGCGACACGTCGGGCGGCGGTCGCAGGACGACGAGCACGCGCGCCGGGTCGACCCCGAACCGCTCGAGCAGCGACCGGTCGGGCTCGAAGTCCGAGAGGTAGTACTCCTCCTTCAGGCCCGGGTACTGGACGAGCTTCGGCGGCTGACGCCGTACGGCCGGAGCCGCTCGGGCGGGATCGCGTCGGGCACGACGACCCGCGTCGCGGCGCGGCAGCCGAGCTGGTGCTGCAGCGTCGCGAACTCGTAGTCGAACGTGGTCGAGCTCGGGATGCCGAGCCGCCGCGCGGAGATCGTCAGCTCGTGCGAGCCGTGCGCGAGCGCGACGTCGAAGTCGCGGCCCTTCGCCCATTTGCGCAGCGCCCCGAGCCGGTGGGTCATCTGGCGCGCCTTCTGCACGCGCGAGCGGCCGCCGTGCCGCCCGACGACCTCGTCCGCCTCGAGTCCGTGCAGCTCGAGCAGCTCGAGCGTCTGCGCGTAGTCGCGCGCCGTGATCTCCACCTCGTCGCCGCGCCCGCGCATGATCTCGATCAGCGGGCGGAAGACGAGCACGTGCGCCGGCGCCGTCATGTCGATCCAGACGCGCATCAGAGCTCCTCGACCACGCTAAACCGAACCGCGACGATCTGGGTGTCCGGCTCGATCGGGCAGCCGAAGAAGCGCTCGTGCGCAATTCGCCACTCGTCGACCGACTCGAAGCCCTCGCCCTCGTCGCGGGCGAATTGCTCGTCGATCTCCGCGGCAGGCACGACTCTGGACTCGGTCACCTCGACCACGGCCACCGGCTCGTCGTCGTAGCCGAGGGCAGACAGCGGGCTCCGGCGGGCTCGGGCTGCTCGCCCTCCGCCTGGTAATCGGCGAGCAGGCCGGCGGTGGCGGTCTTCTCGCCCTGCAGGACGGCGGCCACGAGCTGGCGCCGCAGGT
This sequence comes from uncultured Actinomycetes bacterium, assembly GCA_963720065.1. GTDB lineage: Bacteria > Actinomycetota > Thermoleophilia > Gaiellales > Gaiellaceae > Palsa-739. The sequence continues at coordinate 4,254 of CAVREH010000010.1, forward strand.
CCGTGCGGGGATGACCGAGCTGGAACGGCGGCATTGAGCTCATGCCGCCAGCGCCTCCATCCGGGCCGACTCGAGCCGGGGCGGCTCCTGCTCGACGTGTCGCTCGTACCAGAGCGTGAACGCGAGCAGCCCCCACAGCTGACGGCTCCAGTCCTCCCGGCCGGCGACGTGCTCGTCGAGCAGGCGCGTGACCGGCTGCGGCTCGAAGAACCCCTGGCGCTGCAGGTTGTCCGGCGAGAGCGTCTGGCGCGCGAACGGCGCGAGCTCGCCGCGCAGCCAGGCTGCGGCCGGGATCGAGAAGCCGCGCTTGCGGCCGTGCACGACCTCCGCCGGCAGCAGCGGCTCCATGGCCTTGCGCAGCGCCACCTTCTTCGCGAGACCGCGCACCTTGAGGCGCGTCGGCAGCGCGAATGCGAGGTTCGTCACGAGTGGGTCGAGGAAGGGGACGCGGGCCTCCAGCGAGTGCGCCATCGAGGCGCGGTCGGTCTTCACGAGCAGGTCGTCCACCAGGTAGACGCCGAAATCGACGTCCTGCAGCCGCGCGAGCTGCGGCGCTCCCGCCGTCTCGGCGTAGCGCGCCCGGTAGACGTCGACCGGGTCGAACCCGGAGGCGCGGCCCGTGAGCTCGGCCCGCGCCTCGGGAGAGAAGATCTCCTTCCAGCCGTGGTGGCGCTCGAGCGGCGGCAGGTGCGCCGCCCGCACGAACCGCTTCGCCTTGTAGTCGAGGCTCGCCTTGCGGGTGGACGCGGGGAGCGCCTCGACGAGCGGGCGCGCGGCCCGCGCGAGCGGCGCCAGGTGGTCGGCCCAGAGATCCGCGGCATAGGTGTAGTAGCCGCCGAAGAGCTCGTCTCCGCCCTCGCCCGAGAGCGCGACCTTGACGTGCTCCGCCGCGAGCTCGGACACGAGATAGGTCGGCAGCGCCGACGAGTCGGCGAACGGCTCGTCGAAGGCCTCCGCGAGCGCGCGCAGCAGCAGCTCGGGATCGGGCCGGACGAGCAGCTCGTGGTGCTCCGTCCCGTACCGCTCCGCCACCAGCCGGGCGTCGTCGCGCTCGTCGAAGCTGCGCTCGGCGAATCCGATCGTGAACGTGTGCACCGGCTCCGGCGTCTCCTGCGCCGCCAGCGCGGCGAGCGCAGCCGAGTCGACGCCGCCCGAGAGGAGGACGCCGACCGGCACGTCCGAGAGCAGATGCGCCCGGACCGAGTCGCGCATCCGCGCGCGCAGCTCCTCGACGAGCTCCGCCTCGTCGCCCGCGCGCAGCTCGCCCTCGGCGGCCGGGCCGGGCCGCGCGTATCGCTCGAGCGAGACCGCGCCGTCCTCCCAGACGAGGACATGACCCGCCGGGCAGCTTCCGGATCTCGCGGAAGATCGAGTACGGCGCCGGGATCGAGTTGAAGGCGAGGAACGCCTCGAGCGCGTCGAGGTCGATCTCGCCGCGCGGCAGCGCCCGCAGCTCGGAGGCGAAGCGCAGCTCCCCGCCGACGTGCCGGTAGTAGAGCGGCTTGATCCCGTAGCGGTCGCGCGCGAGCACGAGGCGGCGGCGCCGTGCGTCCCAGATCGCGGCCGCGAACATCCCGCGCAGCCGCTCGGCGAAGCCGGGCCCGTGCTCCTCGTACAGGTGGACGAGCGCCTCGGTGTCGCAGCGCGTGCGCAGCTCGTGGCCCGCGCGCTCGAGCTCGCGGCGGAGCTCCGGGTAGTTGTAGATCTCGCCGTTCTGGACGACGACGCAGCTGCCGTCCTCGTTCGCGATCGGCTGGTCGCCGCTGCTCGAGATCGATGATCGAGAGGCGGCGTGCAGCGAGGGCGACTCCTCCGTCGACGTGCTCGCCGGCGCTGTCGGGGCCGCGGTGGACGAGGAGGTCGCTCATCGCGCGTAGCGCCTCGACGTCCGCGTGCGCCGTGCGTCGTCGCGATCCCGCAGATCCCGCACACGGCTCTAGGTTAAGCGCCGCGGCCGCAGAATCCTCCGAGCGACTGCTTGAGCACGCGCCAGCCGGTGGCGACGACGGTGCGGAGGTAGAGGCGGACGGAGCGGTCGGCGATCCATTCGAGGTCGTGCGCGAGCTTCTCGCCCATCGACGTCTCGTAGCCGCGGCGCACCTGCGCGAGGCCGGTCAGGCCCGGCCGCACGACGAGCCGCTGCCAGTAGGAGGGCAGCTCGTGGACGAGCTCCTCGAAGAAGACGGGACGGATCGGACGCGGCCCGACCAGGCTCATGTCGCCGCGCAGGACGTTCACGAACTGCGGGATCTCGTCGAGCTGCGTCGCCTTGAGCCACTTGCCGACCGGCGTGAACTCGTCCTGCGTGCGCTCCACGAGCTCCTCACCGAGGTACGCACCGAGCCGCCGCTCGGCGCCGCGCCGCAGCGTCCGGAACTTGTACATCGTGAACACGCGCGCCCCGCGGCCGACGCGCTCGCCGCGGTAGAGGATCGGCGTCCCGCTCGTCACGAGCACGGCCGCCGCGATCAGGAGCGAGATCGGCAGCGACACGAGCAGGAACACCGACGAGAGGAGCAGGTCGAGGCGCGCGCAGGGTCACATCGCGCGGCCGCGCGGGCGTGTCGAGCGCGAGCTGGCGGTAGCCGCGGACGAGCGTGTCCTCGAGCCGCGTCGGGTCAGGCACGCGCCCGATCGTAAAGCGGCGAGCGGCCCGGAGCGAGCCAGGAGGTCGGCTATAAGGTGTTATATGGACACGAAGCAGCTTGCGGCCTTCTGTGCGGTCGTCGAGCGGCGGAGCTTCTCGCAGGCCGCCGACCAGCTCGGCGTGACGCAGCCGGCGGTCAGCCTCCAGATCCGGTCGCTCGAGCAGCGGCTCGGGCAGCGGCTGCTCGACCGCTCCGGCCGCCGCGTCGAGCCGACCGAGGCCGGGCTGCGGCTCTATCGCGGCGCGCAGCGGCTTGCTCGCGCTCGAGGAGCAGCTGCTCGCGGAGCTCGGCGAGGAGGCCGAAGGGGAGCTCCAGGCCGGCTCGAGATCGGCGCTTCGACCGGGCCGGGCGGCAGCGTCCTGCCGGTCGTGCTCGGCGAGTTCCAGCGGCTCCACCCGCAGGTGCACGTCGCGCTCATCGGTGTCCGACACGCACACGGTCGTCGAGCAGGTCGGCGCGGCGCGAGCTCGAGCTCGGCGTCGTCGGCGTCGGCGGGCCGGCACCGCGGCGTCACGTTCGAGCCGTTCTATCGCGACGAGGTCGTGCTCGCCGTTCCCGCCGGTCACGAGCGTGCCGGCAAGACGATGTCGCTCGAGGAGCTGAAGGCCGAGCCGCTCGTCCTCATGCAGGAGGGCGCCGGGATCCGGCAGATGATCGACGACGAGCTGCGCGAGCTCGGCGTTCGCCTGCGCGACCTCAACGTGAAGCTCGAGCTCGGGCTGCAGGAGTCGGCGCGCGCCGCCGTGCTCGGCGGCTTCGGCGCCACGTTCATCTCGCGCATCGCGATCGAGGGAGATCTCGCGGCCGGGACGCTCGCGGTCGTGCGCGTCGAAGGGCTCGAGCCGGCGCGGGACGTCCAGCTCGCCCGCGCGAGCGGGCGCGCCGAGACGCGCGTCGCGCAGGAGTTCGTCACGTTCGCGCGCGAGCGGCTGGCGTGATCGTCCGCTGGGGGCTCGACTCGCTGGCGGAAGCGTGCGCGGAGGCCGGGGTCTCGTCGCCGCTGCTCATCGCGAGCCCGCGCTGGGAGTCGCTCGAGTTGCGCGTTGAGCCCATCGCAGTCTGGCGGGAGGTGCCGTCGGATCGCATCGCCGAGGCCGTGGCCGCCGCACGCGGCGCGGACGCGATGCTCGCCGTCGGCGGCGGGAGCGCGATCGACCTCGGCAAGGCGGTCTCCGCCGCGACCGGGCTGCCGCTCGTCTCCGTCCCGACGACGTACGCCGGCGCGGAGTGGACGAGCTACTTCGGGGTGCGCGATCCCGAGCGGCGGATGCGGGGCGGCGGTGGCGGCGCGCGCCCCACCGCGATCGTCTACGAGCCCGAGCTGACGCTCGGACTGCCGGCCGAGACGACCGTGGGCACGGCGATGAACGCGCTCGCCCACTGTGCCGAGGCGCTGTACGTGCAGGGACACAATCCCCCCGCCGACGAGCACGCGCTGGTCGGCGCGAGCCTGATCGCCGAGTGGCTGCCGCGCGTGGTCGCCGCTCCGCAGGAGCTTGAGGCCCGCACCGAGCTGCTCCGCGGCGGCTGCCACGGCGGAGCCGCGCTCGCGGGCTCGATGCTCGCGCTCGCGCATGCGATGGCCCAGGCGATCGGCGGGCGCTACGGGCTACCGCACGGGACGCTCAACGGGATCTGCCTGCCGCCCGTGCTGCGCTTCAACGCCCCCTTCGCTCCCGCTGCCGTGGCGCGCTTCGGCGAGGCGGTCGGCGATCCGGATGATCCCGCCGGCCGCGTCGAGTCGCTCGCAGCGCTCGCCGGACCGACCCGGCTGCGCGAGCTCGGGGTGCCGGAGGTCGAGCTGCCCGGGCTCGCGGCCGACGCGGCCGGGCGAGGCGGCAACCTCGCCAACCCGAAGCCCGCGAGCCCGGACGAGATCGAGCAGCTTCTCCGCCACGTCTATTAGCCATAGCCCAGGAAGCGGGTCGCTCCGAGATCGGTGCGCTCGGTGTCCTCGTGATGGCTCGTGTGGATCGTGACCCAGGGAACCACCGTCTGGCACGAAAACCCGGCCGAGGCGCGGTTGATGAAGTACGTGAAGGCGCGCCCGACTCCGCCGCCGATCAGCGCCATGGCCCGCCAGTTGACGCCGCAGAGCGTTCCGGACGCGGTGGTCGTCGCCGTGCGGAAGGTGATGTGGTTGCCGAAGACCGCGCACCAGTAGGTGGTGTCGGTGATCTTCTGCTCGTACGGCCACGTCCCCCATTTGCGCCAGGCCATGCTGGCCCAGCAGACCGGCTTCGTCGCCGAGAGGACGTTCCCCTCGATCGGCGGGGCGAGACCCACCGCGGCCTGCGGGGTGACGCCGCTCTCGATCGTGGTGTCGGCTCCGGGCTGCGACGCGGCGCTCAGGACGGTGCTTCCGTCGACGACGCTCGTCGACGAGCCGCTCGGGTCGGGTGGAACCGCCGTCGCGAGTGCGGTTGCCTGGTCCGGGGGCAGAGGAGTGGGTGCGCCACCACCGCCGCCGGCCGCGCGGGCCGGCAACGCGAAGCCCAGCACCGCGGCCAGGCTTGCGAGGAGCAGCGCGAGGGGAGCTGCGCGTCGTGTGTACATCGTGGACATCCTGTTCGTGGGCGGATGCGAGGGAGGCCACGGTAGTGTTGTCAAGTCTGACAATCAAGATGGCTCTTGCCGGCATGTCCGAATGGCCGAACCTCGAGCTGAATAAGTGATTGCTATGCGAATGATTAGGTATCGTTCCGGGGATGCCAGGCCTTGCAGACGGATTCCTGGGACTGCCCGAGCGGCCCGGGAAGCCGCGTAGCACCGGGCTCACGCACGTCATCGACAAGGGCCTGAACCTGCGCGAGATCGAAGGCCTCTTCGACACCGCCGGCGCGTTCGTCGACATCGTCAAGCTCGGCTGGGGCACCGGCTATGTCACGAACAACCTCGAGAAAAAGATTGCGCTTTATCGACACTTCGGGACGCCCGTCGTCTGCGGCGGCACCTTCTTCGAGGCGGTCTACGCGCGCGACAAGCTCGACGAGTTCAAGAGCTGGCTGACCGAGTACCGCTTCTCGCACGTCGAGATCTCCGACGGCACGGTCGAGATCCCCCGCGAGCGCAAGCTCGAGCTGATCGCCGACTTTGCGCGCGACTTCACCGTGCTCTCCGAGGTCGGCTCGAAGGACGCCGAGGTGAACATCGCGCCGTACCTCTGGGTGCAGTGGATGCAGGAGGAGCTCGACGCGGGCGCGTGGCGGGTCATCGCCGAGGGCCGCGAGGGCGGTACCGCCGGCATCTACCGGCCGAGCGGCGAGCTCCGCACCGGTCTCGTCGACGAGATCGAGCACTCCGTCTCGTTCGACACGCTGATCTGGGAGGCGCCGACCAAGGAGAGCCAGGCCTGGTTCATCCGGCACTTCGGCACGAACGTCAACCTCGGCAACATCCCGCCCGACGAGGTGATCGCGCTCGAGACGCTGCGCCTCGGGCTGCGCAGCGACACGCTCAAGGAGGTGCTGCTCGGTGGCGAGCCAGTCGCGTAGGCTCGACGGAGCGACGTCAGCGAAGGTGCCGGCTTCGCCGGCGCCTGAGCAAGAACACAGCCTGCCGGTTGACGTCGAGTCCTGGCCCGCGCAGCGGGTCCTCGAGTACATGCTCGGCGAGTTCCCCGGCCGCGTTGCGCTCGCGTGCTCCTTCCAGAAGGAGGAGTCGGTCCTGCTCGACATGCTCTTCGCGCTCGAGCCGAAGGCGCAGGTCTTCGCGATCGACACCAACTACCTCTTCCCCGAGACCCACGCGCTGTGGCAGGAGGTCGAGCGCCGCTACGACATGAAGATCCTGACGTTCTCCCCCGACCGGGTCGAGGACGGCCTCTGGGAGACGAATCCCGACCTCTACCTCGCCGTCTCGAAGGTCGAGCCGCTCAACCGCGCGCTGCTCGACCTCGACTGCTGGATCACCGGCATCCGGCGCGACCAGTCGCCGCTGCGGGCGGACGCGCCGAAGCTCGGCTGGGACGAGCAACACGAGCTCTGGAAGGCAAATCCGCTGGCGGACTGGACCGACGAGGACTGCTGGACGTACATCCGCGAGCGCGAGCTCCCGTACAACAAGCTCCACGACCAGGGCTACGACTCGATCGGCGACACGCACTCGACGATTCCCGGCAAGGGACGCGATGGTCGCTGGGCCGGCACCGAACGCACCGAATGCGGATTGCACACATGACCGTCGCTCGCCTGCGGCTCGCAACGTGGGGGAAACCATGTTCCCCCACGTTGCCCCTCTCTCACCCCCGCCACACGCTCATCGGGCAAGGAACGCCCGATGAGCGGCTTCGTCCTCTGGTTCACGGGCTTGTCGGGCGCGGGCAAGACGACGATCGCCAACAACGTCGAGCCCGAGCTCGAGCGCCGCGGCTTCGTCGTCGACCACCTCGACGGCGACATCATCCGCACCCATCTCTCGAAAGGCCTCGGCTTCTCGAAGGAGGACCGCGACGCGAACATCGCGCGCATCGGCTGGGTCGCGTCGCGCCTCGCGCGCGCCGGCGCGGTCGTGATCGTCTCGGCGATCTCGCCGTACGAGGAGCTGCGCCGCCACGCGCGCTCCCTCGTCGAGCAGCACGCGCCGTTCGTCGAGATCTACGTCGCGACGTCCCTCGAGGAGTGCGCGCGGCGCGATCCGAAGGGGCTCTACGCGGCCGCGTTCGCCGGCGAGATCGAGGACTTCACCGGCGTCTCGGCGCCGTATGAGGAGCCGCTTGAACCCGAGCTGAGGCTGGAGACGGCCGGCCGCACGCCGGGCGAGTCGGCCGCCACCGTCATCGACCGCCTCGAGGAGCTCAACCTCCTGCCGGAGCGCGTGGAGTCCGAGTTGTGAGCACGTCGCGGGCGCTCCCGACGGTGACGCACCTCGACGAGCTCGAGTCCGAGGCCGTCCACATCTTCCGCGAGGTCGCGGCCGAGCTCGAGCGGCCGGTGCTGCTCTTCTCGGGCGGCAAGGACTCGATCGTGCTGCTGCGACTCGCCGAGAAGGCGTTCAGGCCCGGCAAGTTCCCGTTCCCGATCATGCACGTCGACACCGGGCACAACTTCCCGGAGGCGATCGAGTACCGCGACCGGCGCGTGGCCGAGATCGGCGAACGGCTCGTGGTGGCGTCGGTGCAGGAGTCGATCGACAAGGGGCGCGTCGTCGAGGAGACCGGCCCGCGCGCCTCGCGCAACCGGCTGCAGACGACGACGCTGCTCGACGCGATCTCCGAGCACGGCTTCGACGCGGCGATCGGCGGCGCCCGGCGCGACGAGGAGCGCAGCCGCGCGAAGGAGCGGATCTTCTCCTTCCGCGACGACTTCGGCCAGTGGAATCCGCGCGCGCAGCGGCCCGAGCTCTGGAACCTCTACAACGCGCGCGTCCGCAAGGGCGAGCACGTCCGCGTCTTCCCGATCTCCAACTGGACCGAGCTCGACGTCTGGCAGTACGTCGCGCAGGAGCAGCTCGAGCTGCCGCCGATCTACTTCGCGCACGAGCGCGAGGTGTTCCGCCGCGACGGGATGCTGTACGCGGCCTCGGAGTACGTCGAGCGCATGGAAGGCGAGGAGCCGTTCGTGACCTCGGTTCGCTTCCGCACCGTCGGCGACATGACGTGCACCGGCGGCGTCGAGTCGACGGCGGCCACGATCGACGCGGTCGTGGAGGAGATCGCGGCGACGCGCGTCACCGAGCGCGGCGAGACCCGCGCCGACGACCGCTTCAGCGAGGCCGCGATGGAGGACAGGAAGCGCGTTGGCTATTTCTGAGGCAGCGCGGTCGACCGAGCTCCTTCGCCTCGTCACGTGCGGCTCCGTCGACGACGGCAAGTCCACCCTCATCGGCCGGCTGCTCTACGACACGAAACAGATCTTCGTCGACCAGCTCGAGCACATCGAGGACGTCTCGCGCCGCCGCGGCCACGGGTACGTCGACCTCGCGCTGCTCACCGACGGCCTGCGCGCCGAGCGCGAGCAGGGGATCACGATCGACGTCGCCTACCGCTCGTTCGTCACGCCGCGGCGCCGCTTCCAGCTCGCCGACGCGCCGGGCCATGTCCAGTACACGCGCAACATGGTCACGGGCGCCTCGACGGCCGAGCTCGGGATCGTGCTCGTCGATGCCCGCCAGGGCGTGGTCGAGCAGACCCGCCGCCATGCGTACATCCTCTCCATCCTCCGCGTCCCGCACGCCGTCGTCGCCGTCAACAAGATGGATCTCGTCGACTGGTCGCAGGAGCGGTTCGACGAGATCGCTGCGCATCTCGACGAGCTCGGCCTGCCGGACCTGGTCGTGATCCCGATCTCGGCGCTGCAGGGCGACAACGTCGTAGACCGCTCCGAGCACATGCCGTGGTACGACGGGACCGCCCCTGCTCGAGCATCTCGAGTCGGTGGAGATCGCCTCCGATCGCGACCTCGACAGCCGTCGCTTCCCCGTGCAGTGGGTGATCCGGCCGAGGTCCGACGAGCACCACGACTATCGCGGCTACGGCGGCCAGGTCGCGGGCGGCGTCTGGGGCGCCGGCGACGAGGTCGTCGTCCTGCCGGCGGGGCTCCGGACGCAGGTCGAGGCGGTGGAGACGATCGACGGGCCGCTCGAGGCGGCGATTCCGCCGATGTCCGTGACGATCCGGCTCGCCGACGACCTCGACGTCTCGCGTGGCGACATGCTCGCCGACCCGGCCGTACCGCCCACGGTCGCGCGGGAGCTCGAGGCGCGCGTCTGCTGGATGAGCGAGCAGCCGCTCGTGCCGCGCGCGCGGCTCGCGGTGAAGCACACGACCCGCTCAGTGCGCGCGATCGCCGAGGAGCTCGTCTCGCGAGTCGACGTCCACGCGATCGAGGAGGTCCCGGCGCCCGAGCAGCTCGGGCTGAACGACATCGGCGTGGTGCGGCTCCGGCTCTCCGAGCCACTCTGCGTCGATCCCTACGGCGACAACCGCCTGACGGGAGCGTTCGTGCTGATCGACGAGGCGACGAACGAGACCGTCGGCGCCGGGATGGTCCTCAGCGCGTCATGACCTGGCAGTTCACGCTGACGGGGCTGGGGCTCGGCCTGATCGTCGGTCTCACGGGCGTCGGCGGCGGCTCGCTGATGACGCCGATCCTGATCATCGTCTTCGGCTTCAAGCCGAGCTACGCCGTCGGCACCGACATCTTCCACGGCGCGATCTTCAAGTCGTTCGGCGCGCTGCGTCACCGGCGGCTGGGCACGGTGCACAGCCACCTGGCGCTGTGGCTGTTCGCGGGCTCGGGGCCGATGGCGCTCGCCGGTGTCGTGGTCTCGTACCTGCTTCGGAACTCGATCAGCAACGCGCAGACGGTTCTCGGCTACGCGATCGGCGTGGCGCTCATCGGCGGCGGGGCCGGCTTCCTGGCGAAGTCGTTCGTGCATCGCGGGGTGCAGCCGAGCCAGGCGCCGTTCATCATGAGCCGCCGTGACAAGCTGATCGCATTCGGCACCGGCGCGGTGTTCGGCTTCATCGTCGGCATCACCTCGGTGGGCAGCGGCACGTACTTCGGGCTGATGATGGTGCTCGTCTACCCGCTGACGATGTCGCGGATCGTCGGCACGGACATCTTCCACGCCGCCGCGCTCCTCTGGGTCGCGGGCGTCGGGCACCTCGTCATCGGCGACGTCGACCTGCACGCGACCGCCTGGCTGCTGCTCGGCTCGGTGCCGGGGATCCTCATCTCGAGCCGGTACACGGTGAAGGTGCCGGACCTGACGATTCGCGGCGGACTCGCCGGGATCCTCATCATCAGCGGGCTCAAGCTACTCAACGTGCCCGAGGCGAACTGGGTCCTGGGCGGCGGTCTCGTCGTCATGCTGGTCGTCCTCACGATCTACACCGTGAGGGTGATGCTGAGCGAGTCGCACGCCGCTCCCGAACGCGCCTGACGGCTCTTCAACTTCGTTAACGAGCGGGCCGTAGAATCGGCGGGCTTTGCAGCGGGTTCTCACGACGGTCACGCTCCTGGGCCTGCTGGTGGCCACGGCCAGCGCCTTCGCGATCACCGAGCACCTGAAGCTGGAGAAGAGCCCCCTCTATGCGCTGCAGGTCTCGGCCGGGCCGTCACGAGCGAGCGGCCGCCTGCGACCCGCGGTGTTCTCGCCGGTCTGCAACTGCCCGACGGACGTGGCGAGGATCGGGATCAGGCTCCGCCATCCGGACCGCGTGACGGTGACGATCGTCGATCAGGATCACCACACGGTCGCGACGATCGTCAAAGACAGTGCGCTGTCCGCCCATAGCCCGCACCACTGGCCCTGGCACGGCGTCACCGACTCCGGGACGGTGGTGCCGGACGGCGTCTACTACCCGTCGATCTATCTCGGGAACGAGCGCCACACCTTCCTGTTCGCGAACAGGATCACGGTCGACACGCAGCCGCCGGCGGTGCAGTCCGCTCCAACTGCCCTGAAACCCGTCCTCCTCGCAGGGCCCGGTCGCTCGGTTGCGATCCGGTACGCGTTCAGCGAGCAGGCCCACGCGCTCGTCTACCTCCACGGCCGGCAGATCATCCTCGGCCACACGACCCGGCCGGGCGACAAGGTCAAGTGGACCGGGAGGCTCGACGGCAGGCCGCTTCCCGCAGGCAAATACGTCCTCTCGATCGGCGCCCAGGATCTCGCCGGCAACGAGACACCCGCCGCGCAGCGCAAGAACGTCGCGGTGGTCGTCCGCTACGTCGAGCTCACTCCGCAGCGGATCACCGTCGGCAGCGGCGGCCGGATCAAGGTGCACGTCGAGACGGCGCTGCGGCGCTATACGTGGCGGCTCGGCCACCGGCACGGTGAGCGGCGCGGCAAGGTGCTGCGGCTCCGGGCGCCGTCGACGCCGGGAACGTATCGCCTCGTGGTGGGCCAGCCCGGACGGAGCGCGACGGCAGTCGTGCGGGTGCGGAAGTGATCGGGCTCGCCGAGATCGCAGGCCCGATCGCGTGCATCGGGCTCGCGGTTCTGCTGCTCGCACGCACGCGCCGGAACCGGATCGCCGGGCTCTGCTACGCCGGCGTCGGCAGCGTCCTGCTCGCGGCCTCGCTCGCGCCGGCGAACGCCGGAGAGCTCGGGGCGGCCGTCGCAGGAGTGGTCGTGCTCGGCCCGCTGCTCGCCTGGCTCTTCCGCCGCGAGCCGTGGCTGATCGCCTTCGCCACGCTCGCGTTCGTCCCGTTTCGCATCGGCTTCCTCGGCCACTCGCTCCTCGTGCCGCTCTATGCGGTGGCGCTCGGGGCCGCAGGGCTTCTGCTCTGGCAGCTCGTGCGACGGTGACGAGCGAACCCGCGAGCTCGGGATCGTGTCCTGGCCCCTCGCGCTCTACCTCATCTGGATCGGGCTCTCGGTCGGGTGGAGCGTCGACGTCCACAGCGCGGCGGTCGATCTGCTCGCCTTCTACGTGCCGTTCACGCTCATCGCGATCTCGATCGCACGCCTGCCGTGGCGCGCGTCGCGGGTGCGGATCCTCTACGGCGAGCTCGTGGCGATGGCGCTCGTCTTCGCCGTCGTCGGCTTCTACCAGTACGAGACGAAGACCATCTTCGAGAACCCGAAGCTGAACCAGAGCAACATCTTCGAGGCCCTTTTCCGCGTCAACTCGGTGTTCTACGATCCGTCGATCTACGGGCGTTTCCTCGTGGTCGCGCTGATCGCGACCGCGGTGCTGATCGTCCGCGACCGGCTGTCTCTCCGGGCCGGCCTGGCCGCGCTGGCGTTCATGGCCGTCGCGTGGCTCGGGCTCCTCATCTCGTTCTCCCAGTCGAGCTTCGCCGCGTTGTTCGTCGCGGTGCTCGCGCTCGCCGCGGTCGTCTGGCGCTGGAAGTCGCTGTTGGCGCTCGGCGCCATCCTCGTCCTGGTGGCCGGCATCGCCGCGACCCAGCCGAAGCTGGAGCACGCGCTGCGCCATCACACGGTCTCGGGGCTGAACAAGGCCACGAGCGGGCGGGCGAGCCTGATCGCGGTGGGGATCAAGATCGCCAAGGCGCACCCCTCGCACGGAGTCGGTCTCGGCGGCTTCGAGCACGCGTACTCGAAGCGGACCGGCAAGAAGCCGAGGCAGAGCGCGTCGCACAACACGCCGGTCACGGTCGCGGCCGAGGAAGGTGCGCCCGGGTTCCTGCTCTTCTTCTGGCTCGTGGGAGCGCTACTCCTGGCCGCCTACCGGCGCATCGACCACGAGACCTACGGGCGGCTGGCGCTCGCAGCCGGGCTCGCGCTCCTCGCGATCTTCGTCCACTCCCTCGCGTACAACGACTTCTTCGAGGATCCGACGACGTGGGGGCTGATCGGCCTGATCGGGCTCGTCTCGCCGGTACGGGTGCGGGCGCGCGCGCCGGTGCGAGTGGAGCCGACCGAGCCCGTGCCTGAGATGATCGCGCAGTGATGAGACCGTGATCGAGCAATGGCGGAAGGCGCTCGTCCTCGCGCCGCACACCGACGACGGCGAGTTCGGGTGCGGCGGGACGATGGCGCGCCTCGTCGAGGCCGGCTGCGACGTCCGCTACGTCGCGTTCTCGATCGCCACGCGCTCGCTGCCGCCGGGCTTCCCGCCCGACACGCTCGCGCGCGAGGTCGCCGAGGCGACGGCCGAGCTCGGGATTCCCTCCGAGTCGCTGACCGTCCACGACTTCGACGTCCGCACGTTCCCCGAGCGGCGGCAGGACATCCTCGAGCTACTCGTCGCGCTCTGGGAGGAGTGGACGCCGGACGTGGTCTTCCAGCCGAGCCTCCACGACGTCCATCAGGACCACCGCACCGTCGCCGAGGAGGGCCTGCGCGCCTTCAAGCGGACGACGATCCTCGGCTACGAGATCCCGTGGAACAACTTCGACTTCGAGTACCAGTGGTACGTCGCGCTCGAGGAGAGGCACGTCGGGCTGAAGGTCGCGGCGCTCGAGCAGTACGCGTCGCAGCACCACCGGCGGTACGCGAACGCCGAGTACGTCCGGAACCTCGCCCGCATGCACGGCGTCAACGTGAACCGCGAGTACGCCGAGGTCTTCCAGGTCTACCGCGTCGTCACCTGAGGAGGAGGAGGGAGAGCAGGAGCTCAGGCGAGCGGAGTGAGGGCCTTCCGGCCGCGGGCGAGCAGGCGCGGTAGCGAGCGCACGGTATGAGGGTGCTCGGCGAGCACGACCAGCAGGAGCGGCAACTCCCGCAGCGCTCGCCCGTAGGAGAGGCCGGTCCCCGAGGCGATCCGCTCGATGAGCCGCTTGCGGCGGAGCTCTCTGCGGGCCATTCGCTGCTCGCGGGCGGAGAGGTTGCCCCGCTCGAGCGCTCGGCGGTAAGTCTCCTGGGTGTAGCGCGCGGTGACTGCCACGTCGCTTGACCAGGAGTCCTCGCGGAAGCGGTGGACGGCGAGCACTTCGCGGTTCGCGACGATTCTGTACCCGGCCTCGACGATCCTGATCCAGAGGTCGAAGTCCTGGGAACGGGACAGCTCGGGGCAGAATCCCCCGACCTCGTCCACCACGCGGCGCGGCGTGAGGACGCTCCCGAAGACGGGGTTCGACTGCAGGAGGCGAAGCAGAGTCATCTCGTGCGGGAAGCGGACGACGTCCATGTGCGTCCTCCCGCGGAAGCCCTCGCCCCGCAGGAGCGACGCATCACAGGCGACGATCCCGACGTCGCCATGCCTGGCTTCGGCGGAGTCGTAGAGCGACACCTGGCGCTCGAGGTAGGCCGGCAGCCAGTAGTCGTCCGCGTCGAGCAGCGCCAGCAGCTCACCGCTCGAGTGCGCGATCGCCAGGTTTCGAGCCACCGCGGGACCGGAGTTGGTCGCGGTCCGGACGAGCCTGACCTGGTCGCCGAAGCTCCGGACGCGCGCGGCGGTGCCCGTCCGTCGAGCAGTCGTCGCAGACGACGATCTCCCAGTCGTCGTACGTCTGGCCCAGCACCGAGCGGAGTGCTTCCTCGACGTGCTCCTCGGCGTTGAAGGCGGGGATGATGACGCTCACCCTTGGCATCGACCTAGCCCGGGAGGCTAGGCCGCCGTCGACCGTCTTTCCAGGGGAAGCTTCAGTCGCCGCCGCCTGCGGCCGATACCTCCTGGATGCTTCGTGTCATCGGCATTCCCGCTTTGCTCGTCACGCTGCTCATCGGCGCCTACCTGACCACGCAGGAGATGAAGTCGGAAGGCCCGACGTCTCCCGCCGGACAGCAGGCCATCCAGCAGGCTCAGTCCGCGACCGCAGGGTTGAACTTCAACCAGGCGGTGCCGGGACTCCAGGCGTACTTCGACCAGAACCACACGTACGTCGGTGCGACGCTTCCGCTCGGCAGCGGGGTCACCCTCGCCAGCGCCACTCCGACCTCGTACTGCCTGCAGGACGGCAACGAGCACGAGGCCGGCCCCGGCGGCACGCCGCAGCCCGGCCCCTGCTAGAGGTTCTTAGCCCAGCGGCGGGTGTGAGCGCCGCCAGAGCGGCGAGCGCTGGTACGCGGCGGCGTCGCGTTCCAGCTCTTGCTGAGCGCGGCGAAGCGGGCGAGCTCGCGCTTTCCGTGCGCGGTCGGGTAGCTGCCGCCGGGCTGCGAGCAGCTCGTAGCCGGAGTCTCGGAGGACGTCGCCCGCAACCTGCTCGAACGCGAGCGCGTCCTCGCGGCTCAGCTGGCTCCGCCAGTCGCGCAGGCCCGGCGTCGGCGGCTGCGCGAGGTTGCGGTGCTCGGGCATGTGCGCCGTGTCGCTCGGGCGCGTGTGGTCGAGCAGCTGCGGCTCCCACGCCAGCGACGCGTGCTCGCAGACGAGTCGCAGATGCTGCTCCGGGTCGGCGACGAGGTCCTCGTAGCGGAGCTCGAGGTAGCGGCTGCCGGCGTGCCGGCCGAGCTTCCGCGCCGCGAGGATCTCCGTCCGCCACCGGGCGGCGAACTGAGGGACGGTGCGCGGGAGCGCCCACGTCTTGCCCGAGAAGCCCTCCGGCAGCTCGAGGAACGAGAGCGCAGCGTCGCGGCCGTCGCGCACGAGATGCACCCAGATCGCGTCCGGGAAGAGCCGCTCGAGCAGCGGCAGCTGCTGCATGTACAGCGGCGTCTTGTCGCCCCAGCGCGGCTTCCCCTGCCGCTCGGCGTAGGTCCCGAAGATCGCGGCGATCGCCTCGCTCGTCGTCATCCCCTCGCGCAGGCGCGGGCGGACGTCGTCCGGCTTGATGCCCCAGTCGTACAGCGTCCGCAGGCGCCCGAGGTCGTCGAGGAACGCGTCGAGCTTCGGCCGCTTCCCGTGCCGGTGGGCCAGCTGCGGGACGAAGAACGTCTCGTACGGGATCGCCAGCTCGCTGCTCCGGTCGAGCATCACGCGCAGCAGCGTCGTGCCCGACCGGCCGACGCCGAGGACGATCACGGGCGGTTGAGCCATCGTTTGAGCCTAGAGGACGAGCTCCGCGAGCGTCTGCAACGCCTCGGGCTGCGTCGTGCCGAGGACGAGCGTCGTGACCGGCGTCTCGCGCCACGCCTCCAGCCGCTCGGCGATCCGCTCCTTCGGCCCGATCAGCGCAGACAGCATCGACGAGCTCGTCGGGAACGGCGGCGATCGCCTCCCGCTGCTTGCCGCCGAGGTAGAGCTCCTGGATCCGCTCGGCCTCCTCCTCCCAGCCGTAGCGGCGGACGAGCGAGTTGTAGAAGTTGCGGCCCTTCGCGCCCATGCCGCCGACGTAGAGCGCGAGTACGGCCTGAGCGCGTCGCGGAGCGCCGGCACGTCGTCGCCGACGAAGACGCTCGCCGTCGCCGCGATCTCGAAGCCCGGCGGCGCGCGCGGCGAGGCTCGGCCCGAACGCGTCGTCGAAGCGCTCGGGCGCGACGAAGATCGGGAGCCAGCCGTCCGCGATCTCCGCCGCGAGCGCGACGTTCTTCGGCCCGAGCGCGGCGAGGTAGATCGGGATCTCGGCGCGCAGCGGGCGCAGCATCAGCTTCAGCGGCTTGCCGAGCCCGGTCGCGCCGGGCCCGTCCCACGGGATCCGGTAGTGCTCGCCCTCGTGCTCGACCACGTCGCGCCGCAGCGCGGTGCGGACGATCTCGATGTACTCGCGCGTCTTGCCGAGCGGCTTGCCCCACGGCTGCCCGTGCCAGCCCTCGACCACCTGCGGCCCCGACGTGCCGAGCCCGAGCAGGAAGCGCCCGCCGGAGAGGAGGTCGAGCGTCGCAGCCGTCATCGCCGTGTTCGCCGGCGAGCGGCCGGGGATCTGCATGATCGCCGAGCCGAGCTTGATCCGCTCGGTCTGCGCCGCGAGCCAGCCGAGGACGCTGACCGCGTCGGTGCCCCACGCCTCGGCGACCCAGACCGAGTCGAAGCCGAGCCGCTCCGCCTCCTGCACGAGCGGGAACAGGTCGGCGGGGTTCGTGCCGGGCGGCGCGTAGCCGAGGCTGAGGCCGAGCTTCATCGTGCTCCGATCCTACGATGTGCTGCGATGAGCGAGTGGGAGTGGGATCCGGACACCTACCTCGCGGAGATGGCCGCCGAGATCCCTGGGTACGAGGAGCTGCAGGAGGCGGTCGTGGCGGCGACCGCGGAGGTTCGCGCCACGCGGGTGCTCGAGCTCGGCACCGGCACCGGCGAGACCGCGCTGCGGGTACTGGCGATCCAGCCCGAGGCCGGCTGGGTCGGCCTCGACGCGAGCGAGCCGATGCTCGCGCGGGCACGGGAGCGGCTGCCGGGCGTCGACCTGCGGCTGCAGCGACTCGAGGACGAGTTGCCGTCGGGGCCGTTCGACCTCGTCGTCTCGGCCCTCGCCGTGCACCACCTGGACGGCGCGGGTAAGCGGGAGCTGTTCTCCCGTGTCGCGGGCGTGCTGCGGCCGGGCGGCCTCTTCGTCCTCGGCGACGTCGTAGTCCCTCCGGCCGGTCAGGAAGGGCCGATCTACATCGACTGGGTGATGGACAAGCCCGACAGCGTCGAGGACCAGCTCGCATGGCTCCGCGCCGCAGGCCTCGAGGCCGAGGCCTCCTTCGTCCGTGTCGACCTCGCCGTCTTCCGCGCTAGACGATTGATTCCAAAGCGGCGTGCCGGTCGGGGGCGTCACTGACCAAGCGGGGCGAGGGTGGACTGAGTTCGTAGCAGCGTTACGGGCTGCGGTCGAGCGTGGCGATACCGCGCCGTGTCAGGGACGTCATCCGGCCCCGCGGCAGTTTGGAATCAATCGACTAGGCTCAACAGCCCGTGACGCACCCAGAGCTCGCAGCCGAGCAGGCCTACGTCGACCACGCCTACGACCAGCTCGACCGCATGCGGTCGACGGTCGCGCGTACCCAGGAGGCGATGGCCACCGAGTGGGCGGCGCTGAACATGGAGGCGTGGGCGAAGCGGCGCATGCAGCACCTTCGAGGATGCCGAGCGCGGGCTCGTCTTCGGCCGGCTCACGCTCGACGGGACGCCGCGGCCGCTTTACGTCGGCCGCCGCTGGGTGCACGACGACGAGCACGAGTCGCTCGTCGTCAACTGGCAGGCGCCCGCCGCGCGGCCCTTCTACACGGCGACGCCGCAGGAGCCGCACGGCGTCCGCCAGCGGCGCCGCTTCCGCGCCGAAGGCCGGAGCCTGACCGACATCTCCGACGAGGCGCTGGACGGCAGCGCGGTCGAGGGCGCGAGCGTCTCCGACTTCCTGCTCGAGGAGCTCGACCGCCGCCGCGACGTGCGGATGCGCGACATCGTCGCCGACGATCCAGTCGGATCAGTACCGGCTGATCACGGCCGAGCCCGAAGGCGCGCTCGTCATGCAGGGCGGTCCCGGCACCGGCAAGACGGCCGTCGGCCTCCATCGCGCGTCCTGGCTTCTCTACACGCATCGCGAGAAGCTGCGGCGCGTGCTCGTCGTCGGGCCGAACCCGACCTTCATGGACTACGTCTCGCACGTCCTGCCGACGCTCGGCGAGGAGGCCGTCGAGCAGCGGGCCGTCACCGAGCTGCTCGACGGGATCGAGGTCGTGCGCGAGGAGGAGCCGGACGTCGCGCGGCTCAAGGGCGATCCGCGGCTGCGCGAGGTCGTGGCGCGCGCGGTCGAGATCGCGGTCGTGCCGGCCCCGGAGGAGCTCGTCACGCTGCGTCGACGGCGTCTACGTGCGGGTGCGCGAGCGGGATGTCGCCGCGCTGCTCGAGGAGGCGTTGGAGGCCGGCGACGCCGCTCGGGCTCGCGCGCGAGCGGTTCCGGATGGCCGTGCTCCGCCGCTTCTACGAGCGCTACGGCGAGCTGTTCGGCCCGCGCGCGCTGCGCACGTTCGACGAGCTCGAGCGGGGCGTTGCGGCGCGGCGGCTTCCTCACGCGCTGGCTCGACCGCGTCCTGCCGCTGCCGCAGCCGCAGAAGCTCGTCTCGCGGCTGCTTGACCTCCCCGGCCGCGCTCGAGGCGGCTTCCGCAGGGGGTGCTGGAGGACGACGAGCGGAAGCTGCTGTTGCGCGACCGGCCGCGCCGCATGTCCGATCTCCGCTGGAGCGACCAGGACGTGCCGCTGCTCGACGAGGCGCGCGACGCTCGCTGGACGGCGCGCCGCGCTCCTACGGGCACGTGATCGTCGACGAGGCGCAGGACCTCTCGCCGATGCAGCTGCTCGCGATCTCGCGCCGGGCGGTCGACGGCTCGCTCACGATCCTCGGAGACGTCGCGCAGGCGACCGGACCGGTTGTCTATCGCCGCTGGCAGGAGCTCAGCCGTATCTCCCGGACCAGGCGGAGATGGAGATCGAGGAGCTGCGGCACGCCTACCGCGTCCCGGCGGAGATCATGGACTTCGCGCTGCCGCTGCTCGACGGATCGCGCCCGGAGGTCGAGCCGCCGCTCGCGTACCGCAAGGGCGGCGACCCGCCGAGGCTCGTGCAGGTCGGCGAGGACGAGCTGATGAGAGCGCGCTTCGCGAGGCCGTGGCGCTCGAGGACCTCGACGGACTGCTCGCCGTGATCGTCCCGCGGTCGTTCGTCGTGCCGGACTAGTTCCCGTTCCCGATTCTCACGCCGCGGCAGGCGAAGGGCCTCGAGTTCGACCACGTCGTCGTCGTCGAGCCGGCGGCGATCGCCGACGACGGCGACCGCGGGCTGCGCGAGCTCTACGTCGCGCTCACGCGGCCGACGAAGACGCTCGTCGTCGTCCATGCGCGCCCGCTGCCGGAGCCGCTCGGCTAGCAGGAACCCATGGAAACAGGAAGGCTCTACGAGCCCGAGCAGTTCGAGCCTCTGATCGACGAGCCGTTCGTCCCGACGCGCGTCGAGGACGCGATTGCCGCGATCGTCTCCGACGCGGATGCTGCGTTCGATGCCGATGCGCTCTGGCCCGTCCACGAGTGGGACGCGTACCTCTACAGCCGCGGCGACGCCGACCCGCTCAAGGTCCTCTACGGCGGCGCGGCAGGTATGGCCTGGGGCCTGGACGAGCTTCGTCGGAGCGGCCACGCCGAGACGACGCTCGATCTCGCCGGCATCGCGCTGGAAGCCCTGGACCGCGAGCGCGCCGAGCCGGACGCGACGGCGGACGAGCACTATCGGCCCGGATCGCTGCTCGACGGCGAGGCGGGACCACTGCTCGTCGCCTTCAGGCTCACCTCTGCTGCCACGCATGCGGACGAACTGCACGCGCTCGTCCGCGACAACGTTACGAACCCCACGGATGACATCAGCTGGGGCGCACCGGGGACGTTGCTCGGCGCACTCGCAATGCACGAGTGGACGGGGGAATCGCGGTGGCTTGATGCAGCCCGCGAGTCGGCGGCGGCTCTCCGCGCGCGCCGCGGCGAGGACGGGCTCTGGCGGCAGGAAGACGACTACCGCGGCCTCGGCACGCTGCACGGCGCCGCCGGCAACACGCTCGCCCTCCGGCGGCTCGAACCGGACGATGCCCTCGCGAGCGAGACCGCAGCCGTTCTCGCGCGACACGCCGTCCGCGAAGACGGTCTCGTCAACTGGCCCGGAGCGACGGGCCGGCCGCTAGTGCGGCCACGAGACGGCCGAGTCTGTCTCCAATGGTGCACGGGAGCGCCCGGCGTACTCGCGGGCGCGTGGGACTACCTCGACGAAGACCTCGTGCTCGCCGGCGCCGAGCTCGTCTGGCGGGCCGGCGCGCATCGCGACGAGAAGGGCCACGGCCTCTGTCACGGCACCTCGGGCAATGGCTTCGCGCTCCTCAAGGCGTTTGCGCGCACCGGCGACGAACGCTGGCTCGAGCGCGCCCGGCGCTTCGCGAACCATGCGCTCAGCCAGGCCGAGCGGATCGCGACCGCGAACGGACGCCGCCGCTACTCGCTCTTCACAGGCGACGTCGGCACTGCACTCTTCGCCGCAGCGTGTCTCGATGCCGACGCGCGCTTTCCGATCGTGGACATCATGTAGAGCTGCGCTCGGGAGAGAGCAGGCTGTAGCCGTAGCGCCGCACGCGGCGCTCGTACCGCAGCGAGACGAGGTCGAGGTAGGCGCGCATCCGCAGGTCGTGCTTCAGGTTCTGCCACTGGCGGAAGTACTTCTCGTTCGCTCCGCCCTCGACGGGCTCGCTCGGCGGGATCGGGTCGAGCGCCGAGGAACTCGAAGATCCCGCGCAGGACGTCCTCCGGGTCACGGACGAGCTGCTCGTACGTGAGGACGTGCGCCCGGCCGAGGTGCGCGCGGTCGGCTTCGAACAGCTCGTGGCAGCGCAGCCAGTGCTCGAACAGGCGGTCGTAGCGGCGTGTGCCGCGCCACCTCGCGGTCGGGATCGAGACCGGAATGGGATGCCGGACGATGACGACGAACGCCGAGCCGGGGAAGAGCGCCTGCAGGAAGCGCGTCTTGAGCAGGTTCGGCGGCGACTTCTCGACCAGCACGGCGCGGGAGAGGTCCCAGTGCGGCGACCACTCCTCGAACAGCTTGCGCGCGCTCTCCTCCGAGACGAGCGGCGACGTCTCCGTCAGGTGCGACTCGGGCGCGAAGCCGAACCGGCCCGGGGCCGCCGTACTCCTTCGCCGCGGGATAGACGCTCTGCAGCAGCTGGCCCTCGTCCGCCGGCGACGCCCGTCCCCGAGAAGCCGCTGACGTCTGGGTGCGCGGCCAGCAGCCGCGCGAGCAGCGTCGTGCCGCTGCGGTGCAGGCCGGCGAGGAAGACGAAGCTGATGCTCCACGGCGCGCCATCGTATGCAGCGCTTCGAGTAGCGTCGGGGACATGCGCATGCGTTCCCTCGGCGAGGGCGGGCCGGAAGTCTCGGTCGTCGGCCTCGGCACGAACAACTTCGGCGGGCGGAGCGACTACGACCAGACGCTCGCCGTGATCGACGCCGCGCTCGACGCCGGCGTGACGCTGATCGACACGGCCGACATCTACGGCCAGGGAACGAGCGAGGAGTTCATCGGCCGCGCGCTCGAGGGCCGGCGCGACCGCTTCGTCATCGCAACGAAGTTCGGCAGCGAGATGAAGGAGCGGCCGGAGGAACGGCGCGGCAATCCCGACTACATCCGGTGGGCGGTCGAGGGCTCGCTGCGCCGGCTGCGCACCGACGTGATCGACGTCTACCAGATGCACCAGCCCGATCCCTGACGCCCATCGAGGAGACGCTCGGCGCGCTCAACGACCTCGTCCACGACGGGAAGGTGCGCTGGATCGGCTCCTCGAACTTCTCGGCGGAGCAGGTCGAGGCCGCGGAGGAGGTCGCTCGCGGCGCGGGCTTCCACCGCTTCGTCTCGGCGCAGAACCACTACTCGCTCGTCGAGCGCGAGGCCGAGGACGAGGTGCTGCCGCTGTGCGAGAAGCTCGGCATCGGCTTCCTGCCGTACTTCCCGCTCGCGAGCGGCCTGCTCACGGGGAAGTACACGCGCGGCGAGGAGGCGACCGAGGGCCGGCTCGCGGGCCGCGAGATCCCGGAGGCGCGGTGGGATCGCGCCGAGGCGCTACAGGCCTATGCCGACGAGCGCGGGATCTCGCTGCTCGAGGTGGCCGTCGGCGGCCTGCTCGCGATGCCGGCCGTGTCCTCGGTGATCGCCGGCGCGACGAGGCCGGAGCAGGTGCGCGCGAACGTCGCCGCCGGCGCCTGGGAGCCGAGCCCCGCGGACGTGGAGGAGCTGCGGGCGCTCCGCTGATCTCCGACGCGGATGCGGACGACGCCGACGTTCTCCGCGCCATGTTCCGGGACTACTTCGCCTGGCTCGGGCCGGACGGGTGGTTCATCGACCCCGAGGCCGAGCTCGCAGAGCTACCCGGCGGCTACGACGCGATCCTCGTCGCGCGAGAGGGCGAGGAGGTCGTCGGCTGCGTCGCGCTGCGGCCGCTCGAGGACGGCGTGTGCGAGATGAAGCGGCTCTACGTCCGCCCGGGCGCGCGAGGCGCGGGCACCGGCCGGGCGCTGGTGGAGGCGTCGATCGCGCGGGCACGGCAGCTCGGCTACGCGACGATGCGGCTCGACACGCTGCCGACGATGAGCGCCGCCCAGGCGCTCTACCTCTCGCTCGGCTTCCGGCAGATCGAGCGCTACAACGACAACCCGATCGAAGGTGTCCTCTTCTTCGAGCTGACGCTCTGAGTGCTGCGCTCGCCGGCCTCGGGCGAGAGGACGCTCGCCCAGGCAAGTGGCCGGCTACCTGGAGCAGGGCCGGGGCGTGTCGATCTTCAGCGTCGAACCGCCTAGTCCGACGCGCTGCTTGATGACCGTCCCGGCTGGATCGCGGTACGTGACCTCGATCCGTTTAACGTCCTGTGTTGAGCCGCCTCGTGCCTGGGGACAGCCCAGGAATCTGAAGTTCAGCTGGACACCAGCAGCCTTCCCGGGTGCGACCTGGAGCGCGCTCGGCAAGACGACGTGCTGGCGCGAATCTAGGAACCCGGGAGCTGGACACGATGGCGTGCGGCAGACAGGGTTGAAGGCGACGACGCGCGTCCCGATCTGGCGTACCACCGAATTGCGCGGGAAGACGGCGCGCACATCGGTCAGTGTCACGGGCTGGGACGACTCGTTGTGGAGCACGACTCCAACGTCAAATGGCGCCGAAGGGATGAACCGCAGCTCGGTGGAGCCGTCCAGGGCCCACGATGGACGTCCCCAGGCCTCGGTCGAGGTGTCCTTCGCGAACGCGCTTGTCGACGATCGGGTCGCCCTGAGGTGCGACGTCGACCGCAGTTCGAGGGAACCGCCGATCGCGCCGCCGACGAGCAGTACGACAAGCACCGAAACGAACAAGCGCCGCTTCGTTCCAGCGATCACACGACCGACGGAGAACGACAGCCGCCATGGACGCCGCGCCGCAACGCTCTGACCAGTCGCAGTCACTTCAACCTGTTATACGCCGCCCGGCCCGCCTGTGTCACACCTTCAGGGGTCATTCCCTAACACTGGCCCAGGCGAGGGTCCTGAGACTCGCTTAGTCCGCTTGACTGTCACGACCGACCCAGGGAACACCGGCTCCGGCGCTGAGGATGACAACCGGGAACTGCCGTGCGCCGCGTGTGTGGGCGTACTGAGCGCACAAGCGGTCTTTTGCCGGGGACCACCTTTGGAACAGTGGCCCAGCCGGCCCGTTGACGACAAAGGCATGGGACGCGAGGATGCCGACGGCTACGGCAGCGCTCCGACTCGCACGCCGAAGTCCTGCAATGGGTAGCCGCCACCGAGGTCGCCGCCCACGCCGAGCTTGGTGCCGGCGGGATAGATGCAGATCGGCCATTCGTAGACGGACGTGATGCTGCTGTAGAGACCGGGAACGAGATCCCAGCCCCAGTTGCGGCGGTTGCGCGTCTGGCGGAGGAGGCCGCCCGAGTGGCTCGACTTTGTCAACACGTTTTCCGTGACGTCGCCGCACACGAACGTGCCCCCGATCGTTGTGAACGCCCACGGACCTCCGAATTTGCTGGACCTGAAGCTGTAGGTCGCCCGCTCGCCGCCCCTCGTGAAGCCGTTCGGCCGCGCTTCGAGCCCGTTCCGAGTCGTGAGCGGACCGGGTACGAACTTCGAGCGGGCCGGTTGGCGACCGGTTCGCTTGATCTTGTTCATGTACGCAACGAACTTCGGGAACCACGACCGCGTCGCAGAAATGGGCGGGCTCGTGGCGGGACGCTCGTACTTCTGGCCGTCGACCAACGGGGGGATGAACTTCGCGTTCGGCCGCTGGTAGGCGGTGTCCCAGGTCTGAACCGCGATACGCCACGGTTTCGCCGGCGACTTCCGCGTCAAGATCAGGAGGGCCGTCGACCCGGAGGCCGGTGGCTTCCTTCCCGCCAGCACGGACGCCATGAAGTAGAGCGGATACGAGTGCTGCCGGGGGAGATAGATCGTGGCGCTACGGAGGGGGCGCTGCCCGTGCGTCCACAAATACGGAAAGCAACCACAACGCGCGTTATTGATGTTCTCGACGTCAGTGAGTTCGGCAGACCCCGTCTCGATGCTCGAGTAGCGCGTCGCCCGCACCGCGCGATCGTGCTCCCGGGCCGCCCAGAGCGCCCTGACGACACGCGTCGCCTCGGCCGGCGTGAAGAACCGCCCCGGCCCGAGCCCAAGGCAGGCCTCAGCACCGGCGGCGCTGCGACACGAGGTGGACGTGTTCGCCGCGCCCGTCGTGGCACTAGAGCTCACCGTGACGACGCCGACGGTGACGAACACCGCGATCGCGAGCGTGCCCTTCACAACCCCTACCTCCGATTAGTCCGATTGCAACCGTTCCTCGCCACCACCATCGGCGGCGCAGCGTGGCGAGCAATCCCCCGTTCGTGCTACCGCGGGCGCTCCACGAGCGACTCATCGGCTCTCGGGTGATGTTGGCGTGAGGCGTTGGAGGACTCTGACTGGATCTAGTGGTAGCCCTCTGACGACTCGCACGTCCCGCTAGCAGTCCTCAGGGTCATTCCGGAACACTTGGCCCAGCCCAGGTTCCTTGGCCCCTGATCCGTACTTTCGAGTGTGAGCGAGCACGTCCGAATCGGACTCGGGATCCTCGCCGCGGCCTGGTTCTTCCCGGTGCTCGCGTGGGCGTTCCTGGCGTTGATGTCGGAAGTCCGAACAGACGTGCCTATGGTCGTACTGCTTGTCCACCGCGGCCTCCCCGCGCTCATCATGCTGGCGGCAGTTATCACCGGTAGCTGGGCGTTAGTCATCGCGGCGTTCGCAACCGCTGCGGTTACCACGCTGGCGGTGGAGGTTGTGAAGCGGCGGTGGCCCGAACGCTGGGACAGGATGGGCGAATCCAGCTCCTAGCTTGGGCCCGATCCGTCAGGGGTCATTCTCGAACACTGGCCCAGTTGACGGTGATCTCACCCGAGTCGCGAACGCCTCAGGCCGCCGCGACGTCGCCGAGGCGGTAGCGCAGGTCGTTGAGCCGGTCGTGCCAGTCGTCGGAGAGCGCCGCCACGCATTTCATCGAGCGGCACGCGAGGTCGACGAGCTCGGCGGGAGGGATGCCGTGCGTCTCCGCCCACGCGCGATCCTCGTCCGAGAGGTCGTCCGGCGGCTCTCCGGACGTCGAGGCCACGAGCTCCGCCGCCCGCACGGCGCGTTCCGCGGTCTGCTCGTCCGGCTCCGTCACAGGCCGCCGCGAGCGTCTGCTCCAGCGAGCGCCAATCCTCCATCACGGATCGAATTCCACCTGGTCGAAGAAACGAAGCACCGTGTGGCCGGGCCTGACACGGCTCTGCAGCGCGCGCAGCTCGTCGTCGGAAGCCTCGCCCAGCGCCCGCTTGACCGCGAGCCAGGGGAGGTTGAAGTCCTCTTGGATCATCATCGTCGAGATGCGGGGGTTGATCTCGATCACCTTCTCGCCCATGAACTGGATGCTGAAGAACCACTCGAGCCTGAACTCGGCGACCACGCGCTCGGACGCCGCGACGAGCTCCGGCGCGTCGAGCGTGACGAAGTACATGCCGAGGCCGCAGCGCACCGACTCGCGCGTGCGCGTCGCCTGCAGGACGATGCGGCTGCCGTCCGCGATCCCGTCGACCGTGCGCTCGGGCTCGGTGAGGAGCTCCATCACGAGCAGGTCGAGGCCGTCCTCCGGCAGCAGCTCGACCGCTTCCTCGAGCCGCATCGCGAGCGCTCCGGGCCGCTCGTTCAGCAGCTGGTGGGTTCGGTCGACGCTCGGGTCGAGCACGCGGAAGCCTCGCGAGCCGGAGGAGAAGACCGGCTTGAAGCAGACCGGCCGGTCCGGGTAGCCGAGCTCGCGTGCCGCCTCCTCGACGCCGGCCGCGCCGGTCACGCGGCGGAAGTCGGGGGCGCCGACGCCGATTCGCTGCAGCGCCTCGAACGTCTCGGCCTTGTCGTTCGAGCGCCGCTCCGCGTCCGGGCCGCTGATCATCACCGGCACCGGGAACTCGCCGCGCCGCGGCGCCAGGTGGTGCAGGTCGTGCGACGACTCCGGCAGGACGACGTCGACCTCCTCCTGCTCGACGAGCTTGAGCAGCGCGTCGGGAAAGGTCGGGTCGGCCCCGGGCGGGACGAGATGGAACGCGTCGCACAGGTGGCGGCCGATCGCCCGTTCGGACATGTCCACGCCGACGAGCCGCACCTCCCGCTCGCCGTTCTCCTTCAGGGCGCGCAGCAGCCGGGCCGCTCCGGGCGCGCCGCACGCGGTGACGAGGATCGTCGTCACGCCTGAGCGAGTACCCACTGAAAGCGATCGAAGCCGTCGGGCGTCTTCCACTCGACGATCTCGTCCCGCTCGATCGTGAATCCCGCCTCGCGAATCAGGCGCGAGTTGATCTCGGGCGGGAAGCTGGCGAAGAACATCTGTGCTCCGAGCCACTCGCCCGTCCAGCCCGGGTTGTCCGTCTGGCCCAAGCCGGTGAGAAGCCACCCGCCTGGCACGAGCCAAGCGTGGATGCGCGCGAGCAGCGGCGCGAGCAGCTCGCGCGGGATGTGGTTGAAGCTGTAGAAGCACGCGACTGCGTCGAAGGATTCGGACGGCAGCTCGAGCTCGGTGATATCGGCACACCGAAACTCCGCCTCGGGGATCGGCCGCGCGCGCGCGTTCAATCTGCCGCGGCGAGATGTCCACGCCAGTGACCTGAAACCGTTCCGCAAGCCGCTTGGTTTCAGGCGCTCCACCTCCGCAGCACAGCTCGAGCACGCGATCGCCGTCCACGAGCCGCGAGACGAGCTCGTCCTCCCATTCGCGACGCGGGTCGCCAACCGCCTTCTCGCGCCAGGCGGCGAACGTCTCGCCCATGGCGTCGTAGCCGTCGGCGACGATCTGCGTCCGAGGATCGGGCACGGCGCGATGGTACTTCGGGGCCGCCAATTACACTCGCGGAGGGGTGAAAGCGGCGATCACAGCGTGAGACGTCCACGCGCGTTGCGCGTGACCGGGACGCTCGTCGTCACCGGTCTCGCGGTCGCCTACATCCTCTGGAAGGTCGACCTGAGGACGACCCTCGATGTCCTGAGGCACGCGAGCGCCGGCTGGTGGCTCGCCTCGCTCGGGATCTGGGTCGTCTCGGTCTGGCCGCTGGCCTGGCGCTGGCTGAAGCTGCTCGCCTCGAGCGGCGTGCACGAGCGGCTCGGCTGGCTCGTGCGCACGACGTTCGTCGCCTACGCCGCCGCGCAGGTGCTGCCGACCTCGCTCGGCGGGGACGCGTCGAGGATCTACGAGACCGCGCGGCGCCATCCCGGCTCGCGCGGCCCGGTGGCCGGCACGGTGCTGCTGGAGCGCGCCCTCGGCGGCGCGGCCACACTGCTGCTCGCCGCCGTGGGCTTCGTGCTCGCCCTCGGTCACTACTCCGTCGGCGGCTACGCCTGGGTCGAGCTCGCGTTCGTCGTGCTGAGCGTCGTGGGCGCGTGGGTTCTCTTCTCGACGAGCCTGCACCCGGTCCTGCACAGGCTGCGACCGGGGCTGCACCGGCTGCGCGTCGAGGCGATCCTCCGCGACGTGTACCTCGCGGTGCACGCGTACCGGAGGAGGCTGAAGCTCCTTTGCGGCGTGTTCGCGCTCACGGTCGTCGTGCAGGCGGCGCGCGTCCTCGCGATCTGGTGTGCCGGCAAGGCGGTGGGTGTCGACCTCTCCCCGCGGCCGTACTACGTGATGGGGCCGCTGCTCTTCCTCGTGATGCTCGTGCCGTTCACGATCAACGGCCTCGCCGTCAGGGAGTCGTTCTTCGTGAGCTTCCTCGGGACGCTGGGCGTCTCGGCCGACCGAGCCTTCGCGGCCGGCTTCCTCTTCTTCCTCGTCACGGTCATGGTCGCTCTGCCCGGAGCCGTCATCGTCGCGCGGGAGGGCATGCGGCGCACGCGCGCAGTTCCGGCGCGCAGCGAAAGCCCGGGGGCGGCGCCCTGAACTGGCTCGCGACTCCGGCCGTGGACGTTCGCAGGCCCGCGGTGGTGCCGGCCTCGGCGGATCTTGTCTGGCGCCTCGTCGGCCCGGCTGCTCTGGTCGCGGTGCTCGGCCTCTCCCGGCTCCTGCCGCACACCGGGTTCGGTCTCTGGGTGCGGCTCGCCGCCGCGACGCTCGTCGTCCTGCTCCCGGGGCTGCTGGTCGCGCGGTGCCTGGGCCAGCGGAGCGCCGCGGCCGCGGTCGCCGCGTCGGTCACGCTGGTGGGTGCCGGCCTCGCGTTGACGTTCGCCCTCGGCGCCTCTCTGGACGTGACGCTCGCCTTCGTGCTCGCCGCAGGCGCGGTCGCCCTCGTGTGGTCGCTGACGGGGCGGGAGGCGGAGGGGGTGCGGCTGCCCAGTGCGGCCCGGTTCGCGCGCGGGCTGGTCGGTCTGGCCGGTGTCGGGCTCGGCGTCGGCATCTGGTTCGTGCAGGGCGCGTTCACCGGCGACGTCTTCTTCCACCTCGGCCGCATCCGGAAGCTCGAGACGCTGCATGCCCTCTCGCTGCACGACGTCGGGGAGTTCCGGCACGGCGGCCTGCATCCCGGCTACGCGTTTCCGATGTGGCACGCCTGGCTCGCGCTCGTGTCCAGGCTCGCCGGCGTCGCTCCGACGGGCGTCGCCGCGCACGAGGCGAGCATCCTCGTGCCCATCGCCCTCGTGCTCGTCTTCGAGATGGGCTGGGCGATCTTCCGGTCGATCGGGCTCGCGGTCGCCGTCGTCATCGCGCAGCTGGCGTTCAAGGTCTTCGCGCCGGGGCACGGGGGCGTCTATCGCTACCTCTGGGAGCCGGGCAGCGTCGCCACCCAGCTGCTCGTTCCCGCCGCGGTGGCGTTCTTCTTCTACTTCGTGCGCAAGCCGGCGTGGACGACCGGGCTCATGCTCGCCGCGACCTCGGCCTCGCTCGCGCTCGTCCACCCGACGTACGCGCTCTTCCTCGCGATTCCGCTGGCAGCGTTCGTGATCGCGCGCGCGCTCCTCACCTGGGGCCGGGACTTTCGCACCGGCGTCCTCGCCTTCGCCGTGTTCGGGCTGCCGATGGCGCTCGCGTTCCTCTGGCTCGAGCCGGTCGTCGCGCAGACGATTCCGGTCTCGCCGAAGCCGGCGCAGCTCGCGCAGAACCTGCACCACTACCGCAGCGATCTCGTCGTGCACTCCCTCGCGCGCTACAGCCTCGCCCCGGGCCGCATCGACCGGAACGGAGCGGTGACGATCGTCGCGCTGCTCCTGGTGCCGCTCGCGTCCTCGCGCGGCGCCGGCGCTGGGCCGCACTCGTGCTCGGGGGGACGATCGCGGTCCTCGGGATCGAGCTCTGGCCGCTCGTCTTCCCGCATTTCTCCAACGTCGTCTCGCTCTCGCAGTCGCGGCGGTTGACCGGATTCATCCCGTTCGCGGTGGCCCTCGCCGGCGGCGCCGCGATCGTCGCCCGCTACTCGCGGACGCTCGCGCTCGCGGGCGCGTTGGCGTGCGGGATCTGGCTCCAGGTCGCCTTCGCCGGCAACTTCGGGCTGCAGGCGCCGAGGACCGAGCCCGCGATCGTCGCCTGGATCGCGCTCTACGGGGCCATCGCCGCGCTCGTCGCGGGCGCTCTCCTCGCGTGGCGGCGCTACGGAGGGCCACCGCCCGCCGACTCTCACCCGCGCGGGGCCACGGCCGCTCTGGCCGTATTCCTCCTCGCCCTGCCCGTCGCCGTGCACGGCTTCTCGCAGTGGACGCCGCAGGTCAAGCGCGACCCGCACGCGCTGACGCCCGGGCTGATCCACTTCCTCCAGCACGACGTGGCGCCGCGCTCGGTCGTCTTCTCGGACCTGGCCACGAGCTACCGCGCGACGGCGTTCGCCCCGATCTACGTCGTCGCGGTGCCGCCGACGCACGCTGCGAACACGCGGCCGAACGAGCTCGCGAAGCGGCGGCGGGCGGTGCTCTGGTTCTTCGCCCATCCGAGCCTCGAGAAGCCGCAGGCCTGGGGCGCGCAGTGGCTGATCCTCACGCGCTCCGGCCCCGTCCAGACCATCGAGCGCGACGGCCTGCGGCCTCGCTACGAGGACGATAAGTTCGTCGCGTTCCGAGTCCCCGCCGGGCAACCGTGAAGGTTCTGCTCGTGACGCGTCCACTTCCCGCCGGGCGGCGGCGGCGGCGTCCAGCGGCCGCTCAAGTTCGCGACCCATCTCCCGGCGCTCGGGATCGAGACCCACGTGCTCGCGCCCGACGTGCCCGGCGCGGAGGACGCCGAGCTCGAGCTGCCGACGCAGGCGTGGATCCATCGCGTGCGCTACGTCGGGCCGCGCGGCGCGCCGCCCGTCGGAGGAGCTCTCGGCGAAGCAGGGCTCGCGCGGCTCGGCACGCAGGCGGCGCTCTTCGGGCGCGGCTGCTCGTCCCCGACGAGAACGTCACCTGGAGCACGCTCGCGACCCGGTCGCGATCCGGCATCGTCGCGGCGCGAGGGGATCGACGTCGTGCTCACGACCTCGCCGCCGCCGTCGCTCCATCTCGCTCGGCGCCGCGGTCAAGCGGGCGACCGGCGCGCGCTGGGTCGCCGACCTGCGCGACCCGCTCGCCTCGCATCCCGCACCGGCGCGGCTACGAGTCGCAGCTCGTCGCGCGGGTGAAGGAGAGGACCACGGGCGGGGTCGCGGCGCTCGTGGCGCGTCGCGGCGGACGCGATCGTCGCGGTCGTCCGACGCGATCGCCGAGGAGATGCGCGCGCTGCGAGCCGAAGGGCAAGGTCGTGACGATCGCGAACGGCTGCCGACTTCGACGACTTCGCCGGGCTCGAGTACCACCGCGGCGACCGGCTCCGGATCACGCACGCGGGCGCAGTTCCTCGGCAAGCGCGATCCGAAGCCGTTCCTGCGCGCGCTCGCGGATCCGGCCTCGACGGACGTCGTCGCCCGCTTCGCCGGGCGACTTCCGCGCCGCCGACCGCGAGTACGCGGAGTCGCTCGGCCTCGGCGACCGCATCGAGCTGCTCGGCTACGTCTCGCGCCGCCGCTCGCTCGAGCTGCAGCGGGACTCCGAGGCGCTGCTCCTCCTGATCCCCGAGTCGGGTGGCCGCGGCAAGGGCGTCCTGACCGGGAAGATCTTCGAGTACCTCGCCGCCGAGCGGCCGATCCTCGCGGTCGTGCCGCCCGACGGCGCCGCCGCGGAGCTCGTGCGCGACACGGGAGCCGGACGTCGTCGTCGCATCCGACGACGTGGACGCCATGCGCGAAGCGCTGCTCGACCTGCACCGGCGATGGAAGGCCGGGAGCCTCGACGGCACGCCGCTCTCCGCGGAGTGGCGCGAGCGGCTCTCGCGCGGCCGAGCGCGTCGAGGAGCTCGCCGACCTGCTCAGGAGCATGGCGTGACCGCCGCGGCACTGCCGCGGGCTCGCGCCGCCGCCGTGCCGCGCACCCGGGAGCGCGTCGTGACGGGGCTCTTCTTCGCGACGCTCTTCGTGCGCGACCTTCGAGAAGGTGCACTGGAACGTCGCGGCGCAACATCGGGCTCAACGACGTCGTCGACGATCCTGTTCCTGATCGCCTACGTCGCGACCGAGCGCGCGGCCCGCTGCCGCGGACGAGCGCGATCGTGCTCGGCTTCTTCGCAGCTTTCGCGCTCGTCTATCTCGCGGGGTTCTGGAACATCGACACGCAGCAAGGGCTGACCCAGTTCACGAAGGGGATGGCGAAGTTCGTCATCCACTTCGCGTTCCTCGTCGCGGCGATCGCGCTACCTCGCGCAGCGCGGCGAGCGCTTCTTCTGGCGGGCGCTCGGCTGGTTCACGATCGGTTTCGTGGCGAACGCGGTCTACGGGATCCTCCAGCTCGGCTCCCAGCTCGCGGGCCACAGCCTCGACAACCTCCTGCTCAACCCGCTCACGGGCGGCGCGGCCAGCATCAACATCTACGGCGCCATCGGGGGCCAGAACATCTACCGGGTGAACGCGCTCACCGGCGACCCGAACCACCTCGGCGTGATGTTGATCGTGCCGCTGCTGATGCTGACGCCCGTGTACCTGAGGATGCCGCGCGGTCATCGCCTCAGGTGGCCGCTGGCGATCGCGCTCGTCTTCCTGTTTCTCGTGGACGTCGCGACGTTCTCGCGCAGCGCCGGTGTCGGGCTGATCGCCGGCGCCCTCGTGCTGGCGCTGCCGTATCGGCGCTTCTTCCGCTCGAGGCAGTTCCTCTACCCGCTCGCCGCGGTCGTGGTCGTGCTCCTCGGCGTGCTCTACACGCGCAGGCACTTCTTCGAGACGTTCCTGCGTCAGAGGGTCTCGACGCAGGGCAGTTCGGCGAACGCGCACTTCGCCGTCTACTCGTTCATCGGGCAGGTCCTGCACATGCATCCGCTGCTCGGTCTCGGCAACAACAACTTCTCCGTCTACTACGAGTTCGTGACCGGCAAGGCGAACTTCGGCGCCCACTCGTACTGGGTCGCCGTGATCGTCGAGTCGGGGCTGCTCGGCCTCGTCCTCTGGATCGTCTTCCTGCGCTACGTGTTCGTGCGGCTGCTCGCCGCGCGGCGGCTCGGCCGGCTGCTCGACCGGATCGGCGACCCGGAAGGCACGCACGTCCGGCCGCTTGCCTACGGCATGACGGCGGCGCTCGTCGGGACGATCGTCGCGAACTTCTTCTACCTCACGATCCAGTTCTATTACTTCTACGCCTTCCTGGCCTTCGCGCTCGCCCTGCCCGTCGTCTTCGCCCGCCGGGCGCGCGGCCAGCCCGTCCCCTAGGTGCGTGCGCGTCGTCGTCCTCACGACGTCGTGGCCGCGGACCGAGAGCGAGTTCGCGGGCCGCTTCGTCGCCGACGCCGTGGAGCGGTTGCGCGAGCGCGGGGTGGAGGTCGAGGTGCTCGCTCCCGGATCCGGATACCGGGACTACGGGCTCGCGTATGGTGGGGGGATGGCGGCGAACGTCCGTCGCAAGCCGTGGCTGG
This sequence comes from uncultured Actinomycetes bacterium, assembly GCA_963720065.1. Taxonomy (GTDB): domain Bacteria; phylum Actinomycetota; class Thermoleophilia; order Gaiellales; family Gaiellaceae; genus Palsa-739. The sequence goes on from CAVREH010000010.1 coordinate 38,014, forward strand.
CGCCGCTGCTGCTCTTCTCGATGTGGCGGGCGACGCGGCGCGCGGCGCGCGGCGCGGATCTCGTGCACGCGCATTGGCTGCTGACGGCGGCGGTTGCGCGCTTCGCCGGGAAGCCGTTCGTGGTCACGCTGCACGGCTCCGGCTCCGCCGGGCGCTTCTCCGACGAGGAGCTGGCGCGCAGCCGACCGCGCCTCGTGCGGTCGCTGCTGCGCCCGGCAGCCTCCGTCATCTGCGTCTCGGAGACTCTCGCCGCGGCCGTCCGGGCAGCGGGGCTCGACGCCGTGGTGATCCCGAACGGGGTGCGCGTTCCCGACGACGTGGGGCGGCCCGCCGAGCCGGCCGAGGTGCTCTACGTCGGCAGGCTCTCGCCGGAGAAGAACATCGACACGCTCGTGGAGGCGGTCGGCGACCTGAACCTCGTCGTCGCGGGCGACGGGCCGCTGCGCGACCGCGTCCCGAACGCGCTCGGCGCCGTGCCGCATGCGGAGGTCGAGCGGCTGCTCGAGCGGGCCTCCGTCGTCGTTGCGCCGTGCGAGCGGGAGGGCTTCGGCCTCGCGGCCGCGGAGGCGATGGCGTTCGCCCGACCGGTCGTGGCGGCGGCCGGCGGGGCGCTGCTCGACCTCGTCGCCGACGGCGAGACGGGACTGCTCGTGCCGCCGCGCGACGCGCCGGCCCTGCGGGCGGCGGTGGAGCGGCTGCTAGGCGACCCCGAGCTGCGCGAGCGGCTCGGCCTGGCGGCGCGCGACTTTGCGCGCGAGCGCTTCGGCTGGGACGGCGTGGTCGAGCGCACGCTCGCGGTCTACCGCACCGCACTAGCATCCGCGCCATGAAAGGGGTCATCCTCGCCGGCGGCTCGGGCAGCCGGCTCGCGCCCCTGACGCGGATCACGAACAAGCACCTGCTGCCGCTGTACGACCGGCCGATGGTGACCTACGCCGTGGAGGCGCTCGTCCAGGCCGGCTTCAGCGAGCTGATGCTCGTCACCGGCGGCACCCACGCGGGCGAGTTCTTCCGGCTGCTCGGCAACGGCCAGGAGTACGGGATCGAGCGCCTCTTCTACGCCTACCAGGAGCGGCCCGGCGGCATCGCCGAGGCGCTGGGGCTGGCGGAGCGGTTCGTCGGCGGCGACCGCTGCTGCGTGCTGCTCGCGGACAACGTGTTCGAGCGTCCGCTCGGGCCGGTCGTGGAGCGGTTCGCCGCGCAGGAGCGTGGGGCTCGCGTGGTTCTCTCCGAGGTCGGCGACGACGCGCACCTGCGCCATCTCGGCGTCGCCGAGCTCGACACCGGCCGGGTCGTCCGGATCGTCGAGAAGCCGTCCCAGCCGCCCAGCAGCTACGCGGTGACGGGCGCCTACTTCTACGACGAGCAGGTCTGGGAGATCCTCCCGACGCTCGAGCCGTCGGGTCGCGGCGAGCTCGAGATCACGGATCTGAACAACTGGTACGTCGAGCGGGGAGAGCTGGAGGCGGACGTGCTCGACGGCTTCTGGGGCGACGCCGGCGAGTCGATCGACGCCTATTACGCGGTGAACGACTTCGTCCGCAACGGCCGGCGCGGATGATCGAGGGCCTGCGCCGCATCCCGCTCGAGCGGCATGCCGACGAGCGCGGCTGGTTTGCGGAACTCGCGCGCGCGAGCGCGCTCCCGAAGCCGATTCGCCAGGTGAACCTCTCCCATTCGCGCCAAGGCGTGATCCGCGGCCTCCACTACCACGAGCGGGGCCAGGACGACCTCTTCCTCTGCCTCGAGGGGACGGTGCGCGTGGTGGTGCTCGACCGCGGCACCGGCGAGATCTTCACCGAGGACATCGGCGATGAGAATCCGGTCGCGATCTACGTGCCCGGCATCCACCCGCACGGCTACGAGGCCTTGACCGACGCCCTCTTCGCTTACCTCGTGACCGAGGAATACGACGCGGCCGATCCCGACGAGCACGGCGTCTCCTGCGACGACCCGCGCGTCAAGCACCTGTGGAGCACCGGGACGCCGATCGTCTCGGCGCGGGACGCCGACGCCTAGGCCGCGACCGGCCCGGGAGCCTCGGCGAGCTCGAGGTCGCCGTCGAAGCGCGAGACGTCTCCGATCAGCCGCTCGGCCGTCGTCAGCATCTCCTGGTGAAGATTGGTCGGCGACGCGAAGTCCTTCGCATGGAGCGGCGCGGAGAGCCGGACGCCGTAGGCCTCGTCGTCGTTCCACGTAGCCCCGACGACGACGGGCCGGCCCGTGCGCTGAGCGAGCACGGCCGCGCCTGCCTGCGTCAGGACGCGACGGCCGAAGAAGGTCGCCTCCGTCTTCCCCGGCTGGTCGATCGCCAGGCTGCAGAGCTCGTCACGCTCGAGGAGGGTGCGCATCACCTGCATGCACGTCTCGTCCCCCATGACGTAGCGGAGGCCGAACTCCTCGCACCAGAACTGGCGCATACGGATCGAGGGCGCCTGCGCCGGGGTGCGTTCGTTCGGGACGAAGATCAGACGGCCGATGGCCCGCGGCAGCGCGTAGAAGCCGATCGACGACGTGATGGTGTGCGCGAACGCGACGATCGCCCCGCGGCTCGGATCGCGCAGGAGCTCCAGGCCCTCGCCCTCGACCGGCGCCTGGCTGCACTCCTCGGGCCGGTAAGCCAGCGCCCAGCCCACCAGGCCTCCCGCATGGTTCTTGCGTGCGACCTCGTCGACCTCCTCCTCCGAGGCGTCCGGCCCGAGCATGAGGCGCGCCCGGGCGAGCGACTGCTGCCGGGTCGCATTGTCCTCCTTGGCGAATCGCGCGACCATGCTCGCGGCCTCGAGGAGCTCCTGAAACGTCATGCCGCGTGACCTTTCAGGCTCCTCGATCCCGGCGACCAGCGAGGCGTCGAACGCGCGGGTGCGCGCCGCCTCGACGAGCTCCTCGATGTTCAACCCCTCGTCCACGACTCCGCGGCCGACTCTAGTGGATGGCCGCGGTGACTTCTAGCGGCGTGTATGTATGCGCCATGGTCCCGCCCGCGGAGTCGATGGACGCCTTGCGTGCGCACGGCTCACCGCTGTCGCTCGCGCTCGCGGGAGCGTTCGAGCGCGCCACCGCCGGCAGTCTCGACGAGCAGGAGCAAGCTCTCGTGGAGCGGATCGAGGCGCTGCGGGCGAAGCTCGCCGAGCGCACCGACAGGGTCGACCCCGGCCGGTACGGCGACCGCACCGTGGCGACCGCGACGCAGGCCAGTGTGCCCCGCGAGAAGGGGATCGCCCTGGCCGTGGCGATCCGGGCCGCACGGCCCACGCGGTGCCTGGAGCTCGGGACGAACATCGGCATCTCGGCGGCGTACCAGGCAGGCGCGCTCGCGCTCAACGGCTCGGGCAACCTGACTTCCATCGACCAGTCGGTGGGGGCTGCGGGCGTCGCCCGCTGGGTGTCCGACCAGCTCGGCCTCGGCAACGTCGAGTTCGAGGTCGGCCGTTTTCAGAACGTGCTCGCTCCGGTGCTCGAGCGACTCGGCCGGGTCGACTACGCCTTCGTCGACGGCCACCACTACGAAGAGCCCACCGTCGCCTTCTTCGAGGCGATCGAGGCGCGGATGATCCGGCCCGGCTACGCCCTCTTCGACGACATCCGGTGGTCCGAGGAGATGACGAGCGCCTGGGAGCGGATCGCCGCCGACTCGCGCGTGACGGTCGCCGTCTCACTCGACAAGGTGGGGCTCTGCCTCTTCGAGTGAGCGCACCCAGTCCCGGGCGATCGCCAGCGCCTCGGCCGGCGTCCGCGCCCAGCGCGCGGTCGGGGCCGCGTCCGTATACGTGTCGTAGACGCCGCTGACCTTGCCGTAGCTGTTGTCGCCGACCACCGAGGGAAGGCCGAGCAACAGGCAGAGCACGTGGACGTGGAGCCGGTCGGTCACGACCACGCGGCCTCGGGTCAGGACGGAGCAGGCGAGCTCCAGACGCCGACGCGAGACGCGATCCCAGACGGCGGACAGCTCCGCCGGGTCGACGTCTTCACCGGCCGCCGCGCGTCTCGTCAGCTGCGCGCTCCGGTGAAGCTGGTGGACCAACTGGGACGGCAGGGCGTCGGTCTCGCGCGGCGCCATCCAGTCGCACAACTGCACGCCCTCGGCGTCCGGGAGCGGGAAGAAGCCGGCCGACTCCTTGTCGCCGCGCGCCACCCACACGATGTCCTCGCTGGGCGCGTTCTCCTCGAGGGCGGGCAGGGGCGTGAGGAACCCGAGGTCGGGCACGAGCTGCGCCGGCACTTCGAACCAGCGCTGGGCCAGCTCGAGGCTGCGCCGGTCGCGGAGCAGCAGGCGGACATTGCCGTGGCGCTCGAGCAGGGTGCGCGCCTGCCCGCGGTTCTCGTCGCTCTCGAAGTGGATGCTCTGCGGAAGCTGGATGGTCGGCGCTCCCGGGAAGTCGGTCAGCACCTGCTCGCGGAGGCCCTGGGTGTTCGGCCACAGGTCGCCGAAGTTGCCGCCGCCGGCGAGGAGGATCGTCGCGCCGGACTCGACCACCGCCCCGAGCGCGTCGCGCGAGTACGTCTGCCAGTCGCAGACGTAGTCCACCGCGACCTCGAGCCGGCGCAGGAGCCGCTTCGTCGCGAGCCAGATCGCGTGGTCGCCCGGATTTCGGTGGTTCGGATAGCCGAGCACCGCGCAGTGCTTGCTGTCGCCCAGCGCATCCGTCACCGCCCCGCTGAGCTCGCGGACGAGCCTCGCCACGAGCTTCGCCGTGACCTCGCGGTCGTGCTCGGGGTGGTCGAAGCTGCACGGAGGCTCCCGGCGGATGCCGGCCACTCTCGCTCGCCAGCGCGGCCGCTCGCGCGAACCGTCCGCCTCGGCGAGCACGCCGTCGAGGATGTCGCCGACCGCGCGGTAGCTCAAATGGCTCAGGAAGTGCTCCCGCGCGTGCTCGGCTCGCTCGCGCCTGGCGTCCGGATCTCCCAGCACCGCCGCGATCCGCTCCGCGAGCGGCGCGTTCCCGAGCGGGAAGACGAGCTCCTGCCGGACGTAGGAGGCGACCGCCGGGGTGTCGCCGGCCAGCACCGGGACGCCCATGGCCATCGCTTCGGAGAGCTTCATCGGCACCTGGGCGCGGGCCAGCGCCGACTCGGGATCGAGGTTCACGCAAACGAGGTCGCCGGCGACGAGCAGCCTGGGCACCTCGGTCACAGGGCGGAAGTCGAGGACTCGCACCGGCGGCAGCGCGCCGAGCTCCGCGAGCAGCTCCCGGTCGCTGCCGGCCCCGACCACGCAGAGGCGGAGCCGGCGGTCGTCGAGCTCCGCCAGCGCGCGGGCCACCTCCCCGACTCCCTTGTGGCGACGCGGTGTCCCGACGAAGAGGACGACGAGATCGTCGGGCGAGAACCCGAGGCTCGCGCGCTCGGCTCGCCGGTCGTAGAGGGCGGGGTCGAACAGGCGCTCGTCGCGGGCCTGGCCCACGAGCGTGCCGCCGTAGCGCTCCTGCAGCGGCTCGCTCGCGACCGTCACGGCGTCGGCTTCCTCGAGCAGCTCCGGCGCCGCGCGCCGCATCCAGTCCTCCCCGTCCCCGACGCTCGGCTCCTCGTCGTCGACGTCGACCACGAGAGGCACACGCAGTCGCTCCGAGAAGACACTTCCGAGCAGGGCGCTCGGCAACCGCGGCTTCGAGACGTAGACGAGGTCGGCCGCGCTGCCGGCGGCGAGCCGGTCGATCTCCTCGAGGAAGCACGGGAGGTCGTCGGCGACGAAGGAGCGGATCGGCACGTCGCCTGCGCGGCGGATCGGCTGCCAGAGGTCGGTGCCCCAGCGGATCGACAACGGCCCGACCAGCTCGACCTCGTGGCGGCGCCGCAGCAGGTCGGCGAGAAACCAGCCGCGGCTGACCGCGTTGTGGCCCAGGCTCCAGGCAACCACCGAGACCCGCATGCCGCCCGAGTCTAGAATGGCGCGCCGCAGATGCCTCCGTCGCCGCTCATCGTCGGTGGCTGGCCCGCTCCGGCGGTGCACCGGCTCGGTTTCGTGCTCAATGAGCACCCGCAGGTGCTGCTCGGGTTCGAGCGCTACGCCAAGGCGATCCCGTTTCTCGAGCCCTACTTCTTCCTGCCGCAGCGGGTCGTGGATCCCTTGCCGCAGGAGGCGGCCCTCCCCGCCGAGCCCATCTACGACCGCCTGCGGGCGCGAGCCGACAGCCCCGAGCTTGCGTTTGCGGGAGACGTCTTCCCGGCCTACGCGCGTGTGCTCGAGGCGCTCGCGCACCAGATGCCGCCGGCCCGCTTCGTGGTCGTGCTCGGGCCGCCGCCGCCCGCGGAGGACTCTGTGGGGCTGGAGGCCTGGCGAGCGGCCGTGCAGGCGGCACGCGCCGGCGAGACGCAGCCCTATCGCGAGCGGATCCTCGTGCTCCCATGGGAGCAGTGTGTCGCCGCGCCGGAGCAGTGGCTCTCGGTGCTGCTGGCGTTCCTGGAGCTACCCGGCAGTCCGCGGCTCGAGTCCGAGTGGGCGCGCCTCGTCGCGGCGCAGCCGGCCGCACCCCGGGGGCGTGGCGTCGACCCGGAGCTCGAGGCCTGGCTCGTGCAGCGGGCCGAGCACGAGCTCCGGCGGCCGGCCTCGACGGCGCAGCTCCCCGAGCTCGACGATCCGCCGCTGACGGCGGACGAGGCTGCCCGGCGAGATGAAGAGCTCTCGGAGTTGCTTCGGCCCCGCGAAGAAGCGGTCTGGCCCGGCGAGCTGGAGGCGCTCAGGCGCCGCTTTCGCGACGACGCGTTCGCGATCAAGCAGCGTGGCGACCTCCTGCGCCAGCGTGGGTTGACCGCGGCCCTGGCGCTGCCAGCTCCCGAGTTCCGGCTTGCAATCCTCAATCCGTACGGCCGCCCGGACGCGGCCGCCGGGTACCGCCTCGACCGGCTGGCGGCGCACCTCGGCCGGCTCCTCGACGTGCGCGTCCTCACGGCGGCGGCCGATCTCTCGGAGCTCGACGAGGTAGACGTGGTCCTCCGTCCGGCGCATCCCCTCGCCGACGGGGTGGAGAGCGCCACGCAGGTCGTCTTCCTCCTCGACTCGCTCGAGCACCTCGATCTCGTCCCGGCCGGCGCTCGGGCGATCTGTGTCTCGGCCTCGCTCGCCCGGGCCGCTCGTGCCGCGGGCGTACGCGCCCTGCATGTCCCCTTCGGCTTCCCGGACGATCTGGCCTCGGAGCCGACGGCGATGGACGCGCGGGGCCTGACGGTGGCCGCCGAGGCCCGCGGGGACGACCTCGAAGCAGCGCTCGTGCAGGTCCGCGAGGCCCGTCCCGATGCCGAGATCGTCGTCTTCGGCGCCGTGCCGCTCGACGGGGCGACGGAGTTCCGGCTGCACCCACCGTTCGGCATGCTGCGGGCGATCCTGGGGAGGAGCGCGATCTATGTCGGGGACGGGGAGGCAGTCGGTGCCCTCGCCGTCGCTGCGGGGTGCGCGCTCGTGACCACGGAAACCGAGGGTGCGGCCGAGTACGTGATCCCGGGGACGACCGCGCTCGTCGCGCCGAGCGACGGTCTCGCCGACGGTGTTCTCGCCCTCCTCGACGATCCGGCGCTCAGAGACCGAATCGCAACGGAGGGTCGCCGCTACGCGAGGCAGGTCTTCCCGGGCTGGCCGGAGGTCGCCCGGCGCGTCGCCCTCCTGCTCATCGAACCGGCCTGACCGGCTCGGGAACCGCCGTGGCGAGGATGTGCTGAGTCCGGGCTCGGACCGGTCGAGCAGGTCGTCGGAGACGTACGTGCGCAGCTCCGACTCGCTCGGGAGCGAGACGAGGTCGGGCTGCAGCCGCGGCCGCCAGGAATGCCAGCCCCGCTCGACGCCGTCGCCGGCAAAGCCACCGGTGTGCACGTACTTCTCGGCGGCGTGGGCCACGCTCAGGAACAGGTGGTGGCGCATCACAAGGTTGCGCGGCGCCATGTGCAGGCCGTCGAACTGCACGCGGTGGCCGGCGGTCGAGGCCAGATCGACCCGTTGCTCCTGCCGCTTCCACGCGTTCAGCCGGTGAGGGAAGACCGGGAGGTAGGCGTAGTAGGAGCGCATCGTGCGGGCGAAGTCGGGATGGTCGTGGTCCGGCTGCTCGAGCGTCGGCACGAACGTGAACTCGAGGAAGTTCACGGCGTTGAAGCCCGCCTCCTCCGCCTCCGCGAACGCGTCCGCGAGAGACCGGCGCGGGCGGGCGGCGACGTGGAACTCGTCGGCGTCGACGTGCATGAACCAGTCGGCGTCGAGCGACTGCGCCAGCTCCTCCTTGCGCGCGAGACGCGAGTGCAGGTCTGAGGCGCCGTCCCGGGGGAGGGTCTCGACTCCGATCAAGCCGTCGCCGGTGTAGCGCTCGGCGATCTCGACGGTGGCGTCGGTCGACTCGTTGTCGAGCAGATAGACGTCGACTCCCTGGCCGCGCAGGTGCTCGATGCAGCCGGCGACGAATCGCTCCTCGTTGAACGTCGCGAGGATCGCAACGACTCGCATGGCGCTACGAGCGTGCGTCGGCCGTGGCGGGGGCCGTGTGCAGCTCGCCGAGGAAGCGCGAGACGTCGCCGTCCAGCTGGTTCTCGACCTCCGACAGGACGGCCTGATGGAGCGCGCGCGTCGACTCGAAGTCCGCCACCTGGAGCGGGCGGGAGACGTGCACACCGAACCGCTCGTCGTCGTGCCAGGTGGTGAACACCACGAGCGGAGCGCCGGCCCTGCGTGCGAGAGCCGCCGCACCCGCCCTCGTCTGCACGGGGACGCCGAAGAAGGTCGCGTCCGTCTCGCCCGGCTGGTCGGCGGCCAGGGCGCAGGCCTCGCCGGAGTCGAGCAGCGCGCGCAGCACGTCGAGGGTACGGGTGTTGCCCGGGATCCAGCGCACGCCGTACTCCTCGCCCCAGAACTGCCGCACGCGCATCGGCGCATGCTCCGACGGCGTCCGCCGGTTGGGGACGAAGAGCAGACGACCCATCGCGCGGGGCAGAGCAAAGAAGGCGACGGGCAGCGCCGTGGTGTGCACGAACGTGACGACGCAAGGGCGGCCGGGAGCGCGCAGGAGCTCCATCCCCTCGCCCTCCACCGGAGCCTCGGCGCACTCCTTGGGCCGCATGCCCAGCGCTCCGCTCAGGAAGATCTCGGCGTGCGCCTTTCGCGCCAGCTCGTCGACCTGTTCTTCGGTCGCCTCCGGCCCGAGCGCGAGCCGGGCGCGGGCGACGCACCGCAGGCGTGCCGGATTCTCCGGATTGGCGTGAGCGGCGAACACGTGCGCCCGCTCCACGATCTGCGCGAAGGCGAGATCGCGTAGGTCCTCGCGCTCCTCGATCCCCTCGACGATGGACTCGTCGAAGATGCGCGTCCGGGACAGCGCTACGAGCTCCTCGATGCTCAACCAGTGCTCCATCGACCCTCGCCGCCGACTCTACGCGACCGAGCGAACGACCTCCACGAACCGCCGGCCGAGCGTCGCCTCGTCGAGGTTTTCTGCCACCCACTGCCGCGGCTCGCGACGAGAGAGCTCGCGAGCGCCGGGTCGCGGAGGAGCCGGACGACGGCCTGCGCGAGGAGGTCGGGCCGCTCTTCCGGCACCACGAGCAGCTCGCGCTCGGACAGCAGCCGGGCCGCCGCCGTGAGCGGAGTCGCGACCACCGGGGTGCCCACCGGCCATCGCCTCGAAGGGACACGTCCGAAGCCCTCCTCGACGCGGTTCGGCACGACGACGACGTCGGCGGCCGCGAGGAGCGATTCGATCTCCACCACGGCGCCGAGGAAGTGGACGCCTTCGCCGGCGGCTCGCCCTGAACTCCGCCGCAAACTCCTCGTCGGCCGCTCGCGGATGGGGCTCGCCGGCGACGAGCAGCGTGGCGGCCGGAGAACCTCTGCGCGGACAAGCCGGACAGCGCGTCGAGCGCGACGTCCTGACCCCGGCCGCGGCTCAGCGCCCCGACCACGGCGATGCGCGGCAGCGTCCCCAGCAGCTCGACGGCTGCGGGCCGTCCGGGCGCGATCCCAGGCGGGATGACCTCGACGCTCGCGTCCGATACTGCCGCGCCACTTCGAGCCCGAGGGCGCGACGATGCGCCTCGCAGATCGCCCGACGGCTCGGAACGCGGCTGCCCGCCCGCCGAGCAGCTCCGCCGCGTACAGCACCGCCGGCACGCCTGCGAGACGAGCCGCGCCCAGCGCCGCAGGGAGGTACGCCGTCACGACGAGCACGACGTCGGGCTTCGTCGCTCGAATTGCCCGCCGCAGAGACGCCAGCTTCTCCCCACCGCAGCGGCGCCACCAGCAACGCCGTCGGAGATAGGCCTCGACGCGCACCGGAAGCTCGCTCGCGGCGAGCTCGCTCCCGGCTCCCTCCCACGGGAACAGCAGCTCCACCTCGCCGTCCTCGGCGAGGGCGCGCAGCCGCGGGAGCAACGTGCGCAGCGGCCCGCTGATCCCGCCCGGAGTGGAAAATCGCGAGCGTCCGGGTCAAGGCGTGCAGCCTATGCCCGTTGTCGATCTTGTACGCGGGATTTGCGACGGGATAGGCTCGGGTTCCGGACGAGAGGAAGCGGGGGGCGTGGAGGGATGACGGATTTCGTAGTCGAAGCTGCGCGGACAGCGCCTGACGGGCGCAACGGCCGGTCCCTGCTCGAGCCGCCGCAGAGGCAGATCGTCGTCGTCGCCGGCATGCACCGGAGTGGCACGTCCGCGTTCGCCGGCCTGCTGGGGTTGCTCGGCGCTGCGCTCCCCCTCGACATGGGGGACGGCGCCGACGACAACGAAGCCGGCTTCTGGGAGCCGCTGCCGATCAAGGCGTTCGACGACGAGCTGCTCGCCGTCGCGGGGAGCCGCTGGGACGACGTCGTCGCGCTACCGGCCGAGTGGTACGAGTCGGAGGCCGCGGCCTCGCACGTGGCCCGCGCGATCGAGCTGCTGGAGCAGGAGTACGCCGACGCGCCGCTCCTCGTGCTCAAGGATCCGAGGATCTGCAGGCTGCTGCCGTTCTGGCGGCGCGTGTTCGTCGCGGCGGGGCTCGAGGCGTACTACGCGCTCCCGCTCCGTAATCCGCTCGAAGTCGCCGCCTCCCTCGAGCGCCGAAACGGCTTCCCGGTGGAGAAGTCGCTGCTGCTGTGGCTCGCGCACGTGCTGAGCGCCGAGCGCCACACGCGAGGGCTGCCGCGAGCCTTTCCGCGCTACGAGGATCTCATCGAGGACCCGTACGCCGTGGCCGCCCGGCTCGGCGAAGGCCTCGGGCTCGCCTGGCCGAAGCTGACCGCGCGCATCCGGCCCGAGATGGCCGGCTTCCTCACCCGAGACCTCCGCCATCACGTCTACGGCGACCGCGAGCTGGCTGCCCGGAGCGACGTCGCGGCCTGGGTCGTCCGGGCGTACCGCGCGCTGCTGAGCATCGCGGCGGGAACGGGGGACGAGGAGGCCGAGCACGAGGTGCTCGATCGCGTGGCCGCGGAGCTGCGCGACGCCGACGCCGCGTACGGCCCGCTCGTCGCGGCGCTCGAAACGGAGGTCGTGGAGGCCCAGACGGAGCTCGCGCAGACGCAGGCGGAGGCGGAGGCCCTTCACGGACGGATCGAGGAGCTCGAGCCGCGCGCCGCCCAGGTGGAGCCGCTGCAGGAGCTGGTTGCCGGCAAGGACGCGGACCTTGCCGCCCTGTCGGACGAGGCCGTGCGCCTGCGCGGCGAGCTCGACGAGGCGCTCGTCGCGGGCGCGATGTCCGCCGAGGAACTGAAGCGCACGCTCGGCCGTCTCGAAGAGCACGACCAGGTGGCGGCAGCGGAGAAGGCGCTGGCCGCCCAGGACCGGAGTCGGCTCGAGGCCGATCTCTCGACGTCCGAGCAGGAGCGCAGCCGCCTCGTGGGCGAGCTGTCGACGGCCAACGAGGGGATCGAGGCGAAGGCCGCCGAGGCCCCGGGGCTCTATGCGGACCTGGCGCGCGAGCAGGAGTCCGCCCGTTCGCAGCTCGCCGCGGCGGCGCGCGAGCAGGAGTCCGCCCGGTCGCAGCTTGCTGCGGCGGCCCGCGAGCGCGAGCGGCTGCAGGGGGAGCTCGAGGCCCGGGTGGCGGAGCACTCGGCGACCCTGCTCGAGCTCGGCCGGACGCGGAGCGAGCTCGTGGGCGCGCAGACCGACCTGCTGCGCCGCTCGTTCCACGGTCGGCTGCGCCGCCTCCGTCGCTGGCCGCTCGTCAGGCTCTACCGCCTCTGGGTGGCGCTCGTGCCCTCGGGCGTGAGGCTTCGGGCGCGCTACGCGTCGCAGATGGGCTCGTGGCTCGTGCGTCCGACGCCGACCCACCTTGGCTGGGTGCGGGCGTACTTCTCGCTGCGCCGGTCGGGGGAGTTCGACTACCGCTACTACGCGCACCGCTATCCCGAGGTCGTGCGGGCCCGCATGAATCCGCTCATGCACTACATCGAGCACGGAGCCGCGGAGGGGAGAGATCCGAGCGCGCGCTTCTCGACGGCCGCGTACCTCGCCCGGCGCCCGGATCTCGACCCGAGGCGCAGGAACCCCCTCTACGAGGCGCGGCGCCGTGGCGAGCTCGACCTCGCGATGCCGGCGACGGCCGGCGTCGAGCCCGAGAGCCCGGCGAGCGACGACGCCGCGCCCGCTCGACCGTCACCTCCGCCGAGCTGGACGACGCCGCGGGAGACAGGCGTCGACGTCATCTGCCTGCCGATCATCGACTGGCATTACCGCTTCCAGCGCCCGCAGCAGCTCGCGACGCAGTTCGCGGCCGCCGGCCATCGCGTGTTCTACGCGGAGACGAGGTTCCACGGAGAGGGCGACGCCGTGCAGGCCGGCGACCCGCTGGCTCCCGGCGTCTGGGGAGTCCGTCTCCCCGGCCTGCGCGAGCAGGTCATCTACACCTCCACGCTCGAGGAAGCCGAGCTCGAGAGCCTGCTGGCCGCGCTGGACGCCTTCCGCCGGGTGGCCTCGATCTCGGACGCCGTCGTCGTCGTCGACCTGCCGTTCTGGGCTCCGCTGGCGCTCGAGGCGGGCCGCCGCTTCGGCTGGCGCGTGATCTACGACTGCATGGACCATCACGCGGGCTTTCTCGACGACGGGTTCGGCAGCGCGGCCGCTCGCATCGCGATCGAGGAGAACGAGGAGGCACTGCTGCACGAGAGCGACCTCGTGCTCGCGACGAGCCGGCTGCTGTACGAGCGGGTGCGACCGCTCGCGCGGAGGACCGTGCTGCTCCCGAACGGGACCGACTTCGCCCACTTCAACGGCCGTCCGGACGCGCTTGCGGTGGACGGAGAGGTGCAGCGTCCGGTCGTCGGGTACCACGGCGCGATCTCCTCCTGGTTCGACGTCGAGCTCGTGGCCGGCGCCGCACGGGCGCGGCCGCACTGGACGTTCGTGCTCGTCGGCTCCACCACCGGCGCCGACGTCACGGCGCTGGAGGCGCTGCCGAACGTCCACCTCCCGGGCGAGCAACCGTACGCGGAGATCCCGTCCTACCTCCACGGCTTCGACGTCGCCTGCATCCCCTTCAAGCTCAACGCGCTCACCGAGGCCACGAATCCCGTCAAGTTCTACGAGTACCTCAGCGCCGGCAAGCCGATCGTGGCCACCGCCCTCCCCGAGCTCGAGCCGTACGAGGGCCACTACTACCGAGCCGCCACGGCGGGGGAGTTCGTCTCGCAGGTGGAGAGCGCCCTGCACGAGGACTCTCCGGACGCGGCGGCCGGCCGGGTCGCGCTCGCGCTGAAGCACACGTGGTCGACGCGCTGGAAGGAGCTCGACCGGGTCCTGCGCTCGTGGTTCGGGCGCGTTGCGATCGTCATCCTCAGCTACGACAACGCGGACTACCTGCGGCAGTGCCTCGAGAGCATCTGGGCGAAGACCCGCTACCCGCAGTTCGACGTCTACGTCGTGGAGAACGGCAGCGACGCCGGAATCGACGCCTACCTCACGCGCGAGTCGGAGGCGCACGAACGGCTGCATGTGATCCGGCCCGGCTCGAATCTCGGCTTCGCCCGCGCCAACAATCTCGCGGTCGAGCTCGCCGGCGACTGCGAGTACGTCGTCCTCCTGAACGACGACGTAGTCGTGACCGACGGTTGGCTGCGGGGCCTGCTGCGGCAGCTCCAGGACGAGACGGTCGGGATCGTCGGGCCGGTCACGAACTGGGCCGGGAACGAGGCTCGGATCGACGTCGCCTACGACGAGGCCGACGGCCCGGACGAGTTCGCCGCGCGCCACACGGCCGCGCACGCCGGGCGGTCGTTCGACATCGCGTCGCTCGCGATGTACTGCGTTGCGATGCGGCGGTGGCTGTTCGACTCGCTCGGACGCCTCGACGAGCGCTTCGAGATCGGGATGTTCGAGGACGACGACTTCGCGCTCCGCGTCCGCGAGGCCGGGCTGCGGGTCGTTTGCGCCGAGGACGTCTTCGTCCACCACTGGGGGCGCGCGTCGTTCAGCCGCCTGGACCAGGACGAGTACGACGCCGTGTTCGAGGCGAACCGGCTCCGCTTCGAGGAGAAGTGGGGCCGCGCGTGGGAGCCGCACCGCAGCCGCTGATGCAGCAGACGATCGAGATCGAGGTGTGCGAGGAGCCCGTCTTCATCATCGGCTCGCCGCGCTCCGGGACCAGCGTCCTCGCCTGGTCGCTCGTCCACCACGGCGACTTCTGGACGACCCCGGAGACCGACTTCCTCTACTGGCTCTTCGGCCACGGCCGGCTGGACGAGGCGCTCACGAGGAGCGCCGCCCGCAGCGACGGCGGCTGGCTCGCGCGGCTGGAGCTCTCGGAGGACGACCTGGTCGAGGCGCTCGGCCTCGGCGTCAACGCCCTGATCAGCGCGAAGAGCATCGGCCGGCGCTGGGTCGACCAGTCGCCGACCTACACGCTCGTCGCGCCGGAGCTCGCCCGTCTCTTTCCCGGGGCGAGGTTCCTCCACATCGTCCGCGACGGCCGCAGCGTCGTGCACTCGATGCTGCACAGCGGCTTCGGCACCGAGTGGGCCGGCGACTTCACGGTCGCCTGCCGGACGTGGGCCGGCTTCGCCGAGACGGGCCTGCGCTTCGCCGAGGAGCAGCCCGACCGCTGCCTCACGATCCGCTACGCCGGGCTCGTGGCCGACCCGGTCGCCGGCTTCGAGGAGATCCACGACTTCGTCCACGCTCCGCGGCGGCCGGGGTCGGCGGAGTTCTTCTCCACCAAGCGCATCAACTCCAGCTTCCAGCAGCCCGGGCAGCCGGACTCGTACGTCGCGCCGGCCGATCCCTGGACCTCGTGGAGCAGGGAGCAGCGCTCGACGTTCCTGCGCGAGGCCGGAGCGACGATGGAAGCGCTCGGGTTGGGGCACGAGCTCACCGCGGGCGTCTAGACGGTGCCCGACCGCGTCGTCACGTTCGTCGGAACCCGGCCCGAGGTCGTCAAGATGGCGCCGGTCATCCGGGCCCTGCGCGCCCGGCCGCACCGGTTCGAGCAGGTCGTCGTCACCACCGGGCAGCACCGGGAGCTGCTCGACCAGGCCCTCGCCGCCTTCGAGATCGAGCCGGACGCCGATCTCGGACTGATGGAGCCGGACCACCGGCTGGACGACTTCGCCGCCCGCGCGCTCGTGGCGGTCGGCGCGCTCCTCGACGAGCTCCGTCCGGATCTCGTCCTCGTCCAGGGCGACACGACCACGGTGATGGCGGCGTCGCTCGCGGCGTTCTACCGGGGCCTCACGCTCGGCCACGTCGAGGCAGGACTCCGCTCGCACGCCGCGCGGAGCCCGTTTCCGGAGGAGCTCAACCGGCGCGTCGCCGCGCTCGCCGCGACCCACCACTTCGCGCCGACCCGGCGCGCAAGGGAGAACCTGCTGCGCGAGGGCGTGCCCGAGGAGGACGTCTACGTGACCGGCAACACGGTGGTCGACGCGATGCTCGCGCTGCGGTTGCCCGAGACGTTCGCGGAGCCGCGGCTGCGCGATCTCGAGCTGGGCAACGGCTGCCGAACGGTGCTGGTGACGGCGCATCGCCGGGAGAGCCACGGCGAGCCGCTGCGCGGCATCTTCCGTTCGCTCCGGACGCTCGCCGGCCGCTTCGACGATGTGCAGTTCGTCTTCCCCGTCCACCTCAATCCGCGCGTGCGGCGTGACGCCTACGCGGAGCTCGACGGCACCGCGCGGGTGCATCTCGTCGAGCCGCTCTCGTATCCCGACCTGATGCTCGCCCTGAGCCGGTCCGACTTCGTCATGACCGACTCCGGCGGCATCCAGGAGGAGGCGCCGACCTGGCGCAAGCCGGTGCTCGTCCTGCGCGACGTCACCGAGCGTCCCGAGCTGATCGAGGCCGGCATGGGCGAGCTCGTGGGGACCTCGCCGGACGCTGTTGTCGCGGCGGCGACGCGGCTGCTCACCGACGGCGACCGGATGCGCGCGATGTGCTCCGGCGAGAACCCGTTCGGCGACGGCCGCGCCGGCGAGAGAATCGCGGACATCCTCGAGGGGGTGGCGGCGTGACGGTCGTCGGCGAGCAGGCCGGGACGCTGCTCGGCCGGTCCGACGAGCGGCTGCCGTACCTCGAGCCGGCCGATCTGCTCGGGGAGATTCGCGCCTCCGCGCCGCCGGTCGAGTGGCGGGTGTTCTCGGAGTCGGAGCTGCACGGCTCCCGGGTGACGGAGATCCGCTTCCCGACCGAGACCTTCGGCGGCCGCGACGTCTTCATGCACGGCTACCTCTGCCGGCCGGAGGCCGCGGTCGCGCCGCCGGTCCTGATGATCCCCGGCGGGCGCGGGCAGCTCGAGGTCGCCGAGGCCGCGTGGCATGCGACGGGCCTCGGCGCCTGCGTGCTCGCCGTCGACTGGATCGGAGTCGGCGGCTCGAGCGACGTCGGGCTGAGCCCGCCGGCGGCGCACGCCTTCCGCTACTCAGGCGGCGACTTCAGGACGAGCTACCAGTTCCACAATCTGCGGGCCTTCGTGCAGGCGACGGAGGTCCTGCTCGCCCAGCCGAGCCTCGACCCGTCCCGCCTGGCCGTCGCCGGCAGCAGCTGGGGCGGCTTCTACTCGCTGCTCCTGGCCGGCCTCGATCCGCGCTTCCGCCATGCGCGTCCCGTCTTCGGCTGCGGCTTCCTCGAGCAGGGCTGCCATCAGCTCTGGCAGGCGCAGCTCTCGACGATGACCCCGCCGGACGTGGAGCAGTGGCGGCGAGCCTTCGACCCCGGGCGACGCGCGCACCTGATCGAGGCCGACGTCGTGTACATCCAGGCGACGAACGACCGCTACTTCGGCCTCGAGGGGACGATGCGCACGTACCACGAGCTCGAGGGGACGAAGCGGCTCGTCCTCGCCCGCAATCAGGACCACACGGCGCATCCGTACCACCGGCTGAGCGTCGGCGCGCTGCGCGCGCAGCAGTCCGGCCGCCTCGACGAGGTCGTGCCCGAGGTGGAAGCGCACTGGCTGCCGGGCACTGCCATCGTCGCCGTCTCGGCTCCGGTCGGCGCCAGCGCAGCGGTCTGTTACTCCTGCGGCAGCTACGCGCCCTGGTCGTCGCGGCTCTGGCGTCGCGCGGAGGCCCGCCGCGACGGCGACGGCTGGGTCGCCGAGCTTCCCGTCGTCGATCCCGGCCGCGAGATCTGGTTCTACGGCCACGTCGACCTGGAGAACGGCGGCGTCGGCAGCAGCGCCGTCCACCGCGTGACGCCACGGGAGCAGGGAGCCACGAGCGCGACCGCCGTCGCCCGACTCTCGTACGACTTCGGCTCCGAGCAGCCGTCCGAGCTCCCCATCGGCGATCCGTGGGAGCCGCCGAAACGCGTTGTCTCGGCCGACGGCGAGACGGGCGTCGAGCTGACCTTCGGCCCTGGCCACTACCTGCGTGGAGCCGCCTACTGCCTCGAAGGCGACCTGATCGCGGCCGCCGAGTGCCCCGGCGTCGAGCTCCTCATCCGCGTCGAGCGAGGGGCGGACCTGAGCTCTCTCGCGGTCGGCGTCTTCACCGATTACGGCACCCTCGACGAGCAGGCGTTCGGCGCGCCGCTGAGCGGCCTGATCGTCGGCACGGGAGCCTGGGAGCGCGTCCGTCTCACGTTCGCCGACCTCGTCTGGTATCCGCATCGCATCTACCCCTTCGGCGGGCCGGTGGCCCGCCCGCTAGACGTCGCCCGGGTCTGCGCGGTCGGCGTGCTCCGCACCGACCCCGACTACGAGGGGACGGTCGCGTTCGCGGAGGTGCGCGTGGCGTGAAGGTCGTCTTCCACCACATCCCGAAGACCGCCGGCAACTCGGTCCTGCACGTGCTCGAGCGGAACTATCCGGACGGGCAGCTGCTCAAGATCTACCGCGACCGAGACGGCCAGGGCGCGCCCGAGCCGAAGCCCGACGCCTACGCCCGCTACTTCGCGGAGATCCC
Source organism: uncultured Actinomycetes bacterium (assembly GCA_963720065.1). Lineage (GTDB taxonomy): Bacteria > Actinomycetota > Thermoleophilia > Gaiellales > Gaiellaceae > Palsa-739. The sequence goes on from CAVREH010000010.1 coordinate 56,293, forward strand.
CGGCGAGGACTGGGCCCGCATCCGCTGCATCAGCGGGCACGAGGTGCAGTGGGGGCTGACGGCGCTGGAGGAGCCGTTCCGGGTCTTCACGCTGATCCGCGATCCCGTCGAGCGCGTGCTCTCGGAGCACCACTACCTCCGCGGCCGCGAGGAGTACAACATCGGCGGCAAGGCGGGGCGCATCGTGCGCGAGAACGGCTGGACGGTCAGCGACGTCTACCGGCACGTGCTCGCGGCGGTGGCCGCCGGAGACGAGCGCCTGCTGCGCGGGTTCGCCGCCTACTTCAACGGCCAGACGCGCGCGATTCTCGCCACGCAGCGCGGCACGCTGCCCGTCGGCGACGTCTCCCCCGGTGTGACGCACCGGGTCAGGGAGGTGCTCGAGCAGGTGCTCGCCGAGCGCTACGTGCTCGGCGCGACGTCCGAGTACGACCGGTCCATGGACCGGTTCGCGCGCGAGTTCGGCTGGACCGGCTTCGAGTTGGTCCGCGTGAACGAGACGCCCGACCGGCCGTCGCCCGAGGACGTTCCCGAGGAGGAGATCGAGCTGATCCGGCGCTACAACACACTCGACGACGAGCTGTACGCGCGGGCTCTCGCCGAGGTCCGTGGACACGACGCGCCGGTGCCGGCACCCGCACCAGCGGTCGTCGTGCCCGCGTCGAACGGAGACGTGCCGGACGAGCCCGGCCCCTACGACTTCTTCGTGCCGACCGCGCTGCCTGCCGAGGAACTGCGGGAGAAGCTCCGGCTCTGGGCGCCCTGGCGCTACGAGGTGATCTTCGGCAACGGCGTGCGCACGAGCGAGTTTGCGAAGGCGCCTTTCTTCACGCCGGACCCCGCGAACAAGTGGCACCTGTTCAAGGACCACATCCCGGAGGAGGCGCTGCGCGGCGGCCGCGCGCTCGACGTCGGCTCGAACATCGGCCACTACTCGATCTTCCTGCGCTCGAAGCTCGACATGAGCGTCACGGGCGTCGAGGGCGCCCCGCGGAACCTCGAGATCGCGCGCTACCTCCTCGACCTCACCGGCCTCGACCGGATCGAGTACGTCGAGGCGGACGCGAGCAAGTGGTGCGAGCAGGACGGCTTCGATCTCGTCCTCCACCTCGGGACGCTCGACCACCTTCGCCATCCCTTCCTCGCGCTCGAGAACGCCCACGCGATGTTGAAGCCCGACGGCTACCTCGCCCTCGAGACGACGACCCTCGCGAACGACGACGACCCGTTCGCCTGCCGGTTCGTCGGCGAGCGCGACCAGAAGATCTGGCTGTGCTGGCTCCTCGGCCGCGGCGCGCTGCTCGAGATGCTCGAAGAGGCCGGCTTCGACCGGATCGAGGTCCTGCTCGACTGGCGCAATCCGGACGTGATGGGCGCCGACGACATGGCGCGTCTCGCACTCCTCGCGCGGAAGGCGAGCGCATGAGCACCGCCCAGGTCACGCTTCCAACCCAGCCGTTCGAGGTCAAGCACGGCGTCCGCGCCGACCTGCGCGAGCTGTGGCAGTACCGGAGCCTCGTCTGGCAGCTCTTCACGTCAGGCCTGCAGACCGAGCGAACCGGAACCGTGTTCGGGTTCCTGTGGTGGCTGCTCGACCCGATCTTCCTCATGTTCGTCTACCTGTTCCTGTTCGACATCGTCTGGCACCGCTCGGAGCCCGACTTCCCGCTCTACATCCTCGTCTCGCTCATCTGCTGGGAGTTCTTCCTCAAGTCCGTCGAGCGCAGCATCGCCATGACGATCGGGGCCGCGGACTCGATGAAGCAGGTTCGGTACCCCAAGTCGGTGATCCCGATCGCGGTCACCTTCACCGAGTACACGCACCTGCTCTTCGGCATGCTCGTGGCGGTCGTCGTCGCGAAGATCGGCTTCGGGATCGAGCCAACGCCAAAGCTCCTGCTCCTGATCCCGCTCTCGATCGTGCAGCTGATGTTCACGCTCGGCTTCGCCTTCCTGCTCAGCGGCACGAACTTCTTCTTCCGCGACGTCTCGCACCTGCTGCGCTACTTCATGCGCGCGTGGTACCTGCTCTCGCCGGGCCTGTTCACGCTTGCGCGGATCCCGCCGGCCTACCGCGGCGTCTACCAGCTCGATCCCTTCGCCCCCTTCTTCGAGTCGTACCACGTTCTGGTCATGCCGTTTCTGGGCGACCTGCCGGCCCTGGGAGGGCCGCCGGACTGGGCGCTCTTCTACGTGGTCGCGTTGTCGGTGGTGACGCTCGTCGGCTCGTACGCGCTCTACGTGCGGCTCTCGCCCAACTTCGTGAAGCTGGTCGACTGATGCCCGACAAGCCGAGCTTCGCGTACGTCGTCCGCAACCTGGGGATCTGCTACGACCTCGCGATCTCACGCCCGAAGACGGTGAAGAGCCTCGCCGGCCAGATGGTCCGCGGACGTTTCGGCGGCGAGAGCTCCCGGCCGTTCTGGGCGCTCCGCGACGTGACGTTCACCATCCGCCGCGGCGAGACGTTCGGCATCGTCGGCGCGAACGGCTCCGGCAAGAGCACGCTGCTGATGGCGCTGGCGGGGATCCTGGGGGCGGACGAGGGCTCGCTCGCGATCTACGGCAACCCCTCGCTGATGACGCTCGGCGCCGGGTTCCAGCGCGAGCTGACAGGGAGGCAGAACATCTTCCTCAGCGCGGCCTACATGGGGCTCACCCGCACCGAGACGGCGAAGGTGCTCGACGAGATCGTCGAGTTCAGCGAGCTCGGCGAGTTCATCGACGTCCCGCTTCGCCAGTACTCGACGGGGATGCGCGCGCGGCTCGGCTTCTCGCTCGTCGCGCACACGAACCCCGACATCCTGCTGCTCGACGAGGTGCTGAGCGTCGGCGACACCGGTTTCCGGGACAAGAGCCTGGCGAAGATGGTCGAGCTGATCGAGCGCGCCGGCACGATCATCATCGTGAGTCACGACCCCGGCTTCCTCGAGGGCTTCTGCACGCGGGTCGCGTGGTTCGACAAGGGCGGGCTCGAGGCGATCGGTAACCCGAGGAGATCCTCGACCGGTACCGCGACTCCTTCATCCCGCTCAGCCGGTTCCCGAGCGGCAAGCGCAGTAGGGTACCGTCGTGCAGCCGCGTGACCTGGGACGGATCCTGGACGGGCTCGAGAAGAGGCAGCTTCTCTGGGAGCCCGAGTGGCGCGACGAGTTCGAGCAGCGCGGGATGATCCTCGTCCCCGCCGGGTTCTACTACCCGGTCCCCACGGAGGCCGAGATCGCAGGCTCGTTCGAGGCGAGGAAGGAGCTGCCGTTCGAGGACGCCTCCGTCTTCGACCGGGATCTGCTGCGCGAGCAGCTCCTCGAGCTGCTGCCCTACTCCGCCGAGTTCGACCCGCCGCAGCAGTCCGACCGGCCCGAGCGGTTCGCCTGGCAGAGCGGGATGATCGGCTTCTCCGACGCGATGGCCTACTACGCGATGATCCGCGCGAAGCGGCCCGAGGTCGTGCTCGAGGTCGGCTCGGGCTTCTCGACCCTGATCGCCCTCGAGGCGGTCGCCCGAAACGGCACCGGGCGCGTGGTCTGCGTCGAGCCGCACCCGAGGGACTTCCTGGAGACGCTCGACGTCGAGCTCGTCCGGCGTCCAGTGCAGGAGCTCCCCGCCGAGTGGTTCGCGGAGCGGCTGCCGGAGGACTCGATCCTGTTCATCGACTCGACGCACGCCGTGAAGGTCGGGAGCGACTGTCTCCACCTGTACCTGCGCGTCCTGCCGGCGCTCCGCACGCGCGTGCTCGTGCACGTGCACGACTTCTTCCTGCCGCGCGGCACGCCGCGGTCGTGGATCGACGGGCGCCTCTTCTGGACGGAGCAGTATCTCGTCTTCGCCTATCTGCTCGGCAATCCCGCGGCGCGCGTGATCTTCGGGAGCGTCGCCAACATGGTCTGGCACCGCGAGCTGATGGAAGAACTGATGCACGGCCGGGCGCCGGCCGGCGGCGGCAGCCTCTGGTTCGAGCAGTCTCCGCTCTAGGCGGTGACTTCGGCGGGCGGCGGCTCCTCGACGTAGTCGTCGAGGAAGCAGCCGACGATGAAGCGCACGGCCTGGTCCGAGACGTGCAGCCGGTCCGGCTCCCAGACGAGCTCCGGCGGCGAGTTGACCGCCATCTCGTAGCTCGGGAAATAGTGGACGAACTCGAACCGCTGGGCGACTTCCTGCGCAGCCACTCGGAGCACGGCCTTCGAGTAGGCGTTCGACTCGATCACGTCGCGCGCCGTGAAGGTGGCGCTCATAGGAACGGGCGAGACGGTGACGACGACCCGGATCCGCGGGTTGGCCTCGTGTACCGCGGTCACGACGCGCTCGAGCGAGGCGATGTTCTCGGTCGCGCCCGTGACCGTCAGCTCCCAGCGCTCGTGGGAAGCGCGCGCGAGCGCCCGTGGCGGCATCTCGTTGGCGCTGATCCCGGTCTCGCGGTCGAGCCAGATCTGGTTGAGCCCGAGGGTCATCAGCAGGACGTCGCAGTCGAGCACGTTCCGGGTCAGCTCTCGGATCGCCGTGCGCACCTCCGTCATCTGCTCCAGCGGCAAGGTGCGGAGGCTCGTCGTCAGCGGATCCCACCAGGTCCCGTCGGGTGCCTCGATGAAGCCGTTGTTCGGGTAGTGGACGAGGTCGAGGTCGGCCAGGATCTCGTTCTCGATCGACTGGGTGCTGTACTTGTTCAGCACCGCGTTGGGGACGGGGCCTTCCTCGCGGTAGTACTCGCTCGGCACCGCAAAGTCGTTGGCCGGCACGTCCAGACCGAGCGCCCCCAGCGCCCGCTCCGCGTTGCGGGCGAAGCACGAGCCGATCGTGACGACCTTCGCCCCCGGCTGGATGTGGAAGCTCGGGGTCGTGTGGACGCGGACGAAGTCGCCGGAGCCGAGGCGGTGAGCGGCGGACCGAGCGTCGCCCGGCGGCTCCCACTTGCTGTACGCGTTCTGCTGACGGTTCCGGACGACCTCCGCCAAGCTGTGCGAGACCATGGAGACCCGACCCACGATGGTTCGCGCATCCTACTCCGTCGTCGTCGTGACCTGGAACTGCGCGGACGCGCTCGCGACGCTCGTCGAGTCGCTCAACGAGCACCTCTCGAGCGCCGCGCCGCAGCTCGTCGTCGTCGACAACGCCTCCGAGGACGAGCCGTTCGGCGCGGCTCGCGGCTGGCGCGGCCCGCTCGAGCTCGTCGAGCTGCCGGACAATCGTGGCTTCGGCGCCGCGGCGAACGTCGGCGTTCGGCGGGCCGACGGGGAGGCGGTCGTGCTTCTAAATCCGGATACGTGGCTCGTGGACTCCTCGCTCTCCGCGCTCGCCGCGGCGGGGCTCGAGCGAGATGCGATCGTCGGGCCGCGGGTGCTGAATCCGGACGGATCGGTTCAGCCGTCGGCAAGCGGACCGGTCGTTGGCGTTTGGCCCTGGGTGCGGGCGATCCTGCCTGGCGCGCTCTCGCCGTCGGCCGTGAGGAGTCGAACGGAACCGTGGGCCTTGCAGCGTCCCGCGCAGGTCGCCTGGCTGACGGGTGCGTGCCTCGCGGCGCCGCGTCGCCGGCTGCTCGAGCTCGGCCCGTTCGACGAGTCGCTACATCTCTACGCGGAGGATCTCGAGCTCGGCCTGCAGGCGGCCCGCGCCGGCGTGGGCTCCTGGTTCCTGCCGGACGTCGCGCGGATCGTGCACGTCGGCGACGTCTCCTCCGGCCAGCGCTACGCCGACGCAGGCGCGGCCGTCGCGGCCGCGAACGCCCGCCGCGTGCTCGTGCAGGCCTATGGGGACAGAGCAGCCGATCGTGCCCTGCGCGCCGAACGCGTCCGGCTGCGTCTCCGAATCGGGGCTAAGAGACTGTTGCGGCGTCCGACCGCGCGAGATCGGGCTGCGCTGGCGGCAGTGCGCCGTGCTTACGGCCGTTCCAGCGGAGGAGAGCCGGACGAGCGATGACCGAGACGAGGAGTACGGCCGCGAAGCGGCTCGCGATGCCCGTGTAGACGAGCCAGTTGACGGCGCGTCCGCGCTGCAGCGCCAAGTGCGTCCGGTAGAAGCGCAGCATCCCGTAGTGGAAGGCCCAGACGAGCCGTGGCGAGCGAACGCCCGCGGTCGTGCCGCGCTTGAGGTGGAGCGCGCGCGCCGTCGGCTCGTACCAGGTCACCCAGCCCGCTTTCTTGAGCCGGAAGAGCAGGTCGAGATCCTCCATGTACATCCAGTAGCCCTTGTCGAGCAGGCCGACCGACTCGAGCGCGCTCCGGCGCGCGAGCATGAACGCGCCGTTGATCGCGTCGACCGGGCCCTCGTCGACGTCCGGCGCCCGGTACTGCGCGAGCCGGCCGCGGCGCCTGAGACGGCCGATTCCGGTGAAGTGGCCGATCGCGCCGAGCAGCGTCGGGAACGAGCGTCGCGCGGCGTGGTCGAACGAGCCGTCGGGGCGGACGAGCCGCGGTCCGACCACCGCCACCTCCGGGTGGGCGTCGAGCACAGCGGCGAGGCAGTCGAGTGTCTCTGCCTGCATCTCGGTGTCGGGATTGAGGATCGCGACGTACTCGGACTCGCCATGCCGGATTCCGGCGTTCACTGCGCGGGTGAAGCCGAGGTTCCTCCGCGGCGAGAGCACCTTCGCGCTCGGCGTGACGCGCTTCACCACGGCTTCGGTGTGCGGATCGCACCCGTTGTCGATCACGACGACCCGGTGCGGTTGCGACGGCGGGTGGGCGTCGAGCGAGCGGAGGCACCGGCAAAGCCGGTCGTGCGTCCCGTACGCGACGATGACGACGTCCACCGCGCTCGACACTACGCGCCTCGGTCTGCGGCTACAAGGGGGTGCGGTCGCGCAGGCGGCCGCGGCGGCGCAGCCGCCGCCCGAGCGAGCGCGGGGGCGCCGGCCGGCCGTCGAGCAGCGCGCCCGGATACGGCTGCCGGGGCACGTCCGCCGCCGCCGCGAAGCCGGCGAGCCGGCCGCGTGTGCCGGCCGGAGTCCGGTCGAGGACGAGTTGCCCGGCACAGATGACCCCGTCCTCGAGGAGGACTCGCGCAGCCCGTCTCGGCGACTGCAGGACGCCCCACTTGCGGAGGACGTAGCCCCGGCCGAATCCCGTCAGGTAGTTCTTCTGCGGGGAGCCGGAGCCGAGCGTCGCCGAGTGCGCGTGGGTCGCGCGCGCGTCCGGTGCCAGCGCGCAGCGCCCGCCGGCGCGCACCAGGCGGAGCACGAGGTCGACGTCCTCCCAGTAGGCGAACAGCTTCTCGTCGAAGCCTCCGGCCTCGAGGAACGCCGCCCGGTCGAAGGCCGCCGCCGCGGCGCACGGGCCGATCGGGGCAGTGGTCTCGGCGCCGACCGACGAGACCGGCGTCCCGTTCAGGTAGTCGAAGACGAGGAGCGTCTCGTCGAGCTCCATCCCGGCGGAGTCGACCGTCCGGGGGTCGTGCTCCTCGAGGAGGACGCCTGCCGCCATCACGACGCCGTGCGCCGGATCGACCGCGGCCACGAGCTCCTCGACGAAGCGCGGCTCGCAGACGCAGTCGTCGTTCACGAGCACGAGCACGAGCGCGTCGTCGGCGCTCTGCGCGGCAGCGAAGTTGACCGCTCGGCCGAAGCCGGCGTTCTCCTCGAGCCGCAGGTGCTCAGCGAACTCGTGACGTGCCACAAGCTCGGCGACGCCGGCCGGCGTCGCGTTGTCGACGACGATCGTGCGCGAGCTCACGGTCTGGCGCGCGAGCGAGTCGAGCAGGCGCTCGAGCTTCGCGCCGCCCACGCGGGTCGGGACGATGACCGCCGCCGTCACGGCGCCCTACCGCGCACGGCGAGCACGCCGCCGCGCCCGGCCGCCACCGAGCCGAGCTCGAGGAGCGCGGCCACAGGGAGCAGGGGAAGCGCCAGGCCGGCGGTCACGGCGAGGTCGCGCCGATCGGTCGGCTCGTGGCGCACGAAGCCGCGCAGCGCGTCGGGACGTCGCGTGGCGCGGTTGAGCAGCGTCATCCACATGCCGGCCAGCGCCTGGTCCACGACCACCGGCCGCCGTTGGACGTCCGAGAAGCCGGCTCGTTCGAGCAGCAGGACCAGGCCGCGCGTCGTGAAGTGCACCAGATGGCGTTGCGGATCGAGGTGGAACCACCGCTCTCCGCCGACCCGGGCCTGGAGGCTCGCGAGGTTCGGGACTCCCACGAGGACGCGGCCGCCGGGCACGAGCCAACCTCGCACGCGCTCGAGCGCCGCCCGCGGCTCCGCGAGATGCTCGAGCACGTGCCAGAGGACGGCCGCGTCGAACGACTGCTCCGGCAGCGTCACCTCCTCGAGGCTCTCCCGCAGCACGGTCAGCCCCGGTGCGGCCGGCACGTCGCGGAACGGCTCAACCGCGGTGACGCGGTGTCCCGAGCGCGCCAGGGAGACAGCGAGGCGTCCGTCGCCGGCTCCCAGGTCGAGCACCCGGGAGCGGGGCTCGAGCGGGCCCAGGAGCCGCAGCTGCTCGCGCACGCCCAGGGCGAGGACCGCCTCGAGCGGCCGCGCGAGCCGGCGCTCCGCGGGCTGGGCGTAGAGCCCGGCCGAGGCGGCGGGCGCAGCAGCAGGCACCGCCGACCCACAGGACGCGCAGCGGTGCAGGCCGTCGACGGCCGGTGCGAGCGTCCCGCCGCACGCAGGACAGGGGAGAGCGTCGGGCATCCGGGAAGCCTGGCTAGCCGACGGCGCTCGGAGCCTCGGCGCGGTACCAGGCGATGGTCTGCTCGAGGCCTTCGCGGAGCGGCGTTCGCGCCTCGAACCCGAACAGCTCGCGCGCCCGGGAGGTGTCGAGCGCGCGCCGCGGCTGCCCGTTCGGCTGCGACGGGTCCCAGACGATCTCGCCCTCGAAGCCGGTCAGCTCGGCGATCAGCTCGGCCAGCTCGCGGATCGAGATCTCGGCGCCGGTGCCGAGGTTGACGGGCTCGGCGCCGTCGTAGCGCTCGAGCGGCGAGCAGAAGCCCATCGGCGGCGTCGTCCACGTAGAGGAACTCGCGCGTCGGCGAGCCGTCTCCCCACAGCACGACCTCGTCCGTCGACTCGACCATCTTCCGGATCAGGTGCCGGGATCACGTGCGCGTTCGTCGAGGTGGAAGTTGTCGCGCGGGCCGTAGAGGTTCGCCGGCAGGAGGAAGATCGCATCCAGTCCGTACTGGTCGCGGTAGGACTGCGCGCCGACGAGGATCGACTTCTTCGCGACGCCGTACGGCGCGTTCGTCTCCTCCGGGTAGCCGTTCCACAGGTCGTCCTCGTGGAACGGCACCGGGCGTGAACTTCGGGTAGGCGCACACCGTTCCGGCGACCACGACCTTGCCCACGTCCGTGCAGCCGGGCCTGCTCGAGCACGTGCGCGCCCATCACGAGGTTCGCGTACCAGTAGCGGCCCGGGTTGGCCCGGTTCGCGCCGATGCCGCCGACCTCGGCCGCGAGATGGAAGACGAGCTCCGGCCGCGCCTCGGCGAAGAGGCGCTCGGCGTCGGCCTCGCGCGTCAGGTCGTAGTCGCGGCGCCGGGCGACGAACGGCTCGATCCCGCCCGCCTGCAGCCGCTCGACGAGATGCGACCCGAGGAAGCCGCCTCCGCCCGTCACGAGCACCCGCATGCCCGCAAGCGTAGACGCCGAGGGCGGTACGGTTAGCCGCCCGTGCCGAAGCGGAAGGCATTCATCACCGGCATCACCGGCCAGGACGGCTCCTACCTCGCGGAGATCCTGCTCGAGAAGGACTACGAGGTCTACGGGATGATCCGGCGCTCGAGCTCGTTCAACACGGCGCGGATCGACCACATCTTCGGGGAGCTCGAGCTCGTCTTCGGCGACCTCAGCGACGGCTCCTCGCTCAACCAGCTCGTGCGCACGATCCGGCCGGACGAGGTCTACAACCTCGGCGCGCAGAGCCACGTCCGGGTGAGCTTCGACATCCCCGAGTACACGGCCGACGCGACCGGGATGGGCACGCTGCGGCTGCTCGACGCGATCCGCGAAGAGGGAGTCAGATGCCGCTTCTACGAGGCGGGCTCGAGCGAGATGTTCGGCCAGGTGGTGGAGACCCCGCAGACCGAGACGACGGCGTTCCACCCCCGCAGTCCGTACGGGGTCTCGAAGGTGTTCGGCTACTGGATCACGCGCAACTACCGCGAGGCGTACGGGATGTACGCCGTCAACGGGATCCTGTTCAACCACGAGTCGCCGCGGCGCGGCCCGACCTTCGTCACGCGCAAGATCACGCGCGCGATCGGCGCCATCCTGCGCGGCGAGCAGACCGAGCTGCGGCTCGGCAATCTCGAGGCGAAGCGCGACTGGGGCTACGCACGCGACTACATGGAGGGCGCGTGGCGGATGCTCCAGGCGGACGAGCCCGACGACTACGTGCTCGCGACCGGCGAGACGCACTCGGTGCGGGAGTTCCTCGACGCGGCGTTCGGCTACGCGGGCCTCGATTGGAACGAGTACGTCACGATCGACGAGCGCTACTTCCGCCCGGCCGAGGTGGACCTGCTGCTCGGCGACGCGTCGAAGGCGAAGGAGAAGCTCGGCTGGGAGCCGACAGTCCGCTTCGACGAGCTCGTGCGCATCATGGTCGACCACGACCGCGAGCGACGGCAGACCGAAGAGCACTACGTGTGATTCGGCTCTACGGCTGACATGCGAGTCGTCGTCCACGACTACGCCGGGCATGCCTTTCCGGCCCAACTCGCCCGGTCTCTCGCCCGGCGGGGACACGAGGTGCTCCACCTTCAGCTCGCCTCGTTCGTCACCGGGAAGGGTCGAGTCGAGCGGGAGCCGGGCGACCCGCCGGGCCTCGAGTTCGAGCGTGTGGATCTGGGCGGCAGGTTCGCAAAGTACGAACTGCGGCGTCGGATCGTTCATGAGCGCCGCATCGGCCGAGAGCTGACGACCCGAATCACTGCCTTCCGACCCGAGGTCGTGCTCTCGAACGCGCCGCTGCTCGTTCAGGCGAGAGTGCAGAGCGCAGCGCGCGCTGTCGGCGCCGGTTTCGTCTTCTGGCAGCAGGACGTCATCAGCGCGGCCGCGCGCCGGGTCCTCGGGAGTCGCTCACGGCCGCTCGGTGCCGCCGCCGAGCAAGCAATCGCGCCTCTCGAGCGGCGGCTGCTGCGGAAGAGCGACGGGATCGTGATCATCGCCGGGGACTTCCTGCCGTTGCTCACGCGCTGGGGAGTCGATCAGGAGCGGGTCGCGGTGATCGAGAACTGGGCACCGATCGACGAGCTCCCCGCCTTGCCACGCGACAACGCCTGGGCGCGAGAGCACGGCCTGGAGGACAAAGTCGTCTTCCTGTACTCCGGCACGCTCGGCTTCAAGCACGACCCGAGTCTCATGCTCGAGCTCGCGCGCTGGGCGAGCCGACAGGATGCGCTCGTGCTCGTGGTGTCCGAGGGGCCGGGTGCGGATTGGCTTGCCGAGCACGCGTTGCCGGACGATGCCCTGCGGCTACTTCCGTACCAGCCATACGAGCGGCTGCCCGAGGTACTCGCAGCGGCCGACGTTCTCGTCGCGGTGCTCGAGCCCGAGGCGGGCGCGTTCTCGGTCCCGTCGAAGGTTCTGACCTATCTGTGCGCGGGTCGGCCGGTGCTCGGAGCTATCCCCGCCGACAACCTCGCGGCGCGCGTCGTCACTCGGAGCGGCGGCGGGATCATCGTGCCGCCGCGTGACTCTCGCGCACTCGTCGCAGCGGCCGAGGAGCTCTTGGCCGATCCGGGACGGAGGGCGGAGCTCGGCCGAGCCGCCCGCGCGTACGCCGAGACGACCTTCGACCTCGATGGGATCACGGACCGGTTCGAGGAGGTTCTGGTGCGCGTTCGGCGCTAGCGGCGCCGTTGCTTCACGCTGCGGAACCCGGTTGCCGCGAACAAGAGGACGGCCGTGCCTACGAGCACGATCAGCAGAACGGTCGGGCCCGAGCCGAGGTCGAAGGCCGAGCCGACCGTAGTCGGTTCCTGCGCGGAGCTCGAGTGCACCCCCGAGAGGAAGCGCACCGCTCCGTATCCGTTGACGAGATGCGACAGGGACTTCCCATCGCTCCCCGCCTTCTTGAGCGCCTTCGCCGTCTGCTTCGAGACATACGGCGTCACGCTCGTTCCACTCGTTCCGTACTGCGTCCCGCTTGGACCGCCGCTACCGCCCGTCGGCTTTCCGCCGCCGCCGCTCGCCAGACACTCGCTGTACACGTTGACCGCCGACACTTTGCTGTTGCAGGCGAGTGCGGCAGAAGGCACGACAAGGACGACAAGCGCCACGACGGCAACTGCCAGTGGCCGGTTCAGCCCGCCGAACACGCTCGGTACTGTAGCGAGCCGTGCCGCTGCCGAGCGTAAAGCCTGAGCAAACTGCCGTTGCGCGTGCCGCCGCCGTCGGTATCGGCGTCGCGGCGGCCGTGTTCGCACTCTCGTACGCGGACGGCGGCTTTGCTCCGACGACGCGCTCCTACGCGGGCATCGCGGCCTGGTGGCTGCTGGGAGCGGGTGCTGCCATCGGCATCGCGTCGGCCCGCACGGGCATCAACCGGCTGGCCGTCGTCGCGCTGGGCCTGCTTGCGGCGTTCGCCATCTGGATCCTGATCTCGGTCAGCTGGGCGGCGGACGCGGAACGCGCATTCGCGCAGTTCAATCAGGTCTCGCTCTACGTCGCCGTGCTCGCGATCGCGATCGTGCTGGCGCGGCTGGTTCCTGCTTCATGGGTCGTCGGCGGGGTTGCGGTCGCCCTCTCCGCGATCGCGATCGTTGCACTCGTCAGCAGATGCTTCCCCAGCACGTTCGGACTGCAGCCGGGTCAGACGATCCTGACGGCGCTGACGGCTCGCCTCAGCTTCCCCCTCGGCTACTGGAACGGGCTCGGGATCGAGGTGGCGCTCGCGTACCCGCTGCTGCTCGCGATCATGACCTCGAGGCGTTCGCGGGTCGCAAGTGCCTTCGCCGCACTGCCGTTGCCGATTATCGCCGCGGTCATGTATCTCACCTCTTCCCGCGGCGCATTCGTCGCCTCGGTGGTGGGGGTCGTCGCGTACATCGCGCTCACGCCGAGGCGCTGGGCGGCTCTGGCGGCGCTCGTCGTCGCCGGTCTCGCCGGCACGGTCGCGGTGGCGGCGCTCGTGCACAAGACCGCTCTGGTCAACGGGCAGATGACCACCGCCCTCGGCGTTCAGCAGGGCCACCGCGCGGCGCTCCTGATCGGCATCGCCTGTGTGGTGACGGCGCTCGTCTGGGCGGGGCTCGCCGAGCTGGGGAGGCGCGTCTCCACACCGCCGCGAGTCGTCGGCGTGGCCGTCGTCGTCGCGGTCGTCGGCCTCTTCCTCGTCGCCGTCGTCGCGAGCCACCCGGTGAGGAGGTTCGATCAGTTCAAGAACAACTCGCTGCCCGCGCGCACGCAGGGCACGCCCACAGCCACCCATCTGTTGAGCAGCTCCGGCAGCGGGCGCTGGCAGCTCTGGAGTGCGGCGGTCTCTGAGTTCCGAGCCCATCCGCTCAACGGCGGCGGCGCCGGCTCCTACGAGGCCTGGTGGCTCCAGCACGGGTCGCTACCTCTCCCGAGCGAGTTTGCCCACTCGCTGTATCTCGAGGCGTTCGGCGAGCTGGGGATCGTCGGCCTGCTGCTCGTCGGCGGCGCAGTCCTCGTCGCGGCGGTAGGCGCGGTCCGCTCGGCGCTTCGGTTGCAAAGCGGGGAGATCGCCGCGGCCGCCGCCTGCGGTATCGCGTTCTTCGCGGCCGCTTCGTACGACTGGGTCTGGCAGCTGGCCGGTATAGCCATCGTCGGCGTCGGGATGCTCGGCTTCGCTCTCGGGGCTTTGCCATCGGAACGCCCCGCTGCCTGGGGACGCTTCGGGGTGCTCCGACCGGCGCTCGCACTGCTCGCCGTGGCAGCGATCATCCCTCAGTACGTGCTGCTTGCCTCGGGAACCCACCTGCGCAACAGCCAGAACGCCTACAGCGCGGGGGACGGGGCGCGAGCCCGGTCGGAGGCTCTTGCGGCGAAGGATGTCGAGCCATGGGCCGCCAGCCCCTATCTCCAGCTCGGGTTCGTCGCGGTGGCCGAGCACCACTACCCCGAGGCCGTGCGGTGGGGTCGCGAGGCCATCCAACGCTCGAGGCGCGATTACACCGTGTGGGCTGCCCAGGCTTACTTCGAGACGAAGGACGGCAACGTGGGCGCCGCCAGGCGCGACCTCGCCGAAGCGCGCCGTCTGAACCCGCATTCGAGAGTCCTGGCGAGGCCGACGCCCACGGGAGGATGAGTAGCGGTTCGCTTTGGGGGAAGGTACGGTGTTTCCGCTGTACCAGCCCAGTCTCGCCTTGACGGAGGAGGCCAATTGAGCGAGCTCGAGATCGCCGCCGGACCTTCCGATGCGAGTTCCCCTGTCGGCGTTGTCGTCGATCGCCGGTCGGCGCGCTACCACGCCGAACCGCTCCTGCGGCGCATGCTCGCGCTGGGAGACTTCTTGGCGGTCGCAGTCGCGGCCGTCCTGATCGGGCTCTGGGGGAGCGGCCCGGCGGCGTCCCTGCTGCTGGTCCTCTCTGCGCCGATCTGGATCGTCACGGCCAAGCTTGCCGGTCTCTACGACCGCGACCATCGGACGCTTCGCCACCTCACGGTCGACGAGCTGCCATGGCTCGTCGTGTGGACGCTCAGCAGCACCGCGCTTCTGACCCTGCTGCTCGCGCCGTTCCCGGCTCTTGACCTCAGCTCCGAGGACCGGCTGCTGGTGTGGGGCACGGTGCTCGGACTTGGCTTCGTGTTCCGCGCGAGTGCCCGCGGTCTCTGGCGCAGGATCACGCCGCCGCAGCGGGTGCTCATCGTGGGCGAAGGCCCACTGGCGCAGGCGGTGGTGCGGAAGCTCGAGCTCTTCCCTGACATTCACGCCGAGATCAGCAGCCGGATCCCGAGTTGCGCCGGCCTGCACGCACCGCTCCATGAGGTCATCGACGCCGTCGACCGGATCATCATCGCCTGCAGCGAACTCAACGAAGCGCTGCTCGAGGAGCTTCTGCCCGTCTGCCGCGCAAGCCATGTCAAGCTCACGATCGTCCCGCCGACCCGCGGCATGTTCGGCACGGCTACGCACCTGACGCATATCGCCGATCTGCCGCTGCTCGACTACAACACGTGGTACGTCTCGAACTCGACCCTCGCGCTCAAGCGGGCCTTCGACCTCGTGGTCGGGATGATCGGCCTGATCGTCACGCTGCCGATCTTCGCGCTGACCGCCGTGGCGATCCTCCTGGACGACGGCCGCCCGGTCTTCTTCCGCCAGCAGCGGGTGGGCGAGGGCGGACGCCGGTTCCGGATCTTCAAGTTCCGAACGATGGTGCGCGACGCCGAGGCGAGACTCCGCGACCTCGTCTCACTCGACAAGCTCGACGATCCACTGTTCAAGCTCAAGGCCGATCCCCGCGTGACGCGGTCGGGACGCTTCCTACGGCGGACGAGCATCGATGAGTTGCCACAGCTCCTGAACGTCCTCAGGGGTGAGATGTCGATCGTCGGGCCCCGGCCGGAGGTGGTCGACATCGTCGAGCGTTACAGCCCCGAGCACGAGTTCCGGTTGCAGGTGAAGCCGGGCATCACCGGTCCGTGGCAGGTCTTCGGCCGCAGCGACTTGACCTTCGACGAGATACTCGCCGTCGAGCGGGAGTACGTCGACAACCTCTCACTTGCCCGAGACATCCGCATCGTCCTCATGACGCTGCCGGCCGTGCTCGGCAAGCGCGGCGCCTACTAGC
>CAVREH010000011.1:0-18018 GCA_963720065.1 uncultured Actinomycetes bacterium
TCTCAACGGCAACTTCCACGGGCAGCCGCTCGCCTTCGCCCTCGACGCGCTCGCGATGGCGGTCGCCGAGCTCGCAACATCTCCGAGCGGCGCCTCGAGCGCCTCGTCAACCCGAACCTCTCGGATGGGCTGCCCGCCTTCCTCACCACCGACGGCGGCCTCAACAGCGGCTTCATGATCCCGCAGTACGTCGCCGCGTCGCTCGTCTCCGAGAACAAGGTGCTCTGCCATCCGGCGTCCGTGGACTCGATCCCGACGAGCGCGGGGCAGGAGGATCACGTCTCGATGGGGAACGCGGCCGGTCTGAAGGCGTGGCAGGTGCTCGCGAACTCCGAGCACGCGCTGGCGATCGAGCTGCTCGCCGGAGCTCAGGCGGTCGAGTTCCACGCGCCGCTCGAGCCGGGAATCGGCGGGAGGGCGGCGCGGGCGGCGGTGCGGGAGCTGTCGCCGAGGTTGCGCGACGACCGGCCGCTCGCCGCCGACATCGAGGCCGTGGCCACGGGGATAAAGGACGGTTCGCTCCTCGCGGCGATCGGGGCCGGAGTGGGAGAGCTCGAGTGAGCACGACCGCGAGCCTCGCCGCACGGGTGGACGCCCTCTGCGGCGACCTCTCGTCCATCCGCGCCCCGCGCGGGACGGAGCTGAACGCGCGCCAGTGGTCGACCGAGGCGCCGCTGCGGATGCTCCTCAACAACCTCGACGCCGAGGTGGCCGAGCGGCCCGAGGAGCTCGTCGTCTACGGCGGCTCGGGCAAGGCGGCGCGGAACCACGAGGCGCTGCGGGCGATCGTCGCGGCGCTGCTCGAGCTCGGCCCGGACGAGACCCTCCTCGTCCAGAGCGGCAAGCCGGTCGGCGTCTTCACGACGCACGAGGGCGCGCCGCGCGTGCTAATCGCCAACTCGCTGCTCGTGCCGAAGTGGGCGACGTGGGACGAGTTCCGGCGGCTCGAGGCCGAGGGGCTGACGATGTTCGGGCAGATGACGGCAGGCTCGTGGATCTACATCGGCTCGCAGGGGATCCTCCAGGGGACATACCAGACGTTCGGGGCGGCCGGCGAGAAGCACTTCGGCTCGCCGGACCTCCGCGGGCGGACGATCCTCACCGCCGGGCTCGGCGGCATGGGCGGCGCGCAGCCGCTCGCCGGGACGATGGCGGGCGCGTCGATCCTCTGTGTGGAGGTCGACCCGCACCGGATCGAGCGGCGGCTCGAGACGGGCTACCTCGACGAGGCGGCGGAGTCGCTCGACGACGCGCTCGAGCGGGTGCGTGCGGCCGCGGCCGAGCGGCGGCCACTCTCGGTCGGGCTGCTCGGGAATGCGGCCGACGTCGTGCCCGAGCTCGTCGCGCGCGGTGAGGAGTTCGATCTCATCACCGACCAGACCGCCGCGCACGACCCGCTCAACGGCTACGTGCCGCGCGGCTACTCCGTGGAGGAGGCGGCCGCTCTGCGCTCGTCCGATCCGGACGAGTATCTGCGGCTGGCGCGCGAGTCCATCGTCCTGCACGTCGAGGCGCTGCTCGAGTACGTCCGACGCGGCGCCTATGTTTTCGATTATGGCAACAACCTGCGAGGTGAGGCGCGTGAAGGTGGGGTAGAGGAGGCGTTCGCATACCCGGGCTTCGTCCCGGCCTATATTCGGCCGCTCTTCTGCCGCGGAGTCGGTCCGTTCCGGTGGGCGGTGCTGTCCGGCGATCCGGGCGACATCGCGACGATCGACGACCGGCTGCGGGAGCTGTTCCCGGACGATCCGCTCCTGCAGCGGTGGCTCGAGCTGGCATCCGAGCGCGTGGCGTTCCAGGGCCTGCCCGCGCGGATCTGCTGGCTCGGCTACGGCGACCGCGCCAAGGCGGGCTTGGCGATCAACGAGCTCGTCCGCAGCGGCGAGGTCAAGGCGCCCGTGGTGATCGGGCGAGATCACCTCGATGCCGGCTCCGTCGCCTCGCCGTATCGCGAGACCGAGTCGATGCGCGACGGCTCCGACGCGATCGCGGACTGGCCGATCCTCAACGCGCTCGTCAATGTCGCGGCGGGAGCGACGTGGGTGAGCGTCCACCACGGCGGCGGTGTGGGGATCGGCAACGCGATCCACGCGGGAATGGTCGTCGTCGCCGACGGCACCGACGCGCAGGCGGAACGGCTCGAGCGCGTGCTGACCACCGACCCGGGCACGGGTGTGATGCGGCACGTCGACGCAGGCTATCCGGAGGCGCTCGCCGCCGCGGAAGCAGGCGGGGTGCGCATTCCGGCCGTGCCAGGCGACGCGTGACGGCGGCCCCCGGGCGCCTGCTCCTGCGCGACCTGGCGCAGCTCGCAACGCCCGCGGGAACCGGTGCTCCGCTGCGCGGCCCGGCGCTCGGCGAGGTCGAGGTGCTGGAGGACGCCTTCGTCCTCTGCGGCAGCGACACGATCGAGGCCGTCGGGCGGATGCGCGAGCTGCCGGCGCTCGACGGAGACGTGCGCGAGCTCGACTGCCGCGGGCTGTGCGCGATCCCCGGCCTCGTCGACTGCCACACGCATGCCGCGTTCGGCGGGGATCGCGTGGACGAGTTCTCGCTCCGCGCCGGCGGGGCGAGCTACGAGGAGCTGCATGCTGCGGGCGGCGGCATTCTCTCGACCGTTCGAGCGACGCGCGCGGCCGGCGAGGCCGGCCTGCTCGCCACGGTCGAGCTGCACCGCTCGTGGATGCTCTGCGAGGGCACGACGACGTTCGAGGCGAAGTCCGGCTACGGGCTCGACCGAGAGACGGAGCTCGCCTCGCTCCGCGCGATCCGGGTGGCGGGCGGCGTCCCGACCTGGCTCGGCGCCCACGCGGTGCCGCCGGAGTTCGCCGACGCCGACGCGTACCTCGACTTCGCGCTCGCCGAGGTCCTGCCGGAGGCGGCCGGGCTCGCCGAGGCGGCCGACGTGTTCCTCGAGCGAGGAGCGTTCGACGCGGTGCAGGCGCGCCGGTATCTCGAGGCGTGCCGCGACGCCGGCCTTGCCCTGCGGCTCCACGGCGACCAGTTCACGGAGTCCGGCGCGATCCCGCTCGCCGTCGAGCTCGAGGCCCGCTCGGTCGACCACCTCGAGGCGACGGGCGAGGACGGAGTCCGCACGCTCGCGTCGAGCGACGTCGTCGGCGTGCTCCTGCCCGCGAGCGCGCTCTTCCTTGACCGGCCGATGCCGCCCGCCCGGGCGCTCGTCGACGCAGGCGCCGCAGTCGCTCTCGCGACCGACTTCAACCCGGGCAGCGCCTTCTGCGAGAGCCTGCCGCTCGTCTGCTCGCTCGCGGCGACGCAGCTGCATCTGTCGCCGGCGGAGGCGCTCGCCGCGTGCACGGTCAACGCCGCCCACGTGCTCCGGCGAGCCGATCGCAGCGGACGGCTCGCGCCGGGCTTTCGCGCCGACGTCACGCTCCTCGACGCGCCCGACTGGCGCTACCTCGCCTACCACCTCGGCAGCCGGGTGGTCGCCGGGACGGTCGTCGGGGGCGAGCTAGGCTAGCCCTCCATGCCCACCAGGAAGCAGCGGCGCCGGGCGCAGAAGGGACGCAGGCACGAGTACGAGACCGTCTGGGTCGATTCGGAGGGCAACGAGCTCGAGGAGCCGCCCGACGACGAAGCTGCTGCGCCGGAGAAGCGGGAGCGCGCGGCGAAGGGCGACGGAGTCAAGCCCAAGCCCAAGGCGAAGACTCAGCAGCGCGGCGGCAAGCCCGTCCGCGTTCCGCCGCCGCCGTCGTGGCGGCGGGCCGTGAAGCGCGCGGTGCTCTTCGGGGTTGTGATCTTCGCGGTCTTCGCCGTCCTCGGCTCCAAGAACGGGCAGCACAACTATGCGGCGGCGCTCCTCTTCGGCGGGGTCTACACGCTCATCTTCATCCCGTTCACGTTCTACATCGACCGCTTCTCGTACAACCGGTACCAGCGGCGAATCGAGCAGCAGGGGCAGAAGGGCGCGGCTAGGAAGCGCTGATGCCGGACGCGGCGGCCCGGTCGCCGCGGTAGTGCCCCTCGCCCGTCCACGGTGCGAGGAGCAGCAGCAGGCGCGCGCCGGTGCCGCTGGTGACCGAGTGCCGCTCGTCGGGCTCGAAGTGGTAGAGCGAGCCCGCGCCGCCTCCGACCGACTCGTCGCCCGCTGTGACGAGCACCACCCCGTCGAGCACGAGCAGGAGCGCGGATTCCTTGACGCTGTGCTCGCCGAGCGCTTCGCCGGCCTGCAGCTCGATGAGGACGGCGCGCTCTGCGCCGTCCCTCGAGTGCAGGACGACGGGCGACCGCGCACCGTGCGGTGTCTCGACCTCGGGAAGCCGCCAGTGGCGCATGGACTGGCCGTTCCCGCACCCGGCGAGCGGCTAACCAGCGGTCCACTAGACTCGCCGCGATGCCGCTGGCGGTCGACAGATACGGGCTCGGTCCGCTCCAGACGAACTGCTACGTCGTCCGGAGCGAGCGCGGCGCGGCCGAGTGCGCCGTGATCGATCCCGGCGGGGACGCGGCCGACCTGCGCCTCGAGCTCGCTCGGCTCGGCACCTCCTGCGCCGGGATCCTCGTCACGCACGGCCATTTCGACCACCTCGGCGGCGTCGCCGACCTCGCCGAGGGAACCGGCGCGGAGGTCTGGATGCCGGACGGCGAGCGCGAGCGGCTCGAGCGCTATCCGGAGTTCGCGCCCGTCGGCGTGCCGGGACGGCCGCACGCGCCCGAGCACCTGGTGAGCGGCGGCGAGACGATCGAGATCGCGGGAATCTCCTTCGAGTGCCTCGCGGTCCCGGGCCACTCGCCCGCGCACGTCGCCTTCCACGCCGAGGGCGAGCTCTTCAGCGGCGACCTGCTCTTCGCGGGCTCGGTCGGCCGCGTCGACCTGCCGGGCGCCGACTGGGACACGCTGATCGCGTCCGTCCGGATGCTCGCCGAGAAGCTCCCGCCCGAGACGGTCGTCCACCCGGGTCACGGTCCCGAGACGACGCTCGGCGTCGAGCTCGCGCGCAACCCGTTCCTGGCAGAACTTCGCGCAGAGGCTGGAAGTGCCGGCGGCGAAGCCGCCGACACCCGGCCGGAAGACCGCGCCGCCTTCGGCGACGCCTAGGCGTGAGCAGCAAGTTCCAGGCGCCGCGCGGGACGCACGATGTCCTGCCGCGCGACCACCTGTGGTGGCGCGTGATCCGCACGATCGAGGAGCAGTGCGCGCAATACGGCTGGTCGCGCGTCTCCACTCCCGGGTTCGAGGAGACGGCTCTCTTCGAGCGCACGGCGGGGGAGGCCTCCGACGTCGTGCACAAGGAGATGTACTCGTTCGTCGACCGCGGCGACCGCTCGCTCACGCTGCGGCCCGAGGGAACCGCGCCGATCGCGCGCGCCTACGTCGAGCACGGCCTTGCCCAGGAGCCGCAGCCCGTCAAGGCGTACGCGATCGCGCCGATGTACCGCTACTCGCGCCCGGGCCGAGGCCGCTACCGCGAGCACTGGCAGCTTTCGCTCGAGGCGATCGGCTCGGCGGATCCCGCCGTCGACGCCGAGGTGATCCAGTTCTACTCGGAGCTCCTGCGCCGGCTCGGCGTGACCGAGTGGGAGCTGCGGCTCAATTCCATCGGCGACGAGAACTGCCGTCCGCAGTACGTGGCACGACTGAACGAATGGCTCGACGCGCATCCCGAGCTCGTCGACGAGGAGGTCGCACACAAGCGGGCCACGAGCGTGCTCCAGGTCTTCGACGTGAAGAACGAGCAGGTCCTCGCGGCCCTGGCCGGGGCGCCGAAGATCGGGGAGGCGCTCTGCGACGCGTGCCGCGAGCACTTCGACGCGGTCAAGGCGTACCTGGACCACTACGGCGTCCCATACGTGCTCGATCCGGCGCTCGTGCGCGGCCTCGACTACTACACGCGTACGACCTTCGAGTTCGTCGGGCCCGAGGAGAACGTCAACTCGACGATCTGCGGCGGCGGCCGCTACGACGGGCTCGTCGAGGCGGTCGGCGGGCCGGCGACGCCCGGCATCGGGTTCGGTGCCGGCCTCGAGCGGCTGCTGCTCGCGCTGGAGCGGGAGGGAGCGACCGCGGAGGCGCCACGGCTCGACGTCTTCGTCGCGTTCGAGGAGCCGGAGCTGCGCGGGCGGCTCCTGCCGCAGATCGCGGCGTGGCGGGCGGAGGGCCGGTCGGTCGACACCGATTACGCTGGCCGCTCGATGAAGGGCCAGCTCACCCAGGCACAGCGGCTCGGGGCGGAGACCGTCGTCGTCGCACGCAGCGACGGGACCTACGAGGTGCGGCGGCGCGGGGCGGAGGACCGCGTCGTGCACAGCCTGGCGGAGCTCTGATGGCCTGGCGCGACGTGATGTGCGGCGAGCTGCGGGCCGACGACGCCGGCCGCAGGGTCACGGTCGCCGGCTGGGCCGACACGCGCCGCGACCACGGCGGGCTCGTCTTCGTCGACCTTCGCGACCACACCGGGAAGATCCAGCTCGTCATCAACCCGGAGCACTCTCCCGCGGCGGCCGAGACCGCGCACGAGATCCGCAACGAGTTCGTCCTCCAGGCGACCGGCGAGGTCGTGGCACGCGCGCCGGAGCTGATCAACCCGAACCTCCGGACCGGCCAGGTCGAGGTCCAGGTCGACGAGCTGCGGATTGTGTCGCGCTCGACACCGCTTCCGTTCCAGCTCGACGAGGAGAACGTCGACGAGACGCTCCGTCTCCGCTACCGCTGGCTCGACCTGCGGCGGGAACGGTTGCAGCGGAACATCCGGCTGCGCGCGCAGATGGTCGGGATCATGCGGCGCCTGATGGAGGACGCGGACTTCGTCGACATCCAGACGCCGATCCTCTGGAAGCCGACGCCGGAGGGGGCACGCGACTTCCTCGTCCCGGCGCGCCTGCAGCCGAGCCACTTCTACGCGCTCCCGCAGTCGCCGCAGATCGCGAAGCAGCTGCTCGTGATCGCCGGGTTCGAGCGCTACTACCAAGTTGCGATCTGCTTCCGCGACGAGGATCTCCGCGCCGATCGCGTGCAGGAGATCACGCAGCTCGACGTCGAGATGGCATTCCCGGACTACGAGCTCCTGCTGACGCTGACCGAGGGGCTCGTGCAGACGATCTGGCGCGAGTGCCTCGGCATCGAGCTCGAGACCCCGTTCCCGCGCATGACGTGGGACGAGGCAGACCGCCGCTTCGGCTCCGACAAACCGGATCTGCGGTACGGGCTCGAGATCGAGGATGCGACCGAGGCGACCCGCGGCTCGGAGTTCGGCGTCTTCGCCTCCGCCGAGGCCGTCCGTTTCCTCCGCGTGCCGCGAACGTTCTCGCGCAGCGAGCTCGCCGAGCTCGAGGAGTTCGCGAAAGAGTGGGGAGCGAAGGGGCTCGCGTACCTCGTCTACGACGCCGACTCGGACGACGTCAGGTCGCCGATCGCAAAGTTCCTCTCGGAGGAGACGCTCGCCGCCCTCGGCGGGAAGCCGGGCGAGACACTGCTCTTCGCGGCCGACGCGTGGCCGCTGACGTCGCGCGTGCTCGGGGCCTTGCGCGTCCACCTTGCCGAGAAGCTCGGACTGATCGACGAGGACGCGTGGTCGTGGATGTGGGTGACCGACTTCCCGATGTTCGAGTGGTCCGAGACCGACGAGCGCTGGACGGCCGTCCACCATCCCTTCACGCGCCCGACGCCCGAGTGGGAAGAGCGGTTCGACGAGGATCCGGGCGGCGCGCGCGCTCTCGCTTACGACCTGATCGGGAACGGGAACGAGCTCGCCGGAGGATCCTTCCGGATCCACGAGCCCGAGATTCAGGCGCGCGTGTTCGACCTGCTCGGGATCGGCGCCGACCAGCAGCGCGCCAAGTTCGGCTTCCTGCTCGACGCGCTCGCGATGGGCGCGCCGCCGCACGGTGGCATCGCGTGGGGTGTCGACCGGACGATGATGGTGCTCGCGAGCGAGTCGAACCTGCGCGACACGATCGCCTTCCCCAAGAACCAGGCCGGCGTCGATCCGATGACCGGCGCGCCCAGCGACGCCGAGCCGCGGCATCTGCAGGAGCTCGGCATCCGGCTGCTCGAACCTCCTTCCCAGACCGCCTAGCGGGCGCTACAGTCCCCGTGCTCGGCCCCGTGCGCCGAATCGGGCACACATGTAGATCCAACGCTACGTGAAAGGGAGCCGGCGTCCCTCCGAGGCATTTGCCGAAGGTGGGCACGGCACCCACCTGGGAAACCAGGATCACATGGCTCGGTTTGGATGCCGGGGCCGGGCACCTCTGTACCGTGGCCCCCATGCGCGAGATCTTCGGAGACTCGAGCCGGGACGGCGAGTGGGCCGCGGTCCGCTTGCTGGTGGACGGCGACCGGATCGTCGAGGCGGACGCGCCGGGGCTCGAGCGGGACGTCGCGGGCCTGACACTGCTCGAGGCCGCGGCCGTCGGTGGCGAGACTCTCGCGGCCGACGCGCTGGCCAACGCGCTCGGACCGGTCTTCCGGGCGGAGCCGTCGCCCGGACGGGTCGCCGTGGCGATGAGCGGCGGGGTGGACAGCGCGGTCGCCCTCCTGCGCTCGCTGCCGAACGCGGTCGGCGTGACCCTGCGGCTCTGGCTCGATCCGGACGGGCCCGACTCCGAGCGCGCCTGCTGCTCGCCCGAGAGCGTGATCGCCGCACGCGAGACGTGCCACCGGCTCGGGGTGCCGCACGTGACGCTCGACCTGCGCGAGGAGTTCCGTCGAGCCGTCGTCGCACCTTTCGTCCGCGGCTACGCGCGCGGCGAGACGCCGAACCCGTGCACGCGCTGCAACGGCGGTTTCCGCTTCGCCGAGCTGCTGGCTTTCGCGCGGCGCGCAGGCGCCGAGCGCCTGGCGACCGGCCACTACGCGCGCGTCGTCGAGCGCGACGGTCGGCCGTTGCTCGCCCGCGGCGCCGATCCGGCGAAGGACCAGAGCTACATGCTCGCCGCCCTCGACCCGCGCCAGCTCACGCGCGTCTCCTTCCCGCTCGGCGACCAGGACAAGGAGGCGACACGGGCGGAGGCCGAGCGCGCGGGCCTCGCCGCTGCTCGCAAGCCGGAGAGCCAGGAGGCGTGCTTCCTCGCCGGCGACGACTACCGCGCGTTCCTCGGCCGGCAGGGGCTCGAGCCGCAGCAGGGCCCGATCCTCGGGGAGGACGGGAGCGAGCTCGGCCGCCACGACGGCTTCTGGCGGTTCACCCCCGGCCAGCGCCGCGGTCTCGGCCTGGCCGCCGCCGAGCCGCTCTACGTCCTCGGCACGCGCCCGTCGTCGAACGCCGTCGTCGTCGGGCCGCGCGCGTCGCTCGCGCGTACCGCGGTCGAGGCTCGCGGCCGTCTCTACGCCGAGATGGAGCGGGTCGAGGCGAAGCTCCGCTACCGCTCGCCCGCGGCTCCGGCGCGCGTCGAGGCGACGGCGCGCGGCTTTCGGCTCGCGCTCGACGAGCCGGTGTACGGCGTCGCGACCGGCCAGGCGGCCGTGCTCTACGACCGCGACGCCGTCGTGGGCTATGGCCTGATCACGGCGTCGCACTAAGATCGGACAAGGATGCTGGTCGCGGCATTCAGCTGGGGGACCTCTGGGAGCTCGCGCTGGCCGTGTTCCTGTTTGCCGTTGGGCTCTCGCTCGCGTTCTTCTTCGTGCGGCTGGCCGGAACCGCTACGGAGGTTTCCGCGTTCATCCGGGGAGCGGAGAAATCCGTCTTCCCGGTAGTGGACAAGGTTGGAGGCAGCGTGGACCGCGTGAACGTGCAGCTCGACAAGGTCGATCAGGTCACGGACAGCGCAGTCGATGTCGCGGACAGCGTCGACACGGCGGTGCGCGCGGTGAGCCTGGCCATCACGCGACCCGTGCAGAAGGTCTCGGGGCTGGCTGCGGGGGTCAGCTTCGGCGCCGCCGACTTCAAGGCGCGCCGGAGCTGGCGCCACGCGGTGCAGGCGGGCAAGGAGGCCGCGGCCCGGCGCGAGAGCGATCTCCTCGAAGATCTGCGGGACGCGGGAACGTGACGACCGAAGAAATCCGGCTCGTCATTCCGGCGGAGGAGGACTTCCGGCCGATTGCCCACCTCGTCACCGGCGGCCTCGCCATGCGGCTCGACGTGACGTACGACGACCTCGACGACCTGCAGGTCGGGATCGAGGCCCTGCTCGCCCTCCGCGACGACGCGGGCGAGCTCGTCGTCTCCCTCTCGGCCGACGAGGGCGTCCTGCACGCCTCGCTCGGGCCGTTTGCGCCGGACGTGGTGCAGGCGGCGGGCTCGGACGGCGGCCTCGACCTCGACCGCGTCCTCGAGACCGTCTGCGACACGCACGAGGTGGAGGAGCGGGACGGCGGCGCGTGGGTCGAGTTGACCAAACGAATTGCGAGCGCATGACGCGGATCGACGACAAGATCCTCCTCCGCCGCTACCACGAGGACGGCGACCTCCGGGCGCGGGAGCAGCTGATCGAGCAGTACATGTCGCTCGTCCGCTCGCTGGCGCGGCGCTACTCGTACCGGGGCGAGCAGCTCGAGGATCTCGTCCAGATCGGCGCGATCGGGCTGATCAAGGCGATCGACCGCTTCGACCTCGACCGCGGCGTCGAGCTGACGACCTACGCGACGCCGAACATCATCGGCGAGATCAAGCGGCACTTCCGCGACAAGGGCTGGGCGGTGCGCGTGCCGCGCGGCCTGCAGGAGCTGAACGTCCAGCTCTCGCGGCTCGTCGAGCAGCTCACGGTGCAGCTCGCCCGCTCCCCGACCATCCCGGAGCTCGCGAAGGCCGCCGGCGTCGAGGAGGAGGAAGTGCTCGAGGCGCTCGAGTCCGGCCGTGCCTACACGTCCCTGTCCCTCTCGGTCGGCGGCGGGGGAGGCGACGACGACGACCTCGACCCGCTCGAGTCGCTCGGAACGGACGAGCACCAGTACGAGGTCTCGGAGGACCGGGCGGTGCTCGCGCCGGGGTTCAAGGCGTTGGACGAGCGGGAGCGTAAGATCCTCCAGCTCCGCTTCTTCGACGGGCTGACGCAGTCGCAGATCGCGCAACAGGTCGGGATCTCGCAGATGCACGTCTCTCGCCTGATCCGGCGCTCGCTCGAGAAGATCCGCGAGACGATCGCCGCGGATGAAGAGTCGCTGACCCACTAGCGGCCGGGCGACAGGACGCGGGCCCGGTCGGGAGTCTCAGAGCTTGTGCAAGGCTGGCTCCGTGGGGAGGTCGGCAGCAGGTGTGCTGTACGTGGTCGCGATGGCAGCTGTCGTGATCGGAGTGGACTTCCTGTTCTTCCGCGGCCACTTCTGGGAGCGGCTGGCGGTCAACGTCGGCATCGTGCTGGTGTTCGGGGCGTTCTACTTCCGCTTTCTGCATCACGGATAGGCGCCGGTAGCATCACGGCATGGCCGTCCTGGCAGGTGAGCGCGACCGCGACCGTGCTGCGCGCGAGCTTCAGCGCGCCTACCGCGAGGGGCGACTCACGGTGGACGAGCTCGGCGAGCGGCTGCACACGGCGCTTCGCGCCCGGGACGGCGTGCAGCTACGCGCGGCCGTGCACGACCTTCCCGGGCCGGATTTGCGCGAGGCGCTGCGATCGCCCATCCGGACGGTGCGGAACGCCGCCATCCTCGTCGGGACCACGGTGGTCTGGCTCCTCTGGAGCGTCAGCCTCGTGGCGGCGTTCGTGGCGTGGCTGGCCACGAGCGGTCCAGGCCTCGTCGGCCTTTTGGTCTTCCCGGCTCTATGGTTCGTCTCCAGTTGGCTGTTGTGGACCGGCAGCCGCCGCCGCCGCTCGCGACCCTGAGGTCGCGAACTAGCCGGCGGCGAGTGCCTTGGCCTTGAGCGCGTCGAACTCGGCCTGCGTGATCGTCCCGGAGTCGAAGAGCTGCTTGCCCTTGGCGATCTCCTCCGTCGCCGAACCCGACGAAGCCACCGAGCGCACGTAGTCGTCCACCTGCGCCTGCTGGGACTGCGCCCTCTGCGCCGCCCGCTCGCCCATGCCCTTACCCTCGGCGATCAGGTAGACGAAGATCCCCAGGAACGGAAGGACGATCACAAACAGCGTCCAACCCGCCTTCGCCCAACCACTGACGTCATGCCGGCTGAACAGATCGCCGAACACGATGAACAGCATCCAGAAGAACAAAATCCACGCGAAAAACACGAACATCGACCACATCACGTCGCCGAACGAATAAGCAGCAAGCACCGGTATCTCCCCTCGGTTGTTGGGTCGGACTCCGATCAGCGTTTCACAGCTCGAGCGTCGCGTCCGGTAGGGCAGCACGAAGCCGCTGGGCGTGGCCGGCACCCCAAATGCGGCGGCTAGGCAGCGGTCTCGCGGGCGCGCAGGGCCGCCTTGAGCGAGTCGATCCGCTCGTGCACCTCGTTGCGCTCGTCCGAGACCTCGCGCTCGCGCTCCCGCGAAGTCGCGGTCTCGAACCCGAAGTCGATCTGGTGGTGCAGGTGGACGCGCATTGCCGACAGGCGGGCAGCCTTCGCTTCGAGAACGGCCAGCTGTTCACGGAGCTCGTCGGTGCTGAGGTTCTCCATGCAACCCCTATCGGCAGAGGTGTCGGCACCGTTGACCACCTTTCGCAGTCCGAAGTACCGACGGGCGCGATTCAGCGGCGTCCCCGCCGGGAGGGCTGCCGGCGCTGCGAGCGGCGGAGCGTGTCGAGCTCCGCGAGGGCGGCCCCCGCGCCGCGCGCGACGGTCGTCAACGGCTCGGGATCGCGGCTCACGGGAAGGCCGGTCTCGCGGCTGATCAGCTCGGCGAACCCCGGCAGCAGCGCGCCGCCGCCGCACATCGTGATCCCGCGGTCGGCGATGTCCGACGCGAGCTGGGCGGGGGTCTGCTCGAGCAGCTCCTTCAGCGCCGAGACGATCCGCGACAGCGGCCGCTCGAGTGCCTGGCGGACGTCGTCCTCGCCGAGCGTGATGCGGGCGAGCATGCCGGTCGACATGTAGCGGCCGGCCACGTCGGCCTCGGCCACCCCCGCGTGGCCCTCGAGCGCGCTGCCGATCTCGATCTTCACCCGCTCGGCCTGCTCGTGGCCGATGAGCAGCCGGTGTTGATCCTGCACGAAGCGGACGATCGCGTCGTCGAGGTCGTAGCCGCCGACCGGTAGCGACGTCGAGACGACGATGCCGCCGAGCGCGATCACCGCCATCTCGCTCGTCCCGCCGCCGACGTCGACGACGAGGGAGGCGATCGCGTCCTCGACCGGCAGCTCCGCGCCGATCGCGCCGGCCATCGCCTCTTCGATGAGATGCGCCTCGCGCGCCCCTGCCGAGAGCGTCGCCTCGACGACGGCGTCCCGTTCGACCCCCGTCAGGCCGCTCGGAACGCAGACGATCACCGCGCGCCCCAGCCGGCTGCCGCCGACGAGCCGGATGAACTGGCCGAGCATCTGCTCGGTCGTCTCGAAGTCTGCGATCACTCCGTGCCGCAGGGGCCGGGTCGCGACGATCGTCGCGGGCGTGCGGCCGAGCATCTGGCGCGCCTTCTCGCCCACGGCGTAGACCTGCCCCGTCTGCTCGTCCATCGCGACGACGGACGGCTCGAACAGAACGATGCCCTCGCCGCGGCGGAAGACGACGGTGTTCGCCGTTCCAAGATCCACGGCGAGGTCGGTCCCGGTTGCGAGCGACGGCAATCTCACCGCGCCGGACGGTAGCCGTGGAGGAGGGCCTAGCCGTGGGAGAAACCGAGGTTCAGCAGCCGCCGGGCGTCGGCGTACATGTTCGGCGAGTCGAGGACGACCGCGATCAGCCTCCTCCCGTGCCGCGTGGCCGACGCGACTAGGCACCAGCCCGCCTCGTGCGTGTAGCCCGTCTTGACGCCGTTCGCGCCGCGGTACTCGTGCAGGAGGAAGTTGTTGTTGAGATAGATCTTCGAGTTGGTCGGCGCCGACCACCGCACCTGGATCCGCCGTGTCTTCACGAGCCGGTCGAAGCGCGGGTTGCGGAAGGCGTAGCGGGTGAGGGCCGCGAGGTCCCACGGGGTCGAGTAGTTGTCTCGGTCGCGGACGCCGCTCGGGTTCGTGTAGTGCGTGTCGTGGAGCCCGAGCTTCCGCGCCTCGTCGTTCATCTGGCCGACGAACGCATGCACCGAGCCGGCGCTCGAGATCGCGAGCTGGTTGGCGTCGTCGTTCCCGGAGTAGAGGAGCAGCGAGTAGAAGAGCTTCCACGCCTTCGCGTGCTCGCCGGTGCGCAGCCCCTCGCGGACGAGCGGCACGCGCGTGACCGACCGGTTGACGGTGATCGTGCTGCCCCACGGGACCTCGTGCAGCGCGAGGGTCGCGGTCATGATCTTCGTCAGCGAGGCGATCTTCCGTCGCTGGTGCGGGCGATCGGCCCAGAGGACGCGGCCGGTGTCGGCGTCGACGAGGATCGCGGCCGGCGCGCGAACGCGGACGGGGTCGCCCGCGAGGAGCGGCGGGCCCGAGAGGAGGCGCGGCGGCGTCTGCGGCTTGGGGTCGGCACGCGGAGCCGTCCGCGCGGGCGGCGTCTTGGTCGTGGCCGGCTGCTGCGCGGCGGCCGCGTGGTGCGGGGTCTTCGCGTCGGCCCGACGTCCGAACCAGATCGCGGCGCCCGCCGCGGCGAGCACGACGAATACCAGCAGCGTGATCCTCCGGGCGCGGTAGCGGCGTCTGCGGCGCCGTGGTGCGACCGGCGTCAGAACGTCCAACGGCACGGTCCGATGGTATCGCCGGGTCCGGCCGTTCCTACAATGGCCGCCGTGCGCACGACGGCCGAGCTGCGGGAGGGATTCCAGGCGTTCTTCGAGGAGAAGGGCCACCTGCGGTGCCCGTCCGCGTCCCTGATCCCGCGCGCCGACGACCGCTCGACGCTCTACACGAGCGCCGGCATGCAGCCGCAGATGCCGTTCTTCCTCGGCCGCGAGGCCCCGCCCGCGCCGTTGACGACCACGTGCCAGAAGGTCTTCCGTACCCAGGACATCGACGAGGTCGGCCTCGACACGTTCCATCTCACCTTCTTCGAGATGCTCGGCAACTTCTCGTTCGGCCAGTACTTCAAGGAAGGCGCGATCGAGTACGCGACCGAGTTCATCCAAGAGCGGCTGAAGCTCGACTGGGACCGCGTCTGGATCACCGTGCACGCCGGCGACCCCGGCTTGAAGCTCGGTCCCGACGAGGAGGCGATCGGCCTCTGGGAGCGGATCGGCATGCCGTCGGAGCGAATCGTCCCGCTCCCGTCCTCCGAGAACTTCTGGTCGGTCGGCGGCCCAGGCCCGTGCGGGCCGGACTCGGAGATGTACTGGGACTGGGGCGAGGAGGTCGGTTGCGGCAACGACGACTGCCTGCCGGGCTGCACGCGCTGCGAGCGCTTCCTCGAGTTCGGGAACCTCGTCTTCATGTCCTACGAGCTCCATGCCGACGGCACGCTCACCGAGTTGCCGACCAAGAACATCGACACCGGCTGGGGCCTCGAGCGCAACGCGCGCGTGGTGCAGGACGTCGCGTCCGTCTACGACACGGACAGCTTCCAGCTGATCATGAACTGGGTCGCCGGCGAGTCCGGCGTCGCGTACGGCTCGTCGGAGGATGCGACCAAGGCGCACCGCGTGCTCGCCGACCACGGTCGTGGCATGACGTTCATCTCCGCCGAGGGCGTGGCGCCGTCGAACGAGGGGCGCGGCTACGTCCTGCGCCGCATCGTCCGCCGCGCAGCCCAGCACGGGCTGCGGATCGGGATGAAGCCGCCGTTCCTGCCCGGCCTCGCCGACGTCGTGATCGAGCAGATGGGACACGCGTATCCGGAGCTCGTCGAGCACCGGGAGGAGATCCGGCGCGTGCTCGCCGCCGAGGAGGAGCGCTTCGGGGTGACGCTGGAGAACGGGATGGCGATTTCGAGGAGGCCGCGGCCAAGGGAGAAATCACCGGGGACGACGCCTTCGAGCTACAGGCGACGTACGGCTTCCCGATCGAGCTGACCGAGGAGCTCGCGCGCGAGCGCGGGCTGGCCGTGAACGAGGAGGAGTACGACCGGCTCATGGAGCGGCACCGTGAGGTCTCCCGGCAGGGCGGCACCGCGCGGTTCGACCCGCGCCTCGCCGGCGCGCCGCGGACGGAGTTCGTGGGGTACGAGCAGACGGACGTGCGCACCGCGATCTACGGCGTACGCCGACCTCGGCGACGGCTACTTCCAGGTCAAGCTCGCCGAGTCGCCGTTCTACCCCGCGGGCGGCGGCCAGGTCACCGACGCCGGCTGGATCGAGAAGGAGGACGGCTCGTGCGCCGACCTCGTCGAGGCGCTGCGGCTCGAGAACGACCAGGAACTGGTCTTCGAGGGCGAAGGCTTCGCGGAGGGCGACCGGGTCCGCGCCGTCGTCCCGTGGAACGTCCGCTACCCGACCATGGCGAACCACACGGCGACCCACCTTCTGCACAAGGTGCTGCAGGAGGTGCTCGGCGACCACGTCCGCCAGGCGGGCTCGGCCGTGCGGCCCGACAAGCTCCGCTTCGACTTCACGCATTCGGTCGCCCCTGACCCCGGAGGAGCGCGCGGAGGTCGAGAAACGCGTGAACGAGCGCGTCTTCGCGAACCTGCCGGTGCGGATCTTCGAGACGCCGCTGGCGGAGGCGAGCAACCTCGGCGCGATGATGCTCTTCGGCGAGAAATACGGCGACGTCGTGCGCGTGGTCGACGTCGACGGCTGTCGGTCGAGCTCTGCGGCGGCACGCATGTGCGCTCGACGGCTGAGATCGGGCCGTTCGCAGTGCTGTCCGAGAGCTCGGTCGGCGCCGGCTCCCGCCGGATCGAGGCCGTGACCGCCGGCGAGGCGTTCGCGCTGCTGCACGAGCGGGCACGAGAGGCCGATGCGCTGCGCGGCGAGCTCGAGCAGGCCCGGAAGGAGTCGAGGCGCCCGGCACAGTCCGAGCAGGCGGAGATCGTCTCCCAGGACTCGGAGGGCGGGGTCGTGCTCGTCGAGGTGAAGCGCCTCAAGGGCGGCCCGCTGCGGGACTTCTCCGACCGGATCCGCCAGCAGGAGAAGGCGGACGGCGCGATCGTGGCGTCGCGCGACGACGGACGCGTCTTCCTCGTCGTCAACTTCGACGAGTCGCTCGTCGCGCGCGGGCTCGACGCCGTGCAGGTCGTGCGCGAGCTCGGCAGGCACATCGGCGGCGGCGGGGGCGGCAAGCCGACGCTCGCGGAGGCAGGCGGCAAGAACCCCGACGGCATCGCCGCTGCGCTTGCCGCCGCGAAGGAGATCGTCGGCCTATAAGATGCCGACGTGAAGGTGATGGCGTTGGACTACGGCTCCGCGCGGACCGGAGTCGCAGTCTCCGACCCGACCGGGACGCTGGCGCGGCCGCTCGGCGTCGTCGAGCGTGCCGCGAGCGAGACCGGCCTCGCCGAGGTGGCCCGGCTCGCGCGCGCGGAGGAAGCCGAGCGGATCGTCGTCGGCCTGCCGCTGACGCTGCGTGGGACGCGCGGCGAGCAGGCGGCGCGAGACCGAGCGCTTCGTCGAGGCGCTGCGCGGCGCCGTCGACGTCCCCGTCGAGCTCTACGACGAGCGCTTCACCACCGACCTCGCCCAGCAGACCGCCGGCACCGCGCCCGAGGACGCGCTCGCGGCCGCCCATCTCCTGTCGACCTATCTCGAGTGGTGCGCGGCGCGCTCGTAGGGATCTGCGCCGTGCTGGTCGCGGCGAGCGCCGCGGGCTGCGGCGGGACGGGCAGCGCGGCGCCGCCGGCGACCACCACCGCCAGCTGCGGCAGTTCCGCGTCGTCTTCCCCGAAGGGTTCACGCGCGCGCAGATGGCGGCGCGGGTGCAGGCGGTGGCGAAGATCGCCGAGCACGAGTCGAAGCGGAAGGTCAAGCTCTCGGGGAACGCGTACGCCGCGGCGACCGCGAAGCCGCGCACGTTCCCCGGCTTCGGCGCCAAGAAGCTGCCCTACGAGGGCTTCCTCTTCCCGGACACGTACGACTTCGACCGGAAGTCGACCTCGGCTGAGCTCGTGGGCAATCAGCTCGCGGAGTTCACCTCGATGTGGGGACAGCTGAATCTCTCGTACGCCGGAGCAAGAACCTCACGCCGTACGACGTGCTCACGATCGCGTCGAT
>CAVREH010000012.1:0-89020 GCA_963720065.1 uncultured Actinomycetes bacterium
CTCATAATACACGTCCAAACGGGAGGCTAGGAACATCAGCATATGCCGATTACGAGGCAACGGCACTTGGTTGTGTAGAGCAGTTCCAATTCTGTGTCCCTCAAATGCAGTTGCCAAGATATTGTTCACCATGGGGCGCACGCGAGCAGTCTATCTGGGATCCGCTCCGGTATCTCGGCGAAGACTCCCTAAATGGAGACTGGAATCACTGGATGGAAGTACTGAAGGCATGGGACGACCAATCAGGTGTCTCGGCAAATGAAATCCTATCAACATTTCTATTATTGCCAAGATCCGTGGCCGTTTTCGATTATGTCACTTCGAGGATATCGATCTTCGGCATAGTTCCTCTCATTGGACTATATGGGCTCAATCCGATACAAGTTCAACGACCGATCGATACCAGAGAGCAATGGGTCCTGGAAGTCGAGACTTGGTTCATGAAATCACTTCTTGGCGGTATTTTCCGTGTCCAAGATGCTAGCTTCTGGACATTTCAGGACTTCGATTCTAAATTCAGTGAGAAATATGTTCGCGATTGGTCTCTGTGTGGCCGTGTTCTTCTCCGTGATGGAGACCACACGAATATCAACTGGATCGGATTTTGGGTGACAACAGCTGCTCTAACACTAATTTGCCTAGTTGGGAATCGGATCGAACAGATTTTCACGACATTGAAGGATGGATTCCCCGTTCCGAAGTGGCTTGTTCAATTAAAAGTCCAAATGAAATTGGATTTCAGGACACTTTTAGTATCTGTAAGCCGGCAGACGGAGTTGTGGAATAACCCACCCTTTGTGTGGGGAGTTCGCATGAGGCCCTGGTATGGTAGCTGGAATTCGAACACACGCGCTAATCCTATGGAGTTGGATCAGCTAGAGGTAGACAATACTCTCCCTGAAACCACTTTGGGAAATCCAATTGAGAATCAAGAGGAGATAATTTGATCAGTTTTCATCTCAACCTGACATCTACTCTACAACTCGATCAGGAGCTTCTCTTACGAGTTAGTTGGCGTGTCGTGGAAACTGACGCAATAGCCTGGTCAAGAAAATGTAAGATCTCTTGGTACTCGCCACGGCGGATCAGGTCGAGCGAGGCGTCGAGCATGAGCGCGACGCCGGCGAGCGACTGCACCGGCCCGTCGTGGAGGAAGAGGGCGATACGGCGCCGCTCATCTTGCTCGGCCGCAAGAACCTGGTCGGTCGCTCGCGGTCGGCGTCGGCGAGGTCGGCCATTCGGAGGTCGGGCTGGGCGCTGGCCGCTTCAATCGATGATCGCTTCGCGGAGCGCGATCGCGACGGCCTGCGTGCGCGTGTCCGCCTCGAGCTTCGCGAGGATGTGGCGGACGTGGCTCTTCACCGTCTCCTGGCTGATGAAGAGCTTCGTCGCGACGTCGGCGTTCGACATGCCGTCGGCGAGGAGCTGGAGGATCTCCCGCTCCCGCGTCGTGAGCATGTCGTCCTTGTCGCTGCCCAGTGAGGAACGCCGGCATGAGCGCCGGGTCGACGTAGCCCTCGCCGCTCGCGACCTTCTCGATCGCGCGCAGGAGCGTCTCGTGCGGCGCCTCCTTGAGGACGTAGCCCTTCGCGCCCGAGTCGAGGCCGCGACTGAGGAGGCTGCGCTCGCTGTAGGCGGTGAAGATGAGGACGGCGCTGTCGGGAACCTTCTCCGTCAGGATCTTCGTCGCCTCGAGCCCGTCCATGCCGGGCATGCGGACGTCCATGATCACGACGTTCGGCCGGCGCCGCTCGGCGAGCGCCACGGCGGACTCGCCGTCGGCGGCTTCGCCGATCACGCGGATGTGCGGTGCGCGGCTCAGCGAGAGGCGGAGGCCTTCGCGCACGACCTCGTGGTCGTCGACGATCAGGCAGGTGATCTCGTCGGCCGCCACAGCCGGCAGATCATAGATCGGCAGTCCGCGGTCACATAGTTGAGATTTGCAGCTGTTCGGCCGGGGGAGCGGGCTCGAGTCGCACGCGGCGGCGGTCGCGGACGCCGTGCGAGCGGGCGAGCGCGCGCACGCGTTCGCGCACGGGGTCGGCGTCGCGGCGCGGGAGATAGGCGCCGCGGCGGTAGAGGTGCTCGTACTGGGGAGCAGCTCGGGCCAGTCGCGTTCGAGCGCGGCGAGGAAGTGCTCGCGCGTTCCGGGCCGCAGGTAGAGCAGGTTTGCCCAGATCCCGGTAGCTCCGGCGGCGCGGGCCTCGCGCACGACGTCGGCGAGCAGCTCCGGACTTGTCGCTGAGGCCGGGCAGGATCGGCGCCATCCCGACTCGCGCGTTGATCCCCGCCTCGACGAGCCGCGAAAGCGCCCGGAGCCGCTGGCGCGGTGGAGCCGTGCCCGGCTCGGTGCGCCTCCAGATCTCGTCGTCGAGCGTCGGGACGGAGAAGGTGACGGAGACCTCGGCGCGGCGGGCCGCCTCGACGAGCACGTCGACGTCGCGGACGATCAGCGGCCCGCGCGTGATGATCGCGAACGGGTTCGCCGCCGCGGCGAAGCACCTCGATGCAGGCGCGTGTGAGCCGGTAGCGGCCCTCCGCCGGCTGGTACGGATCGGTCGCCGCGCCGAGCGCGACCGTCTCGCGCTCCCAGCTCGCTCGCGCGAGCTCGCGCCGCAGCACGTCGGCGACGTTCGTCTTCACGCGGATGCTGGAGCCGTAGCGGTCGTCCCACGGCCGGTCGGCCCGCGCCTCGAAGGCCCGGACGTAACAGAAGGTGCACCGGTGGGCGCAGCCCATGTACGGGTTGAGCGACCAGGGGAACGGCATGCCGCGCACGCGGTTGAGGGCGTTGCGGCACGGCTCCTCGCGGTACTCGGCTCGCATCGCCGAAGGATAGCGAACATACGTTCGTACACGCGGGCGCCGCCGACCCCGCCCCTATACTCCGGCCGGAGAGTTGGACGAGAACCCTCCTAGTACCCACGCCCTCGGGGCGAGGGCGTGACACTCCTCTTCGAGCTGATCGGGGTAGCCGTCCTGATCCTGCTCAACGCGTTCTTCGTGGCGGCGGAGTACGGCCTCGTCACGGCGCGCCGGACCCGGATCATCGAGCTCCAGCACCAGGGGAACCGCCGCGCGCGCGACGTGCTGCGGATCACCGGCGGATCCGGGCCGATTCATCGCGGCGATGCAGCTCGGCGTCACGCTCACCTCCCTGGGGATCGGCGCCCTCGGAGAGGCGACGCTGTCGCGCGAGTTCGACAACGTGGATGGCGACCGCGCTCGCGATCGTCCTCGCCTACGCGATCCTGACCTTCTTCCACGTCGTCTTCGGCGAGCTCGTGCCCAAGAGCGCGGCGCTCGCACACGCCGAGGGGACGGCGCTCTGGGTCTCGGCGCCCGTGCGTGCGTTCCTGGCCGTCTTCCGGCCCATCATCTGGCTTCTGCAGCGGGCGACCGAGCTCATCCTGCGCCGCTTCGCGCTCGACCCGCCCGGCGCCGAGCGCGAGGTGCACTCCGAGGCGGAGCTGCGCATGCTCGTCTCCCGCTCGACGCAGCAGGGACAGATCGACGAGAGCGAGCGGGAGCTGATCGACAAGGTCTTCGTCTTCGGGGACAAGGACGTCGCCGACGTCATGGTGGCCAAGCCCGACGTGGCTGCCGTCTCGGTCGACATGCCACCCGAGGAGGCCCTGGCCGTCGTCCTCGACTCGCCCTACACGCGCTATCCCGTCTTCCGTGAGTCGCTCGACGACATCGTCGGCGTCCTCCACGTGCGCGACCTCTTCAAGGCGATTCACGACCGCGGGCTGAGCGGCCTCGACCTCGAGTCGATGCTGCGGCCCGCCTACGTCATCCCCGAGACGAAGGATCTCGCCTCGCTCCTGCAGGAGTTCCGGCGCACGAACAGCCACTTCGCGGTCGTCGTCGACGAGTACGGCGCGATGGTCGGGATCGCGACGCTCGAGGACCTCCTCGAGGAGATCGTC
This sequence comes from uncultured Actinomycetes bacterium, assembly GCA_963720065.1. GTDB lineage: Bacteria > Actinomycetota > Thermoleophilia > Gaiellales > Gaiellaceae > Palsa-739. The sequence continues at coordinate 3,933 of CAVREH010000012.1, forward strand.
GGCGAGATCGAGGACGAGTTCGACGTGCCCGAGGAGCAGGTCGAGCAGATCGGCGAGGACTAGTACCGCGTCGACGGGATGTTCTCGATCGACGAGTTCAACGAGCGCTTCGGCACCGGTCTCCCGGACGAGGACTTCCACACGGTCGCCGGCTTCGTCTTCGGCCAGCTCGGTCGCGCGCCGGAGCCCGGCGACGACGTCTCCTACGACGGCATGCGCTTCGACGTGCTCGAGGTCGAGGGCAACCGCATCGAGCGGATCGCCGTCACCTTCGAGCAGCGGCCCGAGCCGCACGACCAGGTCGCGGAGTACGCCGACGAGGACGAAGTGGAATAGCTGTCTCCTCTGGACACGTCCAGAACCAGGTTCCGGACGTGCCTTCTTCAGCCGAGCTCAAACGACGTGAGAGACGGGCCAGATCGCGCGGATCGCGGCCACGGCTGTCCAGCCGCCCCGCCGCCGGGAGCCGGACGACCTCGAGCTCGTCAACGGGGCCGAGTTGGAGCAGGTGTCTCTCTGGACACGCCCGGAACCAGGTTCCGGACGTGTCTATTTCAGCCGAGCTCGAGCGGCTCGATCGAGCCGTCGGCGATCGTCCACGCCGCGAGCTCGTCGCGGGCGACCGAGTAGATGACGTAGGGGCGGCCGGCCCAGAGGCCGACGTTCTCCACGTCCGTACGGGACGGTCGCGGCGGTGCCGAGACGTGCGAGTGGACGACTGCGAGCTCGTAGCCCTCGTCCTCGAGGAACCAGAGGTCGGGATCGATCTCGAGCTCGAAACGATACGGCGACCCGGCCGCGTTGCGGGCGGGCTCGTAGCGGTCGGCGACACGGTCGCGCAGCACGAGCAGCCCGCAGCTCTCGTTCGGCAGCTCCCGCCGGGCGTGCTCGGCGAGCGCTTCGCGCACGGGCGGCGGCATTACCACCACAGCTTGCTCTCGTCGATCTCCTCGCCCTGCCAGAAGCCGGCGGAGAGGTACTTCCAGCCGCCGTCGGCGAGGACGCACACCACGACGCCTTCCTCGAGCTCGCCGGCCAGCCGGCGGGCGACGTGGAGGACGGCGCCGGCTCGAGACGCCCGCGAAGATCCCTTCGCGTTCGAGCAGCGCGTGCACGCCTGCGACCGCCTCCTCGTTCGAGACGAGCAGCTTGCGGTCGAGCTTCGCGACGTCGAGGATCGGCGGCACGTAGCCGTCGTCGAGCGAGCGCAGCCCCATGACGGGGTCGCCCGGAAGCGGCTCGGCCGCCGCGACGACGACGTCGGGGAAGCTCTCGCGCAGCCGCGCGCCGGCGCCCATCAGGGTTCCGCCCGTGCCGAGTCCCGCGACGAGGACGTCCACGCGATCGAGCGCGTCGGCGATCTCGGCGCCGGTGCCTTCGTGGTGCGCGCGCGGGTTCGCCTCGTTCGCGTACTGGAACGGCATGAAGTAGCGCGGCTCCCGCTCGGCGAGCTCGAGCGCGAGCCGAACGGCCCCGTTCGAGCCCTCGGCGCCGGGCGACTCGACGATCGTCGCGCCGTAGAGGCGTAGGAGCCGCCGCCGCTCCTCGGTCGCGTTCTCGGGGAGGACGCACGTGAGCGGGTAGCCCTTGAGCTTGGCGACGAGCGCGAGCGCGATGCCGGTGTTCCCCGAGGTCGGCTCGAGCAGCTCGCGGCCCGGCTCGAGCTCTCCCGCCGCCTCGGCAGCCTCGATCATGGCCAGCGCGACGCGGTCCTTGATCGAGCCGGTCGGGTTCTGGCCCTCGAGCTTCGCGTAGAGGCGCACCGACGGCTTCGGCGTGAGGCGCCGCAGCTCGACGAGCGGGGTGTTACCTACGAGCTCGAGCAGCGAGGAGGCGATCGCGGAGCTACGCACGCCGCTCCCACACGTAGACGCTACTGCGGAGCTTGCCGAGCACCAGGTTGACGCCCCACAGGAACCCGTTCCGGGCGACGTCCACCGCGACTTCGCCGAAGCGCTCCACGAGCTCGGAGCGCCTGCGGTCGAGGCGTGCGATCGCGAGCATGGTGGCCGCAGCGTCCCAGTCACCGTCCTCGAGCATTCGCTCACGCCACTCCGGGCTGACTACGTCGACCGCACGGGTGACGAAGCCGGCTTCGGCGGCAGCCGCCTCGACTCGGGCGGCCGTGAAGCTCTCAGGGACGATGGCGCCGAGCCTCGAGATCTCGGCCGCCTCGCGCGGCTCGAGACGGTCGGTCGCGAGCGTCACGTGGGCGACCATCGCTCCGCCGGGTCGAAGAACGCGCGCGCACTCGGCGAGGCCGCGACGAACGTCGACGTGGATGAGGACGTCGCGGCACCAGATCCAGTCGACAGAGGCATCGGCGAGCGGTACCGCTTCGATCGCTCCTTCGATGACCTCGATCCGGTCTTCGAGCCCGGCCTCGGCGATCGCCCGGCGAGCACGCTCGCAGTGGAGCGGTACCGGATCCAGCGCGACCGCACGCAACGCGTGCGCGCGCGCGAGCGTGATCGCACCGATCGCGTCGCGGGCGCCGATGTCGAGGACGAGCTGGTCCGGCTTCGGCTCGAGCTCGGCGAAGGTCTGTAGAAGCGATGCGGTGCTCCGCGGCTGCGCGGACTGCTCGAGTGTCTCCTTGAGCTCCGTGTAGGCATCGGTGGCCCAGAGCTCATAGAGCTCCTGGACCGAGACCATCAGCCGCCGGCCATCGCCGGAAGGAGAATGACCGTCGATCCGTGCTCGACCGACGTGTCGAGGCCGTCGAGCGTCCGGACGTCCTCGCCCTCGACGTAGACGTTCACGTACGGCGCGATGTCGCCGTCCTCCACGAGCTGCGGCCGCAGCCCCGGGAAGCGAGCCATCAGGTCGAAGAGCAGCTCGCGCACGGTGCCGCCCTCGGCGGGAACGTCGCGCGCGCCGCCGACCTCGCCGCGCAGCATCGGTGGGATGCGGACGCGGCTCATGCGTGCGCCGGCTTTCCGCTGCAGAACTCGACGTAGTCGACGTACTCCGTGATCGTGGGCGAGTCGCCGCAGACCGGGCAGTTCGGGTCGCGGCGCAGATTCACCTCGCTGAACTCGGTCGCGAGCGCGTCGAACAGCAGCAGCCGTCCGACGAGCGGCTCGCCGATGCCGAGGCAGAGCTTGAGCGCCTCGCTCGCCTGCAGCGAGCCGACGATGCCGGGCAGGACTCCGAGCACGCCGCCCTCGGCGCAGCTCGGTGCGAGCTCCGGCGGCGGCGGCTGCGGGAACAGGCACCGGTAACAGGGACCTGCGCCCGGCTTGAAGACCGTCGCCTGTCCCTCGAAACGGTAGATCGAGCCGTGCACGAGCGGGATGTCGTGCCAGACGGCGGCGTCGTTGATCAGGTAGCGCGTCGGGAAGTTGTCGGCGCCGTCGACGATCACGTCCCAGCCGTCGGCGAGGATCCGCTCGACGTTCTCCGACGTGAGCCGCTCGACGTACGGCACGACCTCGACGTCGGGATTGAGCTCGGAGAGCGTGCGCTTGGCCGACTCCGCCTTCCATTCGCCGAGCCGGCCCGTCGAGTGCAGCACCTGGCGCTGGAGGTTCGAGGCGTCGACGCGGTCGTCGTCGACGATCCCGAGCCGCCCGACGCCGGCCGCCGCGAGGTAGAGCGCCGACGGCGAGCCGAGCCCGCCTGCGCCGAGCAGCAGGACGCGCGAGTCGAGCAGCTTGAGCTGTCCCTCCTCGCCGACCTCCGGGATCAGGACGTGCCGGCTGTAGCGCTGCCGCTGTGCGCCGTCGAGCGTGCGCGGCAGCTCGGTGGGGAGGCCGCTGCGCTTCCAGTCGGTGTAGCCGCCGGCGAGCGAGACGACGTTCTCGTAGCCGAGCTCCTCGAGCGACTTCGCGGCGAAGGCCGAGCGGTTGCCGGCGGCGCAGTAGAGAAATATCGCTTGGGCGCGATCGGGAGCCGCCTGCTCGATGCGCGACTCGAGGTTGCCGCGCGGAATGTGGATCGCGCCCGGAATCCGTCCCTCGGTCCATTCGTCCAGCTCGCGCACGTCGACGACGAGCGGCCGGTCGTCCGAGGCGAGGAGGTCGACGTGCCTGCGTGACGTCGACCTCGTCGATCTCCGATTTGACCTGCTGCAGCAGTTCCCGATAGTTCGGCATCGCTTTCGGAAATGTAGCGACCCCGTTCCTGGCTACGCTCGGAGCGTGGCGACGGAAGCTCGCCCCCTCGTGGGAGTACGGAACCGGCGCGTCGTCGTGATCGTCGTGCTGGCGGCGCTGATCGCGGCGGCCGCCGTTGTCGGCGCGACGCTGCTCCAGACGCGCGGCGAGCGGACGACGGTCGCGGGCGCGGTGACGAAGCCGCGCGCCGGGCTGCCTCCGCTCGACCTCAATTTCGGCGTCGACGGCAGCGCGGAGGCGCGTGCGCTCCTCGGCGCGCAGGCGCTCTACAACGCGCACCACGTCGCGCGCGCTGCCGCGGTGTTCGCCCGCTACCACTCCCTGGAGGCGCAGATCGGCTCGGCCTTTGCCGCGTGGAAGCAGAACGGGCTCGCGCAGCTGCAGCGGCTCGCAGCCGCGAACCCCACGAGCAGCGTGGCGCTGCTCAACCTCGGTGTCGCCGACTACTGGGCCGGCCGGAACGCCGACGCACTCGCCGAGTGGGAGAAGACGGCGAAGGTCGGTGCCGACTCGCCGTACGGAGTCAGGGCAGAGGATCTCCTCCACCCGAAGCTGAGCTTCCCCGGCCTGCCGTCCCTGCCGTACCTCGTGCTCGATTTCGGCCCCGCACCCGCGCTTGAGAGGTTGTCGGCTCCGGCGGAGCTCGCCGCGCTCGCCCGCGCCGCCGCGAAGCCGAGCGCCCGGGCGAAGCTCCTGTACGGCTCCGCGCTCTGGAATCTCGAGCGGCCGCTGTCGGCCGAGCGGCAGTTCGAGGCAGCGGCGAAGCTCGCGCCGCACGACCCGCTCGCGCGCACAGCCGCGGCCGTCGGCCTGTTCACGAAGGCGAATCCGGTGAAGGCGTTCAGCCGGCTCGGCCCGCTCACCGGCGTCTTCCCGCGCGCCGCCGTCGTCCGCTTCCATCTCGGGCTCCTCCTGCTCTGGACACGTCAGCGGAGCAAGGCGATCGCTCAACTCCGGCTGGCGGCGGCCGACGGGCGGCACTCGTCCTACGGGGAAGACGCACGAAGCCTGCTTTCGCGTCTGCGTCGTATTAGGTCTAAGTAAAGAAAAGATGAGCCGAACGGCCTATGGCGCCGGCGCCTGCGCGCATGGCATCCTCCAGCATCGCGAGGGAGGGGGAGCATGGCCGAGACAGCCGTGGTGGAGGCGTCACCGAACGACGTTCTCGAGACGGACGAAGCACGGAACCTGCTCGACGCGGCACAGGCCGCCGGGCGGGTCAGCGCCGAGGAGATCGCACTTGCGCTCGACGAGCTCGAGCTCGAGCCGGCGCAGATCGAGGACGTTCTACCGGGCGCTCGACGAGCTCCAGGTCGAGGTCGTCGACGCGCAGGCGACGGAGCCGGAGCCGAAGGAGGAAGCGAAGCTCGACGAGACCGTGCGCGAGGTCTCGACCGACGCGCTCCAGCTCTTCCTCAAGGACATCGGCAAGGTCGAGCTGCTGACCGCCGCCGAGGAGGTCGAGCTCGCGAAGCGGATCGAGCGCGGCGACCATCGCGCCAAGCAGGAGATGGTCGAGGCGAATCTCCGCCTCGTCGTGTCGATCGCGCAAGCGCTACCGCAACCAGGGGCTCCCGTTCCTCGACCTGATCCAGGAGGGCACGATCGGCCTCGTCCGCGCCGCCGAGAAGTTCGACTGGCGCAAGGGCTACAAGTTCTCGACCTACGCGACGTGGTGGATCCGCCAGGCGGTCGCCCGCGCGCTCGCCGACAAGGGCCGCACGATCCGGATGCCGGTCCATGTCGTCGAGAAGCTGAACAAGATCGTCCGCTCCGAGCGCAAGCTGCGCGGCGAGCTCTGCCGCGAGCCGCTGGCGATCGAGATCGCCCGCGACGTCGACCTCCCGCTCGACGAGGTCGAGGGGATCCTCCGTACGTCGCAGGCGCCCGTCTCGCTCGAGAAGCCGGTCGGCGACGACGAGGAGTCGGAGTTCGGTCACTTCCTCACCGACGAGAACGCCCCGCTGCCCGACGAGGCGGCCGACACGACGCTGCGCCAGGAGCTGCTGCGCGACATCCTCGGCACGCTCTCGCACCGGGAGCGGCGCGTGCTGGAGCTGCGCTACGGGCTCGCCGGCGAGCAGCCGTGCACGCTCGACGAGGTCGGGCGCGCGTTCAACGTGACGCGGGAGCGGATCCGGCAGATCGAGAACCAGAGCCTGAAGAAGCTGCGGGCGCTCGCGGTGACGAACTCGCTGAAAGACGTCGCCTAGATCCGGGCCGGCATCGGCGTAGACTCGCCCGATGCACAAGCTCGGACCCGCGGACCTCGGCGACCTGCTCGAGCGGCCGCTCGTTGCCGTGCTGGCCACGTACCGCAGGGACGGCGGCGTCCTCCTCTCGCCGGTCTGGCACCGCTGGCACGAGGGCGGCTTCGACGTCGTCGTCTACGCGAACGACATCAAGCTGAAGCACCTCCGCCGCGACCCGCGGGCGAGCATCGTCGTCTACGAGCATCAGCCTCCGTACCGGGGCTTGGAGGCGCGGGGTGAGGTCCACCTCGATCCGGAGGGCGCGGCAGAAGCCATTGCCTCGATGGCGGTTCGGTACCTCGGCCCGGAGGACGGCCCGGCGTATGCGGCGACGGTCACGGAGGGCGTGCTCGTCCGGCTCGAGCCGGACGAGCTCCGCGGCTGGGATTTCGCGGACGACTGGCCGGCCGAGGGCTAGACGATTGATTCCGAAACTGCAGCGGGGCCGGATGCCCTACGCCCCCGGCCGGCACGCCACTTTGGAACCAATCGTCTAGAGCTCGAACTGCTCCAGTGAGCGGGCAATCCCCGCTGCGTCGAGTCCGTGGGCCGCCCTGTGCTCCGCGCCGGTGCCGTAGTGGCGGAACTCAGCGTTCGGGACGCCGAGGGCGAGCAGCCTGTGCGGCCGGTCGCGTAGCGCGACGGCGATCTCGGCGGCCGAGGTGCCGGCGAGGTACGGCTCGACCAGGACGACGTCGGTGCCGTCCCCGAGTGCCTCGCGCACATCGTCGTGCGGGAACGGCCGCACCGTCGCGAGGTACGCGACGCTGGCGTCGCGACCCGCCGTCGCCTCCAGCAGCGGCGTCAGCGTGGCCCCGACCGCGACGACGAGCGGCGCGCCGGCCGAGCCGCGGCGCAGAACCGTGAAGCCGCCGCCGTCGACCCGCGCGTGGTTCTCCTCGTCGCTCAGGCGGATGTAGACGCGGTCGTCGCCGGAGAGAGACCGCCGGAAGATCCGTTCGAGCTCCTCGGGATGCCCGGGGACGTGAATCGTCCAGCCGGGCAGCGCCCCGACGAGCGCGACGTCCTCGGGCGCCTGATGCGTGCGGCCGCTGCGAGCCGCGTCGTACGAGGCGCCGGTCGAGACGAGCACCGCGCCGAGATCGTTGTGGCCGAGGTCGAGCTTGAGGAACTCCCAGGGCCGCTCGACGAGGAACGGCGTGTACGAGTGGGCGACGGGCCGGTAGCCCTCGAGCGCGAGCCCGGCGGCGACGCCGATCATGAGCTGCTCGCGGATGCCGACGTCGAAATGGCGCGGATGGCCGCCGAGCGAGTCGGACCCGATCTGCGCGGTCACGACGGCGACCCGCTCGTTCTCGTGGAGCGCCTCGCGGGCCACCTCGTAGAACCGCTCGCGCATGGCCGTCATCGGGCTCCCACCATCCGCGACAATGCAGCGCGGCCGCTCCCCCTCGAGGTCGGGCCGCAAGGCTGCCTCGAGCGCCTCGTGATCGCGTCCGTCGACCCGCAGCGCGATCCAGCCCTCGAGCATGAAGCGCCGCTCGATGCCATCCGGCCATCCGAGCCCGGCGGAGTCGTTGTCGACGACGATCGCGGTCAGCGAACCGAGCCCGACCCGGCCGGCGTACTGCACCGCCTCCCAGTCGAGCCCTCGTCGAACTCCCCGTCGCCGACGAGACACCAGACACGGCGGCCGGTGAGCGCGGAGCCGACCGCGATTCCGAGCCCATGGCCGAGCGAGCCGCTCGAGATCTCGACTCCCGGCGCGAGATTGCGATCGGGGTGGTAGCCGAGCGGCGAGTCGAACTCGCCGAAGCCGTCGAGTTCCTCCACGGGGACGATGCCCTTCGCCGCGAGCACGGCGTAGAACGCGGCCGGCCCATGGCCCTTCGAGAGCAGGAAGCGGTCGTCTTCGCCGAGGATCCGGTCGTACAGGACCCAGAGAACGTCGAGGGTCGAGAACGAGCTCCGGTCGTGCTTCTCGTCGCCGGTCAGCCGCGTCAGCAGCGCCGGTAGGTCGTCGTAGCCGAGTGTCTCAGTGGTTGGCATGCACACACCGTAGAACCTCAACTAAGGTTGAAGTCAAGTGGCAAGGGAACTGACCATCGGCGAGCTCTCCGACCGGAGCGGCGTCTCGCAGTCGGCCCTCCGCTTCTACGAGCGCGAGGGGCTCATCTCGGCGCGGCGCACCGACGGCAACCAGCGGCGCTACGCATCGGTCACCCTGCGTCGCGTCGCGCTCGTACAGGCGGGGAAGGCGGCCGGCATCCCGCTCGAGCGGGTCCGCGCCGCGCTCGACGAGCTGCCTGCGGGCCGGACGCCGACGAAGCGCGACTGGGAGCGGCTCTCGCGCCGCTGGAAGCGCGAGCTCGACGAGCGCATCGCGACGCTCGAGGCGATTCGCGGCCGGCTGACCACCTGCATCGGGTGCGGCTGTCTCTCGCTCCGCACCTGCGCCCTGCTCGATCCCGCGGACGAAGCGGGTTCGCTCGGCGGAGGCGCGCACTATCTCCGTAGAGTCTCTCCCCGTGGATGAGGCCTGGCGCGCCGAGCTGGCTGAGCTGATTGCGATCCCGAGCGTGAGCGCTGACCCGGCCCACCGGGAGGACGTGAAGCGCGCCGGCGAGTGGGTCTGCGAGCTGATCCGCCGCAGCGGCGGCACCGCGGAGCTGACGCCGTTCGGCGAGCGGGAGCTCGCGCTGGGCGAGATCCCGGCCTCGAACGGCGCGGGCGACGCCCCGACCGTCCTCGTCTACAACCACTTCGACGTCCAGCCGCCCGCGCCGCTCGAGCTCTGGGAGTCCGACCCGTTCGAGCTCGAAATCCGCGGCGAGTGGGCGTACGGGCGCGGCGTCGCCGACGACAAGGGCCAGCTCTGGCTCGTCCTCAAGGCGGCGCAGCGCCTCGTCGAGGCGGGCGCGCTGCCGGTCAACCTCCGGATCGCCTTCGACGGCGAGGAGGAGATCGGCGGCCACACGATCGCTGACTGGATCGCCCAGGACGAGCGCGGCGCCGACGCATGCATGATCTTCGACGGCGGGATGCTGCGGCGCGACGTGCCGACGATCGAGCTCGCGACCCGCGGCCTCGTCGGCGTCGACGTCAAGGTGCGGACCGGCGAGCGCGACCTGCACTCCGGGATGTACGGCGGCGTGGCGCTCAACGCGATCCACGTCCTCATGCGCTGCCTGGACGCGGTGCTCGCCGGGCCGGACGGCCGGCTGCCGGAGCCGCTGCGCGCCGGAATCGCCGTGCCGACCGCGGAGGAGCTCGAAGCCTGGTCGCAGCTTCCGCCGGGAGCCGAGGCGATCGCGGAGGCCGGCGCCCAGCCGCTCGACGCCAAGGCCGGCGAGGAGTTCTACGTGCGCACGTGGGCAGAGCCCTCGACGGACGTGAACGGGATCGTCGGCGGAAAGCCGGGCGTGCGCAACACGACGCTCAGCGTCGAGGCTTCCGCCGAGTTCTCGATCCGGCTCGCGCCGGGCCAGGACGTCGAGACGGTCGGCTGCGCCGCGGAGCAGTTGCTGCGCGCGGCCGCTCCCGAGGGTGCGGAGCTCGAGATCTCGTGGCAAGGCGCCAACCCGGGCATCGTCCGCGCCGACGCGCCGGCCGTGCAGCTCGCGATCGGCGCCTTCGAGCAGGCGCTCGGGAAGCGCCCGCTGCTCACGCGCGTCGGCGGCTCGATCCCGCTCATGCCCGCGCTGACGGAGAAGGGCATCGACACGATCCTCAGCGGCTTCGCTCTGCCGGAATCGAACATTCACTCGCCGAACGAGCGCTTCCTCGTCGAGTACTTCGCGGCCGGGATCGACACGGTCGCCGCGCTGTTCACGGCGCTGGGCCGGCTGAACGGCTAGCCGCGGCTGACCCGGCAGGAGACGACAACCGAGCCGTCCTGCCGGTGCGTCACCTGGACCTTCGACGACGACGAACGGCCGTCTCCGGATCCGACGACTGCTTGGCCGGTAGGCGGAACGCTCGCGCCCGCCCCGCCCTTGCAGCGGATCGGCGTGCCGGTCTTCACCGAGATGGTCTTCGTTCCCGTGACTGTGGTGGGGCCGGAGTCGGCCTTGGCTCCTGACCCGCAGCCGGCGAGGGCGAAACCGACAGCGCCCAGCAACACCAACGCAAGGATCGCCTTCATCGCTTCCTCGTATACGTCGCCAAGCGCTCGAATGTCACGCTCCGGGCTTACGTGGACGCTAGAGCGCGTGCGGGTGCGTGCGCCCGCAGGGGAGCCAGTCGTGGCCGAACTCGCGCATCGCGTCGATGATCGGCAGGAGCGACTGGCCCTTCGCCGTCAGCGAGTACTCGACCCGCGGCGGCGTCTCGGGGTAGCTCTGGCGCTCGAGGAAACCGTCGGCCTCGAGCGCGCGCAGCCGCTCGGCGAGCGTGCGCGGGCTGATGCCCTGGCAGGAGCGCTCGAGCTCCGAGAAGCGGCGCGGGCCTTCGGAGAGGTCGTGGACGAGCAGCGCCGTCCACTTCGCGCCGATGATCTCGGCGGTCGCCGCGACCGCGCAGGTACCGGCGACGTGGACAGGGTTCATCGTGCGAACGGCCATCGCCCGGATTGTACGCCGCGTCGAGTCAATCCCAGGGCGGCGGTTTGTGCGTCCAGCGCCCGCCGAGCATCGTCGCCACGACCTCGACCTCGCGCAGTTCCTCCGGCTCGCACGCGAACGGGTCGCGGTCGAGCACGACCAGGTCGGCGTAGCGGCCGGGGACGAGCGTCCCGCGGGCGCGCTCGTCGTGCGACAGCCAGGGGGGCGCGACGCAGATCGCGTGGAGCGCCTGCTCGAGCGTGAGCTTCTGGTCCTCGCGCCAGTGGTCGAGGACGGCCGCGACGACGCCGGCCCACGGCTCGAGCTCCTCGACCGGCGCGTCGGAGCCGTTCGCAAGCACGGCGCCGGACTCGAGCAGCGAGCGGAAGGAGTAGGTCCCGTCGAGCCGGTCGGGCCAGAAGCGCCTCGCGAGCTGCTCGTCGGAGGGCGCGTGCGTGAACTGGACCGAGCACACGATCCCGAGCTCGCCGAAGCGGGCGACGTCCTCGGGCGCGAGGCACTGCGCGTGCTCGATCCGCTGCCGCAGGCCGCGCGGCTCCCACACGTCCCGCGAGCGCTCGAACGCGTCGAGCGCCGCGGTGTTCGCCGCGTCGCCGATCGCGTGGACGCCGACCGGCCAGCCGGCTTCGGCTCCCTCGCGCACGATCTGCTCGAGCTCCTCGCCGCTTGTGATGGTGACGCCGCTCCCATCGGACATCCACGCCGTCTGCGAGCCGAGCGTCCCGTCCATGAACGTCTTCAGGTAGCCGAGCCGGAGGAGCGGTGAGCCCGCGCCGCTGCGGAGGCCGATCTCGCGCAGCTGCGGCAGCCGCTCGGCGGGAGTCGACTGCCACACGCGGAGCGGCAGCCCGCCCTGCTGCTCGAGCTGCTGCCAGAGCCCGACCGCGCCGAGCCAGCCGTCCTTGTCGTGGAGGCAGGTCACGCCGCGCGAAGCCGCGACTTTGACGCCGTCGCGCATCGCCTTGACGTACTCCTCGTCGCCGATCTGGACGAAACGCGCCTTGAAGCGCCACGCCGCCTCCTCGTAGAGGACGCCGGTCGGCTCTCCGCTTTCGTTCCGCACAACGACCCCGCCGTCGACCGCGAGGTCGCCGCCCGCGAGCGCGAGCGCCGCCGAGTTGAGCCAGAGGGCGTGGTAGTCCTTGGAGATCAGCATGGCCGGCCGCTCGGGCTCGATCTCGTCGAGCGCCTGGCGGGTCGGCGGCCCGTCGGGCCAGTCGGCGTCGCGCCAGCCCTGGCCGCGCAGCCAGCTTCCCGTGCGCGGCGCCGCGCGCACGCGGCCGAGCGCCTCTGCGAGTGACGCGCAGTCGTGGAGAGAGACGTCGTGCCGGGCCAGCGCCCAGGTGGGGAAGTGGACGTGCGAGTCGGTGAAGCCGGGCAGGACGCAGCGCCCGCCGAGGTCGACCGTCTCGGGGCTCGGCAGCGAGGTCTCGTGGACGCCGACACCGCCGGCGACCCGCTCCCCCGCGATCCAGAGCGACGAGACGGTGGGCAGCGACGGATCGAGCGTGCGAATCGTCCCGTTGCGCAGGATCATCAGCGTCGAGGGTAAACCACGCTTGCCGTACGATCCTCTTCGCGATGCCCTGGGACGTCCTGACCGACGAGCAACGGGAGCTGCGCGACCTCGTCCGGCAGCTCGCGCGTGAGCGGGTCGCGCCGCGCGCCGCCGAGATCGACGCCTCCCACGAGTTCCCGTGGGACGTCGTCGAGCTGTTCCGCGAGAACGACATCTTCGGGCTCTTCTTCGCCGAGGAGTACGGCGGGCTCGGCACCGGCGCGCTGCTCTCGCTGATCGCGATCGAGGAGGTGGGGAAGGTCTGCGCGACCTCGGCGCTGATCCTCGCGGTGCAGGAGCTGGGCTCGCTCGGCCTCAAGCTCGCCGGCACCGACGAGCAGAAGGAGCGCTACCTCCCGAAGTTCGCCTCGGGCGAGTGGCTGCCCGCGTACGCGCTCACCGAATCGGGCTCCGGCTCCGACTCGGCCGCAATGCGGACGACGGCCCGGCGCGAGGGCGACGAGTACGTCCTCGACGGCTCGAAGCGCTTCATCACGAACGCCGGCGTCGCCAACCTCTACACCGTCTTCGCCAAGACCGACCCGGACGCGGGCCACTCCGGGATCTCGGCGTTCGTCGTCGAGGCCGACACGCCCGGGCTTCGCGGTCGCCCGGCTCGAGCCGAAGATGGGGATCTCCGGCTCGACGACCGGCGAGCTGACGTTCGACAACTGCCGCATCCCGGCCGCGAACCTGCTCGGCGAGGAGGGCGAGGGCTTCCGGATCGCGATGCGCATCCTCGACCGCTCGCGTCCCGGCGTCGCCGCGCAGGCGCTCGGCATCGCGCAGGGCGCGACCGACTACGCGCTCGAGTATGCGAAGACGCGCGAGACGATGGGGAAGCCGATCGGCCAGCACCAGCTGATCCAGGCGAAGCTCGCCGACATGGAGACGGAGTGCGAGGCGGCGCGTGGCCTCCTCTACCGCTTCGGGCGCATGGCGGACGAAGGCGTCGACGAAGCGGAGCTGACGAAGGCCTCGGCCATGGCGAAGCTCAAGTGCGGCGACGTCGCGATGGCCGTCACGACCGACGCGGTGCAGATCCTCGGCGGCTACGGCTACATCAAGGAGTACCCGGTCGAGCGCTTCATGCGCGACGCGAAGATCACGCAGATCTACGAGGGGACGCAGGAGATCCAGCGCCTCGTGATCGCCCGCGAGATGCTCCGCGAGTCGCGCGCGTTCCTCCTCGCCGGCGTCGGCTGAGCTGCCGTGCTACGTCGGCCTCGTCTGGCCGCGAGAGTCCAAGTAGCCTTCGCGGAGTGGAGGCAGACGCCCCAGTTGTCTTGACGGTCGTCTCGGGGGAGTCCGAGGCCGAGGTGGTGTGCGGCCTGCTCCGGTCGGCCGGGATCAAGTGCGCCTACCGGGACACCGACGCGATCGACTCGTCGCTCGAGGACTTCATGGCTGCCGGAGCGCGGGAGATCCTTGTGGGCGCGCCCGACCTCGAAGCTGCGAAGCAGCTGCTCGCGGACGCGCAGGCTCCGGACGGCTGAGCATGCGCCTCGACGGGATTCACCACGTCACGTGCATCACGGCCGACGCGCCCGGCAACCTCGACTTCTACACGCGCGTGCTCGGCCTGCGGCTCGTCAAGAAGACCGTCAACCAGGACGACCCGACCGTCTACCACCTCTTCTACGCCGACGAGGAGGGGCACGCCGGCTCGGACATCACCTTTTTCGAGTACCCGAACGCCGGGCCGGGGCAGGCCGGCGACGGGATGGTTCACACGGTCGTCTGGCGCGTCGGCTCGGCGGACGCGCTCGAGTTCTGGGCCGACCGGCTGAGCGCGGAGGGCCACGAGGTCGAGGCCGACGGCCCGGCGCTCCGGTTCGAGAATCCCGAGGGGCTCGCGCACGAGCTCGTCGTCTCGCAGGTCGCGGACGAGCCGCTCGTGGCGCGCCATCCGGAGATCCCCCGAGAGGTCGCGCTGCAGGGCTTCGAAGGCGTTCGCGCCTACGGTCGGCCGAGCGACGGGTTCTTGGCGGCGCTCGGGTTCGAGCGGCAGGACGGCCGCTGGGACACGCGCGCCGACACGCGCGGCGGCTGGATCGAGTACGCCGAGGCGCCCCACGTCCCCGGCGTCGGCGGTGCCGGAACCGTCCATCACGTCGCGTGGGCGTCGACGATGGAGGACGAGCAGGCCTGGCACGACCTCGTCGCCGAGTCGGGCAGCCACCCGACGCAGATCATCGACCGCTTCTGGTTCCGCTCGATCTACTTCCGCGAGCCCGCCGGCGTCCTGTTCGAGATCGCGACGCTGGGGCCGGGCTTCGCGGCCGACGAGGATCCCGCGCACCTCGGCGAGAAGTTGATCCTGCCGCCCGCGTTCGAGCACCTCCGCGACCGCGTCGAGCCGGTGCTGACGCCGCTGCCGGACCCGCGCGCGGACTGGGCTACCCGCTAGCTATTTCCCGGGCTCGCGCAGCGAGGACGTGTTCACGACCTCGAAGTCGGCGCCCGTGAGGCGGCCGAGCGTGTGGAGGGCGTCGTTCGACCAGTGCCGGTTCGGCGCGCCCGAGACGTACCAGGGCGAGCCGTTGTCGGCGAGGATCATCCCGTAGCGCCGCAGCGCCCGTAGCACCACGCGCGCCTGGGGCGGGAACGAGGCGATGTCCACGCTCGCCTTCAGCCTCACGCGCAGCCCCATCGGCGGCAGCGCCGGGTCGCTCGAGCTCGACGCGTAGTGGCGCGCCGGGTAGACGTACGCGCGCCGCGTCTCCGGCGCGGTGAAGCGGAGCGCGTGGTCGATCACGCCGCGCGAGACCTCGTCCCAGCGGGCGAGGCCGGGGAAGATCGGCAGCCCGGCGGCGTCGGCCGACGTCCAGCCCGCCGGCCGCAGGTGGTTCGAGCGGAGGTTCCAGGTCGCGCCCGACCCGGCCGTCCAGCCGTGCTTCGCGTGGCGCAGGTCGTACAGCTCGTAGAGCCGGCACGTGCTCTTGTCCACCAGGATTGCGTGCCGATCGCCCTTCGCGTGCGCGCCTCCCTCGATCTGGACGTGCCGCGGGATCGGATAGCGGACGCGGTCCGACTCGTCGGCGTATCCGAACGAGACCCGATGGAGCGGCGTCGAGCGCGAGACGACGTCGAAGGGGATCCCGATCGGGCCTCCGTCCCACTTGCCGGAGCCGAAGTCGGCGTGAACCGGGGCGTCCAGCCCGATCGAGGCGATCAGCTGGGCGGAGTCGGCCGCCACGGGCAGCTCGTCGACGCGCTGGTTCCACGCGTTGCTCGCCGGGAAGATGGGGCAGTGCCGGGCCGAGGGCAGCCGCAGCGCGTGCGCGGACGATCCGGCCAGCAGAGCGACCGCGAGAGCGGCGACGAACGCGAGGCGCCTCACCGTCTCTTGATCGGCCTCGAGCGAGCCGTCCTAAACGGCGACCGGGGGATAGCGCCCGCGGACCTCGTCGACGAACGCCGCCAGCCGCTCGGCCAGCTGCGGATCCTGCAGCTCGAGCACGTTCTCGGCGTTCAGCTCGCCCGAGTGCGACAGGTTGAAGCTGCCGACGAAGACGGTGTCGTCGGCGACGGTCACCTTCGCGTGCATGTAGTCGTGCACCGAGCCGGGCGCGTAGGGCGTCGTGACCTTGCCGGAGAACGGCGCGCGCGTGAGCGTCGTGCGCAGCAGCGGCGCCTTCCACTCCGCGTTCCCGTTCTCGTGCCACTGCGCGAGCACCTCGGCGATCTGCGTGGCGTCGACGACGCCGGCGAGGTCGACCTTGCCGTCGGACGCGACCTGCGCGAGCGTCCCGAGGATCGGCGCCGAGCTGATGACCGGCGAGGCGATCCGGACGCGGCGCTTGGCCGAGCCGATCGCCTTCGCGATCCGGTGCGCGAGCTTCTCGCCGCGGCCCGGGCAGAACCAGACGCGGATGCCGCCCTCGACCGGCGCGGTGTCGACCTTGCCGCTGCGCGCCACGATGCGCGTAGTCCAGAGCTGCTCGAAGTCCTCGAGGTAGCGCGCCGCGACCGCCGGCGAGTCGAGGGTCACGATGACGTTCTCCTCCCGCGTCCACGAGTCGGCAGTCCAGTTCGTCGAGCCGGTCCACACGGAGGCCGCGTCGCGGACGACGTACTTGTGATGCATCAGATCGGGCACCCCCGGGATCGCGGCCGTCGGGAACGGCATCGCCTCGATCGCGTCGGGATCCGTGATCGGCGGCGGCGGAACGGGCGCCGCGTTCGCGTGGTCGAGGTTGTAGGCGAGCCGGACGGCGACGCCGCGCTTCTCGGCCGCGATCAGCTCGCCGCAGACGATGTCGTTGAGATCGGCCGGCAACCGGAAGTCGTAGACCGCGATCTCGAGCGTCTGCTTCGCGGCGCCGCAGAACTCGGCGAGCGCGTGCGCTGTCCGCTCGGCCGGCTGGCCGCCGTCGATCAGCGTCTGGACTTCGACGCCAGCCACTCCGCCTTATGGGCTTTCTTCGCGGCCTGGTAGTCGGCGAGCGCCTGGGCGGAGTCGACGTCCCCGAGCGTCGGGTGGCCCGGCACGAGGTCCTGCGCCACCGGCACCCCGAAGCGCTTCGCCAGCACCGAGCCGAGCGCCTTCACCTTCATTTCGCCGAAGCCCGGGAGCGCTGAGATGCGTTTGCGGAGGTCGGCGCCGTCCGCGGCCTCCGTCCAGAGGCGCGACGCGTCGCCGTCGTAGTCCTCGGCCACCGTCGCGGCGAGGTCGCGCACGCGCCCGGCCATCGACCCGGGAAAGCGGTGGATCGCCGGCTTCTCGCGGAAGAGCGGCTCGAGGTCGGCTGCGGCGACCTTGCGCGGCTCGAGCGTGCCGAGCCGCTCCTTCAGCCGCAGCGGGCCGAGGAACGCCTGCTGCACCGTGACCTGCTGGTCGAGCGCGAAGCCGACGAGCAGCGCGAACGGATCGTCGGCGAGCAGGTGGTTGGCCGCCTCGTCCTCGGTGAAATAGAGCGCGTCCGGCATGGCTTGATCCTACGCAGACGCCTGCATGAGAGCGCGGCAGCGCTGGACGTACGGCGTCGCGTGCTGCTCCTCGAAGTAGGCGAGCGCCGCGTCGAGCCGCGACGGGTCGCCGCGCTCGGCGGCGAGGAGGGCGGCCCACGCTTCCGGGAAGCGGGCGCCGATCGAGCCGTAGATCTCGGAAGCGTGCAGGAGCTCGCCGGACGCGGCAGCCCGACCCGCCTTCAGCCAGACCTGGCCGGTCCTTCCGTCCGTCTGCGCAAGGTATTCGGCGCCGCGGCCGAGCTCGACCATGTGGAGCGGCAGTTCGTAGACGATCTCGTCGGGCGCCGCAGCCAGCGCCTCCGCCAGCAGCGCGTCGGCCTCCTCGGATGGGCCGGAGGCGCGGCGGCTCAGCGCGGCAGCCGTGAGGATGTACATCGCGACCTGGGCGTCGGCGCCGGCCTCGCGCCAGGTCGTGACGGCACGATCGGCGTCCACCGCCGCCCGCTCCACCTGACCGAGCGCGAGCAGCCCGAGCGCCCGCAGGGCGAGTAGCGCACGCTCCTGATACGCCGCGCCTCCGAGCCCGCGGTCGAGGAGGCGCGTCACGCCTGCGACCGTCTCCTCCAGATCGCCTCTGAGGGCGGCGTCGTACAGGAGCTCCGCGTCGTTCCACTGGAGCAGGGAGACGAGCCCATAGCGCTCGCACAACGCTCGTGCCTCGTGGATGCGCGCGGAGCCGTCCGCAAGCCTCCCGACCTCCCAGAGCATGTTCGCGAGGTTGTTCAGGCCGGTGGCGAGGTGGAAGTACGAGCCCGACCGTTGCGCAAGCGCGACGCTCTGCTCGATGTCGGCGACGCCTTCTGCGTCCCCGGCGCGGACTCGCCCCATTCCGATCGTGTTGAGACAGATTGCCTTCGTCCGGTCGTCACCCGACTCGAGCGCGAGCGCTTCGCGCGCGAGCTCGAGGGCACCCTCCACGTCGCCGTCGAGGAGGTATCTGCTCCGCGCGACGCTTGCGATGGCGCGTGCCGCCGCCGGCGACGTCGGATCCCGGCGAGCGAGCTCCAGGGCGCGGTCACGGGCGGCCCGCGTGGCAACGATGTCGCCGCGATGAAAGTAGTCGCCGCCGAGCGCGGCGACGGCGTCGGCCGCCTGGCCGAAGTCGCCCTGGGCGAGAAATCCCTCGATCGCCTGCTCGCCGAGCGTCTTGAGATCCTCTCCGCCCAGCAGCCGGCTGGCGTGGGCAGCGAGGAGGAAGAGCTCCGGCCGTTCCGGCACATCCTCGGGCGTCAGCGCGAGCGCCTCGAGCGCGAGCTCGTGCGCGCCGGCGCCGGCGCCGAACGACAGCGCCCTACGCGCGCCTTCGGCAAACGCCTGGCGGGCCGGCTCGCGTAGCCCGCTCGCGTCCAGCCCGGCCGCGTCCGCGAGGGTGAGCGCCTCCCGATAATGGTGGGCGAGCATCTCCGCGAGGTCCTCGGAGCGGTCACCGGCAAGCGAGCCGAGCCACTCGGCCGCGCGGCGATGCTTCTCGACCCGCTCCGCGCGCGGGATCTGGCCGTAGGCGACGTCACGAACGAGGGCGTGGAGGAACGCGTACTGCGTCTCTCCGGCGATCGAGGAGCGGCGGTCGCGGCGGACGAACTCCTTGCGCTCGAGCCCATGCAGGGCGCGCGGGTCGGTTTCCGGCAGCGCGCCTGGCCAGAAGACCTTGCCGATCACGGACGCGCCCTGCAGAAGCGCCTTCTCCTCAGGGGCGAGCCCGTCGATGCGCGCGGCGATCAGGCCCTGCACGGTCTCGGGCAACGGGAGGTCGTCGCCCTCGTGCTCGGCGAGCATCCGCGCGTACTCCTCCGCGTAGAGGGGGTTGCCCTCGGCGCGTTTCAGCACGGCCTGCTGCGCGTCCGCGTCGAGGACGGCGCGGTTGAGCAGCCGCTGGAGGAGAACTGCCGTCTCGTCGTCGCTCAGCGCACCGATCGAGAGCGTGAGCGCGTTGCGCTTGCCGCCGCCCCAGCCGGGCCGCCGGTCGAGAAGCTCCGGGCGAGCGGTCCCGACGATGAGCAGCGGAACGGTCGTCGCCCACTCGGCGAGATGGTCGACGAAGTCGAGTAGCCCGTCGTCGGCCCAGTGGAGGTCCTCGAACACGAGCACGAGCGGCCGCAGCTCGGCCGCCGCCTCGAGCAGCCGCCGCCAGGCCGCGAACGCCTCGTCGCGCTCGGTTCGTTCCTCGCCTTCGAGCCCCACGAGCGGCCGCGTATGCCGGACGAGCCAGTCGCGCTCGTCTTCGCCGAGCGACTCGACCATCGCAACGAGCTTCTCCTCGGCCGTCGCCGCGCCGTCCGACTCGAGGATCCCCGCGTGCGCCTTGACGATCTCGCCGAGCGCCCAGAAGCTCACACGCTCGCCGTACGGGAGCGAACGCCCCTGGCGCCAGTTGATGAGGTCGGGGTCTGCCTCGGCGATCTGGTACAGCTCGGCCACCAGGCGGCTCTTGCCGATGCCGGGCACGCCGACGAGCGTGACGAGCTGCGCCGACTGTTCCGCGCGCGCGTGCGCGAGCGCGTCGGCGAGGAGGCTGCGCTCGCGCTCCCGCCCGACGAGCGGGCTCCGCAGCTTCTCCTCCACGTCGCTGCCGAAGCGCGATCGGGCTCCCACCGCCTCCCACACCTTGACCGGTTCGGCTTTCCCCTTCGCCTCGACGGGCGGCGCCTCGCGGTAGTCGATCGCGTCCCTGGTGGCGCGGTACGTTCCCTCGCCGACGAGGATCCCGTTCACCGGCGCTGCGCTCTGCAACCGCGCGGCGGTGTTGACGACGTCGCCGGCCACCATCGCGTCGCCCTCGCCGGGCTTCGCTCCGAGCGCGACGAGCGCCTCGCCGGTGTTGACGGCGGTGCGGATCTGCAGCTCCTCGCCGATCGAGTCGCGGATCGCGAGCGCCGCTCGCACCGCGCGCTCGGCGTCGTCTTCGTGCGAGACCGGAGCGCCGAAGATCGCCATCACGGCGTCGCCGATGAACTTCTCGACCGTGCCGCCGTGTCGCTCGAGCTCGGCGCGGAGCTGCGCGTAGTACGCGGAGAGGGTGGCGCTGACGTCCTCCGGATCGAGGCCCTCCGCGCGCGCGGTCGACCCCACGAGGTCGGTGAAGAGGATCGTCACCACCTTCCGCTCCTCGCGCGCCGGCGCGGCCGTCGGCACCAGCGAG
This sequence comes from uncultured Actinomycetes bacterium, assembly GCA_963720065.1. Classification (GTDB taxonomy): domain Bacteria; phylum Actinomycetota; class Thermoleophilia; order Gaiellales; family Gaiellaceae; genus Palsa-739. Next base: position 24,497 of record CAVREH010000012.1, read on the forward strand.
GCGCCGCACATCCCGCAGAGCCTGAAGCCCTCCGGGTTCTCCGTTCCGCAGGCGGGACACGTGATCATGCTCGTACGGTAAACCGCGCGGTCGTCGCGGGCGAGGTCGGCGCTAGGCTCGACCCATGGAGCCGCTGGAGGTCTTCCGCCCCGAGACGCGCGCGTGGTTCGAGCGGAACTTCGCCGCGCCGACGCCGGCGCAGGATCAGGGCTGGCCCGCGATCGCCGCGGGCGGGCACGTGCTCATCCAGGCGCCGACCGGCTCGGGGAAGACGCTCGCGGCGTTCCTCTCGGCCATCGACCGGCTCACGGAGGCGCCCGGTCAGGGCCTCCGCCTCCTCTACGTCTCGCCGCTCAAGGCGCTCAACTACGACGTCGAGCGCAACCTGCGCGGGCCGCTCGCCGGCCTGCAGTCCGAGCTCCGGGTCGCCGTCCGCACGGGGGACACGCCGCAGAAGGAGCGCGCGGCGATGCTCCGCGAGCCGCCGGACATCCTGATCACCACGCCCGAGTCGCTCTTCCTGCTGCTCACCTCGCGGGCGCGCGAGCTGCTGCGCAGCGTCGACACGCTGATCCTCGACGAGGTGCACGCGGTCGCAGGCACGAAGCGCGGCGCCCATCTCGCGCTCTCGGTCGAGCGGCTCGAGGCGCTCGCGGCGCACCCGCCGCAGCGGATCGGCCTCTCGGCCACGCAGCGCCCGCTCGAGGAGATCGGCCGCTTCGTCTCGGGCAACCGCGAGATCGCGCTCGTCGACGCGGGCGTGGCGAAGGAGCTCGACCTCGAGGTCGTCGTGCCGGTCGAGGACATGCGCGAGCCGGGCGGAGAGAGCAGGGAGGAGGGCTGGGAGCCGCGCTCGATCTGGCCGTCGATCTACCCAGCGCTCGTGGAGCTCGTCCGTGCGCACCGCTCGACGATCGTCTTCGTCAACAACCGCCGCCTCGCCGAGCGGCTCGCGCTGCGGCTGAACGAGCTCGCCGAGGAGGAGATAGCGAGAGCCCACCACGGGTCGCTGTCGCGAGAGCAGCGGACGCAGATCGAGGAGGACCTGAAGGCCGGCCGCATCCCGTGCCTCGTCGCCACCTCGTCGCTCGAGCTCGGGATCGACATGGGTGCCGTCGATCTCGTGATCCAGGTCGAGTCGCCGAAGTCCGTCGCGCGCGGGCTGCAGCGGATCGGCCGCGCGGGCCACTCGCTCGGCGAGGTCTCGAAGCGGGCGGATCTTCCCGAAGTTCCGGGCCGACCTGCTCGAGTGCGCGGTCGTCGCGCAGCGCATGCGCGCAGGCGTGATCGAGGAGACACAGATCCCGCGGAACCCGCTCGACGTCCTCGCGCAGCACATCGTCGCGATCTGCGCCGACGAGGAAGTCGAGGTCGGGCGAGCTGCACGACCTGGTCCGCCGCGCCTATCCCTTCGCCGACCTCTCGCGCCCACAGCTCGAGAACGTCCTCGACATGCTCGCGGGCCGCTACCCTCTGACGAGTTCGCCGAGCTGCGGCCGCGGATCGTCTGGGACCGCACGGCGGGCGTCATACGCGGCGCGGCAGGGCGCGAGGCGGCTCGCCGTCACCAACGCGGGCACGATCCCCGACCGCGGCCTGTTCGGCGTCTTCATCGCGGGCGAGGGCGGACGGGTGGGAGAGCTCGACGAGGAGATGGTCTACGAGGCGCGCGCCGGCCAGGTGATCGTGCTCGGCGCCTCCTCGTGGCGGATCGAGGAGATCACCCGCGACCGGGTGCTCGTCTCCCCGGCGCCGGGCGTTCCCGGCGCGGTGCCGTTCTGGAAGGGCGAAGGCGTCGGCCGGCCGTACGAGCTCGGCGAGGCGATCGGCAAGTTCGCGCGCGAGCTGCTGGCGGCGAGCGACCCGAAGGTGCCGGACCTCGACGAGCGCGCCGAGCGGAATCTCGTCGCCTTCCTCCGCGAGCAGGAGAAGGCGACCGGCGCGCTCCCGTCCGACCGCACCGTCGTCGTCGAGCGGTTCCGCGACGAGATCGGCGACTGGCGCGTCTGCATCCTCACGCCGTTCGGCGCGCGCGTCCACGCGCCGTGGGCCATGGCCGTCGCCGCCCGGCTGCGCGAGTCGCTCGGCCTCGAGGTGCAGTCGATCTGGTCGGACGACGGGATCGCGTTCCACCTGCCGGACGCAGACTCACCGCCGCCACCGACCTGCTCATCCTCGATCCGGACGAGCTCGAGGAGCTCGTGCTCGCCGAGGTGGGGCAGACGGCGCTCTTCGGGGCCCGCTTCCGCGAGAACGCCGCGCGCGCCCTGCTCATCCCGCGGCGCCGGCCGGGCGAGCGGACGCCGCTGTGGCAGCAGCGCCTCAAGGCGCAGGGGCTGCTCCAGGTCGCCCGCAAGTACTCGAGCTTCCCGATCGTGCTCGAGACCTACCGCGAGTGCCTGCAGGACGTGTTCGACCTGCCGGCGCTGAAGCGGCTGCTGGGCCGGCTGCGCGCGCGGGAGCTCGACCTCGTCGACGTCGAGACCGCGTCGGCCTCGCCGTTCGCGTCCTCGCTCCTCTTCGACTACATCGCCACCTACATGTACGAGGACGACACGCCGCCGGCCGAGCGGCGTGCGCAGGCACTCTCGCTGGACCGCGACCTCCTGCGGGAGCTGCTCGGCCAGGAGGAGCTGCGCGAGCTGATCGACCCGGCGGCGCTCGCCGAGGTGGAGGCGTCGCTGCAGCCGAAGCCGCGCAACGCGGACGAGCTCCACGACCTTTTGCGGCTGCGCGGGCACCAGATCGAGTACGACCCCGGCTTCGCCGAGACCCTGGTACGCGAGCGGCGGGCCTTCCGGTTCGGAGACGCGCTGGCCGCGGCGGAGGACGCCGGCCGCTACCGCGACGCGCTCGGCGTCGTCCCGCCGTCCGGCCTGCCGGCGGTGTTCCTCGAGCCGGTGGCCGACGCGCTGCGCTCGCTCGTGGCGCGGTGGGCACGCGGGCGCGGCCCGTTCACGACCGCCGAGGCGTCGATGTGGTTCGGCGTCGACGTCGAAGGGGAGCTGCGGGAGCTGGAGCGCGACGAGAAGCTCGTCCGTGGTGAGCTGCGCCCCGGCGGCAGCGAGCGGGAGTGGTGCGACCCGGACGTGCTGCGGCGGCTGCGCCGGGCGTCGCTCGCGGCGCTCCGCCGCGAGGTCGAGCCGGTCGAGCAGGCGGCGCTCGGCCGCTTCCTTCCGAGCTGGCACGGTGTAGACCGCCGCGCGTCGCTGCGCGAGGCGCTCGTTCCGCTGCAGGCGCTCGCGCTGCCCGTGGCGCTCTGGGAGGCGGAGGTGCTGCCGCGGCGCGTGCCCGACTACCGGCCCGAGCAGCTCGACCAGCTGTGCGCGTCGGGCGAGCTCGTATGGGTCGGCGCGGGGCTCGACCGCGTGGCCGTCTTCTTCCGCGACGACGCGCCGCTGCTGGGACGTCCCGCCGCAGCAGCGGTTCCCGAGGGCGAGGCGCACGAGACGATCCGCGCCGCGCTCGCGGGAGGCGCGCTCTTCTGGGACGGGCTCCTCGGCGACACCGGCCTCGACGCCGAGACCGCGCTCCCGGCTCTGTGGGATCTCGTCTGGAGCGGCGAGGTGACGAACGATTCCTGGGCTCCACTGCGCGCCGAGCGGCGCTACCAGCCGCCGCGCCCCGATCGCCGCGCGCGCCGTTTCTCCCGCACCCGCGCGCACCGCCCGACTGCGACGCAGGGACGCTGGTCGCTTGCGGCAGAGCTGTTCGCCGGCGCCGAGCCCGACCGCCGCGCGCTCGCGGAGCTCCTGCTCGAGCGGCACGGCATCGTCACCCGCGACTCCGTCCGCGCCGAGGGCATCGCCGGCGGCTACGGCGCCGTCTACGGCGAGCTGAGGGCGCTCGAGACGCTCGGCTCCTGCCGCCGCGGCTACTTCGTGGAAGGGCTGGGCGGCGCGCAGTTCGCGCTCGGCGGCGCCGTCGAGCGCCTGCGCGAGCTGCGGCCGCGCGAGGACGAAGAGCCCGAGCCGCTCGTGCTCGCCGCCGCCGACCCGGCCCAGCCGTACGGTGCCGTGCTCCCGTGGCCGAAGCGCGCCGGGGCGCGCGCAGCCCGGGTGGCGGGAGCGCACGTGGTGCTGCTCGGCGGCGCGCCGGCGCTCTTCGTCGAGCGGGGCGGCCGCTCGCTCGTCCCGCTGCGGGAACCGGACGAGGACTGGCTGCGGCCGGCGCTCGCCGCGCTCGTCGGCTTCGTCAAGCGCGGGGGTGCGAAACGCCTCGCGGTCGAGCGCTTCGACAGCGAACCGGTGACGGAGACGGTCGTCATGCCGCTGCTCGTGGAGGCCGGCTTCCTCGCCGGCCCGCGGCGCGCGGTGCTGCGCGCTTAGCGGACGCGGGCGTCGGTGCTGAGCAGGAGCAGTGTCGGTTCCATCACGGCGGGCAGCTCGGCCAGGATCTGAGCGAGCTCGCGGTTGGCTTCGTCGGCTTCGATCGAGACCCGGGCGCCGAGCGAGTGAGCCAGTTCGAGCTCGGCGGCGACGACGGCCCGCAGTGCAGCGGCGTCGCGGGTGGCGGAGCCGGCGATCAGGAACAACTCGTCCCCGGACGGAGCGAGCGGCGGCCCGTGGAGTCCTGCAACCGCGGCGATCCGGTCTCGACGACGGACGACGCGCGCCGTCTCGGGTAGCCACGAGTCGCCGCAGAACAGCCGGATTGACTCCTCGAGCGGGCGTTCCGTCGTCGGCGACCAGCTTGCGTGCTCGGCGGCATAGGCCTCCTCGTGCGCGAGCGCCAGCTCCTCGCGCGAGGCGTCACCTTCGAGCCGAGCCGCAGGCGAGCCTGCGTTCCAGGCCCGCACCTGCGGATCGCCCGGGTCGACGATCCCGACGCGATTTCGCATCAGTACCTCGAAGCCGTGGGCGCGGAGGAACCCGAGCCCCGCCGCGTCGGTCTCTCGGACCCGGGCCAACAGAGGCCGTCCGTCGCCGAGTGCGACCAGCTCGGCCAGAAGCGCGGTGCCGATCCCGCGGCGACGGAACCCCGGAGCCACGAGGAGAACCAGGAAGTACCGGGCGGGATGACGCGCACTCCCGAGCAACGTGCCCGCTCCGACGACCTCGCCGGAAGCGACGCCGACGAGCGTCCGCCGCCAGCGATCCTCGCGGTCGAGATCGAGCCCGTGGATGGCCGAGATGTCACGAAGAGCCTCATCGTCCGGCCAGGCCGACTCGAGCAGCGCATCGACCTCGGCCTCGTCCTGCTCTCTGAAGGGACGGATCACCGCGGCGACGCGAAGCCCCACGGCGCGCACGGCGAGCCCGTCCGACGACGCTCGACCGGGATAGGCGCCCACATGCGGCGAACGGTAACCACGAGTTTGTCGGTCTTGCGTGTTGCCGGCCTCGCTCCCGGCGCGCGATCGTAGCTATGGTGGCCGGTGCGCGTAGGCCTGGCGCGGAAGCCGCTGAGGCTCGACCAGATCTATCCTCTCCGTCTGTCACATTCGGCCTGGGTGCGTCAAGGAGACGCGCGGATTCGCGTTTCCACCTTGTGTGGTTACGACAGGAGAGTCATGGAGACCTGGGCGTTCGTCAGCGACCTGCCGATCAGTCGCGAGCAGTACGACAAGCTCGACACAGAGCTCGGCACTAACAACCCGGAGGGTCTGATCGTGCACGCTGCCGGTGAGTCCGGCTCGGGCATTCGGATCATTGACATCTGGGAGTCGAAGCAACACTTCGAGCGGTTCCAGTCGGAGCGGCTCGGCCCGGCGATGCAGAAGGTCGGCATCGAGGCGCCCGGCAACGGTGGCGGCGGAAACGCCATGCCGGCCGTGCAGGAGATGTCGGTTCACAGCCTTCGCAACTAAGGCAACGCCCGCGGGCCACGAGGGCCGGCAGGCAATTGGCCGCCGGCCCTCGTCGGTTGGATCAGAAGAGCGGCGTCTCGAGGACGCTCAGGCCGCGACGAGCATGTAGCCCGAGCCGCGGATGGTGACGAGGCGCTCGGGCTGCGACGGGTCGCGCTCGATCTTGCGGCGCAGGTTCGAGATGTGCACCTCGCACGCGTGCTCGTCGCCGACGTGCTCGCTCGCCCAGAGATGCTGCATCAGCGCGCGGCGCGAGACGACCGCCTCCGGCTGCTCGGCCAGGAGCGAGAGAACCTTGAACTCCGACAGCGTGAGGTGGACACGCTCGCCGTCGACGAGGACCTCGTGCCGGCCGAGGTCGATCTGGAGGCCGCCGAGCTTCCGCACCGTCGCGCCGCCGGTCGCCCGGTCGAGCGCACGGCGCCGCAGGATCGCGCGCACGCGGCTGAGTAGCTCGGCCGTCGAGAAGGGCTTCGTCACGTAGTCGTCCGCGCCGAGCTCGAGCCCCAGCACCCGGTCGGACTCGGCATCGCGCGCCGTCAGCATCAGGATCGGGACGTCGCTCTCGGCCCGCAGCGCGCGGCACACCTCGACCCCGGAGAGCCCCGGCAGCATGACGTCGAGGACGACGAGCGCGTACACGCCCGAGCGGCCCGACTCGAGCGCCGACTCCCCGTCCCGCTCCTCGTCCACCTCGAAGCCCTCGCGCCGCAGCGTGAAGGCGACGACGTCGCGCACGCCCGCGTCGTCGTCCACCAGCAGGATCCGCTGGCCCTTGCCGTCGGGCACGTTCACGCCGCCGGCACCTCCTCCCGCACGCGCGCCGGCGCGAGCACGATCCGGAACACGGTTCCCTCGCCGGGGGAGGAGTCGAGCTCGATGCGGGCGCCGAGCGTGCGCACCGACTCTCGCACGATCGCGAGGCCGAGGCCGAAGCCGAGGGCGTCGCGCTCGCCGCGGTAGAAGCGGTCGAAGACGTGGCGCTGCACCTCCGGGTCGATCCCCGGGCCCGAGTCCTCCACCTCGACGGTGACAGTGTTCCCGTTCGGGTAGGCGCGGAGGACGACCGAGCCGCGCGCCGTGTGCTTGGCGGCGTTCTCGCCGAGGTTGCGCAGTGCCTGCTCGAGCAGGTCGCGGTTCGTCTCGACCGCCAGGCCGTCCGCGACCTCCAGGTCGACCGCGACGCCGTCGTGCGGCTGCAGGCCGGCGGCGACCTCGCGCAGGAGCGGAGCGAGCTCGACCGCCTCGAGGCGCGGCGGCTCCTGCCCGGAGTGCGCCCGGGCCAGCGTCAGCATCGCGCGCGCGAGCCGCGCCAGCCGGCCCGACTCGCGCTCGATGTGGCCGAGGAAGCGGTCGCGTTCGGCGGGGTCCTCCTTCGCCCCGGCCTGGAGCACCTCGACCGCGCCGATGATCGTCGTCAGCGGCGTCCGCAGCTCGTGCGCCGCGTTGGAGACGAACTCGCGCTCGGCGAGCTCGCGCCGCTCCTGCTCGGTCAGGTCGTCGACGACGAGCAGCGCCCAATCGGTGTCGGGCTGCGAGGGGATCCCGACCACGCCGTACGCGTGGTGCTCGTCCGGCGTCACGTGCACCTGCCTGACGGACGACCGCTCGTCGAACAGGCCGTGCGCGAACTCGCGGAGCCCGAACCCCTGCCAGGGCTCCGGCAGCTCGTCTCCCTCCCGCAGGCGCCGGCCGAGGATCCGCCGCGCCTCGGTGTTCGCGAAGTGGACGACGAGGTCCTGGTCGATGGTGAGCACTCCCTCCTGGAGGCGCTCGAGCAGGAGCCGCAGGCGGTCGCGCTCGGCCTCGAGGCGGCGGAAGGAGCGGCGCAGCTGGCGGCGCATGCGGTCGAAGCTGTGGGCGAGCAGGCCGAACTCGTCGCGGAAGCGGTAGCGCAGCGGCGTCTCGAAGTCGCCCTGGGCGATCGCCTCCGTGGCAGCGTTCAGCCGGCGGAGGCGCAGAGCGATGAGCTGGGCGAACAGGAGCCCGACGATGACGCCGATGACTCCTGCGATGACGCCTGCCCGCAGCGCCTCGCCGTTGACCGTGTCGATCGCCTCGGCCGTCCCCGGCTGCCGGCTGACCGCCACGAGCACCTGGCCGTGGTACGGGACCGCCGCCACGAACGTCCCGCCGTCGGTCGTGCCTTGGACGAAGTTGCCACCGGCCTGCGCTGCTCTCACAGCCTCCCGTTCGAGTGCTCCGGTGCTCGACGGCGCACCCGTCGGCCCGAAGAGCCGGAGGGTGAGCCCCTGTTGCTTGCTCGCCACCCGGTCGAGGCTGGCGGGGGTGACGTTCTCCCGAGCCGCCGCCCGCACCTGGCGAAGCGCGACGCTCTCGCCGTACGTGCGGAACTTGTTCTCCGAGCGGTTGGAGAACTGGGAGACGACGATCGCCGTCGAGGTCGCCGCCACGACGGCGAACGCGACCCCCAGCCACCAGCGAACTCCGATGAAGGGCTTCGGCACGGCTCAATCGTAGGCTTCCCCGCATGCCTGAAGGGGATTCGCTGCATCGCGCGGCTCGTCGGCTGCAGGTTCTCGTCGGCGAGCGCGTCGAGGTCGAGACACCGCACCCGCGCGCCGCGGTGAAGGGGCTTGCCGAGCGGCTCGACGGCCGGCGGCTCGAGCAGGTGGAGGCGGTGGGGAAGAACCTCCTGCTTCGCTTCGAGGGCGGGCTCGTCCTGCGCAGCCACCTGCGCATGAGCGGCCGCTGGCGCGTCGAGCGGCGCGGCACGGCACGGGCGGGGAAGCCCTGGCTCGTGCTGCGCGGCGGCGAGCACGAGGCCGTTCTCTGGAACGGGGCCGTGCTCGAGCTCGTCGGCGCGCGGGGCGCGCCCAGGCTCGGCCCGGACATCCTCGGGGAGCCGCCCGACTTCGGGACGATGCTGAGACGGCTGCGCTCGGATCCGCGGCGCGAGGTGGGCGACGCCCTGCTCGACCAGCGGCTCCTGGCCGGGATCGGGAACCTCTGGAAGGCCGAGGCGCTCTGGGAGGCGCGCGTATCGCCCTGGCGGCGGCTCGAGGAGGTGGACGACGCCGAGCTGCGGGCCGTGCTCGAGGCCGCGCAGACGCTGATGCGGACGGCGCTCGACGGGCCTCGGCCGCCGCGGCGCGTCTACCGGCGCGCCGGGCGGGCCTGTCCCCGTTGCGGCGGCATCGTCCGCTCCGCGCCGCAGGGCGAGAACGCACGCACGGCGTACTGGTGTCCCGGCTGCCAGGTAGGAGGCCACGCCCCGCCGTCGTAGGAGAGCCGGATGCGCGCGCCGCACCTCCACGACACGCTCCGCCGCTTCTGCCTCGGCGCCTTCGCCGTCTTCACGCGGGATCTCGAGGACGGCGTCGACCTCCCGTTCGCGTTCGAGGAGCACGGCACCTACGGCCGGCCGACGCTCTACGAGTACCGGCCGCTCGTGCGCGGCTTCGTCGAGGCGCGGGCCGAGCGGCTCTTCGCGCGGGTCGACGTCCAGGATGCGGTCGCGGATCTGCTGCGCGAGCCGGCGGCGCGGATCTTCGCCCACGCGCACGAGGGAGAGACCAGGGACGAGCGGCGCGCCGTCTACCGCAGCGTGCTCGTGCCGCTCCTCGTGCGCACCGCCGAGGGCTGCGGCGGGTTCGACTGGGACGACAGCGCCTTCGCGCGCGCGTACGAGGAGCTCGAGGGCTCGCTGTACGGCGAGGGTCACTCCTACGGCGCCGTGGCGCCGCTGGTCGGCCTCTCGGTCGGCACCCAGATCGAGCTCGGCGACGGAATCCGCGTGCGCGTCGCCGCCACGGGCGAGCTGGGGGCGATGTGGCCCGAGGCGGCAGGTCTCCTGCCCCGGAACTTCGGCCGCGAGCCCGACCGGATCTGCGTGATCGAGCTCGAGCGGTCGCTGGCGAGCGGGACGAGCGAGGCGCCCGACGCGCCCGGTGAGCTCGCGGACGCGATCACGGCGATCCGGCTCGCCACTGCGGCGCCGGTCGCCGCCGGGCCGGTCCTGTTCGAGCGGCTCGACTGGCGTCCGTACGGGATCCGTCCCGTGCTGCCGATCGCGGCCACGGCGCCTCCGGGCGAGCCGACGCGGCTCGATCCCTTCCGCGCCTCGGTCGCGAGCGACGTCCGCGTCCGCCTCGGGGTGGCCGACGACGACGCGCACCTCGGCGACGCCCTCGACCGCTGGGAGCTCGCGCTCTTCCAGTCGGAGCCGTTTCGCGGCGAGCAGCTCCGCCAGGCGCTCGAGGCCGCGCTCGGGGCCGGCGACGGTGCCTGGGCGGCCGCGATGCGCGGTGCCGCTCTCCTCGGCGCGACTCCGACGGAGCGCGCCGACCTTGCGGCGAAGCTGCGCGAGCCGAGCTCCGAGTTGCTGCGGCGGCTCCTCGTCGCGGTCCTCCTGCGCGGCGACCGGAGGGCGCTCGTCCGCGACCTCGACGAGGCGCTGCTCGGCGTCACGGGGACGGTCGCAAGCCTCCAGCAGCGCGCGAGCTAACCGACACAGACACGTCACGACTTGCCGCCTACCTTCGGGGCATGGAGGAGGCGCGCACGGTTCTGGCCCGGCTGGAGCGGATCGAGACGCTCGAGCGCGAGGGAGCGGGAGTCCCGGCGCTCCTCGCGGAGCTGCGTGAGCTGGTGCGCGAGGCGACCGAGTGGGCCGAGCGCGAGCGCGACCCGCGTGCCCTGGAGGCGGCTGCGGCGCTCGCTGCGGCCGGCCGCGAGGAGGTCGTGGTCGGGAGCCGCTCGTGAGAGCCGTGGCCTTCGTGGCCGCGCTGGCCGCCGTGCTCGCAGTGTTCCCGGCGGCCGCCGCCGCGACGCCCTCGCCGGTCGCGGCCTGGTACGTCTACGGCTCGTCGCCGGCCCAGCTCGCCTCCTACGCCTACGCGCGCGGCTGCGACTTCGCCCGGAACCAGCCGGGAGGCGGCCTGCGGCTGATGCTGCTCGACTTCGGGGCGGCGAGGAAGCTGAACTCCGGCACCTGGGGCACGATCGACTTCAGCAACACGACCGTCTCGAACGCCGACATCCTCACGGCGCTCAAGGGAGCCGCCGACGGGTACCACAACTGCCATGTCCACGGCTCGGTGGACATCCTGTACGGCAACAGCAACTACCACCTGTCCGGCTCGGGCATGTCGACGACCGACGCCTGGTATGCCGGCTACCACCAGTCGGAGCGCGCCCAGGATCTCTCCGCCTACCAGGCCGCCAAGGGCTACGACAGCGAGACGGCCGACGCAGCGTCCGACCTGGAGCCGAGCTGGGACGGGCCGCTGATCACGAAGCAGCTCGTGAACGGCGACCAGGCTCAGGGCTGGGCGCTGTACGACGACTTCGGCTCGGCCGACGGCTGTCCGCAGAGTGGGAGCAGCGACGGTGCCTGCAACAACGGCTGGCACGTGAGCGACGTCGGCTACGTCTCGTTCCACGGGCTCGCGCAGCCGCTGCCGGAGATCTACTACGCCGCCAACGCGAACCAGTGGACCGTCGTGCGGAAGTGGTGGAGCACCAGGCAGGGCGGCTACGGCTTCGCCGGCGTGACGGCGACGACCGGGGCCGGACTGACGCCGGCGGCTGCGTGGAACGCCCTGAACTCGCTCAACAACGGCCTCGTCGACCCGGAGCTCGTGTGCTTCGGCTGCTGAAAGGTGCGGGTGCCGTCTGCGTGCTTGCGGCCGGGGTGGGCTTCGCCCTTGCCGCGAGCGGCTCTCCGCCGGAGAAGGCGGCTGCGCTGCTGCGGCAGGTTTCCGTCGCCACGACCGACTCGAACACCGAGCCGGTGGCCCCTCCCGATCCGGCGGCGCAGCCGATCCCGGCCCGGATGCTCGGTTCGGACGTGCCCGTCCCCGTCCCGCCTTCGATCCTCCAGGTGCAGAACGGCTGGCTCGTGAGCGACGGCAGGACGCTCGTCGCGGTCTACGCCGGCGCAGCGGGCGACGATCCGTCGGTCGGGCGCCTCGTGATCGTCCGGCAGGACCTCCTGGCCGGTAGCCAGACGGTCCGCACGGTCGATGCCGGCCCGACAGGAGCGCTCACGATCGTCACGGCTCCGCTCGGCAGCGCGGTGGAGACGTCGGCGCAAAGGGGAAGCATTCGGGTCCGGACGGCGGCCGGCCGGACGCTCAGCCTCGACCTCGGCAGCGGATGATCCCCTCCGCCCTTACGCGACCCACACGAACGGCGAGTACGGTGGCTCTCCATGGCCGGCCCGATCGAGTGACTCAGCTTCGTAGTCGGGGCGCCGATAGCACCGTTGTAACTGCGGTGATGCGGCTTCTCTCCAATCGGAAGATTCAACTCGTCCTGAACGGCGGCCTCGGGCTGGTGCTGCTGGGCGTCGCGTTCTTCAGCGTTCGCCACTTCGTCGGCGGCGGCTGGCCCATCGACCACGCCGACCCGATGCTGGTGTCCGGGGCGGCCCTGCTCTTCCTCGCCGCCTACGCCTTCAAGGCGTGGGGCTGGCAGCGGCTCTTCCAGGCCAGCGAGCGGCCGACCGCCGACGCGCTCGCCTTCGCGGGCGGCGCGGCCTGCGTCGGCGGGATAGCGCTTCCCGGCCGGGTCGACGACGCCCTTCGCATCGCCGTCGTGAGGCGTTACCCGGGCACGAAGACCGGCATCGGGACGCTTGGCCTGAGCCTGATCGTGCTCGGGATGCTCGACAACGCGGCGCTCACGCCGATGGCGTCCGTTGCCGCAGCGGGCTCGACCCACTGGACGACGCGCGCCGGCTTCGCCGTGGTCGCCGCCGCCGGAATCGCCGCTGCCGCGGTCGTCGCCTTCCTGCCCCGGATCGCCCGCCTCCCGTTCGTCGCGCGCCGCCGGCTCGGCCGCTGGGTCGCAGCGCACACGCACTGCACGAAGGAGGCGTGGGCGGCCTGGCTCCTGATCTCGGTCTCGTGGAGCCTTCGCGGCCTCGCCGTCTTCCTGCTGCTCAACGCCCTCTCGATGCCGGGCTCCTACGTGCTCGCGCTCGCGTTCCTCGTCGCCTCCGCTGCTTCGGCCGCTCTCCCGATCGCCCCGGCAGGCGCGGCGACCCAGGCGGGCGCCGGCGCAGCGATCCTCGTGCTGGGCGGCGTCGGCACCGCGGATGCGGTCGCCTTCTCGATCGCCGCTCAGGCGCTCGTGATCGTGACGGGCGCCGCGGTGATGCTCCTCATCGCTTCCTGGCAGCTCGCGCTGCGCTTCCGCCGCCCGCGCCTCGCGACCGCTTAGAAGCTCTAACCGAATGACCACGCACTGACGGGGCACGATGGGTGCGTGCGATGCAAGGCCGCAGGGAGCGTCGATAGCAGCGCTATCGACGCGACCGAGGACGCCGCAGCGCGCGTGCACAGCGTGTTCCGGCAGTCCGTGCTCGTTCTGTTAGAGGTTCTTAGCCCGCCTCGGGCGCCGGGCCGCTGGCGACGAAGTCCTGCTGGCGCACGAGCACGAAGGCGAGGATCGCGCCCACGAAGAGCACGACCGCGGAGACGACCAGGATCGTGTTCAGGCCCCCGATGAACGCCGAGTGCGCGAGCGTCTCCGCTCGGGGCCGGAGCGGCGCGGGTACGGAGTCGAGCACCTGCTGTGTGGCGCCCGACGAGACCCCCTGCGAAAACGGCTGGACGAACCGTTGCGGGAGCGAGGAGGCTGCGACATGCGACGTGATCTGGCTCTGGAAGATCGCGCCGAGCGCGGCGATGCCGGTGGCTATCCCGACCTGACGGAACGTGTTGTTGATGCCGGAAGCCATCCCGGCGCGTTGCGGCTCCACGACGCTCACCGACGTCGAGGCGAGCGGCGCGTTGACGAGCCCGATCCCGACGCCGCCGACGATGAATCCGGCGAGCAGCGTCGTCCACGTGGAGTCGAGACTGATCCCGTGCATCAGCACGAGCGCAACGCCGGTCACCGCGAGCCCGCCGCCGAGCAGGATCCTCACGGGAATCCGTGTCGAGAGCCTTCCTGCGATCGGCGCGACGACGAACGAGACGAGGGAGAGGGGCAGGAAGATCACGCCTGTCTTGACCGCCGAGTAGCCGAGGACGTTCTCGAGGTAGAGCGGCAGGAAGAGGAATTGCGCGAACATCCCCGACGAGATGGCGAAGGCCGTGATCTGCGCGCCGGTGAAGGTCGGGATACGGAAGAGCCGGACGTCGAGCATCGGGGCCCGCGAGCGCAGCTCGATCGCCCCGAAGGCGGTGAGGAGCACCGCCGCAGCGACGAAGAGGCCGATGACTCGGCCGCTCGACCAGCCCCAGTCGGCGCCGCGGAAGAGCCCGAGCACGAGGGCGAACAGCGCCGCAGTCCAGGTCGCCAGCCCGGGCAGGTCGATGCCTCCGTGCTCCTCGTTCCGCGACTCGTGCAACTCGCGCAAGCCGCCGGCGACGCAGGCGATCCCGATCGGGATGTTGACGAAGAAGATCCAGCGCCAGCCCACATATGTGGTCAGTGCGCCGCCCACGAGCGGCCCGATGGCCACGGCGAGCCCGACTGTCGCGCCCCAGATCCCGAAGGCCGTGCCGCGCTCGCGGCCGTGGAACTCCTGCGAGATGATCGCGAGCGAGACCGCGAACATCCCGGCGCCGCCGATGCCCTGGGCGCCGCGCGCCAGGATCAGCCAGAGCGGCGACTGGGCGGCGCCGCAGAGCGCCGAGGCGGCGGTGAACAGCGCGATCGCCACGAGGAAGACCCGCTTGCGGCCGAGCATGTCGCCGAGCGAGCCGGCGTTGAGCATCGTCGCCGCGAGCGTGAGCGCGTAGGCGTCCACGACCCATTGCAGATCGGTGAAGGAGGTGTTCAGCTCCTTGTCGATCTCCGGCAACGCGACGTTGACTACCGTGATGTCGAGGAGCAGCATGAAGACAGCCACGCACACCACGATCAGGACGCGCCACTTCCGCTCCATCAATCCCGCTCCACAACGGGGAAACTAACCAAGCAGGAGTCGACTACGGCGGTACGAAAGGTCAGCAGGGATGGCGCTCACGCGGTTACTAGCCCGTCCGCTCGCGCGGACAGCGGATAACGGTCCGGCAATGGCCCGGGTGATCGCGTTCGCCAACCAGAAGGGGGGAGTCGCGAAGACGACGACGACCCTCAACCTCGGCGTGGCGCTCGCCGAGCAGGGGCGGCGCGTGCTCGCGGTCGACCTCGACCCGCAGGGCAACCTCACGATGTCGCAGGGGTGGAACCCCGACGAGATCGACCGCTCGATGTTCGACGTGCTCTGCCACCGGCTGCCGATCACCGAGATCGTGCGCACGAACGAGCTCGACGTCGCCGTCTCCTCGATCGACCTCGCCGGCGCCGAGCTCGCCCTCGCCTCGATGATCGGGCGCGAGCGCGCGCTCGAGAAGGCACTCCTGCCCGTGCGCGAGAACTACGACTTCGTCCTCATCGACACGCCGCCGTCGCTCGGCCTGCTGACGATCAACGCGCTCGTCGCGGCCGACGGCGTGATCGTCCCCGTCCAGTGCGAGTATCTGTCCCTGCGCGGGCTCGTCCAGCTCGAGAACACGCTGTCGATGATCCGCGAGAACCTCAACCCAAACGTCGGGATCCAGGGCATCCTGGCGACGATGTTCGACCGGCGCCTCCTCCACTCGCGCGAGGCGGTCGAGATCCTGAAGGAGAACTTCGGCGACCTCGTCCTCAACACGAAGATCCGCAAGACGGTGCGCTACGCCGAGGCGCCGGTGAAAGGGCAGTCGATCTTCAAGTACGACTCGACCGGCGAGGCAGCCGGGATGTACCGTGACCTGGCCAAGGAGGTGCTCGATGGCGCGTCGGCGCGCCAGCATGCGTGAGGGCCCGCTAGCCGAGCTGTTCCGGGCGACCGAGGCAGCGCAGAAGCAGGCGGAGCTGGGCGGCGGGGGCGAACAGCCGCCCGAGAACGCCGCGCCTGCCGTTCCGGAAGCGCCGACCGAGCCGGACGAGCGGACGGTCGAGCACGTCCCGAGCTGGGAGGAGACGGGCGTCGAGACCCCGATTCCGGAGCCGCCGACTCCCTCGCCGGACCCGCAGCCGGGGCCGCCGCTGCCCGATCCACAGCCGCCGGCTCCGACTCCCGACCCCGATCCGCTGCCGCCCGTCGAGCTGCCGCCTGCGTCCCGTTATCTCGAGCCGTTGCCCGAGTCGCCCGCGCGGCTCCACCGGACGGGCGCCGAGACGGGCGCCTATCTCGCGGTGATCAAGGTCGTGGGCGTCGGAGGGGCCGGCCTCAACGCCGTCAACCGCATGATCGACGCCGGCATCAGCCAGGTCGAGTTCATCGCCGTCAACACCGACATCCAGCAATTGCGCACCAGCGACGCTCCGGCGAAGATCCACATCGGCCGCGAGCTCACGCAGGGCCTCGGCTCGGGCGCCGACCCCGACATCGGACGGCGCGCGGCCGACGAGGCGTACGACGAGCTGAAGCAGGAGTTGCGCGGCGCCGACATGGTCTTCGTCGCCGCCGGCGAGGGCGGCGGCACCGGCTCGGGGGCCGCGCCGATCGTCGCGCGGATCGCGCGCGAGATCGGGGCTCTCACCGTCGGCATCGTCACGACGCCCTTCAAGTTTGAGGGGACGAAACGGCGCAGCCAGGCGGAGCAGGGGATCGCTGCGCTCCGCAGCGCGTGCGACACGACGATCGTGATCCCGAACGACCGGCTGCTCGAGGTGCTCGAGCGGTCGACGTCGATGCTCGACGCGTTCAAGGTCGCCGACGACGTCCTGCGCCAGGGCGTCCAGGGGATCTGCGACCTGATCACCATGCCCGGCCTGATCAACCTCGACTTCGCGGACGTGCGCACCGTCATGTCCGACTCGGACACGGCGCTCATGGGCATCGGCTTCTCTTCCTCGACCGGCGACGGCCGCGCGAAGGAGGCCGCCGAGCGGGCGCTGCGCTCGCCGCTCATCGACGCCGAGATCACCGGAGCGCGCGGCATCCTCCTCTCGATCGCGGGCGGCGACGACTTGACGCTCGTGGAGGTGAACGACGCCGCGGAGGTGATCCGCGCCGCCTCGACCGACGACACGAACATCATCTTCGGCGCGACCATCGACGAGCGGCTGAACGGGCAGGTCTGGGTGACCGTCGTCGCCACCGGGTTCGGAGGCCGCGGCCGCCGTCCGCGCGGCGACTTCGGGGCGCCTCCGACCGAGCGGCGCCGCTCACCGGGTGAGGGCAACGGCGATCTCGACGTGCCGTCCTTCCTGAAGAGCTGACGCGGGGCGCCGGCGGTGGATCCGTACCTCGCCGTCGCCTCGAAGCGCGACGAGCGCGCGTACGCCGACACGCCGATTCCCGCCGAGGTGCGGCAGCGGATCCTCGACGCCGGGCGGCTCTCGGGCAGCTCGAGGAACCGGCAGCGCTGGGAGTTCGTGGTCGTCTCCGGCGCGGAGAAGGAACGCCTGCAGGACGCGGTCTACGCGCCGGAGAACGTCGCCGCGGCCACGCTGGTCGTCGCGATCGTCGGCGAGGCGGGAGCCTTCGACACCGGCCGCTGCGCGCAGAACATGATGCTCGGCGCCTGGGGTGATGGCGTCGTCTCGTGCCCGAACGGCATCCGCGACGCGGACGCCGCGGCGGAGATCTGCGGCGGCGAGGTACGGGCGATCATCTCCTTCGGCTACCCGGCGCGGCCACGCGACCCGGCTGCCCGCAGCGCGGAGGAGTGGTCGGCGCGCGCCAACCGCAAGCCTCTGTCCGAGCTCGTCCGCGAAGTCGGCACCGAGGGCTCCTAGTAACAGTCTGTTACTAGGTTGGTCAGTGGCGGATGCGGACGTGTCTGTCGAGCAGGCTCCAGCGTTCGCGAGCCACTTAGTAACAGTCTGTTACTTGGAAGGACCTGTCGCTCTCGGGCAGGTTGGGGTCAGATCCGCGAACGCGTCGAACAGGCTGCTCGCGTCGACGTCGAAGGCGATTCGCACCGTCGCTGCGGCGCGGGTGCGCAGGCGGACGAGCCCGCCGGGCGCGCGCATGAGGCAGCCCGTGGAGGCATGCCAGTACGGCGACCAGCGAACCGCGACGCGATATGTCCCGCCGCGCGAGACGCGGATGCGGAGGCGCGACTCCCCGAGCGCGAGCACCGCAGGCCGTCCCGGCCCGGTGACGATCGGCCGCGGTCGCGGCACGGCGTAGATCGAGACGGCCGGCGTCGCGAAGACGCGTCTCAGATCGGACCCTTCCCCTCCTGATGAGCCTCGCCTCGCGACGCGAGGTGTAGTCCGGCGGTGCGTCCGTGAGCACGACGTACGCAGTGCCGAGGCGACGCAGCCAGGCGATGTACTGCGCGGCGGTGAACCGCCGGCGGTAGAGGAGCTGGTCGAGTGGGTAGTCGTCTTGTCTGAACCAGCCCCGGACGAGCGGGATGTCCGCGGCGGCGAGGTAGAAGGCCGGCCAGTGCTGGCTCGTATCGACCGCCTCCACGCGGTACCCGGCGCCAAGGTGGCTGTGGAGATAGGCGACCGGAGCAGTCCAGACGGCGGCGCGAGACGAGCGATCGGCAGCGCTTCGCGTCCAACCGGCGGCGAGAGGCGCGACATTCCACGCACCGGCGAGCACGACCGTCGCGAGTGCCACCGGCAGCGGCCGCCACCGACGGAGGGAGACGACGAGTAGGGCGACGGGGAGCGCGAGGTAGCGAAGCCGGTCGACATTCGCTCCGAGCCCGGAGGGGATGACGAAGGCCAGAGCGATCGTGGCGAGGTAGACGCAGAAGACTCCACGGAGAACCGCCGCGCGTTCGATGTGCCAGACAAGTGCGATCCCGACGACACAGAAGATCCAGGCCGGCACGGCTTCGTACCACGGGAACGCGAGCGCGCCGCCGTTCGGGAAGAGCCGCAGGAAGACGAGTTCCGTGGCGACTGCAAGCGCCAGCCCGAGCGCCGGAACCGCGTAGCGGCCCAGCGGGGCGCGCCGGACCACGAAGATCCCGACGAGGACGACGGCGAGGAGGACCAAGGCCACGGGGCTAGCCGCAACCACGAGCAACGTGAGGGCGGCGCCCGTCCAGCGCCACCCGCCGCTGAGGGCGAGCAGAGCGAGCAACGCGAGTGCGATGCCCAGCGCGAACGGCAACTCTCCGGTGATCACCGCGCCGGCCCAGACGACCGCAAAGGAACGGCCGGGCCAGCGCGCTGCGCGGCCCCACTCCCGCTCGAGCAGGAGCGCGAACGCCGCGGCTGCGAGGGCGACCGCGAGCACTTCGAGCACCGGGATCCCGAGTAGCGCAGCGAGCGGGTAGTAGACGATGCTGTACCCCACGAAGGCGTAGCGCCCCGCGTACCAGAAGTTGTTCCAGAGCGTGAAGCCATGCACGAGGAAGCAGCGAGCGCTGGTACTCGTGCGCCGCGAGGTCGCCGCCGGGTGGTGCGAGCCAGACGAGCAACGAAGAGGTCGTTGCCGCGAGCCCGGTGCAGAGCGCGGCCTCGCGCACGGCGGGCACCCGCAACCACCAGGGCAGGCGCCTGACGGCCGCGAACGACACATCGCCCATGGCCGCAGAGCGTACGCTCGGTTCATGAGAGGCGCGTTGGCAGCCGGTCACCCGCTCACCGCCGCGGCGGGAGCAGACGTCCTGCGCGCGGGCGGAAACGCCGTGGACGCGTGCATCGCGGCGGCCGCCGTCTCGTGGATCTGCGAGAGCCCGCTCACCGGCCCGGGCGGCGGCGGCTTCCTGCTCGTCCACCACGCGGCCGAGGCGCGCACCCAGCTGCTCGACTTCTTCGTGGCGATCCCGGAGCGGGAGGCCTCGGCCTCGCCGTCGGAGCTCATCGAGGTCGTCGTCGACTACGGCGACTCGCAGCAGGTCTTCTACACGGGCCCGATGTCGGTGGCCGTTCCGGGCACCGTGCTCGGCCTCTGGGAAGCCGCCGCCCGCTGGGGCTCGATGCCGTGGGCCGACCTGCTCGCGCCCGCCGTGAGGCTCGCGCGCGAGGGCGTCGTCCTCAACGAGGTGCAGGGATTCCTGCACGAGATCCTCGATCCGCTGCTCCGCTACTCGCCGGAGGGCGATGCGCTCTACGGGCCGGGCAAGGCGCTGCGGGTCGGCGAGCGCTTCGGCGTGCCCGAGCTGGCGGACACGCTCGAACGGCTCGGAGTCGAGGGCCCCGACTACTTCTACCGCGGCGAGCTCGCGGTGCGGATCGCCGGCCACGTGCCGCTCACGCTCGGCGATCTCGCCCGCTACGAGGTGATCGAGCGCGAGCCGCTCGCCGTGTCCTACCGTGGCGACGAGATCCGCACGACCCCGTCCCCGTCGGCCGGCGGCCGCCTGCTCGCGGTGGGGCTCGAGGCGCTGGGCGCGGAGGCTACGCCGCTCGCGATGATCCGGGCGATGGAGGCGCAGGACGCGATGCGGCGCGCCGACGCGGCCGGCGGCACGACGCACATCAGCGCAGTCGACGGCCGCGGCGACGCGGCCTCGCTCTCCTGCTCGCTCGGCTCGTCGGGCGGCATCGTCGTCCCCGGGACCGGCATCCAGCTCAACAACATGCTGGGGGAGCCGCAGCTGCTCGGCGAGACTCGCCCCGGCGCGCGGGGCCGTTCGCTCATGGCCCCGTCCCTGTTGCTGCGCGACGGGAGGCCGCGGCTCGTCGTCGGCTCCGCGGGCAGCAGCCGGCTGCACGGCGCGATCCTGCAGGTGATGGCGAACGTCGGCGTGCGCGGAATGGGAGTGGCGGAGGCCGTCGGGGCGCCCCGCATGCACTTCGAGAACGGCGTCGCCCACTGCGAGGACGCGGCGGTGGCGGACGAGTTGGAAGCGGCCGGCTATCCCGTCGTCCGCTGGCGCGCGCACAACCTCTTCTTCGGCGGCGTCTCGGCCGTCGAGCTCCTGGACGACGGTTCGCTCGCGGGGGCTGGCGACCCGCGGCGTTGCGGTGCAGCGGTCGTCGTCGAGGCATGAGCTTCCGCATCCGTCACGCCGAGCCCTCGGACGCCGAGCAGCTGACGCGGCTCGCCGACGCGGTGAGCGCCGAGCCCGAGGGCTGGCTGATCAGCGTGGCCGGCGAGTGGCGGAGCGCGGGGGACGAGCGCCGCTTCCTCAAGGCGCTGCGCCGGTATCCGCACGCCGCCGTCCTCGTCGCGGAGCGCGACGACGGGACGCTCGTCGGCCGCCTCTCGGTCGGCCGCGACCCGCATCCTGCGAGCACGCACGTCGCCGACGTCGGCCTGATGGTCGCCGCCGACGCCCGGCGGCAAGGCGTGGGAACGGGGCTGCTGCAGGCGGCCGTCGAGTGGGCGCGGGAGACCGGCGTGCAGAAGCTCGAGCTGCACGTCTTCCCGTGGAACGAGGCGGCGATCGCGCTCTACGAGGCGTTCGGCTTCGAGCGCGAGGGCTACCGCAAGCGGCACTACCGCCGCGGCGGCGAGTTCGTCGACGCGATCCTGATGGCCTACGAGGTGGAGTAGGCGCGTTCCCAGCTGAACTCGAGCGGGACGCCGCCGGCGAGCGTCTGGCCGACGACGCAGTAGCGCTCCGTCAGCTCGAGCAGCCTGTCGAGCTTCTCCTCCGGCTCGTTCGAGGCGAGGTCGAAGCGGAGCCGGATCGCGGTGAAGCCGACGGACGCCTCGCGGTCGACGCCGAGGGTGCCGCGGAAGTCGAGGTCGCCTTCGGCGTGGACGCTGCCCGTGACGCCGAGCTCCATCGAGGTGGCCACCGAGCGGAGCGTGACGCCGGCACAGGCCACGAGCGCCTCGAGCAGCATGTCCCCGGAACAGGCGAACGCGCCGGTGCCGCCGGTGGCGGGGTGGAGGCCCGCCTCGACGAGCGCCCGGCCGGTGTCGACCTTGCAGGCGATCTGCTCCTCGTCGAGCTGGCCGTCCGCTCGCAGCGTGATGAGGGCGGCCGCCGGCTCCTCGCGATACTGCTCCTTGAGCGGCTTCTGCACCGCCTGCAGCTCGGCCCGGTCCACACCCGCATCCTAGAGCGCCCTGGTGGGAGACCGACCGCGGATGAGCGGCAACTCCGTGATCGTCGCGAGCCGCCTGTCGAAGGACTTCGGCTCGGGGCGCGGCCTGTTCGAGCTCGACCTCGAGGTCGACAGGGGAGAGGTGTTCGGGTTCCTCGGACCGAACGGTGCCGGCAAGTCGACCACGATCCGGCTGCTGCTCGACCTGATCAAGCCGACTTCCGGCTCGGCGCGTGTGCTCGGCCTGGACACGCGGACGGACAGCATCGAGATCCGGCGACGGGTCGGATTCCTGCCGGGCGACCTCGCGCTCTATCCGAAGCTGACCGGCCGCGCGGTGCTCGACTACCTCGCAGAGCTGCGCGGGGGCGTCGATCCGCGGGTGCGTGACTCGCTGGCGGACCGCTTCGCCGCCGAGCTGGATCGGCCCATCCGCCATCTGTCGACCGGCAACCGGCAGAAGCTCGGCCTGATCCAGGCGTTCATGCACGAGCCCGAGGTGTTGATTCTGGACGAGCCGATCGCCGGGCTCGATCCGCTGGTGCAGCAGAGTTTCCACGCCCTGCTCGGGGAGGTCAGCGCCGCGGGGCGGACGGTGTTTCTGTCCTCGCACACCCTGTCGGAGGTCGAGCGGGTGACCGACCGCCTGGCGATTCTGCGCCAGGGGCGGCTCGTGGTCGTCGACTCGCTCGAGAACCTGCGCCAGGTCGCCGTGCAGCGGCTCGAGATCGAGTTCGGCGAGCCCGTCGACGGCGCGACGTTCCGCGCGCTCCCCGGCGTCAAGGACGTGCAGACGAGCGGCCGGACGTTGACGGTCAGCTTCGAGGGGTCGGCGGACGCCGTCGTCAAGGCCGCCGCCGCCCACGAGGTGCGCGCGATCCGGCCGCGCGAGGACGACCTCGAGGACATCTTCCTCGGCTATTACCGGGAGGCTCCGTCATGAGCTGGCCGGTGACCCGGATCGCGCTCCGCCTGCGACTGCTCGGGACCGTCTCGGCCACGGTCGGGCTCGTCGCGGTCATGGCCATGGTCGGTGCGCTGTTCCCCGCGGTCGGGCACACCATCGGGAAGCTGGACGTTCCGCCGAGCGTCGCCAACCTGCTCGGCGGCGCGGACTACGGAACCATCACCGGCTGGTTCCGCAGCGAGATCGCCGTGATCTACGCGCCTCTGGTGATCGCGGGGCTCGCGGTCACCGGAGCCTCGGCCATCACCGCGGGCGAGGAGGAGGACCGGATCCTCGCGCTGGTGCTCGCCCACCCGATCACACGAGCGCGCCTGATCGCCGCCAAGGCGCTCGCCGTCGCCGTGATCGTGGTGATCGTCGCCGTCGCCGTCTGGGTCGGCCTGATCGTCGGGGTTGCGCTCGGCGGCGGCGGGATCAGCCTCGGCCACATCAGCGCGCTGGCCGTCCAGCTCGCCTTCTTCGGCTTCGCAATCGGAGCCGTCGCCCTCGCCTTGGGCGCCGGCACGGGCTACCGGGCTCTCGCCAACGGAGGCGCCGCGGCCGTCGCCATCCTCGGCTGGCTGGTCAACAGCTTCGCGCCACTCGTGAGCTCCATCGCCTGGCTCAAGTACCTGACCTTTTTCTACTACTACACCGGCCACGACCCGCTCACACGCGGCGTCGATTTCACCGGCCTGGTCGTCCTCGGACTCGTGGCTCTCGTGCTCACCGCCACGGCGATCGTCGCCTTCGGGCGGCGCGACCTCCGCGCCTAGGAGTGACCCCAGAGTCGCGGTCAGTAGAGCCAGCTAGGTAGGAACGGGCGAAACTGCTTCTCGACCCGTTCGGAGATCGACAGTGGGCTTTCAGTGCCGTCAACTTCCAGAGTGGGGAGGCCCAGCGCGTTGGCGCGTGCGACGACGTCGACGGCTAGGAGGCGGTCGCGCTCGACACGGTTGCGCTGCGCACGCGCTGGTTCACGTAGCCCACCGACACTAAGGCGCTGGGCGCGACCCAGCGCCTCCAGCTGGCTCTGGCGAAACGACTCAGTGGGAACGAGAAAGATCGCTTGTTCGGGCGCGGCAAGGTGCGGCGCGACGAGATCGGGTCGCAAACCCCACCCTTCGGCAAGCACTGCCGTCGCTTCGGGCAGCCCAGCCAGGTCTTCCAACACCATCTGAAAGCGCTCACTAAAGACGGCCAGCTCTCGTTCGGTCATCTGCTCCGGAGAGGGGTCGGACCAGACGCGGTCGGGGTCGTCGTCCAATGCCGTGAGGAAGGCGTTGTACGCCGGGAAACGGTCAGCGTCGGCCCGCGCTCGCGCCGAATGGCTGCGCCCATCGTGATAGTCGTAGGCGTAGACGACGAGCGGGTACCGCGCCGCGAGCAGACGAGCGACCGTCGTCTTCCCTGCCCATTGCGCTCCACCGACCCACAGCATCGTATCCAGACGAGCCAAGGCCCAACCAAGTATCAACCCTCTGCTGGGCGAGCGTCGCTACGCCTCACCAAACCGCTAGCGGTGCGCGACCCAGATTCCGGTGCCCGCTGCGCCGAGGGCAGCGAAGGCGCCAACCACCGTCCAACCAAGCCCGTGGTTCGGTCCCACGGCGGACAGCGCTACGACGAGCGTCGCCGCGGCGAGGCCGGCGAGAGCGAGCGTCGCGACGGCCGCGCCGCGGCGGCGCGCGACCCGTGGCTCGGCGCGGATCTCGAGCCGCTCGTCCAGCGACCAGGCCGACAGCTCGCCGCAGAGGAGGAGGAGCACGGCCACGAGCGGCGCGCCCGCGTCCGTCCCGGCTCCGGCGGCGGCCACGGCGGCGACGTATGTCGCTCCCGCGAGGAAGAGCGCGCCGCCGAGGCCGTGACCGTTCCAGGCGAGCGCCACGACGAGCAGCACCGCCCCGAGCGCGAGGCCGGGAACGAACGCGATCACGTGCGACGGCGCGCGGACGAGCGCGACCGCGGCGACTCCGCCGTAGGCGGCCACCGCTCCCACGGCGAGCGCTACGCGGGCCTGGCGAGGTGCCTGAATGCCTTCACCTCCTCGAGCGGAACTGCGAGCGGCACGCCTTCGCGCCACGTGACGACGGGGACTCCGACCTGCTCGTAGCGCCAGCGGAGGGCCTCGCGCGAGAGACGCCAGAGTCGATACGCGAGGTCGAGCGGCGTGCCGGGAGCCGGCGCGGCGAGCTCGAGCGGCGACACCTCCACCACGATCAGGTCGTACCCGCGGGCCCGCAGGTCGAGGAGCGCGGTCGCGATGCGGGGGTCGAGGAGCGGCGTGATCGCGAGCACGAGCGCCTTCGGCGGCAGCGTCCGGGGCGGCAGCACGTCGACGCCGCGCAGCGTGAAGCTGCGCACGACCTGGCTCGTGAGCAGCGCCTCGACGATGGCATAGAGCTGCCGCGTTCCCGACGCCGGGACCAGCCAGGAGAGGAAGCCGCCGAAGCCGACGAGCCCCACGCGATCCTTGCGCTGCAGATAGATGCGGGCGAGCGTCGCAGCGGCGCGCACCGTCCGGTCGTTCGTGCTCCTGCCCTCGGCGCGCACCTCGGCGAAGCTGTCGAGGAAGAGGACGACGTCCGTGTTCCGCTCGGGGTTCTGCTCGTTCACCCAGAGCGAGCGCCGCAGCGCGGTCGCGCGCCAGTTGACGCGGCGCAGCCGGTCTCCGGGCTGCCACTCGCGCAGGTCCGCGAACTCGATCCCCTCGCCGCGGGCCCTCGAGATCTGGTTGCCGGCGAAGACCTGCGTCTCGAGCGGCGGCACGAGGCTGCGAAGCGTCTCCTCGGCCGGGAAGACACGCAACGGTTGCGGCTCGCCGGCCGCGCCCTCCCACGAGCGCAGGCCGAGCGTGTCGCGGGCGCGGAAGATCACCTGCCCGACCGGGAACACCCCCCAGCGCTCGCAGTGGATCTTCAGCTCGACCGTCCGCTCCTCACCCGCACGGAGGCGGACCGCCTCTGCCTTTTGTCCCTCGGCGCTCAGCTCGGGCGGCAGCGGGACGAACAGCTCGAACCGGTCGACGCCGCGCGCCGAGGACAGCCCGACCGCCACGGTGACGTCCTCGCCCTCCATCACGCGGTCGCGGTCGAGCGTGGGCCGGACGGAGACCTGCGGCTCGTGGCCGGCGACGCCCGCGACGAGCGCGAGCAGGAACGGAGCCGCCAGGGCGACCGGCTCGACGCGGCCGAGCGCAAGTCCCGCCACTAGCCCGGTCGCCGCAAGCACGGCGTAGACCGGCAGGCGCCACGAGATGGAGCCGGTCACGCCTCGGCGCTGCGCAACGCGTCCTCCGCCGGCGGCGTCGGCACGGTCTCGAGCGCGTCCGCCACGACGTCCTCGGCGCGCAGCCGCTGCACCCAGAGCTCCGGGCGCACCATCAGCCTGTGCGCCAGCGCCGGCACCGCGACGGCCTTCACGTCCTCGGGAGTGACGAAGTCGCGTCCGGCGAGCGCCGCCTTGGCGCGCGACAGCTTGACCAGGGCGATACTGCCGCGCGGGCTCGCTCCGACCGCCAGCCGCTCCGACTCCCTCGTCGCCGTGACGAGGTCGACGACGTAGCCCTCGATCGCGTCGGAGACGTGCACCTGCTCGAGCGCGCGCTGCATCCCCACCAGCGTCGCCGCGTCGACGACCGGCGTCAGCTCGACCTCGTCGACGCCGCGCTCGAGCCGGCGCTCGAGCATCTCGATCTCGGCCTCCCTAGCGGGGTAGCCGATCGAGATGCGCACGAGGAAGCGGTCGAGCTGCGCCTCCGGCAGCGGGTACGTCCCCTCGTACTCGATCGGGTTCTGCGTCGCGAGCACGAGGAACGGCGGCTCGAGCCGGTGCGTCGTGTTCTCGATCGTGACCTGGCGCTCCTGCATCGCCTCGAGCAGCGCGGCCTGCGTCTTCGGCGGGGCGCGGTTGATCTCGTCGGCGAGCAGGAGATTGGCGAAGATCGGACCCGGGCGGAACGCGAACTCGGTCGTCCGCTGGTCGAAGATCTGCGAGCCGGTCACGTCGCCCGGCATCAGGTCGGGCGTGAACTGGATCCGGGCGAAGCGGAGCGAGGTCGCCTGCGCGAACGAGCGCGCAATCAGCGTCTTGGCGAGCCCCGGATAGTCCTCGAGCAGCACGTGGCCGTCGCTGAGCAGCGCGAGCAGGATCAGCTCGAGCGGGCCGCGCTTGCCCACGATGGCCTTCTCGACCTCGGTGAGGATCGACTCCGCTCGCTGCGCGCAGCTCGGCGAGCCCGGTCACAACGCCTCGATGCCGCTCGATCGCGGCCACGATGTCGTTGTGTGGCGACGCCCGGCGGCGTGCCGGTCCCGGGGCTCCGGGCGGTCGGGACGCAGCAGCTCCCACACGTCCTCGCCGAGCAGCGCGCGAGCGGCGTCGGGCCGGCGTTCGAGCTCGAAGCCGTGGCGGGCGGCGATGCGCGCGGCGGCCGTGCCCCGCAGCAGCGGCAGGAGCCGCCGGTGAGCATGATCCGCGTCCGCGCTCCCGAGCACGATCTCGCGGTCCATGCGCAGGAGCTCCTCCGGCTGCTGCGACGCCGGCTTTCGCCTGCGCAGCGCCTGCTCGAAGCGGGGCGCACGCGTCGGCCAGGGGCTCTCGCCCGCCTGCCGGGCGAGCACGAAGAGGACGATCGCAGTGGACAGCACGACCCAGATCCCGAGCGCGCGCGAGGTCGGGATCTCCGGCAGCGCGAGCAGGACCACGAGCGCGACCATCGCCACCACCGCCGGCCAGCCGAACCGCCGCGCGAGCCTCACGCCGGAGCCAGCTCCGACGCGCGAAGCTCGTCGCGCACGGTGACGAGCGCATCCACCGCGTCGTCCCTCATCGACGGCTCCGGCTCATGGTGGCTGAACCTAGCCCATTCGAAGTGATCGGTGAGCCTGCGGACGGAGTCGGCGCTCGCGTCGAGCTTGAGGAGCGCTCGCTCGAGATACTCGAGCGGCGCCTCGGCCGGGCGTCGCGCGATTCCGGCGACGGCGAGGGCGGCCTCCATCCGGGCGTAGGCGGCGATGATGGCCCGCCGCAGGTCGGGGTCGGCCCGCAGGTCGTCGATGGACTCGTCGAGCGCCGCGGCGAGCGCGTCCGGAGCCTCGCTCCGAGGTCCGAAGAGTCTCGGACGGCGGCGCGCGCTCGACACGCCGAAGATCCCGGCCACCACCAAGATCAGGCCGAGAACGATTGCGATCTCGTCCCAGCGGAGTCGTGGGGATCGCGTGTCGGCGATGGATGGCCGGCCCGGAGCCTTACCGGTCGGGCTGATCTGACCCTTCTGGGCGGGCAGATGGAGGTGTGGGAGCATGTGGTGACGCACGAGGATGACTCCGAGCATCGCGATGACCGCGAAAGCGGCGAGCGTGCGAATCATGTGCTGCTGGAAGTAGTCCCGCCGCTTGCCCGGGGAACTGCGAGCGAAGAGCGCCCCCAGCCCCAGGACGAGCAGGCCCACCACGGCCACGATCACGATCGTGGTGAAGACGTAGTCCCAAAACGACAGCGGCAGCCCGCCCTTGCCGCCGCCGCCGGAGCCGAGCGGCCGCCCGCGCGCCGCGATCGCGACGACCGCGAGCAGCAGCGTGACCGCCAAAGCGAGGGGGACGACGCGGTTCCGGCTCACGACCGGAGTGTCGCACCGGGCGGGATCTAGTGGACGCCCGCGCAGTTCTGGCGCGCCCAGGCGCTCAGATGCTGCTCGGCGTGTCTCAGCTTCGGCGTGGCGAACGCCTTCGCGGCCTGCGCGAACGCGGCGGCCTGCGCCGCCGTCGGCGGGGTCTTCGAGCCCAGCTTGTAGCCGGAGCTCTGGAGCGCGTGGAGGAAGCCCGAGAACGCGGTCGCGAACGTCTGGAAGTCGCCGCTGATGTCGGAGGGGGCTGCCTTCGCCAGCGCCTGCAGCTCGGCCGCCTCGGCCTGGACCGCGTTCGTCGAGCTCCCCGACGCAGCGACCGCGGCCGCCGCCTTGGCTGCGAGACCGGCCAGGTCCTGGCAGTTCTTCGCGCTCGCGAAGCTGGGAACCGAGCCGGAGCTAGTGGACCCGGACTTGACCGTGGTGGTCGCGGACAGCGTCGACGAGGGGCTCTTCTTGCCCCCGCCGCCGCAGCCTGCGGCCAGGACCACGAGCCCTGCGACGAGCACGGCGGCAGCGACCTGCTTCGACCTCGACGTCATCCTGCTGCGATCGTAGACCTCTCGCTCGCCGTTGCCAAGCCGCCGGACCTCTGTCCGCCGGAACGCCGAGTACGATCGACTTCCCGTGCCCGAAGCGCCCTTCGTCCACCTCCACGTCCACTCGGAGTACTCGATCCTCGACGGGGCCTGCCGGATCCCGGACCTCGCGAAGCGCGCCGCCGAGCTCGAGATGCCGGCCGTCTCGCTCACCGACCACGGCTCGCTCGCAGGCGCGGTCGACCTCTACAAGGCGGCCCGGGACGAGGGAGTCAAGCCCATCGTCGGCTGCGAGGTCTACGTCACCGACGACCGGCATGCGCAGCAGAAGGGCCAGGCGCACCTCACCCTCCTCGCCGAGACGAAGGAGGGCTACGGGAACCTGATCAAGCTGTCCTCGCTCGGCTACCTCGAGGGCTACTACTACAAGCCGCGGGTCGACTGGGAGCTGCTCGAGCAGCACGGCGCCGGCCTGATCGCGCTCTCGGGCTGTCTCTCCGGCCGGGTCTGCAAGGCGCTCGAGGAGAGCCGCGCGACCGACGCCGAGGCGGAGCTCGACCGGCTCGAGCAGGTCTTCGGCCGCGACCAGGTCTACGTCGAGCTGCAGAACGCGCACCTCGAGGTGCAGCAGCGGATCAACCCGCAGCTGGTGGAGCTCGCCGCCCAGCGCGGGCTCCCGACCGTCGTGACGGGCGACGTCCACTACCTGCGGCACTCCGACGCGCAGTCGCACGAGGCGCTCCTCTGCATCCAGTCGGGCGACTCGCTCAAGAACCCGAACCGCTGGCGCTTCGAGACCGACCAGTTTTTCTTCAAGACGCCCGAGGAGATGGCCGCCGACTTCCCCGGCCACGACGACGCGCTGCGCCGGACGCTGGAGGTCGCCGAGCGCTGCAACGTCGAGATCGAGCTCGATCGGATCCTGCTCCCGCACTTCCCGACGCCCGACGGCCGCGACGCCTTCGAGTACCTCGTCGAGCTCTGCGAGAAGGGCGCCGAGAAGCGGTACGGGACGGTCGCCCCGGAGCTCCGCGAGCGCCTCCAGTTCGAGCTGAAGACGATCAAGGAGATGGGGTTCTCGGATTACTTCCTGATCGTCGCCGACTTCGTCGGCTTCGCCAAGCGGAACGGGATCAGCGTCGGGCCCGGCCGCGGCTCGGCCGCCGGCAGCCTCGTCGCCTACTGCCTCGAGATCACCGACCTCGACCCGATCCGCTACGACCTGCTCTTCGAGCGCTTCCTCAACCCGGGCCGCAAGTCGATGCCCGACATGGACATCGACTTCGCCGTCGCCGGGCGCGACCGCGTCATCAACTACGTGCGGGAGAAGTACGGCCGCGACCGCGTCGCGCAGATCATCACCTTCGGGACGATGGCCGCGCGCGCCGCGGTCCGCGACGCCGGCCGCGTGCTCGAGCACCCGTACGGCGTCGTCGACAAGATCGCGAAGCTGATCCCCGAAGGGCCGGGCCAGCTGCTCGACGACTGCCTGAAGCCCGGTTCCGACCTCCGCCGCGAGATCGACGCCGACCCGGTCGCGAAGGAGATCGTCGAGCTGGCGCGGCCGCTCGAGGGCCTCACGCGCCAGGACGGGATCCACGCCGCCGCGGTCGTGATCGGCGCCGAGCCGCTGATGAACACGGTGCCGCTGCAGCAGAAGGGGCCCGACCAGGAGACCGTGACCCAGTTCGACGGCACCACGATCGAGAAGCTCGGCCTGCTCAAGATGGACTTCCTCGGACTCCGCAACCTCGACGTGATCGACAAGGCCGTCGAGCTCGTCCCCGGCCTCGACATCACGACCATTCTGCTCGACGACAAGAGGACGTACGCGATGCTCGCGCGCGGCGAGTCGATCGGCGTCTTCCAGTTCGAGGGCTCCGGGATGCGCGAGGCGCTGCGCTCGATCAAGCCGACCGTCTTCGACGACCTGATCGCCATCGGCGCGCTGTACCGGCCGGGCCCGATGGCCTACATCCCGGTCTACGCGCGCCGCAAGAACGGCAAGGAGCCCGTCACCTACCCCGATCCGCGGCTGAAGCCGATCACCGCCCCCACGTACGGCATCTGCATCTACCAGGAGCAGTACATGGAGATCGCGAAGCAGATCGCCGGCTTCTCGCCCGCCGAGGCCGACGACCTGCGCAAGGCGATCGGCAAGAAGATCCACTCGCTCATGGCCTCCCTCAAGAGCAAGTTCCTCGAGGGGTGCGCGGCGAGCGGCACCGCGGCCGGCGTCGCCCACCAGCTGTGGGCGGACATGGAGCAGGCGCAGGACTACTCGTTCAACAAGTCGCACGCCGCCTGCTACGCGCTGATCTCCTACCGCACCGCCTGGCTGCGCGCGAACCACCCGCGGGAGTACATGGCGGCGCTCATCTCCTCGGTGATGAACACGAAGGACAAGGTGCCGTTCTACGTCGCCGCGTGCGACGAGCTCGGGATCGACGTGCTGCCGCCCGACGTCAACGAGTCGCAGGTCGACTTCGCGGTGGTCGAGGGCAAGATCCGCTTCGGGCTCAACGCCGTCAAGAACGTCGGCGAGGCCACCTGCCGCGCGATCGTCGCGGCGCGGGAGGAGGGCGGCCCGTTTGCGTCGATCTGGGACTTCACCGAGCGCGTCGACCCGTCGGTCGCGAACAAGCGCTCGCTCGAGTCGCTCGTCTCGAGCGGCGCGCTCGACTCGACCGGCGCGTCGCGGAGGGGGATGCTGCACGTGCTCGAGGACGCGCTCTCCTACGGCCAGAAGCAACAGCAGGACCGGCTGCTCGGCCAGGCCTCGATCTTCGATCTCGGCGACTCGCCCGCCGCCTCGGCGCGCCACCACGCGACGATTCCGGACGGCGAGTTCGAGAAGGCCGAGCTGCTGCGGATGGAGAAGGAGAGCCTCGGTCTCTACGTCTCCGAGCATCCGCTCAGCGCCGTCCGCGACCAGCTCCGTCGGCGCACCGACTGCACGCTCGCCGAGCTCGAGCGGCGGCGCGAGGGCGAGACCGTCCTCGCGGGCGGCATCGTCGCCGGGCTGCGGACGACGACGACGAAGAAGGGCGAGCCGATGGCCTTCGTCCAGCTCGAGGACCTGACCGGCTCGGTCGAGGTCGTCGTCTTCAACTCGACGTACGCGGCCGCGCGCGGGCTGCTCCTCGAGGACGCCGTGCTCGTCGTCAAGGGACGCGTCGACCACAAGCAGCAGGGCGAGACGAAGCTGATCGCGCTCGAGGTCGCGGCGTTCGAGGCGGTGCCCGAGCGGCGCGAGGTGCGGCTGAAGGTCGACGCGCGCAGCGCCCCGGCGGGCGTGATCCGCGAGCTGGCCGGGGTCGTGCGCGACTTCCCGGGCGAGGCGCCCGTGTACGTCGATCTCGTCACCTCGCTCGGGCCGAAGCTTCTCGAGCTCGGCCCCGAGTACCGGGTCGACCCGCAGCCGGACTTCTTCGCCTCCGTGCGGCAGTTGCTCGGCGCCGCCGGCGTTCAGTGACCGATAGTCGCGTGCAAATCCCCCCGGAGGGGGAGATCCATTCGGCACAGATTCCCGAAGGTGTGAAGGGACACTGCGGATGAATACAGCGGAACACGAAATCATCGAGACGGAGCTCGAGCGCGTGGAGCGCTGGCGCACCGCCGAGCTCATGCGCGTGGGCTTCGCAGGCGACGACGCGGTTGCCCTCGCGGCGCGTACCGATGTCGATCTCCACCAGGCGATCGAACTCGTCCAGCGCGGCTGCTCGCCCGAGCTCGCCTTCCGCATCCTCGGTTGACCTGGACGGTCGCAGGGCGGCGCGGGCACAATGCGTGCTCGTGACCGGCGCCGTCCTCGCGTACATCCCCTCGCCGTCGAACGGCACATTCAGCCTCGGGCCGCTGACGCTGCACATGTACGGCGTGATGCTGCTGCTCGGCATCGCTGCCTGCATCTGGCTGACCGGGCGCCGCTGGGTGAGCTGGGGCGGCGACTGGGACCTCGTCTTCCGCATGGCGCTCTGGGGCGTCATCGCCGGCGTCGTCGGCGCCCGCCTCTACCACGACCTCACGAGCTGGAACCAGGATCCGGCGATCCATGCCCACTGGTGGGGATTCGCCGCGGTCTGGGACGGAGGCCTCGGCATCTGGGGCGGGATCCCGTTCGGCGTCATCGCCGGCGCGATCGTGGTGCGCCGCTCCGGCAACAGCATCCTGCTGATGATGGACGCGGTCGCGCCGGGTCTCCTGCTCGCACAGGGAATCGGCCGCTGGGGCAACTACTGGAACCAGGAGCTGTACGGCCGGCCGACGACCCTGCCGTGGGGCCTGAAGATCGACCCGGTCCACCAGAGCGGGATCCTGACGCGCTACCAGGGAGCGGCCGCCTACCAGCCGACCTTCCTCTACGAGTTCATCTGGGACCTGCTCGGCGTCGGCGTGCTGCTCTGGGTCGACCGGCGCTTCACGATCAAGCGACCGGGCCTCTTTGCGCTGTACGTCATCTGGTACACGACCTTCCGCACGTTCGAGGAGATCCTGCGGATCGACCCGTCCAACTACTTCCTCCACGAGCGGGTCAACTTCTGGGTCTCGCTCGGGATCTGGATCCTCTCGGTCGCCTTCTTCGTCTGGTGGCAGTTCTTCCACCACCCGTCCGAGAAGTCCCAGCAGCCGGAGAAGAAGCAGCCGCGGGCGGTGCCGACCGGGCCGCGCATGGCCGTCCCCAAGGGCCGCGTCCGGTAACGCCTCTAGGGTCCCGCCTGTGATCGTGCGGGAGCTCGAGCTGGACCTCGACGCGTTCGAGGGGCCCTTCGACCTGCTGCTCGCGCTCGTCCTCAAGGAGGAGCTCGACCTGCGGGACGTCGACCTCGCGGGCATCGTCACCGCGTTCCTCGAGCGGCTGGCCGACCGGGAGGAGCTCGACCTGGAGGCGTGCGGCGAGTTCCTCGTGCTGATCGCGGCGCTGCTCGAGCTGAAGGCGCGAGGGCTCTTCCCGGACGAGGCGGCCGAGCTCGCCGAGCTCGAGCCGGAGGAGGCTGCGGAGGAGCTTGCGCGGCGGCTCGCGGAGTACCGGCGGGCGAAGGAGGCGGCGGCGTGGCTGCGCGAGCGGCTCGCCGGCGAGGGCGACCGCTACTTCCGGCTCGGCCCGGCGCCGCTCGCGCCGAAGGTCTCCACACAGCTCGCGCCGCAGGATCCCGAGTCGCTCGCGCAGGCGCTGAGCGTGCTCGCGCAGGAACCGCCGGAGGTCTCGCTCTCGCACATGGCGCTCCGCTTCCCGCCGGTCTCGCAGTTCCTCGAGCGCTTCCGCGCGCTCCTGCGCCGGCGCTCGCGCTTCGACTTCGAGTCGGAGGTGGGGGGGATGACGCGCCTCGAGCAGGCGTCGGCCTTCCTCGCCGTGCTCGAGCTCCGGCGTGCCGGCGAGCTCTCGATCGAGCAGGCGGCGCCGTTCGCGCCCATCAGAGTCACCCGCATCGCGCAGGAGAACAACGCCCCAGCAGAAAGGACCGCTGCATGGACAGTCCGCTCCGCCTGATTCCCGCAGACCCGCTCGACAAGCTTGCGCGCACGCTCGAGGCGCTGCTCGTCGTCGCGTCGGCGCCGCTCTCGATCGAGGAGCTCGCCGCCGCGGCCGACGACGATCCGGAGCGGATCGAGGACGCGCTGCACCTCGTGGGCGAGCGCTTCGCGGAGGACCGGAGCGGGATCGTGCTCGAGCGTGTCGCGGGCGGCTGGGCGTTCCGGGCCGGCCGCGACGAGGCTGCGGCGTGTGCGCGCCTGTTCGAGCGGCCGGCGCAGCGGAACCTTTCGCAGGCCGCGCTCGAGACGCTGGCGATCGTCGCGTACCTCGGCCCCTGCACGCGGCCGGACATCGCCCGGATCCGCGGCGTCGCCGCCGACTCCGCCGTGGCGAACCTCCTCGAGCGAGGGCTGATCGCCGAGGCGGGCCGTGACAGCGCCGCCGGCGGGGCAGTCCGCTACCGCACGACCCCGTTGTTCGAGCGTGTATTCGGGCTCGAGAGCCTCTCGGAGCTGCCACGTCTCGACGACGTCGGCGCGGACGCGGCCGAGATCCGCGACCGCCTGTACGGGATCGCCGAGAAGCGCTCGGCCTAGCGTCCGCTCGAGACACGTCTGGAACCTGGTTCCGGACGTGTCCGCAAGGGCCAGGTGCTCACAGCTTCTTGATGATGCCCTCGGCCTCGTCGCGCGTGAAGGCGCGCAGGGTCTCGGTCTGCTCGGCGCCGTGGTGGCTGAGCTTCGTGACGATCTCGAGAGCCGTGTCGTCGTCGGGAGCCTCGAAGACCTCGACGACGTCGTAGCGCCCGAGCGTCACCCAGACGCCGACGAGCTTCCCGCCCGCCTCCTCGATCTCCCGCTCGCCGTCCTCGATCCGGTCGCGCCAGGCCGGCAACCCCATCCGCCCCTGCGAGGTCCACCGTATGAGCGAGATGTAGTGCGGCACCCTCGTATCTTTTCAGGATGCGATTGAACGCGTTTCTCGCCCGGGCAGGTGTCGCCTCGCGCAGGCGGGCGGACGAGCTGGTCAAGGCCGGCCGGGTCACGGTCAACGGCGAGCCCGGGCAGCTCAACACGGTCGTCGGCGTGCACGACCGGGTCGAGATCGACGGGCGGGAGGTGAAACGGCAGCGGCTGCGGTACGTCCTCCTGCACAAGCCGGCCGGCGTCGTCACGACCGCCCGCGACCCGCAGGGGCGGCCGACGGTCGTGGAGCTGGTTCCGGACGAGCCGCGCGTCGTCCCGGTGGGACGGCTGGACGCTGACACGACCGGCGCGCTCCTGCTCACCAACGACGGGCAGCTCGCCCACCGGCTTGCGCATCCGCGCTACGGCGTCGAGAAGACGTACCTCGCCGCGGTCGAGTGCGACCCGGACGACGACGCGCTGCAGCGGTTGCGCGACGGCATCGAGCTCGACGACGGCCCGACGGCGCCTGCGCGGGCGCGGCGCCTCGGCCGCGGCCGGGTCGAGCTCGTCCTGCACGAGGGCCGCAAGCACCAGGTCAAGCGGATGCTTGCGGCCGTCGGCCACCCCGTGACGAGCCTCCACCGCAGCGCATACGCGGGGTTGACGCTCGAAGGGCTCGAGCCCGGCGCGTGCCGGGAGCTCGAGCCCTCCGAAGTGGCCGGGCTGCGGGGCGCCGTAGGCGCCCCGCAGCGGTCTTCCGGCCGAGCCTCGTCGGCTTAGCCGACGAGGCTTGCAGCTTCAGCTCAGTGAGGCAGGGCCTGCGCCTGGCTGATCAGCGAGTTGGCCTGGTCGATCCAGCTCTGAGCCTGTGCGTTCGAGATCGGAACGCCGTTGAATGCCGCATCGAACAGCGCCGATCTGATCTGGCCCGCGAGCGTGTCTCGCTGCGTGGTCAGGTTGGTGATGTCGTTCTCGAGGTTGCTGTACTCCGTGGTGTCGGTGCTCTTGAGGGCCCTCGTCGACGTGGCGAGCGTCGCCAGCGCAAACTGGCCGAAGGGCGCGTTCACCTGGTCGTCGGCCTGCTCGAGGTCGGCGATCTTCGGGCCGTCGAGCGCCTTCGGCAGAGCGGGCTTGTCGAACGCCTGCACGAGTGCGTGGCCGTCGTCGGTGTAGTCGTCCTTCAGCCCGAGCAACGCGAGCATCGTCGGGCGGACGTTGGTGTGGTCGGTCCACGTCGTCGAGTCGATCCCGCCCTTGGCGATCCCGGGCCCGACCATCCCTACCCATGTGTTGCCGATCTCCTGCTGGACATCCCCGTGGTTCCAGGCGAACGCCGGCGCCACGCACTCCTTGACTCCGCTGCAGTTGCTCAGCTGGAAGTAGAAGTCCGGATTACCGAACATCGTGAACGTCGGTGTTCGCGCCGGGTCGGAGTTGACCATGTGGAGGGTTTGTTCCTCCACGGTGTCGGCCATCTGATCGGCCGCCGGCACCGACTGTCCGTTGTTCACGTACGGGTCGGGCAGCATCAAGCTCCCCATGTCCTGCTCCAGCTTCCGCACGCCCGCGTTGTCCCTCGGCGGCTGGCCGTTCACGTAGACGGTCGGCGCGTCGTCGAAGTGGATGTCGAACGGCGATTCGCCGGCCGGCAACACGCCGGTGCCGGACGAGAGGTTGACGTCGACCTCGCCGAGCTGGTTCGACGGGCAGGCCGTCATGACCGTGCACGCCCGGTGGTCGTAGATGAGGTTGTTCGACCCCTGCTGCGGTGTGCCGACGCCGCCGGCGAAGTGGTCGCCCTCGTCGACCGTGACGACGAACAGGGTGTTGCTCTTGTTGATCCCGTGCTGCTGGAGGTTCTGGAAGAAGTTCTCGAATGCGGTGTCGTAGTCCTTGAGCTGCTGCTCGTGCGCGATCTCGCCCGGGCCCGTCGCGGAGCTCGAGTACGAGTCGGTCGAGAGCGTGGGCACGTGCAGGTCGTGCACGTCCGAGATATAGGCGTACGTGACCGGGACGCCGTTCTCCTGCATCGCGGCGACGTAGCCCAGGCTGTTCTTGGCGAGCATCCCGTCGAAGCCCGGGAACCCGCAGCGGCCGACCGGGTCGGTGACCGGGTTGCCGTTCGTGTCGTTGACGCACGGGCTGCCGTTGGCGATCGCCGGGTCGACGTACTTCGCCCCGAACAGACCGTCGAAGCCCGTGTACCCGCCTGGCTCGTCCGGCAGCTGGTCGGGCTCCGCGTTCGGGTTGTTCGCACAGACGCTCTGCGGAGACTGCGAGCAGTGGACGGCGATGCCGACGAAGTCGGTCTGCGCCGCCTGCGAGTCGCTGTTCGCCTCCGTCGCCTGCGGAGAGGGATTGCCGAACACCTTAGTGATGTCGCCGCCCGCAGCGGTCGACGTGTTCTCGAGCTCGATGTTCGCGGTGCCGACGCCCCCGACGTCGCAGCCGGCGCGCGTGTACGGCACCCAGGGCGCGGGCGTCGTCTTCTGGCCGTCCGTGACCATGTTCGGGAGGTTGTCGCCGGAGACGCCAACCGGATCGGTCCAGTACTTGAACGAGCTCGTGAAGTTGGGCTTACCGGTCGAGTCGAAGGCGTCGTAGCTGTTCGACGAGGTCTGCCCCATGCGGTCGGGGTAGAGGCCCGTGAGCGAGCTCGTGATCCCGCCTGCGGTATGCGAGATCAGGATCGTGTGGTCGTTCGTGAAGAGCGTGCCGTCCTGCTTCAGGAAGTTGAAGAGGTGCGGCATCTGCTCGAGGTCGCTCGCGACGTTCGACCGGTCCTGGTTGAAGTGCACGTTGTCGAACTGGAGATAGATCACGTGCTTGACCTGCCCGTGCTGCCCGAGGGAGCACGACCCCTTCGGGCCGGGCGGCGGCGGGCCGGGCGGGCCGGCGGGGCCGTGGCCGGACGCGCCGGCCACCTGGACCGCGACGAGTGCGACGACCGCGGCAAGCGCGCCAACGAGCGTCGCGAAAGCGAGTGGCTTCTTCATCTGTTCCCCCTCTGTTGCGGTTGAGTCGGTTCCGCAGTTGCGGGACGAGCCTCGCGGCCGCGGGCCACGGCGTGGGCATCACCGTGGTGACGCGACCGAGACGAAGCTGTGAACCCCGCTGGCTGGAGACTTACAAACCGCGCGGCCGCGCTGCGCCGAAGAGCCGTCCGGCCTCGGCCTTGACGAAGCCCATGCGCTCGTACATCGCCTCGAGCGTCGGCTCGCTCGCCCGCCGCGCCTTCTCGGCGCCCACCGCGAGCAGGCGCTGCAGCTCGCGCTCGTCGGCCCGCAGCTCGCGGTAGCGGTCCTGGATCGGGGCGAGGAGCTCCGCGACGGCCTCGCCGACCGCTTCCTTGAAGTCCCCGTAGCCGGAGCCGTCGAAGCGGCTCTCGAGCTCGGCAACCGGATCGCCGGTGGCGACGGACATGATCTCGAGCAGGTTCGAGATGCCGGCCTTGTGTTCCGGGTCGTGGCGAATCTCGCGCTCCGAGTCCGTGACCGCGGTCTTGAACTTCTTCCGGATCACGTCGGGCTCGTCGACCATGCGCACGACGCCTTGCGGCGCCCCGCGCGTCGTCGACATCAGCCGCTCGGGCTCCTGGAGGTTCCTGATCCGCGCGCCCTCCTCGGGATAGACGCCGCGCGGGATCGTGAACGTCTCGCCGAAGCGCTGGTTGAAGCGCTCCGCGACATCGCGCGTGAGCTCGAGGTGCTGGCGCTGGTCGTCGCCGATCGGGACGATGTCCGTCTGGTAGAGGAGGATGTCGCCGGCCATCAGCACCGGGTAGGTGAAGAGCCCGGCCGAGACGAAGTCCTGCCCCTCCGACTTCTCCTTGAACTGCGTCATGCGGCGCAGCTCGCCGAAGCTCGTGACCGCGCTCAGCAGCCAGGCGGCCTCGGCGTGCGCGACGACGTGGCTCTGCGCGAAGACGGTCGAGCGGTCCGGGTCGAGGCCCGTGGCGAAGAGCATCGCGGCCCCGGCGAGCGTGTATTCGCGCAGATCCTCGGGCCGGAAGTCGGTCGTGATCGAGTGCAGGTCGACGATGCAGAAGAACGCCTCGCCTTCGTCCTGTATGGCCGCGTACTGGCGGTAGCCGCCGGAGTAGTTCCCGAGCGTCTTGTCGCCCGAGGCTCTGATGCCCGAGAAGATGCGCGGCCGGGCAGGCTCGGTTGCGGGGGCGGCGTCGCTCATCGGAAGAGGGATTCTGCCTAAGCTGTTCGAATGGCTGTCACAGGCGCACCCGAGCTGCTGATCGTGATGGGCGCGAGCGCCACCCAGGAGCAGGTGGACGAGGTCGTGGCGCGGCTCGACGAGGCCGGCTGCTCGGCGTTCGTCACGCCGGGTCGCGAGGCGACGGTGATCGGCGCGATCGGCGAGCGCGAGCTGCTCGCGACGCTGCCGCTCGAGGGCTTCGCCGGCGTCGAGCAGGTGCTGCCGATCCTCAAGCCGTACAAGCTCGTCTCGCGCGAGCTCTCCCCGGATCCGACCCTGATCGAGGTGCGTGGACGCCGCATCGGGGACGGCTACTTCGGCTTCATCGCCGGCCCGTGCACGGTCGAGACGCGGGAGCAGACGCTCGAGACCGCGCGCGTCGTCGCCGCCGAGGGCGTGACGATGCTGCGCGGCGGTGCCTTCAAGCCGCGCACCTCGCCCTACGCGTTCCAGGGGCTCGGCGACGAGGCGCTGGAGATCCTGAAGGAGGCTCGCGAGGAGACCGGCCTGCCGCTCGTCACGGAGCTGATGGATCCGCGCCACGTCGAGCAGGTCGTCGAGGCGGCGGACGTGATCCAGATCGGCGCCCGCAACATGTCGAACTTCTCGCTCCTGTCCGAGGTCGGCCGCGCGCCGAAGCCCGTCCTGCTCAAGCGTGGGCTCTCGTCCACGGTCGAGGACCTGCTGATGGCCGCCGAGTACATCGTCAAGGAGGGCAACTCCGAGGTCATCCTCTGCGAGCGCGGGATCAAGACGTTCGAGACGGCGACCCGGTTCACGCTCGACATCGGCGCGATCCCGGTGCTCAAGCAGGAGACGCACCTGCCCGTGATCGTCGACCCGTCGCATGCGGCCGGCCGGCGCGACCTCGTCCTGCCGCTCGCCCGGGCGGCCGTCGCGGCGGGCGCCGACGGGATCATCGTCGAGGTGCACCCGCGGCCCGAGGAGGCGCTGTGCGACGCCGCCCAGCAGATCCCGACCTCGGAGTTCGGGGACTTCGCCGACGAGATCCGCGCGCTCGCGTCCCTCATGGGCCGCACGATCGGCTGACGATGCGCGTTGAACCGGCGGCGGCACTGGTGGGGCACGTCGTCGTGCCCGGCGACAAGTCGATCTCGCATCGCG
This sequence comes from uncultured Actinomycetes bacterium, assembly GCA_963720065.1. Classification (GTDB taxonomy): domain Bacteria; phylum Actinomycetota; class Thermoleophilia; order Gaiellales; family Gaiellaceae; genus Palsa-739. The sequence continues at coordinate 64,999 of CAVREH010000012.1, forward strand.
CCGTCCTGATCGGGGCGCTCGGCGAGGGCGAGACGCACGTGCACGGCTTCGGCCGCTCGGGCGACACGCAGGCGACGGTGGACGCGATGCGCGCGCTCGGCGCCGAGGTGGAGGACGTCGCCGACGACGACCTCGTCGTCCGGGGCGCCGGCCTGCGTGGTCTGCGCGCCGGCACGGTCGACTGCCGCAACGCCGGGACGCTGATGCGTCTGCTGACCGGCATCGTGGCCGGCCAGGAGGGCGAGTTCACGCTCACCGGCGACGAGTCGCTGAGCTCGAGGCCGATGGAACGGGTCGCGGCGCCGCTGCGCCGGATGGGGGCGGAGGTGGAGACGACCGACGGCCATGCGCCGCTTGTCGTTCGCGGCTCGGCCGCGCTGCGCGGAATCGAGATCGAGCCCGAGGTGGCGAGCGCGCAGGTGAAGTCGGCGATCCTCCTCGCCGGCCTCAACGCGGAGGGCCCGACGACGGTGGTCGAGCAGATCCCCACGCGCGACCACACCGAGCGATGCTCGAGGCGGCCGGGGTCCGCCTGCGCCGCACCTCGACGTCGGTGACGGTCGAGCCCCCGGGAGCGCTGCGGCTCGACGAAGTCGTCGTCCCGGGTGACTTCTCGTCCGCGGCGCCGCTCCTCGTCGCGGCCGCGCTCGTCCCGGGCAGCGACCTCACGATCCACGACCTCGGCGTCAACCCGCGGCGCACCGGGCTGCTCGACGTGCTCGAGCGGATGGGCGCGCGCATCTCGGTCTTCGAGCGGCGCCGCGAGGGTGGAGAGCCGATCGCGTCGGTGCAGGTGCAGCCGGGAGAGCTGATCGCGACCGAGATCGGAGCCGGCGAGGTGCCGGGACTGGTGGACGAGCTGCCCCTCGTCGCGCTCCTCGCCTCCCACGCGCGCGGCGAGACCCGGGTCTCAGGCGCGGCGGAGCTGCGCGTGAAGGAGACCGACCGGATCGAGGCGGTCACCGACGGCCTGCGGCCGCTCGGCGCGCGGATCCACTCGAGAGCCGACGGCTGGAGCGTCACCGGCGTCCCGGCGCGGCTGCGCGGCGGCCGCGTCGACGCACGCGGCGACCACCGGATCGCCATGCTCGGCGCCGTCGCCGGCCTCGCCTCGCGCGAGGGTGTCGCGATCGAGGGCGCCGACACGGCAGCTATAAGCTTCCCCGGCTTCTACGAGCTGCTGGAGTCGGTGACGAGGCGATAACCATGGTGGTGGCAATCGACGGGCCCGCAGGCGCGGGCAAGAGCACGGTGGCGCGGGCGCTCGCCGAGCGGCTCGGCTTCCGCTACCTCGACACGGGCGCGATGTACCGGGCGCTCACCTGGCTGGCGATGCAGCGCGGGCTCGACCTCGGTGACGCCCAGAGCCTGGCGCAGCTCGCGCGCGAGCAGCCCGTCCTCTTCGCCGACGGCGACCGGGTCTGGATCGGCGGCACCGACGTCACGTCCTCGATCCGGGAGACCCGAGTCGACCGGATGGTTCCGGTCGTGGCGCGTCACTCCGCCGTGCGCGAGGTGATGCGCGAGCGGCAGCGCGAACTCGGGCGCGACGGAGACGTCGTGATCGAGGGACGCGACATCGGCACGGTCGTCGCTCCGGACGCCGAGGTGAAGGTGTTTCTCGTCGCCGACCGCGCCGAGCGCGCGAAGCGGCGGGTCGCCGAGCGGCCCGGCATCGGCGCCGACGCGCTCGCCACCGACCTCCGCCTGCGCGACGAGAGCGACGCGGCGCGCATGCAGCCGGCAGCCGACGCCATCGAGATCGACACCACGAGCCTCGAGGTCGAGGACGTGGTCGACCAGATCGAGGCGCTCGTCCGCGAGCGCTCCGCGGCGTGAAGACCTCCGAGGAAATCACCTGGTTCTTCGGCAGGCCGATTCTCGGGGGAGCGGGTGCGCTCGCGACCCGGCTCCGCTCGTACGGCACCGACCGGATCCCACCCAGCGGCGGCCTCGTGCTCGCGTTCAACCACTTCAGCTGGATCGACATCCCCTGCGTCGGCTGGGCCTGCAAGCGCAACCTGTATTTCCTCGCCAAGGTCGAGGCCCATGGCGTGCCGGGGCTCGGGTCGTTCATCCGCAGCTTCGGCACGCTGGCGGTGCGGCGCGGCGAGTCGGACCGTGAGGCCGTGCGGCGGATGCGGGAGGTGGTGCAGGAAGGCAACGCGCTCGCCGTCTTCGTCGAGGGGACGCGGCAGAAGAGCGGCGTTCCCGGGCACGTCCAGCCGGGTGCGGCGATGGCCGCGATGCAGGAGGAAGTGCCGGTGGTCTGTGCGGCGATCCATGGCTCGCAGCACTGGAAGCTCGGCAACTTCGCGCCCGTCTCGCATCGCCTGGGGCGAGCCGATGCGCTTCGACGGCCTGCCTCGCGGCGCCAAGGGCTACCGCGAGGCCTCCGCTCAGATCGAGGCGGAGATCTACCGGCTCTGGGTCTGGCTGCGCGACCTGCACGAGGCCGGCCGGCCGCGCTTCGCCGTGCCGCCGACGCGAGAGGACGCCGCGCCGATCACGCTTCCGTCGTGACCGAGATCGACGACATCGACGCAGGCGAGCTGCCGGCTCCGCCGCCGCCTCCGCTGCTGGGAGCGGTGGCGATCGTCGGCTTCCCCAACGTCGGCAAGTCGACGCTCGTCAACCGGCTGACCGAGACGCGCGCGGCGGTCGTGCACGAGATGCCGGGCGTGACGCGCGACCGCAAGGAGCTCGTCTGCGAGTGGACGGGCAAGCGCTTCGTGCTGGTGGACACGGGCGGCGTCGACATCGCCGACCCGACGCCGCTGACGCAGGCGATCGCGCGGCAGGCGCGCGAGGCGGTGGGGGAGGCGGATCTCGTGCTCTTCGTCGTCGACGCGCGAGCCGGTGTCACGCCGGGCGACGAGGAAGTGGCCCAGATCCTGCGTGAGGCGCACAAGCCCGTCCTCGTGCTCGCGAACAAGATCGACGACCCAACCCAGGAGCCGTTCGCGCTCGAGCTGCACCGACTGGGGCTCGGCGATCCGATCCCGATCTCGGGACTGCACGGAACCGGCAGCGGCGACCTGCTCGACCGCATCGTCGCCGAGCTCGAGCGGCTCGCACCGGAAGGACGGCCCTCGCTGCCCGACGACGCGATCCGCGTCGCGATCCTCGGCCGGCCGAACGTCGGCAAGTCGAGCCTCGTCAACGCGCTCCTCGGACGGGAGCGGCAGATCGTGAGCGAGATCCCGGGCACGACGCGCGACGCCGTCGACACCGTGCTCGAGCGCGGCGACCGCACGTTCGTCCTGATCGACACCGCCGGCCTGCGGCGCAAGCGGAGGCACCGGCAGGGGGTCGAGTACTACTCCGAGCTGCGCGCGATCGAGGCTGCCGAACGCGCCGACGTCGCGCTCGTCCTGGTCGATTCCTCGGAAGGGATCGTGGAGCAGGATATCGCGGTCGCCGACGTCGCACGGCACGCCGACTGCTCGACGCTCGTCGTCCTCGCGAAGTGGGACGAGACGACGATCGGCGTGGACGACGTCCGGGGGGAGCTCCGCCGCCGCCTGCGCCAGCGGCCGCCGTTCGTCGCGATCTCGTCCCACTCGGGACGGGGGCTCGAACGGCTGCTGGACGGCGTCGTCGAGCTCTTCGACCGGCACGTCTCGCGGGTCCCGACGCCCGAGCTGAACCGCGCGCTCGCCGAGCTGCGCGAGGCGCGCCAGCCGCCGAGCGGGCCGCGTGGCCGGCGGCTCAACCTGCTCTACGGCGCGCAGATCCGGGTGCGCCCGCCGCGCTTCCGCTTCTTCGTCAACGACCCGGGCCTCGTCACGCGCGACTACGGCTACTGGGTCGAGAACCGCCTGCGCGAGCGCTTCGGCCTCGACGGCGTGCCGGTCTCGATCGACTTCGTGAAACGATCCTGACCGATGCGGTTCTTGGTGGTCGGCGCGGGATCCTGGGGGACGGCGTTCTCGCGCGTCCTCCTCGAGCGCGGTCACGAGGTCGTCCTCGCCTGCCGCACGGGCGAGCAGGCCGAGGCGATCGCGGCCACCGGCTGGAACCCGCACTACCTGCAGAGCGTCGACCTCAGCGGGGCCGAGGCGGTTCCGCTGGCCGACGCTCCCGCCGACGTCGAAGTCGTCGCCGTCGCCGTGCCGAGCAAGGCCTTCGCCGAGGTCGTCTCGGCGCTGCCGGGCGGCGCACCGGTGCTCAGCCTCGTCAAGGGTCTCGATCCGGAGACCGGCGACCGGCTCTCGACGCGGGTGCGCGGCCGCTCCGTCGCCGTTCTGTCCGGTCCGAACATCGCGGAGGAGATCGCGGCCGGCCTGCCCACGGCGGCGGTGATCGCGAGCGAGGACGGGTTCCTCGCGGGCGAGCTCCAGCACGCCCTCAATTCGGGCCTGTTCCGCGCGTACGTCAACCCGGACGTGGTGGGAGTCGAGCTGTGCGCGGCGGCGAAGAACGTGATCGCGCTCGCGGCCGGCGGAGTCGACGGCCTCCGGCTGGGCGACAACGCCAAGGCCTCGCTCATCTCCCGTGGGCTGGCCGAGATGACACGACTCGGGGAGGCGGCGGGCGCGCGGCCCGAGACGTTCGCCGGCCTCGCCGGCATCGGCGACCTGGTCGTCAGCTGCTGCAGCTCCAAGACCCGCAACCGCCATGCCGGCGAGCTCATCGCCCAGGGCCTGACGCCGGAGCGCGCGGTCGCCGAGATCGGCCAGACGGTGGAGGGCCTGACGACGGCACCGATCCTGCGCGACCTCTCGCACCGGCTCGGCGTCGAGCTGCCGGTCACCGAAGGCGTCTGCGCGGTTCTCTCCGGGCAGAGCATCACGGAGCTGGCCGCCGGGCTGATGGGCCGCGCGCCAACGGAGGAATAGACCGGTGGCAGCCACCGTCACGGAACCGTGACGCAAGTTCACGGCCTCGATACACGCGGCTTCACGGAGCGCCTCCCGACGTCACATTTCCTTGAGGGTGGCTGCCACCGGCCGTCGGCGGCGCCTTCGTCAGCTAGCCTCATGCGCATGTCCAGTCGCTCCTTTTCCTTCACCTCCGAGTCGGTCACCGAGGGTCATCCGGACAAGATGGCCGATCAGATCTCCGACTCCGTCGCTCGACGCCGTTCTCACCGACGATCCCGAGGGACGTGTCGCCTGCGAGACGCTGATCACGACCGGGCTCGTCGTCGTCGCGGGCGAGATCACGACCGACACCTACGTCGACATCCCGAAGCTCGTGCGCGACCGCATTCGCGAGATCGGCTACACCCGCGCCAAGTTCGGCTTCGACGCCGAGACCGCCGGCGTGGTGGTCGCGATCGACGAGCAGTCGCCCGACATCTCCCAGGGCGTGGACGCCTCCTACGAGAACCAGCATGGCGGCGACGATCCGCTGGACCTGGTCGGCGCCGGCGATCAGGGGATGATGTTCGGCTACGCGTCCAGGGAGACGGACGAGCTGATGCCGCTGCCGATCATGCTCGCGCACCGGCTGGCGCGGCGGCTCGCCGAGGTGCGGAAGGCCGACGTGCTCCCGTACCTGCGGCCCGACGGCAAGACCCAGGTCACCGTCCGCTACGAGACCGACGAGCACGGTCGCCAGAGGCCGGTCGAGATCGAGCGCGTGCTCGTCTCGACGCAGCATCGCGACGGCCTCGACGTCGAGACGCTGCTCAAGCCGGATCTGATCGAGCACGTGATCGAGCCGATCCTCCCCAAGGAGCTCTACGAGCAGCGGCGGCTCGAGCACGACCGCGACTTCGTCTATTGCAACCCGACCGGGAAGTTCGTGATCGGCGGCCCCATGGGCGACTCGGGCCTGACCGGGCGCAAGATCATCGTGGACACCTACGGCGGCGCCGCGCCACACGGCGGCGGTGCCTTCTCGGGCGAGGACCCGACCAAGGTCGACCGCTCGGCGGCCTACGCCGCGCGCTGGGTGGCGAAGAACGTCGTGGCCGCGGGCCTCGCCGACCGGTGCCAGCTCCAGGTCGCGTACGCGATCGGCGTCGCGCATCCGCTCTCGGTGCTGGTGGAGACGTTCGGCACCGAGGCGATCCCGGTGCCTCGGATCGAGGAGCTCATCCGCGAGCACTTTGACCTGCGTCCGGCCGCCATCCTCCGCGACCTCGACCTGCGCCGGCCGATCTACACGAAGACGGCCGCGTACGGCCACTTCGGTCGCGAGGACGGCGACTTCACCTGGGAGCGGACCGACCGCGCCGACGCGCTGCGCGCCGCGGCCGGGCTCCAGGCTGCAAGCGTCGCCGGCTGAGCCGGCGACGCGCGGCCGAAAACCTTGGGCTGCGCCTAAGACCGCCTGAGCTCCAGGAGCATCGTCGAGGCGCCGCCGTCGTCTGCGACGCGGACGAAGCCGGCCCGCTCCTCCAGGAAAGGGAGATCGGCCGCCGTCGCGGCCCGCACGATCACGAAGGCCGGACGAACAGCCCGGCGGCGGCCTTCTCGGAGATCGCCCGCTCGCCGACCTTCTCGATCGCGACCGTGAACTGATCCGCCGCCGGCTCGGCGGTGCGCACGAAGATGCTCGTGCCCGGCACGAGGCCCTGGTCATAGAACCAGTGCAGGAGGTCGCCGTCGTGCTCGGCGAGGCGGACGATCGTCGCCCGCGTCCCGGCCGACAGCGTCGCGAGCGGCGCGAGCTCGGCGTTCTCCGCCTGCTCCACCGCCGGATCGACCGGCCAGCCGTGCGGGCACCGCTGCGGGTGCCCGAGCTTGTCGTCGATCCGCTCGATCATCTCGTCGCTGAACGTGTCGCCGAGCTCGTCGGCCCGCTCGTGCGACTCGTAGCCCGTATAGCCCATGAAGTCGGTCAGCAGCCGCTCGATGATCCGGTGCTTGCGCACCACGCGCTCGGCGCGCTCGCGGCCACTCTCGGTGAGGAGCGCCTCCTTCTTCGTGCCGCGTTCGATCAGCCCCTCGGCCTCGAGCCGCTTCAGCATCTCGCCGGCGGAGGCGCGGGAGACGTGCAGCATCTCCGCCACCCGCGAGGCGAGGGGCGGAGAGCCGGCGCCGTGCGGCGTGTACTCACCGATCGGGAAGGCAAGGAAGTAGATCGTCTCGAGGTACTCGTCTACGGAATGGCCGGCGGCAGGCACCTAGCTATATTGCCCCTCGGCCCGCGTGTAAGGGAACCCTTACAAGGGCAGTCGGCACCCGGACATGTCCACACCGCAAATCTTCCTCCTGGGCGCGATCGCCGGCGCGACGATCTTCCTCGGCCTGCCCGTCGCGCGCATGCGCAGCCTCGGCCCCAACGCGCGCGCCGGTCTCTCCGCGCTCGCGACCGGCATCCTCGTCTTCCTCTTCTGGGACGTGATGTCCGAACGCCGTCGATCCGATCGACACGTCGCTGCACGCGCACGACTGGGGAAGGTCGCCGAGCTGAGCGTGCTCGGCGCGCCGGCTTCGTCGCCGGGCTGATGAGCCTCGTGTATTACGACGCGTGGATGAAGGGCCGCGCGGATCGCCGCTCCTCGCCGCTCGTCGGGCCGGGCGCGGCGGCGATCGACGAGTTCGCCGAGCGGCGTCGGCTCGACCTCACCAATCCGGCGATCCGGCTCTCGTTCCTGATCGCGATCGGCATCGGCGTGCACAACTTCGCCGAAGGGCTCGCGATCGGCCAGGCAGCCGCGGCGAGCGAGATCGGGCTAGCGGTGACGCTGATCATCGGCTTCGGCCTGCACAACGCGACGGAGGGCTTCGGGATCTGCGGGCCGCTGAGCGGCGCGGGGATCGTCCCGAGCTGGCGGCTCCTCGCGCTGCTCGGCGTGATCGGGGGCGGCCCGACGTTCCTCGGGACGGTCGTGGGCCAGGCGTGGACGAGCGACGCCCTCTCTGTCATCTTCTTCACCGTCGCGGGCGGCTCGATCCTCTACGTCGTGCAGGAGCTCTTCGCCGTCAACCGCAGGTACGGCAATCCGGTGCTCGTCACGTGGCTGCTCGTTCTGGGCGTGCTGCTCGGCTTCGCGACCGACTTCGTCGTCACCGCCGCCGGCGTCTAGAAATCGCGCGGCTAGACTGGGCGCGCGTGGAAGGGGGTCGTGTCTTGTCGAGGCGTGTTCTGTTCGGGCTGCTCGCGGCCTTGGGCGTCGCGTTGATCTCTGCCGGGGTCGTTCTCGCGGGCAATCCCGCCAAGGAGAAGATCGCGGTCACCAAAGCCGGCACGAGGCAGGCCAAGGCCGAGGTGCTGCACCGCGCCGATGTCGGCGCAGGCTGGTCGGGCGGCTTGAGGAAGCCGGTTCTTCCCGCAACCCTGCCCTGCTCCTACCGGCCGAGGCAGTCCGATCTCGTGGTGGTCGGCGCGTCCGAGTCGATCTGGCAGAAGCCCGGATTCGTGATCGACAGCGGCGCGCAGGTTTTGAAGACCGCGGAGATGGTGCGCAAGGATTGGCGACGGACGGTCCTCGCCCCTCAGGTGGAGCCGTGCCTGCGGCACGGCTTCGCGAAGTCCCTCGGCTCGAGCGGGAAGCTCGTCTCGTTCGGCCGAGTGGCCTTCCCTCACGTCGCGACCCGCACCCGCGCCTTTCGGGCGGTGGCCAACGTGAAGAGCTCGCTGGGCATGGTACCGCTGGACATCGACTTCGTCGCGTTCGGTGTCGGCCGCAACGAGCTCAACGTCACGATCTCCGGGCCGAAGGCGGCCAGGAGCTCGCTGAAGCGCATCGAGATCCGCTGGGCGCAGCTGCTCGCACGCCGAGCCCGCTCCTGAGCCGGGCTAGGGCGCCGGCAGCTTGACGGTCGAGAAGTAGATCTCCGAGCCGCGGCGCCGGCCGTGGACGGCGCTGCCCCAGCTCACGACGGCGCTGCCGTTCTTCGTCGAGAGGCCGAAGGTGTCGCCCGGCCAGACCTTGGGGTCTCCGTAGGCGGGCGAGGCCCGCACGGCCGGGCCCGTCCAGCCCGTACCGAGCGAGTAGCGCCGCAGGAAGGTCGCGTAGCCCTTGCCGCGAACGACCGTCTGCCACCCGACGTAGACGTCGCGCGGGCCTGCGGCGGCGACCTCGGTCAGGTGCTCCGTCCGGCTCGAGGCGACGCGGAGCGGTGCCGACCAACGCTTGCCGCCGTTCGTCGACCAGGAGAGCCACCCGGTGTCGCCCGAGCGGCGCTGCGTGTCCCAGCTCGCGTAGAGCGTCCCGGCGCGGTCGAGCGCGAGCGAGCCGTCGATCCACCACTCCTTCAAGCCGATCGTCCCGGCGCGTTGGCCGACGGGGACCGGGTGCGACCAGGTCTTCCCGCCGTCGGCCGAACGGACGAAGTACTCGCGCCCGGGCGAGACCCTGAGGGTCTTCGGGTTCGTGCGGTGCTGCCAATAGAGCACGTCGAGCGTTCCGTCGGGCTCGGCGACGATGGGCGCGCTGTAGACGCCGCCGAGCGGGAAGCCGGGGCTGATCGGGGCGAGCTTCGTCCACGTTCTCCCGCCGTCGAGCGACTTCTGGAGCACGGCGTTGAAGTCGCCGCCGTGGAAGTAGCAGCTGCTCGTCGGAGGACAGACGATCCGAACCTCGCTCCTCCGCGGTCCGTAGTCCCAGGTCACGTAGACGGCTCCGTCGGGCCCGACAGCGATGAACGGGCGGTCGCCGAAGTTCTTCGTGGACGGCACCGGCAGCAGCGAGACGCGGTCGAAGGACCGTCCATGGTCGTGCGAGACGGCCACGGACGGCCTCATCGGCCCCGAGCTGTGTGACGTGCGTTCGGCGGGGCCGGACATGTACGACGCGTAGACGGTTCCGTCCGGCGCCACGGCGAGCGCCGGATCCCAGGTGTGCAGGCCCTTGCGATGCGAGCCGGGCACCCCTCGCGACGGCCCGAATCGCTTGCCGCCGTCGACCGACCGGGCGAAGCCGATGCCGCGGTTGCACCCGATCCAGAGCTCGTAGACGTAGCGGCCGTCGACCGCCTGCACGACCTCGGCGTTCGGCGGCCCCGGACAGCGGCTCACCCTCGCCGCTTCCATGCCTCGGGCCGCGTCCGCGACGCCGGCGAGCAGGAGCGCGCCGAGCAGGAGGAGCGTGGCCGCGGAGCGCCGGAAGGTCATTCCGGAATCGTCGCACGCCGCGCCGGCCGCGAGCACCATGCGCTCGCGGCCCGGCAGCTCGTGTTTGGCGGCTCTAGTTGACGCCCTGGAGGATCTTGGCCTTCTGCGCCTCGAACTCGGCGTCCGTCAGGACGCCCGAGGCCTTCAGCTCGCCCAGCTGCTTGAGCTGGTCCAGCGGGTCGGCCGCCGGCGCCGCCGCAGGGGCGGGCTCCTGGTACTGCTGCTCGCCCTGGTCCTCCTGGGCCCAGCGATTCGCCTGCCTGCGCGAGACGCGGTTCGAGACCGCGGTCGCGGTTCCTGAGATCACGGCGACGCGGGCAACTCCTCTGAGCAATGGCATCTGTGCTTCCTTTCCTAGGCGTTCGCGGACTCGAGTGACTCGGCGTGCTCGGCGAGGTCGGCCCCGGGGATGCCTCCCCTGGCGACGAGCTGCGCGCCGCTCGCTCGGACGGCCTCGGCGAACCCGCGCGCCCAGCGGTTCTCGTAGAGCAGGATCGCGGCCGAGGCGCCGGGCTCGAGTGCGCCGCCCGCGTCGTCGTAGTCGTCCGGGCCGATCAGTCCTGACGACGCCCCTTCGAACTCCACGAGGTCCAGCTCGCCGTCGGAGTCGAGGTCTGCGATCGCGAGGCCTGCCACCGTGCCGTCCTCGCCCTTCGTCACGAAGACGAGATCGAGCACGCGGATGAGGCCGCGGTCCGTCAGGTTGGCGAGCTCCTTGAGCCCCTCGCCGTTGGGCTGCGTGCCGGCCGGCCACTCGACGATCAGATAGTCGACGGGGCCGAGCGCGGTCTCGGTGTCGCTCATTCTTCTCCTCCTTGCATGGCTTTCGGCCCCCATCGTCCCGGTCTCGTCCCGCCGGGGCATCATCCCGACGGGGCGAAAGGGCGCCGACCAGCGTCGCGGCTACGCTCGCTGCCCGTGTCCCGCCTCGCCTCCGTCTACCCGCTCGTGAGCGCCCGCTCGCTCGCGCGGCTCTTCACGTACGAGATCGAGGACGAGGTCGCGAAGGGAGCCGTCCTCGCGATCCCGTTCGGCAACTCTCGGCGTCGCGGCGTCGTCGTCGATGCCGACGCCGAGGCGCCGGCCGACGTCGAGCCGGTCGCCGCCGAGCGCGTGCTCGAGACGCTGCCGGCGGCGCTCGTCGACCTCGCGCTGTGGCTCGCGGACTACTACGGCTCGACGCCGGCCCGCGCGCTTGCCCTGATCGCGCCGCAGCAGCCGAAGCGGCGCGGCGAGCGGCGAGAAGTGACGGCCACGGCCGGCCTGGCCGCCGAGCCTGCGCCCGCCCGGCTCTCCGAGTCGCAGGCGGCGGCGCTCGAGCGAGTCGAGGCGCTGCTGGCGAGCGGCGGAGGCAACGTCCTCCTCGCCGGCGCGACCGGCAGCGGCAAGACCGAGGTCTACATCCGCGCCTGCGAAGCCGCCCTCGCCGCCGGTCGCGGCGCGATCGTCCTCGTCCCGGAGATCGCACTCACGCCGCAGACGCTCAGCCGCTTCCGCGCGCGCTTCGGCGACCAGGTGGCGCTGCTCCACTCGGGGCTCTCCGAGGCCCAGCGGAGGGACGAGCGCGAGCGGATCGTCGCGGGCGAGGCGTCCGTCGTGGTCGGCGCCCGCTCGGCCGTGTTCGCGCCGCTGCCGTCGCTCGGCGTGATCTGCGTCGACGAGGAGCACGACGCCTCGTACAAGCAGGAATCGGATCCGCGCTACGACGCGCGCACCGTCGCAGCCAAGCGGGCCGCTCTCGAGGGGGCGGTCGCGATCTTCGGCTCGGCGACGCCGCGGCCGGAGTCCTGGCAGGCGCTCGAGCGGCTCGAGCTCGGCGGCCGGCTCGGAGCGCCCATGCCCACGGTTCGGGTCGTCGACCTGCGCCACGAGACGGGCTACCCGCTCTCCGCGCCGCTCCTCGCCGAGCTCGGCCGGCTGGCGGAGTCGGGCGGCAAGGCGATCCTGCTCCTCAACCGGCGCGGCGTCGCTCCGGCCCTGCACTGCCGCGCCTGCGGGGTCACTCGCCGCTGCTCGAACTGCGACGTCGCGTTCACGCTGCATGGAAACGGGGAGTTGCGCTGCCACCACTGCGGCGCCCGCGAGCCGGCGACGGAGACGTGCCCGGCGTGCGGCTCGGCCGAGCTCGCGCGGATCGGAGCCGGGACGCAGCGGCTCGAGCGCGAGCTCGAGCGCCACGTCCCCGAGCTCGAGCGGATCCGGCTCGACGCCGACGCGATCGCGAAGCCCGAGCAGCTGCGGGAGGCGCTCGAGCGGTTCGCGCAGGCGGAGCGCGCCGTTCTCGTGGGAACGCAGATGGTCGCGAAGGGCCATCACTTCGCCGGCGTCGAGCTCGCGGCGGTCGTCGACGCCGACACCGGCCTCGGCCTCCCCGACTTCCGGGCCGAGGAGCGCACGTTCCAGCTCCTCACCCAGCTCGCCGGCCGCAGCGGGCGCGACGCCCCGGGACGCGTCCTCATCCAGACGTTCCAGCCGGAGTCCCGCGCGGTGGAGCACGCGGCCCGCCACGATGTCGCCGGCTTCCTCGCCGGCGAGCTCGAGCGCCGCCGCGCGCTCGGCTACCCGCCGTTCCGGCACCTGGTGCGCGTGCTCGTCTCCGGGCCGGAGCTCGCCGACGCGACGCGCGCGCTCGAGGAGCTGAAGGCTGGCTTGCCGGAGTTCGAGCTCCTCGGCCCGGCCCCGCTGCTGCGGCTGCGCGGCCGCCACCGAGCGCAGCTCGTGGGCAAGACGGAACGGCCCCGCGCGCTGGCGTCCCGCGCCGCGGCCCTGCTCGCGGCCGCCGCGCCCGCGATGCGCCGCGCCGGTCTCGCGGCCGTCGTCGACGTGGACCCCCAGAGCGTCTAGTGGACGAGCGAGTCCGCACCGGCGGCTGTCTCTGCGGCGCCGTTCGCTACACCGTCCGCGGCGAGCCGTTCCACGTCGGTCGCTGCCACTGCGGCGACTGCCGGAAGCGGTCCGGCGCTACGTACACGATCTACGGACACTGGCCGCTGAGCGCGTTCGAGTCGACCGGTGAGTACGCCAGCTACGACGAGGACAGCTTCTGCCCCCGTTGCGGCTCGCGCCTGTTCCAACTCGGGGACGAGGCGGTCGAGCTCGAGCTCGGGTCGCTCGACGAGGCGCCGTTCGAGCTGCGGCCCGAGGCGGAGCTCTGGATCAAGCGCCGCGAGCCGTGGATCGAGCCGCTCGACGGCGCGGCGCAGCACGAGCAGAACCGGCGCTAGTCGCCGGCCAGCCGCTGAAAGAGCACGAAGTCGCGCCACTCGTCGTCGATGCGGAGGTAGCGCCGGGCGAGGCCGATTCGCTCGAAGCCGTTCTTCTCGAGCACGCGCTGTGACGGGAGGTTGTCGACCAGGGTCGCCGCCTCGACGCGGTGCAGCGCGAGCTCGGCGAACGCGTACGAGAGGATCTCGCCGACTGCGCCGGTCGCGAGTCCTCGTCCGTTGCGCGAGTGGTCGACCCAGTAGCCGAGCGTTCCGCACTGCAACGCCTCGCGGTGGATGTGGAAGAGGTTGACCATGCCGGCGATGGCGTCGCCGTCGAGGATCGCGAACTGCTGGAAGCCGTCGGTCGCGCGCTCCTCGATCCGCTGCCGCTGACCCTCGGCGGTGAAGAACTCCGGCGGCCGGGCCGGCTCGTTGGCGAGGAAGCTCCCGATTCGCGCGGTAGAGCGCGGCGAGCTCCTCGGCGTCTCCGAGCTGAACCGGGCGGATCGTCATGCCGCGAGCGCGGCGGCGCGGTCCGGCGGGAAGCGCTCGAGGATCCACTGCGCATCGAGCGGCTCGCGCAGGTACGACCGGCCGTTGAGGCGGACGAAGTCGCGGGTCCGCGGGTCCATCGGCAGGCGCGCCTCGGCGGGGAAGTTGCGGTTGTGGCGCTCGATGAGGTCGTTCACCGCGGCGAAGTTCCAGTTGCCCGCGAGCTCGCGCCAGGCTGCCGCGAACTCCGCCGGCTCCTCGAGCTCGGAGGCGAGCGCTCGCCAGGCTTGCTCGAGCAGCCGCTCGTGCTGCTCGACGGCGTCCTCGATCGCGCGCAGGCGGCGCATCCACGCCGTCGGCCCGCCGAGCGCCCGCACTCCCGACTCGGGGTCGGGCCGGAAGTTGCGCGGCCGCTGCGCGAGCGGCTTCCCGCGCACCGGACTGGACGCGAGATCCGCCTCGAGCTGCTCTCGCTCGCGGCGTTCCCGGGGCGTCTCCGGTCGCGTCGCGCCCTCGCTCATGATCTCCCGAAGCGTCCTGGGATCCACGGCTGCGAGGGTACAGTCAGGCCTCATGGCGGAGATCGAGGGACAGGTCAAGGACGAGGAGCTCGACCCCGAGCAGCAGGCGCGACGACGCCTGGCGCTCGCGCAGATCCGCCAGTACCCGGACGCGGCGCTGAAGATGGCCGCCCGCCCGGTGGAGGAGTTCGACGACGATCTACGCCGCCTCGTCGACCGGATGAAGCACCTGATGGTCGACGCCAGCGGGATCGGGCTCGCCGCGACCCAGGTCGGCGTCCTGCAGCGGCTGTTCGTGTTCCAGATCTCCGAGGACGAGACCGTCGCGCTCGCGAACCCGCAGATCGTCGAGCGGGGCGAGGTGACGACGGTCGAGGACGAGGGCTGCCTCTCGATCCAGGGCGTGCTCCTCCCGGTCGAGCGCCCGGCGAAGATCGTGATCGAGGGCCGCGACGAGCACGGGGCCGAGGTGCGGTACGAGCTCGAGGAGCCGTACTCCCGCGTCGCCCAGCACGAGGCCGACCACCTCGACGGCGTCCTGATCCTCGACCGGACGACGCCCGAGGCGAGACGCGAGGCGCTCGGCAGCCTGCGCCCGCGCATCGTCATCGGCTGAGATGGCCCGGCGGATCGCGGTCGCCGCGACCGGGGAGTTCGGGGCCGACGTGCTCGTGCGGCTTGCCGGGCAGCAGGACGTCGTGCAGCTGCTGACGCGGCCGGACAAGCCGCGCGGACGCGGCCGGAAGCTCGGGGCGCCGCCCGCGAAGGAGGCGGCCGAGCGGCTCGGGATCCCCGTCGCGCAGCCCGCGCGGCTCGACGAGTCCGTCGAGCTCGGCGCCGACACGGTCGTCGTCTGCGCGTATGGGCTCCTGATCCCGAACGAGCTGCTCGAGCGCGCGCTCTGGCTCAACGTCCATCCCTCGCTGCTCCCGCGCTGGCGCGGCGCCGCGCCGGTCGAGCGCGCCCTCCTCGCCGGGGACGACGAGACCGGCGTCACGATCCACCAGACCGTCGAGGCGCTCGACGCCGGGCCGGTAGCGGCGCAGCGCGCCTTCTATCGGGCCCGAGGACGACGCCGGCGCGGTCTACGCGCGCGCGGCCGAGATCGCGGCGGAGCTCCTCGACGACGTGCTCGCGCAGGACGAGCCGCGGTTCGAGCCGCAACCCGAGGAGGGCGTGATCTATGCGGAGAAGATCCGGCCCGAGGACCGCGTGCTCGACCCGGACGCTCCGGCGCAGGAGCTCGTCAACCGCGTCCGGGCGCTCTCGCCCGCACATCGGCGCACGCCTCGGCGACCTGATCGTCTGGCGGGCGAGGGTGGGCGAGAACGGCGTCGTTCGAGCCGGTCGAGGTGCAGGCCGCCGGCGGCCGCCGCATGGCGTACGACGCGTATCTGCGGGGGCTCCGATGAGGACCTGGTGGCACGCCGTCGTCGAGTCGGAGCACGAGATCCAGAACCCGACGAGCGAGGAGAAGATCCGGCTGCTCGGCGAGCGGCTCGGCCTCGGGCCGGACTCGCACGTGCTCGACGTCGCCTCGGGTCGCGGCGGCCCGGCGCTCGTGCTCGCGCGGGAGTTCGGATGCCGGCTCACCTGTGTCGAGCGAGCACCGGAGTTCGTCGCCTCCGCGTGGGAACGCGTCGGGGAGGCGGGGCTCGAAGACCGGATCGAGCTCATCGAGGCCGACGCCGCGACGTTCGAGCTCGGCCGCTACGACGCCGCGCTCTGCATCGGCGCGACGTTCGTCTACGGCGGGCTCGTCCCCACGCTCGAGCGCCTTCGCGCGGCGGCACCGCTCGTCGGGGTGGGCGAGCCGTACTGGCGCAGCTGGCCGCTGCCGCCCGAGCCCGAGTCGGACGCAGACAGGCGGACCGACGAAGCGGAATGGCTGCCGCTGCCGGAGACCGTCGAGCGTGCGGAGTCGACCGGCGTCCGCGTCATCTCGCTCATCGCCTCCTCCGAGGACGACTGGGACCGCTACGAGTCGCTCCACTGGCAGGCGCTCGACCGCTGGCTCGGCGCGAATCCGGGCCATCCACAGGCCGAGGAGTTTCGGGCCCGCGGCGCCGCCGACCGCGACCGCTACCTGCGCTGGGAACGAGCCGTGATGGGCTGGGCGATCCTCGTCTGCCGCTCGTGATCAGCCCCGCGCGGCGCGCCGCGTACGACGTGCTGCTGCGCGTGTTCGAGCAGGAGGCGTACGCCGACCGCGCCTTCCGCAGCGCCGCCGAGGACCTCGACGAGCGGGAGCGCGCGTTCGCGCAGCGGCTGGCATACGGCTCGGTGCAGCGCGTGCGGACGCTCGACCACGCGATCGAGACGCTCGGACGGCGCCCGGTGCGGAAGCTCGACCCGCCGGTGCGCGCGGCGCTGCGGCTCGGCGCGTACCAGCTCGGCTACACCGACACCGCGCCGCACGCGGCGGTCAACGAGTCGGTCGAGCTCGTCCGCCGCGCCCGGATCGAGCGGGCCGTCCCGTTCACGAACGCGGTGATGCGACGCTTGTCCGACGGGATCCGGCGCCTCCTCGACTCGCTGCCCGAGGGGCCGCTGAAGGAGTCGTACCCCGACTGGATCCACGAGACCTTCGTGCGAGTGCTCGGGGAGGACGGCGCGCTCGCCCTGATGCGGGCGATGAACGAGCCGCTCGAAACCGTCGTCCGGCTCGTGCGCGGCGAGCCGCCGCCCGGTGCGGCGGAGACGGACCTCCCGGGCGCGTACCGCGTGGAGCGCGTGGACGAAGCGCTGGTGGCCGAGGGGAGGATCTGGCCGCAGAGCCGCGGTTCGCAGCTCGCCGGCCTCTGCGTCGGCTCGGTGGACGGCGAGCGCGTGCTCGATCTCTGCGCGGCGCCGGGCGGGAAGGCGGGGCAGCTGCTCGGCGCCGTGACGGCGGTGGAGATCGATCCGGCCCGCGCCCGCGAGCTGCGCGAGAATCTCGCGAGGATGGGTCGCTCCGACGTCACCGTCGTCGAAGCCGACGGAAGCGCGCTGCCGTCCGAGCTCGACGGCTTCGACCGCGCGCTCGTCGATGCTCCGTGCTCGGGGCTCGGCGTCCTCGCGCAGCGGCCCGACCTTCGCTGGCGCGCGACGGCTCTGCCCGACCTCCAGCTCGCGCTGCTCCGCTCGGCGGCCGAGCGCGTCCGTCCCGGCGGCACGGTCGTCTACTCCGTCTGCACGCTGAACCCGGACGAGTGCGAGGCGGTCGTCGACTCGAGCGGCCTGCGCGTGCTGCCGCTCGGTGAGGAGTGGCCGGCAGTTCGCGCATCCGTCGCGGCCGGAGTTCCTGCTGACGCTGCCGCATGTCCACGACACGAGTGGCTTCTTCGTCGCGCGCCTCGCGCGCGATTGAACACGTCCGTTCCGTCTCCCCCGATCGAGGCAGGTAGCAGCTACCGGACGTGTCCAACCGGGTCGTGGTTGTCGCTCGTCAGGACTGCGTACGATCGCGGCATGAGGTGGCAGGACTGGATCCGAACCGCGGAGAGTGGAGCCGTCGCTCTACGCGGCGGACTTCGCGCGCCTCGGCGAGCAGATCGAGACGCTGCTCGCCGCGCGGCTGCCGCGTCTTCCACTTCGACGTCGGCGACGGCCACTTCGTCGAGCCCGTCACGATCGGGCCGGTCGTGCTCGAGTCGATCGCGCCGCTCGTGCACGAGGCCGGCGGGGTGCTCGACTGCCACCTGATGGTGGACAACCCGCTGCGCCACTTCCCGCAGATCGCCCGCGGCCGGCGGCGACAGCGCCACGTTCCACTACGAGGTCGTCGACGACGTCCCCGCCACGATCGCCGCCGCGCGCGAGCACGGCCTGCAGGCCGGCGTGGCCTTCAATCCCGAGAGCGAGCCCGAGGACGTGGCCGCAGTGGCGGCGGACGCCGACCTCGTGCTCTGCATGAGCATCCATCCGGGCTACAGCGGCCAGAAGTTCAGGCCCGACGCCGTGGAGCGGATCGAGCGGCTGCGCGCCGCGCTGCCCGCGCACGTCTACGTCCAGGTTGACGGCGGGATCGACGAGGAGACGATCGGCCCGGCGCACGCGGCGGGTGCCTCACTGCTCGTCGCCGGCTCGGCCGTGTTCGGCCGCGAGGACCCGGCCCGCGCCTATCGCGGCCTCGTCCAGGATCTCGCGTGAGCCACTTCGAGCGGGCGCTCGAGCTCGCCGAGCGCGGCCGCGGCAAGACCGGCGACCATCCGCTGGTCGGCGCAGTCGTCGTGCGCGACGGCGAGGTGGTGGGAGAGGGCTGGTACGAGCACGCGGGAGTCCGGCACGCCGAGGTGATCGCGCTCGAGCAGGCCGGAGTCGCCGCCCGCGGCGCGAGCCTCTACGTGACGCTCGAGCCGTGCTCCCACCACGGCCGTACGCCTCCCTGCGCCGACGCCGTGATCGACGCCGGGGTCGCTCGCGTCGTCGTCGGCGCGCGCGACCCGAATCCGGTCGTCGACGGCCGCGGGCTGGAGCGCCTTCGCGCTGCCGGGATCGAGGTCGAGCTGCTCGACGACCTCGCCGCGCGCGGGCAGAACGAAGCCTGGCGGGTCTGGAAGTCGCTCGGGCGCCCGTTCGTCACCTACAAGGCCGCGACCACGCTCGACGGTCGCGTCACCGTCCCGGACCGGCGCAGGGTCTCGGGCGAGGAGTCGAGGCGCCGGGTGCACGAGCTGCGCGCCGCTGCGGACGCCGTCGCGGTCGGGATGGGGACGGTGCGGGCCGACGAGCCGCGGCTCGACGCGCGGGACGTCGAGGTCGCGAAACAGCCGCGGCGGCTCGCCTTCGGGCGCGGCCCCCTGCCGGAGGGATCGGAGCTAGAGCTGCGCACCGGCCCGCTCGAGGAGGAGCTTCGCGCGCTGGCGGCAGAGGGCGTCCAGTCGCTGCTGCTCGAGGGCGGCCCGACGCTGGCGACGGCGTTCCTCGCGGCCGGCCTCGTCGACAAGCTGGTCTTCTTCGTCGCCCCGGTGCTCGCGGGCGCGGGACCGCGGGCGCTGGGCGATCTCGCGCGAGCCGCTCGAGCTGCTGCATCTCCGCACGGAGCCCTGCGGAGAGGACGTCCTCCTCGAGGCATACCTGCGCGAGCCGTAACCTTTGCCTCATGTTCACCGGCATCGTCCGCGAGCTCGGCACGGTCGACGCCTTCGACGGCTCCCGGCTGGTCGTCGCGGCGAGCGAGACCGTGGCCACCGCGGCAATCGGCGACTCGGTCGCCATCGCCGGCGTCTGCCTCACCGTTGTCGGAACGCGAGAAGGGCCGGCTCGCGTTCGACGTCGTCCCGAAACGCTCGGGCGGACGGCGCTCGGCCGCCTCGAGCCGGGCAGCCCGTGAACGTCGAGTCGTCGCTCCGCGTCGGGCGACCCGCTCGGCGGCCACGTCGTGCAGGGCCACGTCGACGGCGTCGGCCGCGTCCGCTCGGTCACGCCCGAAGGAGACGAGCTGCACGCTCTGGGTGGACGCGCCCGACACCGTCGTTCGCTACTGCGTCGAGAAGGGCTCGATCGCGGTCGACGGCGATGTCTCTCACAGTCGCCGCCTTCGACGACGAAGGCTTCGCGGTCGCGCTGATCCCGCACACGCTGGCGGCGACGACTCTCGGCGGGCTCGAGCCCGGCGACGAGGTCAACCTCGAGGCCGACGTGCTCGCGAAGGTACGTCGAGCGGCTCGTCGCGGCGAGGCTGCCGTGAGCGGCCGTGACGCGTTCGCGACGATCGAGGAGGCGATCGAGGACATCCGCACCGGGCGGATGGTCGTCGTCGTCGACGACCCCGACCGCGAGAACGAGGGCGACCTCGTCGTCGCCGCGCAGTTCGCGACCGCCGAGGCCGTCAACTTCATGGCGACGCACGCGCGCGGCCTGATCTGCCTCTGCCTGACCGGCGAGCGCTGCGAGCAGCTCGGCCTCCCGCAGATGACGCAGCGGAACGAGGCCGCGCCTCGGCACCGCCTTCACGGTCTCCGTCGAAGCCCGCGAGGGAGTGACGACCGGCATCTCGGCCGCCGACCGCGCACACACGATCCACGTCGCGATCGATCCGGCCTCGACGCCGCACGACCTCGTCCAGCCCGGCCACGTCTTCCCGCTGCGCGCGCGCGACGGTGGCGTCCTCGTGCGCGCCGGGCAGACGGAGGCGGCGGTCGACCTCACCCGGCTCGCCGGCCTCGATCCCGGCCGGCGTCGTGTGCGAGATCATGAACGAGGACGGGACGATGGCCCGAGTCCCCGATCTCGTGCCGTACTGCGAGCTGCACGGACTGCGGATGATCACCGTCGCCGACCTGATCGAGTACCGGCGGCGGACGGAGAAGCTCATCGAGCGCGTGGTCTCGGTGCAGCTGCCGACCGAGTACGGCGTGTTCACGGCGACCGCCTTCCGCGAGACGCTGACCGGCCGCAAGCACCTCGCGCTCGTGCTGGGCGAGGTCGGCGACGACGTGCTCGTGCGCGTCCACTCCGAGTGCCTCACCGGCGACGTCTTCCACTCGCTCCGCTGCGACTGCGGCGAGCAGCTCGAGGCGGCGCTGGCCGCGATCGCCGCCGAGGGAAGCGGCGTCGCTGCTCTACATGGCGCAGGAGGGGCGCGGCATCGGCCTCCTCAACAAGCTCCGCGCCTACGAGCTGCAGGAGCAGGGGCTCGACACCGTCGAGGCGAACCTCGCGCTCGGCTTCGCCGCCGACGAGCGGGAGTGGGGGATCGGCAACCAGATCCTCGCCGACCTCGGGATCACGACGATGCGGCTGCTGACGAACAACCCGAAGAAGGTCTCCGGCGTCGAGGCGTACGGGCTGAAGGTGACCGAGCAGGTGCCGATCGAGATGCCGCCCCACCCCGAGAACGTTCGCTATCTGGCCGCCAAGCGGGATAAGCTCGGACACAAGTTGCATCACCAGGACCTGAAGTTCGAGTCGGAGGGCGAATGAGCAGGAGGGCGGTTTCTGGCCGGGCGAGACGCCGGCTGCCGAGCAGGAAGACGTGCAGGAGCCGGAGCCGCCGGTCGCGGGCCCGCCGAGCTGGCCGCGGCCGCCCGAGGAGAAAGCCGGCGGAGCCAGGCCCGAGGTCGAGGCCGACGCGGGGAGGAGCCGGAGGCGGAGCCGGAAGTTGCCGTCCGGTCGGGCACGTGCCCGGCGAGATCGACATCCCCGACGGGGTCGCCGTCCTCGAAGGCTCGCCGTCCGGGGCGGACCGCACGGTCGGCGATCGTCGTCTCGCGCTTCAACGGCGAGATCTCGAACCGGCTGCTCGAGTCGGCGCTCGAGGCGCTCGCGGCGGCCGGCGTGGCGCAGGAGCGGATCACTGTGATGCCGGTGCCGGGCGCGTTCGAGCTTCCGATCGGCGCGATGGCGCTCGCGAAGACGCGCCGCTACTCGTGCGTCGTCGCCCTCGGCTGCGTCGTGCGCGGCGAGACGGCCCATTTCGACTACGTCGCGCCGAGGCGGCGTCGGGGCTCCAGCTCGCCGGGCTCGAGACGGGCGTTCCGGTGGCGTTCGGCGTCCTCACCGTGGACACGTCGAGCAGGCGGAGGCGCGCGTCGGCAAGGGCGCCGAGGCGGCCCGCGCCGCGCTCGAGATGGCCGACCTCTTCTCGCAGGTGCGCGCCCAGGCGCGCGCAGCGAGCTAGCGAAGCGTCGGCTATCCTGCCGCCGATGTCGAAGGTCTGCGCAATCTGTGGGAAGAAGCCCGGCTTCGGTCAACCACCGGAGCCACTCGATGGTCGCCACGAAGCGGCGCTTCGAGCCGAACCTCCAGCGCGTCCGCGTCCTGCTCAGGGCAAGGCGACGCGCGCCTACGTCTGCACGCGCTGCCTCAAGGCCGGCAAGGTCCAGAAAGCGCTCTAGGAGGGTTTGGCGAAAGCAGTCTGTGCCCGCCGGCACACACTGCTCGCCCGCTGAGCAGCGTCCTCGGTGGCTCGAATAGCGCTGCTATTCGAGCTCCCTGCGTCCTGGTCAGCGAACGACCATCGCACGCCGACGACGAGCGGTCTTTCGCCAAACCCTCCTGCCACTCGCAACCGCGCGCCCCGGTCGCCGGTCAAATCGAGTGATGGAGGCAGGGCAGGCGGTTTCCTCGCGCCTCGGGCGGATCACGATCTCGAGCGAGGCGATCGCGCAGATCGTCGCCGAGACGGCGCTCGAGTGTTACGGCGTGGTCGGGATGAAGGGCTCGCTGCGCGGGCGGCATCGCACGGGCGCGCCGGAAGCCGCGCGGCATCGAGATCGGCCGCGACGGCGGCGAGGTGACCATCGACCTCCACGTGGTCGTCGAGTACGGCCTCAACCTCGCCGAGGTCGCCTCGAGCGTCCGCAACCGCGTCGCGTACGAGGTCGGGCGGCTGACCGGGCTGCCGGTGCGCGCGGTCGAGGTGCACGTCGACGACGTGCGAACCGGCGGGAAGTGAGCGCGGAGGCAGATCTCCGGCTCGTGCGCGGCCTGGTCGGCGCGGCTCTCGCCTCGTTGGAGACGAGCCGCGGCCGCATCGACGACCTCAACGTCTATCCGGTGCCCGACGGCGACACCGGCACGAACCTCACGCTGACCGTGCGCGCCGTCGCCGAGGCGGTCGACTCGGCGGAGCGCCGCCGACCGTCCCGCCCTCGCGCACGAGGTCGCGCGCGCGGCGCTGATGGGCGCGCGCGGCAACTCGGGCGTGATCCTCTCCCAGATCGTCGCGGGGCGTCGCCGACGTCCTTGCCTCGTCGACGAACGGGATCGGGCCGGCGCTGACGGCCCGGGCGCTGCGCGGAGCGTCCGACGCCGCCTACCGGGCCGTGCGGCGGCCGGTCGAGGGGACAATGCTCTCGGTCATCCGCGAGCTGGCGGAGGAGGCCGAGCGGCACAGCGCCGACTCCGAGCCGCTCGGCGACCTGCTGGTCGAGCTCGTGCGGCACGGGGAGGACGCCGTCGCCCGCACGCCCGATCAGCTCGACATCCTGCGCGAGGCGGGCGTCGTCGACGCGGGAGGGGCCGGGCTCGTCGAGCTCCTGCGGGGGGTGACAGCGCGCCGTCACCGGGCAAGCGCC
This sequence comes from uncultured Actinomycetes bacterium, assembly GCA_963720065.1. GTDB lineage: Bacteria > Actinomycetota > Thermoleophilia > Gaiellales > Gaiellaceae > Palsa-739. The sequence continues at coordinate 88,234 of CAVREH010000012.1, forward strand.
GCCCGCCGCGCCTGCGGTCGAGGCGCCGGCCGGCGTGGAGGCGATCCACCTCGAGCCCTCCCGCTACCGCTACTGCACCGTCTTCGTCGTCGAGGGCGACGCGCTCGATCGGGACGGGCTCGAGGCGCAGCTCGAGCCGCTCGGCGACTCGCTCCTCGTCGTCGGCGACGCGCCGGCGCTCAAGGTGCACGTCCACACCGACGACCCCGGCGCCGCGCTCTCGCTCGGCACGGCAGCCGGCACGATCGAAGGGATCGAGATCGCCAACATGCAGGACGCAGCAGGAGCAACGGGAGCGGCGTCTTCGTCGTCCCGCCGTCGCGCGCGCGAGCGGCGTCGTCGCGGTCGTCGCGGGGGAGGGGAACCGCAGCCTCTTCGAGAGCTCGCGGAGCCGGTCGGGCCGATCCGGTCGTTGAGGGCGGGCAGACGTCGAACCCGTCGACCGCCGAGCTCCTCGCGGCGATCGAGGAGCTCGACGCGGACGAGGCGATCCTCCTGCCGAACAACCCCAACGTACGGCTCGCCGCCGAGCAAGCGGTCGAGCAGGCCGGGCGACCGGCCGAGTCGTCGCCGACCGACTCCATCCCGGCCGGCCTCGCCGCACTCGTCGCCTTCGACGGCGCGCGGAGCGCCGCCGAGAACGCCGCGGAGATGCCGCGGGCCGCGGCAGCCGTCGCGACGGGAGAGGTGACGCGCGCCTCGCGCGACGTCGAGCTGAACGGCCTCGCGATCCGGCAGCGGCGAGTGGCTCGGGCTCGTGGACGGCACGGTGGCGGCGGGCAGAGAC
>CAVREH010000013.1:0-18960 GCA_963720065.1 uncultured Actinomycetes bacterium
GCGGTCGCAGCCTGGCTCCGCACCTTCGCCGAGCGGTGACGCGGCGGTGACGCGCGGCCGCTGGAGAGCGGCCGTGCAGGACGACAGCTTCGCCGGCCGCTTCCTCGTCGGCGCCCTCGCCACCTGGCGCCTCACCCACCTGCTCGTCGAGGAAGACAGACCCACCGACGCGGTCGTCCGTCTCCGCCGGCGGGCCGGGGTCGGCTGGGTCCGCCAGGCCATGGACTGCTTCTACTGCCTCAGCATCTGGACGGCTGCGCCGGTCGCCGCCGCCGTCTCCCGCCGCCCGCGCGAGCGCCCGTTAACCTGGCTCGCGCTCTCGGCGGCGGCCTGCCTGCTCGAGCGTGCGACCAGCGAGAAGGGAGACCTCGATGTGCTGTGGGAACAAGCGCAAGAAGACCCGACGCCGCAGTTCGGCGACCCCGACCCTCGCCTCTCCGGTCGGCCGATCGTGACGCCAAGCGTCGACGGCGCGGTGACGCCCCCGGTAACGGGAGAGTGACTCGCGGGCGGTGGCCTCGGTCTCGACCCGAACCGAGAGGAGCGCCACCATGGCCAAGAGCCCCGCCGGTATCGCAGCGATCGACTGCTGCCCGCCGCTAGAGCCGTGCGACGTCTGCGACTACCTCGACTTCACCTTCAGGCTGCCGTTCAACCCGCCGAACGATCCCGCCGGCCAGGTGAACTGCCCCGGTCGTGATCATCCTGCGCTTCAGGCTCACGCGCTGTCGGGGCCGCTCTCGCCCGGCAACATCGCCTACAGCATCACCCTGCTCCCGGGCGAGTCCGTGCGGCTGTTCACGAGCGACCGCCACTCGCGCCTTCAGCTTCGACAGCGAGACGGACCTCTCGTACCGGCAGCAGACCACCTCGGAGGAGTCGATGTCATGGCCGGGATGGCGAACGCCGTCTCGAACGTCAACGTCAACGAGCAGGGCGGCTCGACCTCGACCTTCCACCGCTCGGCCCATCGGCGGCGGCGGCGGGCTGGGGATCGATCTCGGCTTCTTCTCGATCGGCGGCTCCGCCTCGGGCAGCTCCTACGACTCCAAGGCCACGAGCGCGTTCGCCCAGAACCTCTCCGCACGCCGACTCGTCGAGCCGGAACATGGAGGTCTCGACGCGTGCGGCGAGCTCGACGAGCATCGGCGAGGTCAGGCGCGCACCCACTCAGAGGGATCCTCGGAGGCCCAGTCGAGTCGTCGTCGCGCACGTTCGTGAACCCGAACCGCTGTCACGCGCTCACGTACCTCTTCTACAAGCTCGACAATGCAGTTCCTGAAGTGGGAGCTGATCGGGATCGAGCGGATCGTGCTCGACCCGAACACCCCGACCGACGTCCAGCTGAACAACCCGCCGCCGTCGAACGGCGTCACGGTGATCCCGGACGGGATCCTCGCCACGAGCGACAAGCGGGCGGCCGTCCAGCAGAACGCCACGACGGCGCTCGCGTCGGAGCAGTCCAGCCTGCGCCTGTTCAACGCCGCCCTGTTCACGGGAGCCGCCGGGGCCGCGGCGGTGACCGCGGCGGCGCGCGACGCCGCCCTGAAGGCGGCCGACGCGGAGTTCGTGAAGGAGGGGCTGCTGACGAAGGACGGCCGGGTCTCGCCGCAGGCCGCGACCCTCTTCAACTGGGAGCGCGAGATCGCGCTGCCGACCGCGGGGATCATCGTCAAGGGCTGCCTCGACGAGTGCGACAGTGCAGCTCGCGCTTGAGCGCGAGATCGAGCTCGACCTGGAGCGCCAGCGGCTCGAGAACGAGCTCCTGAAGCGCCAGATCGAGCTGCTCGACAAGGCGCAGGGGTACCGCTGCTGCCCGGACGACGACGAGCCGGAGCCCGCGACGTGAGCGGCTGCTGTGGCGGCAAGCGGGCGGCGGCGCGGCGCCGCGCCCCGCGCACCGCTCCGGCACGGCCCCCTCGCGACCGGGCGACCGCACTCGTCTCGGCGCTCGCCCGGCGCGGAGCCGCCTCGCGCCGCTGACCCGACGACCAAAGGAGAGATGGCAATGGCACGGAAGCGCAGCGAGACGAAGTCGACCGCAGGGTCGGACGTCGCCGAGCTCGAGCCCGGCAAGGCCCCGGCGCCCGACGAGATCAAGCTCAACGCGATCTCGGCCGCCCGGCTCGCCTCCCTCGCAGACCTCGAGGCGAACGAGGTTCAGGGCCGGACGATCGCCTCGATCTCCGAGCAGCTGAAGTGGGCGATCGACCCGGAGTGGCTGCTCTTCCGGCGCGTCTGCGGGCGCGTGGTCAAGACCGATCCGGACAGCGGAATCTCGTATCCGGTCCCGTACGCGACCGTGCACGTCCTCGACACCGACTGCGACTTCTGGGGCTACTTCCCCGAGGGCTGGCTCTACGCCTGGCTCTTCCCGCTCCGCTGCCGCACCGAGGAGCTGACCAAGGTCGTCACCGACGAATGCGGCAACTTCTGCGTCTGGATCCCGCGCTTCGAGATCGACTGGATCCTGCGCTGGCGCCGCGAGCGGTTCTGTTACGAGGAGCTCCTCGTCAAGCCGTCGATCGCCGACCTGCTCGCGCGGCTCGCGCAGGAGGTCGAGATCCAGCCGAAGTTCCCGCCGCCGAATCCGGGCGACCCGGTGGAGCTCGCGGCCGCGGTCGCCGAGCGGGGAGACCTGACCGAGGCGATCGGCCGCCCGGCCCAGCAGGCGATCCTGGCCGCGTCGCGCGCGACCGCGTTCGGCTCGCAGGCGACGCCGCTCGTCGACCGGCTGGCCGCCGCCGCGTTCCCGCAAGGGCTCGAGCCGCCGCTGCCGCACACGCTCAAGGAGCGCTTCACCGAGGTCGGTCACGAGGCGCTCGTCGACCACGTCAAGGGCGAGAGCCTCGCGCTCGAGGGCATCGACCTCGCACGCTGGGTCGGCCCGTTCCTGCGTTGCGTCGACATCTGGGTGCGCGAGTGGGAGCCGATCTTCGAGATCCCCGACATCAGCTTCGAGGTGACCCAGGACGTTGACGGCGATGGCACGCCGGACGAGATCTACCGCAGCTACTTCGACATCTCCTACGGCGGCGCCGATCCGTACGTGACGATCGAGGCGTCGCAGATCGCGGTCTCGCTCAGCTCCCCGGTCTGCGTCCCGTCGCCGCCGTGCGACGAGGGCGACGTGGCAATCCAGCGGGCCGGCCTGATGCCGATCGAGTCGGCGCCGGCGTACTTCGACGGCTCGAGCGGCTTCGCCGTCCGTCCCAACAAGCCGCGCCCGGGCGGGCTGTTCGGCTCGAGCGAGACGAGCCCGTCGACCGCGCCGTTCTTCGGCGAGCTGCAGCTGTACGGCTGCGTCCACGCCAAGGGGGCGGCGTTTTATCGGATCCTCGGCGCCACCGCGTCGGGCAACGGCATCCCGACGCCGGGGTCGTTCGGGCCTGCGGTGCCTCTGTTCGCCAGCTGGAAGCTCGCGCGCTGGGCGCCGGGCTTCCAACAGCACACGGTCAGTCCGGATCCGCTCGGCTGGTACGAGATCCTCCCCGACTCCGACGACTGGCAGCCGGAGCACCTGCTGCTCGACTGGGTCACGGGGTCGATGGGCGTGTGGCAGCTGACGCTCGAGCTGGGCGATGCCGCGAAGTCGGTGATCTACACGGCGCCGGCGGTGACGATGACGATCGACAACTTCGCGCCGACGGCGACCCCGTTCCCGACGCTGTTCCGGTGGCGGTACGCCGGCACGAGCGGGTGGACGAACCTGCTCGCCCTGCCGTGCCCGCTGATCACGCGGGATCACGTCGCCGACGTCGAGATCGAGATCGGCGCGACGGTGTCGGCCGGCCACCTCCGCTCGGCCCTGCTCAGCGCAGGCGGCTGCGGAGTGGCCCTCGCCGAGCTCTCCGGCAACCCCGCCGTGACCCAGCACTGGTACGAGAACAAGTTCGACAACTCGTGGAGCACGACCGCGATCTACACCGTCCCGGCCGACGCCCCCGCGGGCTGCTACTCGTTCTCGTTCGACACGACGAGCCGGGCCTTCAACCCGGCCGGCTACGACGGCGGCTACGCCGACGATTGGAACTACGACAACCCCTGGCCGCTCGAGTCGAATCCCTCGGTCTCGGTGGCCGTGGTCGGTCCATGACCGAACGACGGGAGGTGCCAGATGGCGCAGGTCGAGACTGAGCAGCGACACGCTGCGCAGGCGATTCACGACGCGCTTGGGGTGCGGTTGTTCACGCACCCGCCCGAGGGCTTCGACCCGCAGCAGGCGGAGGACAAGGAGCTCCTCGTCTACGGCTATCCGGCGAGGCCGGACAAGGAACGGCATCCGGAGCTGCACGAGACGTGGCAGCGCATGGTGTCGCGTCCGCTCACGATCATCGAGCCGCAGTTCGCGCTGCGGACCGACAAGCGGCACGGCGGCCGCAACACGATCGCGAACGACACCTCGACCAACTGGTCCGGGTCGGCTGCCTTCGCCGCGAAGGGCGACTCGGCGACGTACGTTATCGGGCAGTGGACGGTGCCGGACGTCGTCGCGCCGGGCCTCGGCAGCTATTACTGCGCGAGCTGGGTCGGCATCGACGGCGACGGCTCACCCGACGTGCTGCAGGCGGGAACCGAGTGCGACGTCGTCTCGTTCGGGTTCTTCACCGCCAAGCAGACCTACGTGTGGTGGGAGTGGTTCCCGGAGTTCGAGGTGCAGATCGCGAACTTCCCGGTCACGTCCGGTGACGTGATGTTCTGCGCGATCTGCGTCCACTCGGACACGGAGGCGGGCTTCTACCTCACGAACCTGACCACCGGCGCCTCGACGTCGTTCACGAAGACGGCGCCGGAAGGGACCCAGCTCGTTCGGCAACTGCGCCGAGTGGATCGTCGAGGCCCCGACCGTGAACGGCGGCCAGTCGGCGCTGGCGAGGTACGGCGACGTCTACTTCGACGAGTGCATCGCCGGTACGAAGAACCACCACCTGCTGTACGGCGGCGACGGTGACCTGATCACGATGGTCGACTCGAGCAACAAGAAGATCTCCGTCCCCACGCGGGAGACGGACGAGCTGATCAAGGTCCAGTTCACGGGCTGAGCTCGGCTTGCGGTCCCGCCGCGGGACGTGCCGCGGCGGGCCGCTGTTCCCTACGCGCTCGTCTGACATGCTCCCCGAATGGCTGTCGGGGCGGCTGTGGTGATCGTGGTCGTGATCCTGCTGGTGCTGGCCGCGTTGAGCGTGCGAATCGTCCGCGAGTACGAGCGACTCGTCGTCTTCCGGCTCGGCCGCCTGCTCGGCCCGCGCGGTCCCGGCTTGGTCTGGATCATTCCCGCTCTGGACCGGACACGCTCGGTCAGCCTGCAGATCGACACAGCCGACATCGCGCCGCAGGACGTCATCACGAAGGACAACGTCACGGTGCACATCGAGGCTGCGGTCTTCTACCGCGTCGTCGATCCGGCGAGGTCGGTCGTCGAGATCCGCGACTACAAAGCGGCGATCCTCCGCATCGCACAGACGACGCTACGAGCCGCGCTGAGCCAGCACGACCTCGACGACCTGCTCGCGAACCAAGAGGTCGTGAACGAGCAGTTGAAGATTCGGATCGACGCTGCCACCGAGCCGTGGGGCGTACAGGTCGTCGGCGTCGAGACCAAGGACGTCGACCTGCCCGACACGATGCAGCGCGCGATGGCCCGCCAGGCCGAGGCCGAACGCGAGCGACGGGCGAAGGTGATCGCCGCCGAGGGCGAGTATCAAGCGGCCGCACGCCTGGCAGAAGCGGCAGCCCTGCTCGGGCACGAGAAGCACGCAATCACGCTCCGCACGCTGCAGACGCTGGCCGAAGTCGCGACCGAACAGAACTCCACGCTCATCTTCCCGGTCCCGGCCGACCTCATCAGTCTCATCCGGCAAGCCCCGGTCGTCGGCCCTCCGCCGGTCGAGGGCAGCTAGACGAGGATGTTGACGGCGCGGGCGGCGACGAGCAGCACCGTGACGACGGAGAGCATCGACTCGGCGGCCATCAACGCCTTCGCCGGGCGCGTCAGCGGCATGGAGTCGGTCGGGCTGAAGGCCGTGGCGTTGGTCAGCGAGATGTAGAAGTAGTCCCAGAGTCGCGGCGCCCAGCCCGCGCGCGCCAGCTGCGGGTTCTCGTCCTGTGGGAACTGGAAGTCGGGTTTGCGGGGCGCCGTCGCGAGTGCCCGTGCGACCGGCCCGCCACAGTCGAGCTCCCAGAACGCGAGGCCGAACGCGATTGCGTTGGTGAACCAGACCGCGCCGCCGCTGGCCAGGAGCTGGGCGCCCGTGATTCGGATGGCGGAATGCGCGACCAGCGAGGCAACGAGCACGATGACGCCGAGGACGTTGAAGATCCAGACGACGGTGAGGAGCACGATCACGATCTCCCGCCGGTGGTCGTGCCGGACGAGGCGGTTCAGGCCCAGGAGCAGCGTCGCCGCCAGGAAGACGTAGGGGGCGGCGACGACCAACCACATCCACCAGAGCGACCGGCCGAGCGCTTCCCAGTGCGCGTGCCTGGAGACCAGCGCCAGCGCGATCAGAATCGCGGCGGCGACGAGCGCGAACGGCGCGGCGTCGTCACGCGCCTCGCGCGCCGCCGCCCGCAGGCGCTTCGGGTCGGGGTCAACCATCCCCGGACCAGGATGCGGCGAGCGTCGGACAGCGCAAGCGGGATGCCTCGGCTTCCGCTATTCGTTGTACGACGCTGATGGGGATGTTCTTCCACGACCGAGGAGAGGCACCGCCCGAGCGGCCGACCGACCCTGAGGTGCGGCGCGCGAACATGCGCCGGATCTGGCCGCTCTTCAGGCCGTACTGGCGGCGGCTGTCGCTGCTGCTCGGACTGATCGTCGTGAGCGCCGGCCTCGGCGTGATTCCGGCCTTCCTGCTCCGCCGCGCTCCTCGTGGCGATCGAGGCGCACGACACGCGCGGAGTCTCCGTCAACGCAGCGGGGATGATCGTGATCGCGATCGTCGCCGGCATCCTCGGCGTCGCCCAGACCCTGCTCTCGAACCAGGTCGGCCAGCGCGTCATGCACGACCTGCGCGCCGAGGTCTTCCGTCACCTGCAGCGGCTCTCGCTCGCCTTCTTCACGCGCACCCGCACGGGCGAGGTGCAGTCGCGGATCAACAACGACATCGGCGGCATTCAGAACGTCGTCACGAACACCGCCACGAGCATCACGTCGAGCGTGACGACGGTCGTCGCGACGATGATCGCCATGCTGTTCCTGAGCTGGGAGCTCGCGCTCTTCGCGCTTCGCGCTGATCCCGTTGTTCGCGGTGCTCACGCGGCGGGTCGGGAACGAGCGGCGGCGGATCGCGAAGACGACGCAGGAGTCGCTCGCCGACATCTCGAGCATCGTCCAGGAGTCGCTCTCGGTCAGCGGGATCCTGCTCGGCAAGACGATGGGGCGCGGCGACGAGCTCGCCGACCGCTTCGAGGGCGAGTCGCTCCGGCTGGCCGACCTCGAGGTGCGGCAGCGGATGGCGGGCCGCTGGGTGATGGCCTCGATCCAGACGAGCTTCGCGGTCATGCCGGCGGCCGTCTACTGGTTCGGCGGCACCGTCCTCAGCCACACGATCTCGATCGCCGACGATCGTCGCCTTCACCACGCTGCAGACGCGGCTCTTCTTCCCGGTCGGCTCGCTGCTCGGCGTCGGCCTCGACATCCAGACCTCGCTCGCGCTCTTCGACCGCATCTTCGAGTACCTCGACCAGCCCGTCGACATCGCCGAGCGGGAGAACCCGGTCGAGGTCGCCGCGGCCGGCGACGTCGTCTTCGACCGCGTCTGGTTCCGCTACGGCGACGACGCCGTGGACGCTCGAGGACGTGAGCTTCACCGTTCCCGCCGGGACGACGACGGCGCTCGTCGGCGAGACCGGCTCCGGGAAGACGACGCTCGGCTACCTCGTCGCGCGGCTCTACGACGTCGACCGGGGCTTCGTCTCGATCGGCGGCGTCGACGTCCGCGACCTCTGGTTCGCGGCGCTGGCGAGCCTCGTCGGCGTCGTCTCGCAGGAGACGTATCTCTTCCACGCCTCGGTGCGCGAGAACCTCCGCTTCGCGAAGCCCGAGGCGACGGACGAGGAGCTCGTACGCGGCCGCGCGAGGCGGCGCGGATCCACCACGTGATCGCCGCCCTCCCCGAGGGCTACGACACGACCGTCGGCGAGCGCGGCTACCGCTTCTCGGGCGGCGAGAAGCAGCGGATCGCGATCGCGCGCACGATGCTCCGCAACCCGCCGATCCTCGTCCTCGACGAGGCGACCTCCTCGCTCGACACCGAGACCGAGCGCCTCGTGCAGGAGGCGCTCGACCGGCTGGCCGCGGGCCGGACGACGATCGCGATCGCGCACAGGCTCTCGACCGTCAGGGACGCCGACCAGATCGTCGTCCTCGACCACGGCCGGGTCGTCGAGCGCGGCCGCCACGAGGAGCTGCTTGCCGCCGGCGGCCGCTACGCGACGCTCGTCAGCCGCGACGCCGAGCTCGAACCGCCCGCGCTCGTCTAGTCCGGACAGGCGACTGCTACCGTGGTTGCAGGGATGCCACCGGGCAGTCCCGTGAGATCCAGCTTCTCGTTCCCCTCTTTCGATGGTTTCGGGTCTGCGTCTCGAATCCCGAATCGAAGGAGTCGAACCTAAATGTCACAGTCTTTTCGTGCGCTCGGCGTGAGCGCGGAGGTCGAGCAGGCGCTCGCCGCCCGCGGCATTGCCGAGCCGTTTCGTATTCAGTCCCTCGTCGTCCCCGACGCGCTCGCGGGCCGGGACATCCTCGGCAAGGCGCCGACGGGCTCCGGCAAGACGCTCGCCTTCGGCGCTGCCGATCGTCGAGCGCGTCTCGACCGTCGAGCCGGCCCCCGCCGCGCTCGTGCTCGCGCCCGACCCGCGAGCTTGCGCTCCAGGTGACCGAGGAGCTCACGCTGCTCGGCAAGCCGAAGGGGATTCGCGCGGCGGCCGCCTACGGCGGCGCCCCGGTCGGGGCGCAGGTGAAGCGGCTGAGCGGCGCGCACATCGTCGTCGCCACGCCGGGCCGGCTCAACGATCTGGTCCAGCGCCGTCTGGTCTCGCTCGAGTCCGTCAGGATCCTCGTCCTCGACGAGGCCGACCGGATGCTCGACATGGGCTTCCAGCCCCAGGTCGACCGGATCGTCCGGCGCTTGCCGGCCAAGCGTCAGACGATGCTGTTCTCGGCCACGCTCGACGGCGCAGTCGGCCAGCTGGCCCAGGCGTACACGACCAATCCGTCGCGGTTCGAGGCCGAGCTGCCCTCGCGCCATGCCGACGGCGACGTCGAGCACGAGTTCGTGGCCGTCACGAGCGCGGACAAGCTCGAGCGTCTGATCGACGTGCTCGGCGCGGATCGAGAGCTCGCCCTCGTCTTCGTGCGCACGAAGCGCGGCGCCGACCGGCTCGTGCACAAGCTGCGCGCGCAAGGGGTCGACGCTGCCGCGATGCACGGCGACATGACGCAGGGCGCGCGCGTGCGGGCGCTCGAGCGGTTCCGCAGCGGCAAGGTGACGACGCTCGTCGCCACCGACGTCGCGGCCCGGGGCCTCGACCTCGACGACATCGCCACGTGATCAACTACGACCCGCCGGAGGACGCAAGGGCTACGTCCACCGCGTCGGCCGCACCGGCCGCGCCGGCCGCTCCGGCCAGGGGATCACGCTCGTCCTGCCCGAGCAGCAGGCGACGTCAGCCGTTTCGCGACCATGCTCGGGCACCGCGAGCAGTTCGAGGCGACGGGCATGGAGACCGCCCGGCCGAAGCTCGATGTACACGAGCCGCCGCGGACGCCGCTCGAAGTGGTAAAGACAGAACTCGCCGCCTGAGACGGCACCGGGACGCGTCTCCCAGCGGCTCGGGCCTCGTAGTCTTAGCGTGATGGCTGCCTCGCGCCGGGAGCGGAAGGTCGTGACGGTCCTCTTCTGCGACCTGGTGGGCTTCACGGCGCGCGCGGAGAGCCTCGATCCCGAGGACGTGGAGGCTCTGCTGGGGCCGTACCACGCGCGGGTGCGCACGGAGCTCGAGCGGCACGGAGGCACGGTGGAGAAGTTCATCGGGGACGCGGTTATGGCGTTGTTCGGCGCACCGGTCGCGCACGAAGACGATCCCGAGCGGGCCGTGAGGGCGGCGCTCGCCATTCACGACTTCGCGCTCGAGGAAGGTCTCGAGTTGCGGATCGGGGTCACCACGGGCGAGGCGCTCGTCAGGCTCGACGCACAAACCGAGAGCGGCGAGGGCATGGCATCCGGCGACGTCGTCAACACCGCCGCTCGGCTCCAGGCCGCCGCCCCCGTGAACGGGATCCTGGTGAGCGAGGCGACCCAGCGGGCCACCCGCGACGCCGTGGAGTACGAGCAGGCGCCCGCGGTCGAGGCGAAAGGGAAGTCGGAGCCGGTCCCGGTGTGGCGCGCCACCGCGGCGCGGTCGCGATTCGGGGTCGACGTCACTCATCACGCACGGGCGGAGCTGGTCGGGCGCGAGCGAGAGCTGGCGATCCTCGCCGACGCGTTCGAGCGGGCGCACCAGGAGCGCGTTCCCCAGCTCGTGACGCTGGTCGGCGTTCCGGGGATCGGCAAGAGCCGGCTCGTGTACGAGCTGTCGCGGATCGCCGACTCGGCGCCCGAGCTGATCACCTGGCGGCAGGGCAGGTGCCTTGCCTACGGCGACGGCGTGGCGTTCTGGGCGCTCGCCGAGATGGTCAAGGCGCAGGCGGGCATCGACGAGCGCAACGGCGAAGCCGACGCGATCACGAAGCTCCGAGCCGCGATCGACGCGGCGGTCCCCGAGGAGGGTGATGCCCGCTGGGTCGAGTCCCACCTCCGTCCGTTGATCGGGGTGGAGACGGAGTCCGGCCTGGGCGGCGACCGCCGCGGTGAGGCCTTCGCGGCGTGGCGCCGGTTTCTCGAGGCGCTCGCCGAGCAGCGCCCGCTCGTGCTCGTGTTCGAGGACCTGCACTGGGCGGACGACGGCCTCCTGGACTTCGTCGACGAGCTCGTCGACTGGCTGCGGGACGTGCCGCTGCTCGTGGTCGGCAGCGCCCGCCCCGAGCTCCTCGAGCGCCGGCCGGGCTGGGGCGGCGGCAAGCTGAACGCGTCGACCATCGGTCTCGCTCCCCTCTCCTCCGACCAGACGTCGCTGCTGATCGCGCGCGTCCTCGAGCGTGCGGTGCTCCCGGCCGCCACCCAGGGCGCGTTGCTCGACCGGGCCGAAGGCAATCCGCTGTACGCCGAGCAGTTCGCACAGCTCTACCTCGAGCGCGGCTCCGCGAGCGAGCTGCAGCTGCCGGAGACGCTGCAGGGAATCGTCGCGGCGCGCCTCGACGGGCTCGCCGCCGACGAGAAAGCCGCGCTGCAGGACGCCGCCGTCATCGGCAAGGTCTTCTGGGCCGGTGGGCTCGGGATGGACGCCGACCAGAGCTCGCCGCTACTGCACTCGCTCGAGCGGAAAGGATTCCTCGACGAGACAGCGGCGCTCCTCGGTCGAAGGGGAGAGCGAGTGGGCCTTCTCGCACATGTTGCTCCGCGACGTCGCGTACTCGCAGATTCCCCGGGCGGAGCGGGCGGCGAAGCATCGTGCCGCCGCCGAGTGGCTCGAGAGCCTGGGTCGCACGGAGGACTATGCCGAGCTTCTCGCCCACCACTGGCGGTCCGCGCTGGAGCTCGCCGCTGCCTCCGGTCAAGACACTGCGGAGCTGGTCGATCCGGCCCGGCGCGCGCTGCGGGAGGCCGGGACACGCGCGATCTCGGTCAACGCATACCCGACTGCGGCGGCGTACTACTCGGATGCCCTCGCCCTCTGGCCCGAGGACGAGGCGGAGCGGCCGCAGCTCCTGTACCGGTTGGCGGATGCCCTGTACCTCGGCGGCGACGACGGCGCGCTCGAAGCGCTCGAGACCGCCGGCGACGCCCTGCTGGAGGCCGGCGACGAGCAGACGGCGGCCGAGGCGGAGCTGTCCGTGTCGAGAGTCTGGTGGCACCGGGGACAGCGGGACGAGTCGATCCGCCATACGACTCGGGCGGCCGAGCTTGCCGGCACCACGCCCTCGCCGGCAGCGGCACGTGTCCTGGCCAATGTCGCGCGCACGCGCATGATCGCCGGCGAACCGGCAGAGGGACTCCGGATCGGTGAGCAGGCGCTGGCGATGGCCGAGGCGCTCGGGATTGACGAGATCCGGGCGCACGCGCTCTCGACCGTCGGATCGTCGAAGGGCTACCTCGGCGACCCGGAGGGCGTCGCAGACATGGAGCGGGCGCTCGAGATTGCGGTCGGCGTGCGCTCGCCCCAGGCCGGCACGATCCTGAACAACCTCGCCGTGCACGCCTTGTTCGAGCTCGACATCCGACGGGGCGCCGAGCTCTTCGCCGAGGGACTGCGGGTCGCGGAGCTCTACGGCTCCGCCTCCGACGCTCGCTGGCTGCGAGGACAACGAGCCGGCTCCGCATACGTTCTCGGTCGCTGGGACGAATTCCTCGTGCTCGGCGGGCGCTTCATTGCCGAGTGCGAGGCCGGGTCGCCGCACTACCTCCACGGCCTGATGCTCGGGGATCGCGCGGAGATCCGCGAGGCACGAGGCGAGATCGAGGGTGCGCTCGCCGACTACCGGCACAGTCTTGCTCTCGCCCGCGAGGCCGGCGACCCGCAGGCGCTCCTGCCGCGCCTCGGCTCCACGGTCCTCGCCTTCGAGACTCACGGCCTCGCCGACGAGGCACGGCCCCTCGCCGTCGAGCTGGTCGAGCTCCTACCGACCTACGCGCACGAGGCGACGCTCGCCGTGAGCTTTGCGTTTCTCCTCTCACGGCTCGGGCTCGAGTTCGAGCCGGCGATCCGCGAGGCCCTCGAGGACGCCCCGCCGGGACCGTGGAAAGAGCTCGCATTCACCTGCCTCGACCGCGACTTCGGACGCGCCGCCGACATCTGGGCCGCGGGCGGAAGCCCACCCCTGGAGGCGCGCGTGCGTCTGCGCGCGGCCGAGGAGCTGATCGACAACGGCCGCCGCGCGGAAGGCGAGGAGCAAGCACGCCGAGCGCTGGAGTTCTACCGCTCGGTCGCGGCGACCTACTACGTCGACCGCTGCGAGACGCTCCTCCGAGAAGCCGAGAGCGCCTGATCGCCGCGGCGCCGCGATCGATCGGCGGTCGCGGGTATCAGGCTCGCACGGCGAGCAGTTCGTCGACCTCTGCCGCGGCGCGTAGACCGCTGCGGAGCGCTCCTTCCATCAACGCGTGCCAGCGTCCGGCGGTGTGCTCGCCGGCGAACGTCACCCTGCCGATTGGACGGACGAGCATCTCGTCGGCGAGGGGAGACGACAGCGTGCGCGCCGAGTAGGCGCCGCGAGCCCAGGGGTCGTCGTGCCACGTCGAGAGGAGCGGCGACTCGTCGACGTAGTCGAGATCGGGACGGAGCCGTCGAACCGCCGCGAGCCACTTTTCGGGCCCACGGTCGACCTCGAGCAGCTCGAGCGCCGACGGCGACCCGGCGAACGAGCAGGCGGCGGGTAGCGGCTCGCCGTCGGCGCCACACTGTGTCCAGGTCCAGAAGCGCAACGGCACCGAGAGCGTCTGACTCGGCGGCGCGGGTGTCGCAAGCGGAAGGAAGAGCTTCGCCGCCTGGCCGTAGCGGACGCCCGCGAGCGCCTCGCGTTTCCAGCCGGGCAGCGGCGGATCCCAGTCGAGCTCGAGCGCATGTGGCGCCGGCGTGGCGATCACGCAGGCATCGGCGGCCACCTCGGCGCCGTCCGCGCGGACGACGACGCCAGGTGCCGACCAGGCGACGCTCGAGACCGCGGCCGACGTGTGCACGGCGCCGGCGAGGCGGTCGGCGAGGGCAAGCGCGAGGCTGTCGTTTCCGCCGGCGATGCCGTGACTCGCAAAGTCGCCGAAGCGGGCGGCTCCTTCGGCGAGCACGGCGGCGTCCTGGTCCTCGAGCTCGTGGGCCGACGAGACGGCCAACCGCGCCGCGACCGCCGCCCGCGCGCCCGGTGCGGAGACGAGCTGCTGAAGCGCGTCGGCGATCGACCCGGCGCTGGGATTCCGGAGCGCCACATCTGCTGCGATCAGCTCCTCGCGGGTCACCTGCGGACCGTCGCGCGGCTCGCGGTCGCCGTAGAGCGTCCCCTTCTCGTACAGGGTCAGCCCCAGCCGGGTCGCCGTCTCGGACAGCACGTCGTAGCCGGGGAGGACGAACTCGGCGCCGAGCTCCACGACCGCGCCGTTGTCGAGCCGCCGCGAGTGGACACGCCCGCCGACGCGGTCGCGCGCCTCGAAGACCGTCACCTCCGCGCCGCGGCTCGCCAGACTTTCGGCCGCCGCGAGGCCGGCGAAGCCGGCACCGACGACGACGACTCTACGGGCGGGCAAGCGCCGCGCGGTAACGCTCGTTGAACAAGTAGGGAAGCTCGTCCTTCTCGGCGTAGACCCCGTGGGTGAACGCACGCGACCGCACGCCCTGTTGCACGCGCTCGCAGACGACGTAGTCCTGGTGTGCGACGAGCTCCGAGAACTCGATGACCTCGCTCGGGTCGAACGCCGGCTCCTCGACCACCTCGGGGCGGAACAGGTAGTCGGTGACGATCGTCGTGTGCTCGGGCCCACGCGGCAACATCCGGGTCGCGATCACGACCGTTCCGGTCAGGTCGAGGAACATGTTCGGGAAGACGCTCGCACCGTGCATCGCGTTTGCCTGTTCCTCGGTCAGGCCGGGCATGACGGGGAGCGTCGTCGTCCCGGTGGCCGTGTAGCCGGCGCCCTCCATCGAGACGCCCCAGTCTTCGCGGCCCTCCTCGAACACGAGCCCCTTGCGGAAGGTCGGCGCGACGGCGACGAGCTCCGGGTGGATGGTGGGGCAATGCAGACACTCGTTGTAGTTCTCGACCAGGATCTTCCAGTTGGCCCGCAGCTCCGTCACGGTCTGCTCGGCCCGGCGCAGCTCACCCATCCGCCAGGGCTCGTACTGCAGGGGCTTGTCGCTCTGATGCTCGAACGACTCGCGGACGCCTTCCTCGGGGTCGCCGAGATGGACGAACACGAATCCCTGCCAGACGTCGACCTGGACGGGCCAGAGGGAGAGCGACGAGCGGTCGAGCTCGTCCCGGCCGATGAGCGGCGTGCCGATCAGCTGCCCGTCGTACGAATAGCTCCAGGCATGGTATGGGCACTTGATCGCGCCCTTCGCATGCCCGTGGGTCTCGGGGTCGCAGATCCGGCTGCCCCGGTGACGGCACACGTTGTAGAAGCCGTGGAGCTCCCCGTCCTTTCCGCGGACGACGAGGATGCTCTCGCCGACGACGTCGACCGTGAAGAAGTCTCCGGCCTCGGGCGCCTCAGCGGCGCGGCCGGCGTAGAACCACTCGCGGAAGAAGACCTTCTCCCGCTCGAGCTCGAACACCTCGGGAGCGTGGTAGTCCCGGCCCGGAAGAGTGGGGCGGCCGGCGCTGGTCATGGGCACCATGTAACCACAGCCACCCATTCATCGGCGTCCGAACCTTGACACATCGTGCGCTGTCGGTTTGCATTGTGCGAACATCCCGGACCAGGAGGGACCCATGCATCCGCGTGAACGGCCGACGACAAGACGCCAGTTCCTGATCCGGGCCGGAGTGGTGGTCGGCGCCCTCTCCGGGGCCGATGCACTCCTGACCGCGTGCGGTGGCAGCGCAGCCTCGGCCGTGAGCACCGAGGCGACCGGAGCACTGATGGGGCCCGGCGGAATCCCGCTCGCGCGACGCGACCACCCGGTCACCCTCCCGCTCTACTCGGACAACGAGGCGATCGGCTCCGGCCTGAACCTCGAGCGCGGCCCGCTCAACCTCTTCAACTGGGCCGCGTACATCAATCCGGCGGTCGTCAGGAAGTTCGAGAAGGAGCACAAGGTCCAGGTCACGATCACGACCTTCGAGAACGAGGAGGAAGCAGTCGCGAAGCTGACGTCGGGCAAGACCCAGTTCGACGTCTGGTGGGGAACCGTCGACTACATCTCGCGCGCGGTGGCGGGGAAGCTGATCCAGCCGCTCAACCTGTCCTACATCCCGAACCTGAAGAATGTCTGGCCGTCGCTGCAGAACCCGTACTACGACCAGCACTCGCGCTACACGGTGCCCTACACCGTGTACACGACTGGAATCGCCTGGCGGACGGACCACCTGAAGAAGGCGCCCGCGGACTACGCCAACCCGTACGACATCTTCTGGGACGCGAAGCAGTACGCCGGGAAGGTCGCGATCCTCGACGACCAGCGGGAGGCGCTCGGCATGACGCTGCTCCGACGCCACATCTACGACATCAACACCGAGAGCCCGGCGCTGATCAACCGAGCCGAGAAGGATCTCTCGCAGCTCACTTCGCTCGCCAACGTGAAGGTGAACGTGAACGACTACACCGACGTGCCTTCCGGCGCGACCTATCTCTCCCAGGCCTGGTCCGGCGACATGGCAACTTCGCCGATGTACCTGCCCAAGGGCGTCCCGTCCACCGTGCTCGGCTACTGGCGCCCCGACAACTACGCCGAGACGCAGAACGACATGATCACGATCCTCCGCGGGGCAAAGCACCCGGTGCTCGCGCACACGTTCCTCAACTTCCTGCTCGACGACCAGATCGGCCTCGAGAACGTGTCCTGGAACGGCTACATCCCGCCGCTCACCTCGGTGACCCCGGCCACCGTCGTCTCGCACGGGATCATCCCCGAGAACCTCACCTCCACGATCGTGCGCGAATCGGACTTCAAGAGGGGCGTGACGATCGACGCGCTGACGACGCAGGGAGAGTCGCTCTGGGAGAACGCGTGGTCGAACTTCAAGGCCGGGTGAGCGGGACCCGCCCGAGGAGGGACGAATGACGAGGCGGTGGTTCTGGCCGTCGTTCGGCTTCCCGGGCGTGCTGTGGCTGATCCTCCTCTTCCTCGTCCCGACGTACGCCGTCGTCGCGGTCGCCTTCGGGACGGTCGACCCGATCTTCCAGACGCCGCTCCCGATCTGGAACCCGCTCCACTGGCAGTTCGGGTCGATGGAGACCGTGCTCCGCGGGCTCGAGCCGGGCCACACGTTCTGGATCGTGGGGGTACGGACGATCGCCTACGTCGCGATCGCACTGACGGGCTGCCTGCTGATCGGGTATCCGGTCGCCTACTACCTCGCCCGGCACGCGGGGCGGATGAAGGGGGCGCTGCTCGTCTTGCTGATCATCCCGTTCTGGGTCAGCTACCTGATGCGGATGCTCGCCTGGGTCGGCCTGCTGCTCCCGGACGGGCTCGTGAACCGGACGCTGGAGCAGCTCGGGGTCATCTCGCACCCGCACCTCTGGCTCGCCGGCCAGGCCTCGTCGGTCATCTTCGCGCTCATCTACGGCTATGTCCCGTACCTCATCCTGCCGCTCTTCGCGGTGCTCGACCGGATCGACCGCAGCGTGCTCGAGGCCGGCCGCGACCTCGGCGGGAGCCCGTTCCGAACCTTCCTCCACGTGACCCTGCCGCTCAGCCGGAACGGGATCCTCGCCGCGAGCGTGCTGATCGCGCTGCCGATGTTCGGCGACTACTACACGAACGACGTGATCTCGAACTTCCCGCGGACGTCGATGATCGGCAACCAGATCAATCTCTTCTTCCAGGAGGGCACGGAGAAGGCCATAGGCGCCTCGCTCGTGATCGTGCTCTCGCTCTTTCTCGCGGTGCTGATGTCCTACTACCTCTGGGTGACCGTGCGAGCGTCGGCAGAGACGAAGGAGTCGTTGCTGTGAGGCGCGTGCGCGACTGGTTCGCGAATCCGTGGGGGCAGCCTCGTTTTCTGGGCGCGTTCACCTGGCTCTACATGGCCTGGTCGATCGTGCCGGTGGTGATCGCGATCGTCTTCTCGTTCAACAACGGCCGCTCACGGAGCGTGTGGCAGGGGTTCTCCACCCGCTGGTGGTGGGGCGACCCCAACAACGGTGCTTCACGATCCGGCGCTGCGCGGCGCCCTCGAGCAGAGCCTCCGGCTCGCAGGGTTCGACATGCTGATCGCCGTCCCGCTCGGCGTCGGGCTCGCGCTCGGCCTGACGCGCTGGCGGGGCTATGGAGCCCGGCCCGTCAACTACCTGATGCTCTTCCCGCTCGTGACGCCGGAGATCGTCATGGCGGTGTCGCTCCTGCTCGTCTTCGACCACCTCTACCACGTCCCGTTCGGCACGGACGCACAGGTGCTGGGACAGGTCACGTTCTCGATCTCGTACGTCGTGATCATCATCCGCGGACGGCTGCTCTCGATCGGCCCCGAGTTCGAGGAGGCGGCGCGCGATCTCGGTGCGTCGCAGCTGGGCGCCTTCCGGCTCGTGCTGTTGCCCCTGCTCGCCCCGGCGATCTTCGCGAGCCTTATCGTGGTCTTCGCGCTTTCGATCGATGACTTCGTCGTCACCCAGTACATGTCAGCGGGGCAGCAGACCCAGACCGTGCCGATCCTGATCTACCAGACCGTGCGCGGCACGGCGACCCCGGCGCTCAATGCCGTCGCCTCGGTGATGGTCGTGGCGACGCTCTCGACCGTTGCGCTCGCCTACGCCGTCTACCGCTGGGCCGGGCGCTCTCAACCCGCGGGCCACAGCGCGCTCGGCGACATCGCAGGTGTGACGTGAAGACCGGCGCCGTCGAGCTCGTCGAGCTGCGGAAGGACTTCGGCGAGGTCGCCGCGGTCGACGGGATCGACATTGCGATCGAGGCCGGCGAGTTCTTCTCGCTGCTCGGCCCGTCGGGTTGCGGCAAGACGACGACGCTGCGGCTCATCGCCGGCTTCGAGCGGCCGAGCGACGGGAGGATCCTGCTCGACGGGTCCGACCTGGCCGCCACGCCGCCGCATCGCCGGAAGGTCAACACCGTCTTCCAGAGCTACGCGCTCTTCCCCCACCTCGACGTGTTCGACAACGTCGCGTTCGGGCTCCGGCGCGCGCACGTGAAGAAGCGGGAGACACGCGAGCGGGTTTCCCAGCAATACGTAACTGAACGAGGAACAGGGCATAC
>CAVREH010000014.1:0-11875 GCA_963720065.1 uncultured Actinomycetes bacterium
AGTACGACCCGGGCCACGCGATCGACTTCTTCTGCCTCGGGATCATCTTCAACGGGATCGCGTCGAGCCTCACCGCAGCGAACTTCATCGTCACGATCTCTCAAGCTGCGCGCGCCGGGGATGTCGTTCAACCGGATGCCGCTCTTCTGCTTCGCGTTCCTCGCGGCGTCGTTGGGGCTGCTGTTCGCGATCCCGTCATTGACTGCGGACACGATCTTCCTCTTCCTCGACCGCAACGTCGGGACGCACTTCTTCGACGTCGCGATGGGCGGGTCGGCGCTGCTCTGGCAGCACCTGTTCTGGATCTTCGGCCACCCCGAGGTCTACATCCTCATCGTCCCGGCCTTCGGGATCGCGACCGAGATCATCCCCGCGTTCACGCAGCGGCGCGTCGTCGCGTTCCCGCTCGTTGCGGTCGCCGAGCTGCTCGTCGTGTTCATCGGCTTCGGCGTCTGGGCGCATCACATGTTCGCGACGGGGATGCCGACCGTGAAGGTCATGTTCTTCGCGGCCGCGACGGCGGTCGTCGTGATCCCGAGCACGATCCAGGTCTTCGCCTGGTGCATGACGTTCATCACCGGCAACGCGCAGTTCAAGACGCCGCTGCTCTTCATCGCCGGCTTCATCTTCATGTTCGTCGCCGGCGGGCTGACGGGGATCATGTTCCTCGCGGTGCCGTTCGACCAGCAGGTGACGGATACCTACTTCGTCATCGCCCACTTCCACTACATCATCTTCGGCGCCGCGGTCTTCCCGATCTTCGGCGGCATGTACTTCTGGTTCCCGAAGGTGACGGGACGGCTCTACTTCGAGCTGCCCGGGCAGATCAGCTTCTGGATCATCTTCATCGGGACGAACCTCCTCTTCTTCCCGATGCACATCGTCGGGCTCGAGGGGATGCCGCGGCGGAACTACACGTACCCGTCCGGGCTGGGCTGGGGGCCGTAAACCTCGCCGAGTCGATCGGCTCATACCTGACGACGGCCGGGATCGTCTGTTGCTTGCCAACCTCGTGGTCAGCTACTTCCGCGGCGAGCCGGCGGGGCCCGACCCGTGGCACGGCGCGACGCTCGAGTGGACGATCTCGTCGCCGCCGCCCGAGTACAACTTCGCCGTCATCCCGAAGGTCTCGAGCGCGTACGCGAACTGGGACGAGGCGGACCGCGAGGAGGACCGGCGCAAGCTGGCCGAGGGAATCATGGTGCTCGAGCAGGGGCACGAGCAGCCCGTCAGCTCTCCATCGACGGCTGGTGGGCGGAGATCGTCGAGATGCCCCACGACTCGCCGTGGCCGATCCTGCTCGCCCTGGCGCTGTCGGTCGTCTTCGTCCTCCTGCTCCTGCATCTCTGGCTGGGCGTCTGCTTCGCCCTGGCCGGGATCGTGCTCGTGCTGCTCGGCTGGCACAGCGAGGAGCCGCAGGAGGCCGTGGCATGAGCGACTACGCGGCCGGAGTGCGGCGGGGCGGCCCCGGGCTCGCGGTCTGGGGGATGGCGATGGTGGTCGCGAGCGAGGTGACGCTTTTCGGCACGTTCATCGGCTCGTACTACTACCTCCGCTTCGGGGCGCGGCACTGGCCGCCGCCGGGCACGCCCGAGCCGCGCGTGGCCGTGCCGCTGATCATGGTCGGCCTCCTCGTGACGACGAGCCTGCCGATGCAGCTCGCGGCGAACGCCGCGCGGCAGGGGCGACTCTGGAGAACGCGGCTCCTGCTGGCCTGGGCGCTCGTGATCCAGTGCGGCTACCTCGTCTGGGCGATCCACGACTACGTCGGCCAGCTGCACCGCTCGGCGCCGCAGGACAACGCCTACAGCTCGATCTACTACGTCCTCCTCGGCGCCGACCACGCGCACGTCGCGGTCGGGGTCCTGCTCGTGGCCTGGCTGCTCTGGAAGCTCGCGCGCGGCCTGACGCCGTACCGGCTCCACGCCACGCAGGCCGTCACCTTCTACTGGCACGCAGTCAACCTCCTGACCCTGATCGTGCTCGGGGTCCTGCTGAGCGCGAGGCTATGAGCGAGCGCATCGGGAGGTTCACGCTGCGCCAGCTCAGCGTCGTGCAATGGATCGGCGTCGTCGTCGCGCCGCTGGCGTGGACCGGCCAGCACGTCGTCGGCTACGGGGTCGGACAGGCGCGGTGCTCGGTCGCCGGTCTGGGCTGGGGCATCGACTACGACGTGTGGCAGCTCGCGATCATGGCCTGTGCGGGACTCCTGATCCTCGTCTCCGAGGCCGCGGCGGTGACCGTGTTCGTCGAGACGCGGGAGACGAACTACGGCGACGGGCCGCCGGGCGCCGGTCGCTGGAGCGGCGCGGTCCCGTACAGCCGGCTCCACTTCTTCGCCACGGCCGCGGTGGTGGCGAACGTCCTCTTCCTCACCGTCATCCTCCTCGACGGCCTCGGCTCCGTCTTCTCCACGCTATGCGCCCAGTCCTGACCGTCACCGTCCTCGCCGCGGTTTCGCTCCTCGCCACGGGCTCCGCCGGAGCGGGCACCCCGAAGGGTCCGCTCCCCGCCTACGGCTCCCACCTCTACGGGCAGTACTGCCTCAGCTGCCACGGCGGGGACGCGGAGGGCACGCCCGGAGTGGCGCCCTCGCTGCACGGAGTCGGTGCTCTCGCGGCCGACTTCTATCTCCGCACCGGCTACATGCCGCTCCGGCACCTGGGCCTGGAGCCGCGCCGGGAGCCCGTCCTCCTCGGCAACCACCAGATCAAGGCGCTCGTCGCGTACGTCGCGACCTTCGGCGGTCCGCCGATCCCGACTCCGAAGCCCGCGCTCGGCAGTCTCTCCAAGGGGCTCGCGCTCTTCACCGAGCACTGCGCCGGCTGCCACCAGGTCGTCGCGCAGGGCGGCTACGTCACGGGCGCCGTGCCGCCGGCGCTCGTCGAGGCGACGCCGCGCCAGGTCGCAGAGGCCGTGCGGATCGGGCCGTACGTGATGCCGAAGTTCTCGCAGCGCGCGATCAGCGACCGGCAGCTCGACTCGATCGTGCGCTACGTCGAGTTCACCCGTGCTCCGGCCCGCCCCTGGGGGCTGGGGGCTCGGCTTCCTCGGCCCGGTGCCGGAGGGCCTCGTGACCTGGTTCCTCGCGATCCCGGCGCTGCTCGTGCTCTGCCTGCTGTTGGGGAGGCGGTTCCGAACGTGAGCCGCGCCCGCAGCGCAATCGTCTCGGCGCTCGTCCTGCTCGTGGGCCGCCGCCGACGGCGCCGCCGGCCGAAGCCGGAGGAGACGCGGCTCGTGCCGGCGCTGCCGCCGAACCCGGCGGCGGAGCTCGCCGTGCTCGCCTTGCTCGGGCTCTCGTCGCTCTGCGCGCTCGGCTTCATCCTGATCTACGCCTTCGCGGACTCGCTGCCGTCCGTGACCCCGCTGCTGGGAACGGCGATCGGGCTCGCGTTCCTCTTCCTCGCGACGGCGCTCGTCGTGGTGGGCCTGAAGCTCGTGCCGACCGAGGAGATCGCGGAGGCGTACCCGCCGCCGGAGCACCCCGGCGAGCAGCAGGTGATCGCGGAGCTGGTGGAGGAGAGCGGCGCGCGCTTCACCCGCGCGCGGCTCTTCAAGCTCGGCCTGTTCGGGGCGGGCGGGACGATCGGCCTCGCGCTCCTCGCGCCCGCGGTCTCGTTCGGGCCGCTCTTCCACGTCGGCGACTTCCTGCGTACCCCCTGGCGCCGCGGCCGGCGGCTGGTGGACGAGAACGGGCGCCCGTACAAGGCGTCGGACATCGCGCAGAACGACTTCTACCTCGCGTTCCCGGAAGGGCTCGACGACGAGCAGAAGGAGGAGATGGCCGCGTCGCTCGTCGTGATCCGCCTGGCGCCCGGCCAGCTCCACCTGCCGCCGCACCTTGCGGGCTACGACGCGGATGGGATCCTCGCCTACTCCCGCATCTGCACCCACGCGGGATGCGCGATCACGCTCTATCGCGCGCCGCTCTTCCAGCCCGACGAGCCCAGGCCCGCGCTCGTCTGCCCATGCCACTACTCGACCTTCGACCCCGCGACCGGCGGCACCGTCACCTTCGGGCCGGCGGGACGGGACCTGCCGCTGCTGCCGGTCTACGTCGACTCGAGCGGCTACCTGCGCGCGAAGGGCAACTTCGACGGGCCGGTCGGGCCGTCCTGGTGGGGAGTCCGCATGTGGAAGGCCCAGCCGTGACGGCCTCCCGCGGCGCTCCCCTCACGTCGCTCGCCTTCGGCTCGCTCCCGCGGGGGAAACCATGTTTCCCCCGCGTGCCCCCTTCTTCGTCGTTTGTGGGGGAACCTCCCGGTTCCCCCACACCCCCTCCACGCGATCACCGCGCGGAGGCCGCGCGATGATCGCCCGCCGCACCGTCCGCTGGCTGGACCAGCGCACCGCGACCGCGCCGTACCTGCGCAAGGCGCTTCGCTATCTCTTCCCCGACCACTGGTCGTTCCTGCTCGGCGAGGTCGCGCTCTACGCGTTCATCGTCCTCGTCGGGACCGGGATCTACCTGACCTTCTTCTTCGTCGACTCGACGAGGGAGATCGTCTTCCACGGCACGTACTACCCGCCGCTCTACGGACAGAGGATGAGCGAGGCGTACGCGTCGGTCGTGCACCTCTCGCTCGCCGTCCGCGCCGGGCTCTTGATCCGGCAGACCCACCACTGGGCCGCGAACGTCTTCATCGCGGCGATCGTCCTCCACCTCTTCCGCGTCTTCTTCACGGGCGCGTACCGCAAGCCGCGCGAGCTGACGTACTGGCTCGGCGTCACGATGCTCACGCTGTCGTTGCTCGAGGCGTTCATCGGCTATTCGCTGGTGGACGACCTGATGTCGGGAATGGGTCTCGTGATCGGCTACTCGGTCGGGCTCGCGATCCCGTTCGTCGGCCAGAACCTCATGAACTGGCTGTTCGACGGGATGTTCCCCGGCAGCCCCAACCTCTGGCCGCGGATGTACATCGCCCACGTGCTGATCTTCCCGATCCTGATCGGGCTGCTGCTCGGCGCGCACCTGCTGCTCGTGGCGATGCGGCATCACACGCAGTTCCGGCAGAAGAAAGCGCAGACCGAGCGGACGATCGTCGGCGTGCCCGCGTGGCCGGGCCAGGCGCCGCAGCTCGCTCGGGCTGATGGTCGTGACGGCCGGATTCCTCTTCCTGCTCGGCGGGCTCGTCGAGATCAACCCGGTCTGGCTCTGGGGCCCGTTCCACACGTACTCGTCGACGAACGGCGCCCAGCCGGACTGGTACCTCGGCTGGCTGATCGGCGCCCTGCGGCTCGTGCCGAGCTTCGACCTGACGATCGGGCACTACACGCTGGTGCCGAACCCGTTCTGGGGTGGCGCGGCGTTCCCGCTCGTCGTGTTCGGGTTCCTCTATCTCTGGCCGTGGCTCGAGCGGCGCTTCAGCAGTGACCAGGAGTTCCACAACCTCCTCGACCGGCCGCGCGACGCGCCGGTGCGCACGGCCGTCGGCGTCGCGATGGTCAGCTGGGTGTTCCTCGTCTTCCTCGCAGGAGCCTCGGACCGCGTTGACGTGACGTTCGGGATCCTCTACGTGTCCCAGATCTGGTTCTACCGGGTCGCCGTCTGGGTACTGCCGGCGCTGTTCGGGCTCGTCACGTGGCGGATCTGCAAGGAGCTGCAAGCGGGCGAGCGCGTGGTCCGCGAGCGGCACGCCGCGGAGTCGGAGGCCTGGCTCGCGCGACGTTCGGGCGAAGAGCTGCGCTCTTCGCCCGAGGGCTAAGGAACTGCGCCAACGGGAGACGCGGTCTCCCGTTCGCTCCGTGCTGAGGGCACATTGGGTTGGTGTGAGTTCCGGCGCCTGGTTCCGTCGCGGGCGAGCAGGCTTTGCGTGCTCGCCCGCTGGTTCGCGGCGTCGTAACGCACGCGTTACGCCGCCGCCTCGACGCCAACGAGGTCGAAACGCTCAAATCAAGACAGCAACCGGACCGCGCTCGCGCCGGCCTCTGCCGCGCGCGAGCGCACGACACAGGCCTCCCACCCAGCAGAGCCTAGAGCAAGACAGCACGGAGCCGGCGGGAGACCGCGCTCTCCCGCCGGCGGAGTTCCTTATCCCAGCGAGCGAAGCGCTAGCTTCGCGAGCTCAGGCGCCCAGCAGGCGCCGCAGCACGTACTGCAGGATCCCGCCGTGGCGGAAGTACTCCCGCTCGCGCGGCGTGTCGAGGCGGAGGCGGGCGCGGAACTCCCTGTCGTCGGCCCGCACCGTCACCTCGTCGGCGTCGCCGCCTTCCAGCCCGGAGATCGAGAACTCCTCGCGGCCCGTCAGCCCGAGCGACTCCGCGTTCTCGCCCGGCCTGAACTGGAGCGGCGCGATCCCCATCATCAGGAGGTTCGAGCGGTGGATCCGCTCGTACGAATCCGCGATCGCGGCGCGCACGCCGAGCAGGTTCGGGCCCTTCGCCGCCCAGTCGCGTGACGAGCCCGAGCCGTACTCCTTGCCGGCGATCACGATGGTCGGCACTCCCTCCGCGCGGTAGCGCTCGGCGACCCCGTAGATCGTGCCCTCCTCGCCGTCGGGCAGGTGAACGGTCCACGTTCCCTCGTTGCCGGGCACGAGGAGGTTCCTGAGGCGGACGTTCGCGAACGTGCCGCGCACCATCACCTCGTGGTTGCCGCGGCGCGCCCCGTAGGAGTTGAACGCGCGCCGCTCGACACCGTGCTCGACGAGGTACTGCCCCGCCGGCGAATCGGGCCGGATCGCGCCGGCCGGCGAGATGTGGTCGGTCGTGACCGAGTCGCCGACCCAGACGAGGCACCGCGCACCCTCGACGTCGGCGACAGGCTCCGGCTCGCGCGGCATCCCCTCGAAGTACGGCGGTAGGCGCACGTACGTCGACCCGTCGTCCCACTCGTACAGCTCGCCCTCGGGCGTCTCGAGCGCGCGCCAGCGCTCGTCGCCGGTGAAGACGTCGGCGTAGGTGGAGGAGAACATCTCGCCCCTCACCGACTTGCCGATCACGGCGTCGATCTCGTCCCGGCTCGGCCAGAGGTCGCGCAGGAAGACGTCCTCGCCGTCGGAGCCCTGGCCGAGCGGCTCGTTCACGAGGTCGACGTCCATCCGCCCGGCGAGCGCATAGGCGACGACGAGCGGCGGCGACGCGAGGTAGTTCGCCTTGACTTCGCCGTGGATGCGCGCCTCGAAGTTCCGGTTGCCCGAGAGGACGGCGCAGACCACGAGGTCGCCGTCCGTGATCGCCGCACTGATCGGCTCGGGCAGCGGCCCGGAGTTCCCGATGCACGTGGTGCAGCCGTAGCCGACCGTGTTGAACCCGAGCTCGTCGAGGTACGTGTCGAGGCCGGACGCGCGGTAGTAGTCCGTCACGACCTTCGAGCCGGGCGCGAGGGAGGACTTGACCCACGGCCGCCGCTCGAGCCCGCGCTCGACCGCCTTCTGCGCGAGCAGGCCGGCGGCGATCATCACCGACGGGTTCGACGTGTTCGTGCAGGAGGTGATCGCCGCGATCACGACGGAGCCGTGCTCGAGCGCGTAGTCCTCGCCCTCGACCGCGACCTGCTTCTTCTCGAGCGTCGCGGTGTGCGCGGGCGCCGGCTCGTCGCCGTCCGAGACGCCGTCGCCCGTCGGCGGATCGCTCGCCGGGAACGAGTCCGCCATCTCCTTGTCGTACGTGCCGTTCACGAGATCGACGCCGAAGGTGCCGAGCGACTCGATGAAGGCCTCCTTCGCGTTCGCCAGGGGGACGCGATCCTGCGGCCGGCGCGGCCCGGCGAGCGAGGGCTCGACGTCGTCGAGGTCGAGCTCCACGACCTGCGAGTACTCGGGATGCTCCTCCGGCTCGTGCCAGAGCAGGTTCTGCTTGCAGTACGCCTCGACGAGGGCGATCTGCTCGGCGCTGCGGCCCGTGAGCCGCAGGTACCCGACCGTCACCTCGTCGACGGGGAAGAATCCGCACGTCGCGCCGGTCTCGGGGCTCATGTTCCCGAGCGTCGCGCGGTCGGCGAGGGCGAGCGAGCCGACGCCGGGCCCGAAGTACTCGACGAGCTTCCCGACCACGCCGGTCTTGCGCAGGATCTCGGTCACCGTGAGCACGAGGTCGGTCGCCGTCGCGCCTTCGCGCAGCGCGCCGGTCAGCCGGAAGCCGACGACCTGCGGCACGAGCATCGAGAGGGCCTCGCCGAGCATCGCCGCCTCGGCCTCGATGCCGCCGACGCCCCAGCCGAGCACGCCGAGGCCGTTGACCATCGTCGTGTGCGAGTCGGTGCCGACGAGCGTGTCGGGGAAGGCGACGCCGTCGCGCACCTCGACGACGCGCGCGAGGTACTCGAGGTTGACCTGATGGACGATGCCGGTGTTCGGGGGAACGACCCGGAAGTTGTCGAACGCGCCCTGGCCCCAGCGGAGAAAGGCATAGCGCTCGTGGTTCCGCTCGAACTCGAGCTCGACGTTGCGCTCGATCGCGAGCCGCGAGGCGAACTCGTCGACCTGCACCGAGTGGTCGATCACGAGCTCGACGGGGATCAGCGGGTTGATCGCGCTTCGGGTCGCCGCCCTGCTGGTGCATCGCGTCGCGCATCGCCGCGAGGTCGACGACAGCAGGCACGCCCGTGAAGTCCTGCAGCAGGACGCGCGCCGGAGCGAACGCGATCTCGTGCGACGGCTCCGCGTCGGCGACCCAGCCGGACACGGCGCGGCGCCTTCCTCGGAGCCCTGCGCAGGACGTTCTCGAGCAGGATCCGGAGCGTGTACGGGAGCCGCGTGGCGGAGGCGTCGAGCTGGTGGAACCCGTAGCTCTCGTCGCCGACGCGTAGCTGCTCCATGAGCTCGATCTTAGAGAGAGCCCAGCAACTCCCGGCGCGCGAACTCGGCGAACTCCTCCTGGTTGTCGCCGATCTGGTGGACGTAGAGGTGCGTGAAGCCCGCGTCCTCGTACTTGCCGATCAGCTCGAGGTACGGCTCGGGATCCGGCCCGGCCGGGATCGACGGCGACGTCGGCGACGGTGACGTTCGCGGCCGACTCCTCGAAGTCGCGCGGCGCGGGCAGTTCCTGGCCGCCCGAGCCTGCGAGCGCGAGGTTCGGCCAGAGCTTGTGGGCGCGCTCGTGCCCGGCCTCCTCGTCCTCGTCGTAGGCGACGTGGATCATCCCGAGCTTCGGCTTGCCGGCTCCGCCTGCCTCCTCGAAAGCAGAGACGATCTCGTCGTCGGGCGCGGTCGAGATCAGCCCGTCGCCGATGCGGCCTGCGAGCTCCGCCGCCTGCGGCTTCGCGGCCGCGACGTAGATCTCCGGTGGCTCGTCGGGCAGCGTGTAGAGCCGCGCCTGCTCGACGGTGTAGTGCTCGCCTCGGTGCGTGATCTCGTCACCGCTCCAGAGCTTGCGGATCACGTCCACGGCCTCCTCGAGCATCTCGAGCCGCTCCCACGCCAGCGGCCAGCGCGCGCCGGTCACGTGCTCGTTGAGGTTCTCGCCGGTGCCGAGCCCGAGGAAGAAGCGGCCGGGCATCATCGCGGCCACCGTCGCCGAGGCCTGGGCGACGATCGCCGGATGGATTCGGATCAGCGGACAGGTCACACCGGTGCCGATGCGGATTGTCTCGGTCGCCTGCGCGATCCCGCCGAGCGTCGACCAGACGAAGGGGCTGTGGCCCTGGTCGCTGACCCACGGGTGGAAGTGGTCGGAGATGAGCCCGAACGTGAAGCCCGCGCGCTCGGCGAGCTGCGCCTGGCGGACGAAGCTCGTCCGGCGGGTGGTCTTCGGAGGAGAGCGAACCCGAGCTCCATGCCGCGGAAATACCTGTTTGCCCCGCCGCCAAACGATCGGAAGTAATTACTCCTCCATCACACGACCGCTGTACGTCGCTCGTATGAAAACACTTCTGCTCGCAACGCTCACATTTTTCGTGCTGCTGGCGGGCGTAGCCGCCGCAAGCAGCGGCACCCAGCCCACGGGCCAGATCGTCTTCGGCCTGAATCACTTCTGCCTGATCCCGGGCTGAACGGGGGCGGGAAAGCGCCGGTGGATTGCGGCAAGGGCGAGATCGCCGTGGTCGACGCGAACGGCTCCGGTCTGAGAGTCCTCACCCACGACAACGTGACCGAGACCTCGCCGGCCTGGTCGCCCAACCACGAGCAGATCGCGTTCATCCGGCCCAAGAAGCACACGAGCGACCAGGTCTGGGTGATGAACGCCGACGGATCGGGTTAGCATGCGCTGACGCATTTCGGGACCGCTCCGCAGCTCTTCGGCAACGTCGTGACGTCCGACCTCTCCTGGTCGCCGGACGGGCAGGAGCTCGTCTTCGCCGCCTACCGCAACAACCAGGGTGGGCTGGAGCAGCTGTACGTCCTGGACGTCCGCACCCACGGGGTTCGCAGGCTGACGAACCTCTCGACCGGCGCGACGCAACCCGAGTGGTCGCCGGACGGCCGCTGGATCGCGTTCGTCGGCGCCGTCGCGCCCGACCGGATCTACCTGCTCTCGACGAAGACGCACAGGGCCCACGCGGTCGGCAAGGCGACCGGCCTCGACATCGCCTGGTCGCCCGACAGCAAGCAGCTCGCGTTCAACTCCCGCGGCAAGCTCCAGCTGGTGAACACGGCCGGCACGCACTACCGCTCGCTCCGGGTCTTCGGCCAGCAGCCGAGCTTCTCTCCCGACGGGCAGTGGATCGTGTTCACCCAGGACGACTACGTGAAGGAGATCCGGCCCGACGACCAGGGCGTCCGCCACATCCTCCACATGTCCTCGAAGAAGGGAGAGGACTTCGAGCCGGATTGGTAGCGCGCGCGGCTAGCCCGGCTTCGTCGTCGCCTTCGTCCCGTCCCGCTCGATCCGGCTTCGCTGCGACTCGACGACGTACCTCGGGTCGCGCGCCGACTGGGAGCCCGCCTTGAACACGGCCCAGCGCAGGCACAGCTCGCCCGCGCAAATCATCGCTCCCCCGACGACGGCTGCGGTGCGACTCGTCCGCCCGCGCCGCGCGAGCAGCGCCGCGCCGGCAGTTGCGAGCCCCTTCGCCGCCCACGGTAACTTGCCGGCCTTGCCCTGGCGGTAGACCTCGCCGATCGTCCCAGCTGAAGCTCCATCGCCTGCATCAGGGCGCCTTCGACGAGCACGCCCGCGACGGCGAGTCGTCACGTCGTAGAGCACGACGAAGACCCGTTCGGCGCGATCTTCCACGACCGTCGCCAGCGCGCCTTCCCAGCCGAGCTCCTCGCCGCCGAAGGTCAGCCGCCATCCCTCCAGCCAGCCGGTTCCGTGCTGCGGGGAGTGCGGGCACCGCTCGGCCATCTGCGCGGAGTCCATGTTGCTGCCGTATGCCGCGTACAGGGCCACGGATCACCAGCGTAGGGGTCCCGGCGCCCCGGCGCGGGCTGATCAGGCGCGACATGCTGGTGCGGCGCGCCTGCGGGTGACAGATACGCCAGAATGAGGCATCGTGAGCCAGCCACGCATGCGCATCGCGATCATCGGCGGCGGACCCGGCGGGTACGAGGCTGCCCTGGTCGCCGCGCAGCTCGGCGCCGAGGTGGTCGTGGCGGAGACATTAAGTCCCGAGTATGCCGAGAAAGCAGAAGCACTGTCCCTAGCAATAACCAAGACAGAGCGCCTGCTCGACCTGTTCAACAGCTGCAGCAGGATTTGCGGCTGCATTTGCAGGCGTAACAGCGGACGAAGTGTTTGTAGAGATGGCAACGTTTTTGACAACCACTATTTTAGGAGAGCATGGGAGCTGCACTTTTGATGGGCCCTTGGGAACCCGTCCCAACTGATTCAGTAGGTATCAAATCGCTCTTTTTTGGATGGCCCTTTACAACGTATGCCACAAAGGCGACGCTGAAAAGAGATCGAAAAAGACAATGAAAAGTCTTCATGATGTTTGGTCAGACGGCAGTCGATGAAATATGTCGAGTTGGAACGATTCTAAAATATCACCATC
>CAVREH010000015.1:0-153820 GCA_963720065.1 uncultured Actinomycetes bacterium
CTCGTCCAGCCGCTGGCGGGGGACGCCGAGCTCCCGATCTTCGTGATCTCGACCTTCGAGTCGGACTACGTCCTCGTCCGCTCGGCCGATCTCGCCCGCGCCGTTGACATCCTCGAGGAGGCGGGTCACGTCTTCGCGGCTGACGCTTGACGAGCGCCTGCCTACCCTGTGGTCACGACTTCCGTCGGCAACCGGCGGCTCTGGCGCACCGAGCGTGCGGGAGCCTGCGCGCACCCTGAGTGCGCCGGAACAGCCCGTCCGCTCGACCCGGCTCCGAGAGGAGCCTTTTTCATGCCCGAAACCGAGCTCCCAACCGACCTCCTGACCCCGCTCGGCGCCTACCTCACCTGCGGGAGGGGGAGGCGGCTCGTTCCTGCTCGAATCGGTGGAGCAGGGCCGGCTCGGCCGCTACTAGCTTCGTCGGCTGCGGCTCCCGGCTGGTCTCGTTCGAGGAAGCCGAAGCAACTCGGCGAGCCGGTCGTCGGCTACCTCGGCTACGACTTCGTCGCGACGCTCGAGCCGACGGTGCCACTGCCCGACGACGGGGCCGGCGCTGCCGGAGAGCCGCTTCGTCGTCCCCGACGACGCTGCTGCGCTTCGACCACGCGCGCGGCGTCGCCGAGGTGCTGCGCGGCGAGGCGACCGGGCTCGCCGGCGCGTCGCCGCCCTCCCGCGCGGGACGGCGCCGCGCGGGCCGCTCGAGCGCGAGCCGTCGCGCGACGAGCACCTCCGCCGCGTCGAGCGTGCAAGGAGCAGATTCGCGAGGGCGACGTCTTCCAGGTCGTGCTCTCGCAGCGAGCGACCCGCCCGACCTCGGCCTCGGCCGTCGCGCTCTACCGGGCGCTGCGGCGCGTCAACCCCTCGCCCTATCTCTTCCTGCTCGAGCTCGACGGACGTCGCGCTCGTAGGCTGCTCGCCGGAGACGGTCGTCAAGTGCGAAGGACGCCGCGCCGAGCTGAACCCGATCGCGGGCACGATCGCGCCCGGAGAGGGCGACGCAGCGGCCCTGCTCGCGTCGGAGAAGGACCGAGCGGAGCACATGATGCTCGTCGACCTCGGACGCAACGACCTCTCGCGCGTCTGCCGTGCCGGGAGCGGTGCGAGGTGGAGCGCTTCATCAGCCCGAGCGCTACTCGCACATCACGCACCTCGTCTCGGAGGTCGCGGGCGAGCTGCGCGAGGGCGTCACGCCGTTCGAGCTGCTGCGCGCGACGTTCCCGGCGGGCACCGTCTCGGGCGCGCCGAAGGTGCGCGCGATGCAGATCATCTCCGAGCTCGAGGGCTACCGGCGCGGCACCTACGCCGGCGCGGTGCGCTACGCGCTGCCGGCCGACGGCGCGCTCGACGCCTGCATCGCGATCCGCACGCTGTGGCTGCACGACGGCGTCGCCCACCTGCAGGCCGGGGGCGGGCATCGTGCGCCGACGCGATCCGGCGGCCGAGCACGAGGAGTGCCTGCGCAAGCTCGCGGCGCTCGAGACGGCGATCGAGCTGGCAGAGTCGGAGCAGGACGCCGCGTCGATGATTCTCCTGATCGACAACTACGACTCGTTCTCGTACAACCTCGCGCACCTGTTCGGCGAGCTCGGCGCGGAGGTGGTCGTGCGGCGGAACGACGAGCTCGACGCCGACGAGGCCGAGCGCCTTGCTCCCTCCCATCTCGTCATCTCCCCGGGCCCGGCCGCCCGGGGCCGCGGGCGCGACGTCCGAGCGATCGTCGAGCGGCTGCTCGCCGGCGACGACGCCGATGCTCGGCGTCTGCCTCGGCCACCAGGCCACTCGTCGAGGTCTGCGGCGGCGAGGTCGGCTACGCGCGCGAGCTCGTGCACGGGAAGGCGAGCGCCGTGCGGCACGACGGGAGCGGGCTGTTCGCGGGCTGCCGGATCCGTTCGAGGCCGGCCGCTACCACTCGCTCGCCGCGACCTCGGCTGCCCGACGTGCCTCGAGCGCTCGGCGATCGCCGACGACGGCGAGGTGATGGCCGTGCGCCACCGCGAGCTCGCCGGCGGACGGCGTCCAGTTCCATCCCGAGTCGGTGCTGACGCCCGCACGGGCCGCGCGCTCGCGCGCAACTTCCTCGAGGGCCTGCTGTGATCCAGCAGGTCACTCGCGCGGCTGCTCGACGGCCACGACCTGACCGCGCGACGAGGCGCGCGGGGCGATGGCACGTGATCATGGCCGGCGAGGCGACCCGACGCGCAGATCGCCGGCTTCCTCGTCGCGCTGCGGGCGAAGGGCGAGACGGCCGAGGAGATCGCGGGCTGCGCCGAGGCGATGCGCGAGCACGTCCTCCGCGTCAGCCCCACGCGCACCGACCTCGTCGACGTCGTCGGCACCGGCGGCGACGGCGCGAACACGTACAACATCTCGACCGCGGCGGCGCTCGTCGCGGCCGCCGCGGGCGCGGCCGTGGCGAAGCACGGCAACCGCGCCGCCTCCTCGCAGACGGGAGCCGCGGACGTGCTCGAGGCGCTCGGCTTCGAGCTCGAGCTGCCGCCGGAACGGATCGAGCGCTCGATCGACGAGCTCGGCTTCGGCTTCCTCTTCGCGCAGGCGCACCATCCCGCGATGCGGCACGCGGCGCCGGTCCGGCGCGAGCTCGCGACGCGTACCGTTTTCAACGTGCTCGGCCCCTTGACGAACCCGGCCGGCGCGCGCGCGCTCGTGCTCGGCGTCTACTCGCCGGAGCTGGCGCGGACGCTCGCCGACGCGCTCGTCCGGCTGGACACGACGCGCGCGTACGTCGTGCACGGGGCCGGCGGCATCGACGAGCTCTCGCCCTGCGGGCCCGAACCTCGTCTGCGAGGTGAGCGGCGGTGCGGTCCACGAGTACGAGCTCGACCCGCTGGAGCTCGGCATCGAGCGCTGCGGCCCGGAGGAGCTGCGCGGCGGCGACCCGCAGGCGAACGCGGCCGCCCTGCGCGGCGTGCTCGCGGGGGCGGACGGCGGCCACCGCTCGGCCGTGATCCTCAACGCGGCCGGCGGGATCGCCGCCGCGGGCCATGCCGCCGACCTGCGCGAGGGCTCGCGGCGGCACGTGAGGCGATCGACTCCGGCGCCGCTGCGACGCGCCTAGACGACGCTGAGTTTCGCGGCCCGAGGTGTCATGAGCCGCGCCTCGGGCGGACACGTCCGGAACTGGTCCGGACAGTGGCTGCAACGGACACGTCCGCCGCGTCGACCGCTCAGCCAAGCCAGACGTTCTCCCGAGGAACGATGAGGTTCGCCGAGGCCCTCTCCGCCCCGGGCTTCGGGGCGATCGCCGAGTTCAAGCGGCGCTCGCCGTCGGCCGGTGACATCAGCCCGCGGCGCCCGGGTCGAGGACGTCGTGCCGGCCTACGAAACCGGCGGAGCGCGGGCGGTCTCGGTCCTGGTGGACGAGCGCGTTCGCCGGCTCGCTCGACGACCTGCGCGCGCGCGCGCGCCACCTCGCTGCCGCTGCTCGCCAAGGGCTTCTTCTCGACGGGGGAACACCTGCGCGACGTGCGGGAGCGCGGGCGCCGACGCCGCGCTCCTGATCCTCCGCGACCTCGACGACGCCGCGGCCGCGCACCTGATGCGTGCCGCCGACGAGCTCGGCCTCGACACGCTCGTCGAAGCCCACGACGAGGAGGAGCTCGGGCGGGCGACGCATCTGGGCGCCCTCGTGATCGGCGTCAACGCCCGCGATCTCGCCACCTTCCGGATCGACCGCGCCGCGCAGCTCGAGCTGTGGCGAAGGCGCCGCGCGACCGCGTCGTCGTAGTGGAGAGCGCCGTCCACACGCGGGCGCAGGCGGCCGCGGCCGAGCTCGCCGGCGCAGACGCGGTCCTGATCGGCACGTCCCTCATGCGCGCCACCGAGCCCGCCGCGAAGCTGCACGAGCTGCTCTCGCGGCCGCTCGTCAAAATCTGCGGGCTGACCCGGCAGGAGGACGTCGACGCCGCGGTCGAGGCCGGCGCCGACCTCTGCGGCTTCATCTTCGCCGAGGGATCGCCGCGCCGAGCGACCGCTGTTCTTCCGGTCCCCGACACGGTGCTGAGCGTCGCCGTCTTCGTCGGCGAGCCCGAGGAGCGGGGCGCAGACCTCGTCCAGCTCTATGAGCGCGAGGAGGGCACGGTGCGCGGCCGCGACGCCGTCCTGCTCCGCGACGGCGAGCCGGTCGCGCGCGTCGCCGACCTGCCCGTGGGACGGGGGAAGACCCCGACCACTGGCGGAACGCAGCGCGGCGACGGCCGACTCGTGCTCGCCGGCCGGCTCGGCCCGCACAATGTGCGCGCAGCGATCCGTGCCGTCCATCCGTGGGCGGTCGATGCGGCGTCGCAGCTCGAGTCCGCGCCCGGCATCAAGGACCACGCGAAGGTGCGGGCGTTCGTGCAGGAGGCGCGATGGAGCTTCGGCGACTACGGCGGGCGCTACGTCCCCGAGACGCTGATCCCTGCGCTCGACGAGCTGGAGCGCGGCTGGCGCGAGGCGCTCGCCGACGATTCCTTCCGCGCCGAGCTCCATCACCTGCTGACGACGTACGCGGGCCGGCCGACGCCGCTCACGCTCGCCGAGCGCTTCGCACCCGGGAAGCGGGTCTACCTCAAGCGCGAGGACCTCCTCCACACCGGCGCGCACAAGCTCAACAACGCGCTCGGCCAGGCGGTGCTCGCGCGGCGGCTCGGCAAGCAGCGCATCGTCGCCGAGACGGGCGCGGGGCAGCACGGCGTCGCCACCGCGACCGTCTGCGCGCGCTTCGGCTTCGAGTGCGTCGTCTACATGGGCGAGGAGGACATGCGCCGCCAGCGCCCCAACGTCGAACGGATGCGGCTGCTGGGCGCCGAGGTGCGCGGCGTCGACTTCGGCACGAAGACGCTGAAGGAGGCGACGAGCGAGGCGATCCGCGACTGGATCACCAACGTCGAGACGACCCACTACCTGATCGGCTCGTGCGTCGGCCCGGCGCCGTATCCCGAGCTCGTGGCCGAGCTGCAGTCGGTGATCGGACGCGAGGCGCGCGAGCAGATCCTCGCGGTCGAGCAGCGGTTGCCCGAGGCGGTCGTCGCGTGCGTCGGCGGCGGCTCGAACGCGATCGGGATCTTCCACGGATTCGTCGAGGACGCCGACGTCCGGCTCGTCGGAGTCGAGGCCGCGGGCGCCGCGTCGCTCGGCAGCGGCCGGCCCGCGGTTCTTCACGGAGCCCGCTCGTCGGTGCTCGCCGACGAGGACGGCCAGATCGCCGACGCCCACTCGATCTCGGCCGGGCTCGACTATCCCGGCGTCGGGCCCGAGCATGCGCTTCCTCCGCGACACCGGCCGGGCCGAGTACCGCGTCGCCACGGACGAGGAGGCACTCGCCGCGTTCCAGGATCTCGCCCGTACGGAGGGCATCCTCCCGGCGCTGGAGCCGGCGCATGCCCTCGCCCGCGCGCGCGACCTCGACGCCGAGCTGATCCTCGTCGGCCTCTCGGGGCGCGGCGACAAGGACCTCACTGAGGTGCTGGAGCATCTATGACGCCGGCCTCCAACGAGCGGCGACGAACCGTGCAAGTAACAAGTTGTTACAAGGACACGTTCTCGTGACGATTGCAAGATTCGGGACGAAACCGGCACGTCGGCGTCACTCGTTGCGGACCACGATCGGGGCGTGCGATTTGCGTCTCGGCTCTCCCCGCGTCTGTTCGATTTCATCGAGCGGCTTGCCGAGCGGCCGATGTCGATCGCGGAGATCAATCGGCTGGTCGGCGAGGAGGCCGAGCGGATCGGGCTCACGAGGCCGAGCTACGAACGCGTCCGTGAGCTTGTGCACGAGGCCCGCTGGCTCAGGAACGGACACCCGTCGGTCGGACGCACGCTCCTCGACGTCGCCACTCGGGCCCGTTCACATGCAGCCTACGTCGAGCTTGCGGCCCGCGGGCCACGTCCTCGACTACGCGACCGTCCGGGCAAGTAACAAGTTGTTACAAGCGCGTTCCTCGGCCCGTGTCGGCTACCTGGCCCGTTGGATCCTCGCGCCGTGACGCGCAAGAAGCTCGTCATCTACCTGATGGCGGAGCCGGAGACGCCCGAGCTCGCGCGCGCCGCCGTCGAGGGCGGCGCCGACATCGTCGAGCTCGGCTTTCCGTTCTCGGATCCCCTCGCCGAGGACCGGTGATCCGGCGGGCGTCCGAGCGCGCGCTCGCGCGCGGGATGCGCACACGGGCCTGCCTCGACGTCCTCGCACGCACCCGCGAGCTGCTGCCCGAGACGCCGCTCGTCCCCATGACCTACGCCGCGATCCTCGAGGCCTACGGCTTCGACCGCTTCGCGGCCGACGCGCGCGAGCGCGGCGCGTCGAGCTTCATCCTCGTGGACCTCCCGGTCGAGGAGCGGCCGGAACTGCGACGAATCCAGCTCGTCGCCCCGACGTCGACCGACGAGCGGATCCGCGCTGCGGCAGCGGCGACCGACGGCTGGCTCTACCTCGTCTCCGTCACCGGGACCACCGGCGCCCGCGCAGAGCTGTCGCCCGCGCTGCCGCCACTCGTGCAGCGCGTGCGAGCCGCCGCGGACATCCCTCTGTACGTGGGCTTCGGGATCTCGACGCCCGAGCTCGCGCGCGCTGTCGGCGAGCTGGCCGACGGCGTCGTCGTCGGCTCCCGTGCGGTCCTCGCCGCCGAAGACGGCCCCGACGCCCTGCGCGAGTACGTCGCCTCGTTGCGATCGGCACTCGACTCTTAGCGTTCTCCCAGCGCCGCTTCAGAGGCCTCTCACCCTGGCCGGGAACGATTGAGCCATGACCCAAACGACCCTCATCACCGTGAACGCAGTGCTCGATCTCGCCCTCGTCCTCGCGATCTTCGCCGTCATCCGGTTCACGCACCTGCTGGACCGGCACGACCTTCGCGGCGAGACGCTCCACCCCTCGCAGCCCCTCCCGCTGCGCCTGGCACTCCCGGCCGACGAGGCCGAGGAGCTCTCCAGAGCCGCCTAGGAGAGCGCCAGCCCGGGCTCGGCGCCGGCCAGCTCCCCCGTCGGCCGGCGCCGGGCTCGGCACGTCGCCCGGCACGCGCACCGGCAGATGGAGCCGGAAGGCGATCCCCCGCGGGAGCGGGCGCACCGAGCAGTCGCCGCCGTGCCCGCGCGCGACGGCGGCGACGATCGCCAGGCCGAGCCCCGCGCCGCCGCGCTCGCGGGTGCGCGCGCCGTCCGCCCGAGCCCAGCGGTCGAAGATGCGCGGGAGAGCTTCGGCCGGGACGCCGGACCCCGGTCGGAGACCTCGATACACGACTCCCCCGGTCCCGTCGGCATGTGCGGCGAGCTCGACGGCGTCGCCCGGGTCGGTGTACTTCACCGCGTTCTCGAGCAGCGCGTCGAGCGCGTTCCGCAGCGCTTCCGGGTCGGCGAGCAGCCGCCCGGCGAGGTCGACGTCGAGCCGCCAGGCTCGGGGCGCGACCTCCGACCAGCGGATGAAGAGATCGGAGAGGAAGGCCTCGAGGTCGATCTCCTCGAAGGCGAGGCCCGGCTGCTCGGACTTCGCGAGCAACAGCAGCCGCTCGACGATCCGCTCCATCCGGCCGAGCTCGTCGAGCGCCACCTCGAGCTCCGACGCCTCGGGCCGCTCGCGCCGCAGCAGCTCGAGATGCCCGCGCGCGATCGTCACGGGAGTCCGCAGCTCGTGCGACGCGTCGTGGAGGAAGCGTTCCTGGCGCTCGAGGAGCGACGCGCGCATCTCGGCCACGCCCTGAACCTCCGCAAGCGCCGCCTGCCGGCGGCGGCCGTGCAACACGAGCCCGACGAAGAGCGCGAGCACGAGCGGGATCACGAGCGCCTCGCTCCACTCCGCGTCGTAGCCGATCGCCGCGATCGCGAGCGCCGCGAGGACTGCGCCCCCGACCTCGGCGCGGTTACGCCGTAGCCAGCCGGTAGCCCGCATTCCGCACCGTCTCGATCGCCGCCTCCGGGCCGAGCTTCTGCCGCAGCCGCCGCACGCAGACCTCGACGACGTTCGAGCCCGGATCGAAGTCGTAGCCCCACACCTCCGCGAGCAGCCGCTCCCTGCTCACGACCTCGCCGGCGTGCACGAGCAGGTGGTGCAGGAGCCGGAACTCGCGGTCCGAGATCCGCGGTCCGCTCGCCGACACCCGCCTGCCGCCGCGCGACGTCGAGGACGACGCTGCCGCCGCGCAGGACGTGCTCGTCGCCGAAGGTCGCCGCGCCGCGCAGCCGGACCCGGATCCGCGCGAGCAGCTCGTCGAGCGAGAACGGCTTCGGGACGTAGTCGGTGGCGCCGAGCTCGAAGCCGAGGAGCTTCGTCTGCACGTCGCCGCGCGCGGACAGGATCACGACCGGCAGCTCGGGCTTTGCGCGCTGCAGCTCGCGCAGCACCTGCAGCCCGTTGAGCCCCGGCAGGAGCAGGTCGAGCACGACGAGGTCCCAGCGCGCGCGAGTCGCCAGGTCGAGCCCCTCGCGTCCGTTTCCAGCCGCCACGACCGTGTACCCCTCGGCCTCGAGGCCGCGGGCGAGGAACGACTGGATTCGAGCTTCGTCCTCGATGACCAGGATCCGCATTCCGACCTCCCCGTTCGCGGCGTGAATCTACACCGGCTTCCGATGACGTGCACATGACACCGGCATGACAGGTTCGTCATGCGGGGCGCAGGCGCGCCTCGCGCTTGATAGGACGCGTCCCGATGCGGGTCGGGGTGAAACTCGTGCTCGTCGCCGTCGCCGTGACGGTGGCCGGCGTCGTGATCGGCTTTTACGTCTCGAATCTCACGACGCTCGCGGGCTCGCCGGCGTATTCCGTTCCCGTCCAGGAGGTCAACGGCCACCCGGTCGTCAACCTCGAGATCGAGACCGTGGCCGCAATCGGGCCGAAGCAGAGCCCGAACCCCGACTGGGTCTCGTACCTGATCCATACGGCGGACGGACAGTGGAAGCGCGAAACGGTCTGGGACCTGCCGGCGGACGCGACCGTACACGTCACCTGGTTCAACTTCGACGGCGCGAGCGGCCTGCGCAACCCGTACTACGGGCGGCCGCAGGGCGTCGACGGCAACCGGGTCACGGTCGACGGCAAGGCCGTGACCGCGATCGACCCGAACGACGCGTCCCACACGTTCGCCGTGCCGGCGCTCGGGCTCATCGTCGCCGCGCCCGGGGTGGCGGACAACGCCAAGAACCCGTGCGGGTACGCGGTGCCCAACGGGTGCCCGATGAAGACCGCGCACCGCACGGTCAAGTTCACGTTCCACACGACGACGCCCGGCCACTTCCGCTGGCAGTGCTTCGTCCCCTGCGCGGCCGGCTGGCTCTATGGCTTCGGCGGCCCGATGCAGACGATCGGCTACATGGACGGCTTCCTCAACGTGAAGGCCTGATGGCGAGCCAGCCGAGCGCAGCCTCTCCGCCGAACGACGCCACGAACCACGGCCTCCGCGTGGTCGTCGCCTGGCTCGTGCTGAGCGCGATCGCGACGCCGCTGGTGGCGATCTACGTCGGCCCGCTCATCCCGCCGGGCAACGCGACCGTGCAGAGCCAGGGGCAGGTCTTCGACAACCAGTTCATGACGGCGTTCCTCACGCCGGTCCTCTGCCTGCTGGCGGTCTTTTTCGGCTACGGCCTGTGGAAGTTCCACGTGCGGCGCAACGAGGCGGTCCTCGACGGGCCGCCGCTCCGGAACGACTCACAGATCCAGACGCTCTGGATCGTGATCACGACGGCCATGGTGCTGTTCCTCGCCGGCTTCGGCACCTACGAGCTGTTGAAGGACGGGGCGGGCGGCGGCCAGGGCCCGAACCCGATCGCGCTCCCCGCGCACCACCAGGACGCCTACCAGGTGCAGGTGATCGCGCAGCAGTGGCAGTTCACGTACCGCTATCCGTCGCTCGGCGGGCTCGAGTCGAACGAGCTCTACCTGCCGGCGGACACGCTCATCGAGCTCCACGTGACCTCGCTCGACGCGATCCACTCGTTCTGGGCCTACGAGCTCGGGGTCAAGGCCGACGCGAACCCCGGCGTCGACAACGTCGCGTTCGTCCAGACGAAGGGTCCGCTGACTTTCCACGTCCGCTGCGCCGAGCTCTGCGGGCTCTGGCACCCCTACATGTTCAACAACGGCCGGGTCGTCGACTCCGCCGAGTTCCAGAACTGGGCCCGGCAACAGGAGCAGGTCTACGCCTCGATCAAGCCCTACATGGACAAGCCCGAGTCGCAGGGCGGCGCGCCGTACGCGCACACGTACCTTCCCGCCCCACTGAGGAGAGCCGGATGACCGCAGCCGCCGTCCCGCCGCCGCGCCCCTGGTGGCGCCGCCTGCTGGGCTTCAACCTCCTGACCGGCATCGTGCTCGGCATCGCCGGCTGGTACGTCGGCTGGTTCGGCGCGCACGCCATCTCCGGGCTGAGCATCGCCTACTTCAGCGAGACCGACTACAACGAGCTGTCCGTCTACCTCGCCTACATCGGCGGCGTCGTCGGCTTCCTCGTCGGCCTCGGGTTCCTCAACTACCCGCTCGCCCGCCTGCGCGGCTACCCGCCCTCGCTGCGGGAGAAGGAGACCGGCGGCTGGTCGCGCTACTTCAGCCTCTGCACCGACCACAAGGTCGTCGGCATCCAGTACCTCTGGGGCATCGGGCTGTTCTTCTTCATCGGCGGCCTGAACGCGATGCTGATCCGCACCGAGCAGCTGAGCCCGCACAGCCAGTCGTTCCCGATGGGCACGTACCTGACCCTCGTCGGGATGCACGGGACGATGATGATGGGGATGATGTCGAGCGGGATCCTCGGTCCGTTCGCGAACTACTTCATCCCGATCATGATCGGCGCCCGGCGGATGGCGTTCCCGCGCATCGAGGCGCTCACGTTCTGGCTGCTGATGGCGGCCGGCACGATCCTGACGACGAGCATCTTCTTTGGCGGGTTCCCCACGGGCTGGACGGGCTATGCACCGCTCCAGACGCAGGCGAACCCCGGGATCGACAACTACATCCTCTTCTTCGCGCTGGTGGGCGTCTCGATGACGCTGCTCGGGCTGAACATGATCGCGACGATTCTGACGATGCGCGCGCCCGGCCTGACGTGGACCCGGCTGCCGATCTTCGTCTGGGGCGTCCTCTCGACGGCCGTGCTGATGGTGCTCGCCGCGCCCGTGCTCGTCGCGGTGCTGGCGATGGGGGCGCTCGACCGGACGGCGCAGACCTCGTTCTTCAACGCGGCCGCCGGCGGCAGCAGCTACCTGTACGAGAACCTCTTCTGGGTCTTCGGCCACCCGGAGGTGTACATCCTCGCCCTGCCCGGCTTCGCGATCGTGCTCGAGTTGCTGCCCGTCTTCTCGCGCAAGCCGCTGTGGGGCTATCGCCTCGCGGTTGCCGGGCTGCTCGGCGTGTCGCTCCTCTCGTGGTTCGTCTGGCAGCACCACCTGTTCGTGAGCGGCATCAACGGCGACCTGCGCCCCTTCTACATGCTCTCGACCGAGCTGATCTCGATCCCGACCGGCTTCACGTTCCTCTGCGGGATGATGACCATCTGGCGCGGGCGGATCCAATTCACGGTGCCGATGCTCTTCTGCCTCGCGTGGTTCTTCAACTTCCTGCTGGGCGGGCTCTCGGGCGTCTTCCTCTCCGACACGCCGAGCGACGTGACGACCCACGGCAGCTTCTTCTCGATGGCCCACTTCCACTACACGATCATGGGCGGCCTCGTCTTCACGTTCTTCGCGGCGATCTACTACTGGGTGCCGAAGATGACGGGCTGGGAGCTGAACGAGCGGCTCGGGAAGATTCACTTCTGGGGCATGTTCATCTTCTTCAACTTGACGTTCGCCCCACTCTTCGCCGCCGGCTTCCTCGGCCAGGCGCGCCGCACGCCGGTCACTACACGGGCAACCTCAAATTCCTCAACGACTGGGTCTCGATCTCGGCCTACCTGCTCGGGATCTCGATGCTGATCTTCCTCTTCAACCTCGTCTGGTCGCTCGCGTTCGTGAAGAAGCCGGCCGCGGCGAACCCGTGGGGGTCGCGCTCGATCGAGTTCCAGCTTCCCTCGCCGGTTCCGGTGCACAACTTCGACCGGATCCCGGTCTTCTCGAGCGACCCGTACGGCTACGGCGAGGGGCCGATGCCGGTCGCGGTCCCGGCCGGCGCGCCGGCAGGGAGGGACTGACCAGTGGCCGAGCCGCTCGCATACGAAGGCACCGGGTACGAGGTCGTCGAGGAGGAGCCGCCCGAGCTGCTCGGCCGCAACCTCGTCTCCGCCAGCTACCTGCTCGCAGGAGCGACCGCCTTCTTCTTCATCGCCTTCGTCTTCGCCTACTTCTACCTCCGCTCGTTGAACAACGCCGGCATGTGGAAGCCGAAGGGCGTGGACGCGTCGGTCGGCTGGGGCACCGCGGTGGTGGCCTGCTACGTGCTGAGCGCGCTCCTCGTACGGCTGGGCCTCACCGACCACCGCGCGCTGCGGCGGCGGCAGTGGCGGGTGAAGGGGCTGGTGGCGCTGCTCGTCGGGGTCGTCGGGCTCGTGTTGCAGGTGATCGCGTGGACGCACCAGGGCTTCGGTCCCGCCGACGGCGGCTTCGCCAGCGTCTACTTCGGCTGGACGGCGTTCCTGTTTCTCTTCGTGCTCGGGACCCTGCTCTGGCTGGAGATGACGCTCGCCACGTCGCTGCGCTACAGCAGGACCGAGACCGGCGCGCCGGCGCCGGGCGAGGCGTCCGGCGACCCGCACCGGACGGCGCACGACATCCGCGACCCGCTCTCGCTCGTCCGCGCCGAGCTGGTCGGGCTCAGCTTCTACTGGACGTTCCTCGCCGGGATCGCCGTCGTCAGCTGGATCGTCCTCTACCTCGTCTAGATGGACCCGCTGCCTCTCGTCGTGTGCGGAGCGGCAGCGGCGCTCTACGCCCTCGGCCGGCGGGGAAGGACGCGCGTCTGGCGCGAGGCGAGCTTCTACAGCGGCGTCGCGCTCGCGTTCGTCGTGCTCGAGCTGCCGTTCGAAAACTGGGCGGACACGTGGCTCTCGGTGCACATGGTGCAGCACGTCGTCCTCATGACCGTCGTGCCGCCGCTCGTCGTGCTCGGCCGCCCGTGGCCGCGCCTGTGGCTGCCGTTTCCGCTGTCGGCGCGGCGCGCCGTCGGCGGCGCGCTCTCGCGCTCGCCGTCGTTCCGCCGCACCGCCGGCTTCCTGAAGCGTCCCTGGGTGGCGCTCACGGTTCAGTCGGCGATGGTCGCCCTCTGGCACGTGCCGCTGCTCTACGACGCGGCCGCACGTAACGAGTGGATCCACGTCCTCGAGCACGTCTGCTTCGTCGCGCCCGCCCTCGTCTTCTGGGGCGCGCTGCTCGACGTGCCGCCGGTGCGCAC
Organism: uncultured Actinomycetes bacterium; assembly: GCA_963720065.1. Lineage (GTDB taxonomy): Bacteria > Actinomycetota > Thermoleophilia > Gaiellales > Gaiellaceae > Palsa-739. The sequence continues at coordinate 13,304 of CAVREH010000015.1, forward strand.
CCGCCTCGACGATCTCCATCGCGCACTCTGGTTCGCGGCGGCGATGATCCCGACCTGGATCCTCGCCATCGTGCTCGCGTTCGCCTCCGCACCGATCTACGCCGCGTACCCGTCGCTCACCGACCAACAGCTCGCCGCAGGGGTCATGTGGGTGCCCGGATCGCTCACCTACTTCGTCGCGGCCTTCGTCTTCTTTTACCGCTGGCTCGAGCCCGGTGACGCCGGAGCACCGGTCGCCGAGCCCCGACCCGAGGAGCTCTCATGGACGTGACCGCTTCCTTCCTCGAAGGCGCGATCCTCAGCTGGGCCCTGCCACTCGCCCTGCTCGTCGGGGTCACGATCTGGTGGCTGCTCGTCCTCCGCCGCCGCGGCCGGCTCTAGCTCGGCAGGGCGGAGGCCTGTGTCGTGCGCTCGCGCGCGGCAGAGGCCGGCACGAGCGCGGTCCGGCCTGCGGCTAAGTCCGGCTGCGCCGTGTCTTAGCCTCCGGCCTTTGGTGCTTCCGTGGTTTGAGCGTTTCGAGCCTCTGTGGGGTCGAGGCGGCGGCGTAACGGCACGTTACGACGCCGCGAACCAGCGGGCGAGCACGCACAGCCTGCTCGCCCGCGACAGAACAAACGCCCCGAACGCACACCAACCCAAGCAAGCCCGACTGCACGGAGCCCACGGGAGACCGCGTCTCCCGTGGGCGCAGTTCCTTCAAGACCGGGCGAAGAGCGCAGCTCTTCGCCCGGATACTTACCGAACGCTCACGCCTCTCTCAGACTTGTCCTAGGAAGAATGGGCACTCTGAGGTTCGACATCATGCAAGGAGACCAGCACACATGAACCCTCGCCCTGCCAACTCGCGCCTGCGGCGCCTCCTCCCGCTCGCGGTAGCGCTTGTGATCGGCGCCGGGGCAGGCGCCGGCGCGTACGCCCTCACGAACCACAGCTCCGGGACGCCGAGCGCGTCCCCGCTCGTCGTGCCGGCGCAGCCGGCCTCGTCCTCGTCCACATCGAGCGGCGACTCGCTCACGCAGCTCTACAAGCAAGATGCGCCGGGCGTCGTCGACATCACCGTCCAGCTGAAGTCGAGCGGCAGCTCGTCCGGCGGCGGTTTCCCGTTCGGCAATCCCCAGGGGTCGCAGAAGGAGGAGGCCGAAGGAACCGGCTTCGAGATCGACTCGAAGGGCGACATCCTCACTGCCGAGCACGTCGTCAGCGGAGCGACCTCGATCAAGGTCATGTTCCAGGACGGCTCGACCGCGAGCGCGACGCTCGTCGGCACCCCCGACAAGTCCACCGACACGGCCGTGATCCACGTGAACAAGCCGGCGTCCCAGCTGCACCCGCTCACGCTCGGGAACTCGTCGATCGTCGAGCCGGGCCAGACGGTCGTGGCGATCGGCAGTCCGTTCAGCCTGGCCGAGACGATGACCGCGGGCATCGTCAGCGCCGTCAACCGGACGATCACCGCCCCCAACAACTTCTCGATCACCGGCGCGATCCAGACCGACGCCGCGATCAACCACGGCAACTCGGGCGGACCGCTGATCGACACCGCCACCAACACGGTGATCGGGATCAACGACCAGATCCTCAACGCGGGCGACACGAACGACAACGCCGGCGTCGGCTTCTCCGTCCCGATCGACAAGTCGAAGGCCGTCGCCGACACGCTCATCGCGGGCGGCACCGTGCAGCACGCCTATGTCGGCGTCCTGATCCAGACCGTGAACGGCGGCGCGAAGGTCACGAAGATCGTCGCCGGCTCCCCGGCGGCGAAGTCGGGGCTGAAGGTCGGCGACGTCGTCACCGCCTTCGCCGGGCACCCGGTCACCTCCGCCAACGACCTCACGGCTGCCGTCTCGGCGGCGAAGGTCGGCGAGAAGGTGACGGTCACCGTCCGCCGCGGCGGATCGACGCAGCAGCTCTCCATCACGCTCGGCGTCCAGCCCGCCTCGGCTACGTCCTAGCGGGCACACCGACCAGCGGCGGGCAGCCCGACGGCCGCCCGCCGCTCCTGCCTGCCGCCGTCCGTAGGATCGGGTCATGGAGACGGCGGAAGGCAAGGCGCTGCCGCTGGACAGGAACGTGGCGCGCTGGACGCTGATCGCGAGCATCCTTGGGTCGTCGATGGCCTTCATCGACGGCTCGGTCGTCAACGTCGCGCTGCCATCGATCCAGGCCGACCTCGGCGGCGGGCTCGCGACGCAGCAGTGGGTCGTCGACGCCTATCTGCTCACGCTCGGGTCGCTGATCCTCGTCGGCGGCTCGCTCGGCGACATCTTCGGCGAGTCAAGGGTCTTCGCGATCGGGGTGGCGAGCTTCGCCGGCGTCTCGGTTCTGTGTGCGATCGCGCCGAACGCCCCGGCGCTGATCGTCTTCCGCGGCCTCCAGGGGATGGCGGGGGCGCTCCTCACGCCGGCCTCCCTCGCCATGATCACTGCCACCTTCACGGGAACCGCGCGAGGCAGCGCCATCGGGCAGTGGACGTCCTGGACCGGCATCTCGTTCATCCTCGGGCCGACCCTCGGCGGCTGGCTGGTGGACGTCTCGACCTGGCGGGTCATCTTCCTCATCAACATCCCGATCGCCCTCGTCACGCTCCTGATCCTGATGCGGCTCGGCGGGATGCACCAGAAGCGGCGCGAGGACCTGCGGGTGGACGTGTGGGGCGCGATCCTGTGCACGGCCGGGCTGGGCCTGCTCGTCGCCGGCTTCATCGAGCAGCCGCAGCTCGGCTGGGGGGATCCGCTCATCATCGGCGCCTTCATCGGCGGCGCCGCCTGCCTCGGCGCCTTCGTCGCGTACGAGCTGCGGACGCCGATGCCGATGCTCCCGCTGCGGTTGTTCCGGCTGCGCAACTTCTCGGTCACGAACGTCGAGACGCTCTCGGTCTACGGCGGGCTCTCCGCGCTGACCACCTTCCTGACGCTCTACCTGATCGAGTTCGCCGGCTTCTCGGCGCTGCAGGCGGGCATCTCGATCCTGCCGGTGGTGATCGTCATGTTCTTCCTCTCACCGCGCACGGGTCGGCTCTCGATGCAGTACGGGCCAAGGCTCTTCATGGCGCTGGGCCCGATCGTCGCCGGCCTCGGCGTGCTCGCCTTCACGCGCCTGCCGCAGGACGTGAACTACTGGCTGGACGTCCTGCCGGCGCTGCTCGTCTTCTCGTTCGGGCTGTCGCTGACCGTCGCCCCGCTGACGACGACCGTGCTTGCCGACGCCCGGGCCGGCGACGCCGGGGTCGCGTCGGGCGTGAACAACGCGGTCGCCCGCATCGCGGGTCTCCTCGCGATCGCGATCCTCGGGATCCTGGCCGCGGGCGGCGGCGACCACCTCACCGAGCACGGCTTCCACCTGACGATGGCCGCCGTCGCGGGGCTGCTCGTCTGCGGCGGCGTGATCGGTGCGATCGGGATCCGCAACCCGCGGCGCTAGCCACCGCCGCCGCCGGCGACGATACGGGTGCCCGTCGCCTTGAAGCTGGCGAACGCGTGCCGTCCGGGCTCGAGCCCGAGGCGGCGGAGCGACTCGACCGTGATCTCCGCGCTGAGGGGGCCGATCGTGACGCGCGCCCGGTTGCCGAGCTCGGTGATGCCGGCGATCGAGCCGGCGATCACGTTCATGGCCGAGTCGTCGGGACGGCTGGTCGAGATCGTGATGTCCCACGGATAGACGGCCAGCGTGACCGCGCCCTCTGCCTCGTCGCTCGTGGCGATCACGGTGCCGTCGGCGAGCCCGATCCTGGTCGTACCTCTCCTCACGCCGTCGGCCCAGCCGTGCAGGAGGTTGGCACCGGTGAAGGTCGCGACGAACGCGTCGGCCGGCCGGGCGACGAGATCAGCTGGGCTCGCCCGTCTGGCGGAGCTCCCCGTCGACCAGCACGCCGACAAGCCCCGCGAGAGCGGCTGCGTCCTCGAAGTCGTGGGTCACGAGGAGCGTCGGGATCTCCAGGCCGGCCAGCAGCTGCTGCAGCTCGGTGCGTACCTCGACCTTGGTGTGCGCGTCGAGCGCCGACAGGGGCTCGTCGAGGAGCAGGATCGCCGGGTCGCGCGCGAGCGCCCGGGCCAGCGCGACGCGCTGCCGCTCGCCTCCCGAGAGGCTCCCGGGACGTGCGCGCTCGAGATGCCGGATCCCGAACCGGTCGAGGTATTCGTCGGCGGCGTTGCGTCGCGCGTACTCGACGTTCTGGCGGACGGTGAGGTGCGGAAAGAGCGCGTAGTCCTGGAAGACGAGCCCGACGCGACGGTCCTCCGGGCGCACGCTGACGCGGCGCGCCGCGTCGAACCAGGTCTCCTCGTCGCAGCGGATCGAGCCGGCGGTCGGCTCGACCAGGCCGGCGATCGCGTTGAGGACGGTGCTCTTGCCCGCCCCCGAAGGCCCGATGAGCGCGACCGTCGACGAGACCGTCGAGGCTCAGGCAGAGCTCGAAAGCCCGAAGAGGGACCGTGACCTGGTCGAGGGTGACCGTTGCCATGAGAGTGCGATTCTGAGCGTTAGCAGGAGGACGGCGCTGATCAGAACGAGCACGGCGCTCATCGCCAGGCTCGCGTCGAAGTTCTGCGAGAACTCGGAGTAGATCGCGAGCGACAGCGTCTGGGTGACGCCCTGCAGGCTGCCGGCGAACATGATCGTGGCTCCGAACTCGCCCAGGCCGCGCGCGAACGAGAGGGCAAGACCGGCGATCAGCCCCCCGCGCGCGAGCGGCAGCACGACGCGGAAGAAGGTACGAACGGGGCCGGCGCCGAGCGTGCGCGAGGCGGCGGTCAGCCGCGGATCCGCGGCCTCGAAGGAGGCGATCGCCTGGCGGATGTAGAGCGGGCTCGCGACGTACGCGACGGCCACCGTGACCGCGGCCTGGGTGAAGGGAAGCGAGACTCCGAAGGCGTTCAGGCTGGAGCCGAGCAGCCCGTAGTGGCCGAGCGCCGTGAGCAGCCCGATCCCGGCGACCGCCGGCGGCAGCACGAGCGGCAGTTCGACGAGCGTGACCGCAAGCGAATGGCCGAAGAAGCGGCGGGTGGCGAGCAGATAGGCGGTCGGCGTCCCGAAGACGAGGATCAACGCCTGCGCGACCACACTCGTCTTGAGCGTGACGACGAACGCGTCCCTGACGACGGGATTCGAGAACTGGTCGAGCACCTTGCCGGGCGAGGTGTGGACGAAGATCCCGACGATCGGCAGCGTCAGGAAGGCGAGCGTCACGCCCGCGACCGCGACGAAGAGCCCGAAGCCGAGCGCTCGCCTCATCCCGGCCTACCTCTTCTTCTTGTGCGTCTGCTTGACGCGCGCGAGGAAGCCGTACCGGTGGAGCTTCCGCTGGCCGGCCTTGCTCAGCACGCGCTTGATGAACGCGTGAGCGGCGGGCTTCTCGCTGCTCGTGGAGACGACGCAGATGCCGTACTGCACCTTCGGCTGCGCCCACGCGGGCACCTTGACGACCCTCACCTTGCCGGGCACCGTCTTGGCGTCGGTCGCGTAGACGAAGCCCGCGTCCACCTCGCGGAGCGCGACCTTGGACAGCACCTCGCGCACGTCGGTCTCCTCGCTCACGACGTTCTTCAGGACGGCGTTCGTCAGGTTCATGTTTTTCAGGACCTGCAGCGTGTACGAGCCGACGGGGACGCCCGACTGGGCGATGTCGATCGTGACGCCCGACTTGGTGAGGTCGTAGACGTTGTGGATGTGCGCCGGGTTGCTCCTCGGCACCACGACGACGAGCGTGTTGCGGGTGAAGACGACCGGCTTCGAGCACTGTCCCTGCGAGTTCAGCTGGAGAGGGAGCTTCATGTTCGCCGAGGCGAACACGTCGGCCGGTGCGCCCTGCTGGATCTGCGCCGCGAGCGTGTTCGAGCCGCCGAAGGAGTACTTCTCGTGCGGATCGATCGCCGGGAACACGTTGGTCAGCGAGGCCGCCGCGTACACCGTGATCTGCGGCCGCGCCGTGGAGGCAGCCCCGCCGGCGGGAACCGCCAGGAGGGCGAGGAAGGCGAGGGCGAGCGGAACTACAAGGCGCCTGCGGTGGAACAACACGGGTGGGACTCCTCTCACCTAGCTCTGGATCATCACGTTGGTGGACTTGACGATGGCGGTCGCGGCCATCCCCTCCTTCAGGCCTAGCTCCCGGACCGCGTCCCGCGTGACGATCGCGACGAGCCGCACGGGCTCGGTGGCGACGAGCTCCACCTGAGCCATCAGGCCTTCGATCTCGACGGCGGTCACGGTGGCGCGGAAACGGTTGCGCGCGCTGAGATGCGTGCCCTGGCCGTCGCCGCGCAGCCGGTCGATCTCCTTCGCCGACACGACCCGCCGGTTGCGGCTGTCGCGAGTGACCCGGACGCGGCCCGAGCGGTCCCAGCGACGCAGCGTGTCGACGCTGATCCCGAGAGCCGCCGCCGCCTCGCTGGCCGAGTATCGCTGCTTCGGCACCGCTAGCTCTCGAACTCGTCCAGGGCGTCCGACACCGCGCCGATCGACAGCGCCGGCGCGAACGCCTTCCCGAGCACCGACTCGCCGTGCAGCGCAGCCAGCGCCCCCGCATGCTGCGCCTCGCTCGCGGCGATCTGGCCGATCGGCAGCCGCAACGCCGCCGTTTCGACGTTCTCCACCGCACCCAGGTAGGCGCCGACCAGCAGATGCTCGAGCCGCGCCGCCAGCGTGGTGATCGACGCCGAGCTACGGAAGCTCCCCTTCGGGTAGGAGAAGTCGATGTCGTCCGAGGTCGCCGGAACCTGGCCGGCCGCCGTCAGCGCGGCGGCGAGCGTCTTGTAGTGCGCCTGCTCCTGCGAGCGCACGCGCCGGAGCAGCGTGCGCGCGGCGTGGCGCAGCTTGCCGCTTCCGAGCGCTTTCGTCTGGAAGTCGATCGCCAGCAGCTCGGCCGCGATCAGGAGCCGGAGGTAGGCCAGGTCGCCGTCGGGCAGCGTGCCGTCGGCCGCGGCCACGCCGGGAAGCACGGCCAGCCCCGACGCGGATACGAGCACCGCCCCGCCGCCCACGACCCCACGACGCACGAACTCGGCCCTGCTGAACCCGGTTGCCACGATCTCCCCGCTCCTCGCGTGCCGATGCAATGCCTAGCTAACTTCGAGAGCATACAGCGGCCGAGCGGAGGCCGCGACAGCCGACCTACGCGGCGCGGGTCGCGCGATACGCGCTCACGACGAACGGCAACCGCAGCCGGCCGTCGCCGCTCACGGACTCGTCGGAGTCGAGCAGCGCCGCGACCTCGGAGAACACCGGCCTGCGCTCGTCCTCGGACAGCGCGGCGACGCCGGAGTACGACATCAGATGGTCGCGGAGAGCCTCACGCGGCAGCTCGTGCACGTGCTCGAACCGCGCCTGCTCGACGTGCCGGAAGAGACCGGACGCGTTCAGCTCGGCCGCCCAGTCGCGGCTCCGCCAGCGTGGCCCGCGCCTACGTGCCTGTGCCGCGTGGACCGCGTGGCCCATGCGGGCAATCGCCGGGTGCCGGTCGTCGCGATGGTTCCAGCCGAAGCCGAAGCGGCCGCCCGCGCGCAGCACGCGGTGGATCTCGGGCAGCGCCAGCTCGAGCTCGAACCAGTGGAGGCTGGAGCCCGCCACGACCGCGTCCGCCGCCCCGTCGCCGAACGGGATCGCCTCGGCCGAGCCTGCCACGCCCTCGAGGCCGAGCCCGTGCAGAACGGCGAGCATCCGCGGATCCGGCTCGACCGCGACGACGCGCTTCCCGAGCGGGGCCACCGCCCGCGTCAGCTTCCCGGTGCCCGCACCGAGCTCGACGACGAGCTTTGCGTCGTCGGGAACGAGCCAGCGCGCCGCCTCCTCCGGCCACTCCGGCCGCGCGCGCTCGTAGGCGTCGGCGTGTGCGCCGAACGTCAGCCGCCGGGGGACGGTCTTCACTCCGCGAACCTACTCAGCGGCCTGGCCCAGTCATGCTCGAACGCTTCCCGTCGAGCCCGAAGCCGACACGCCGTTTCGGCTGAACGGGGGTTCAAACTGCGCCGTTTGCGGGTATTTGTCGGGACATGGCCACTGTTCCGCAGACCGAGCCGGTCACTCGGCCGGAGCAACGACCACAGCTCGTCCTCTTCTACTCGCCGCTGTCCGGGCGCTGCCGGCGCGTCGAGGGCTTCATCGCCCAGGTGCTGCAGCGGCGGCGAAACCACGACACGTTCGACCTCATCCGTGTCTCGGTCGACCAGCGCCCCGACCTCGCCGAGAAGTTCCGGATCGAGGAGGTGCCCACGATCTGTGTCATCGAGGGCCGGAAGCTGCGGCGGCGCATCGTCGCGCCGCGCGGCTGCCGGGAGCTCGAGCGGGAGCTGGAGCCCTGGTTGCGCTGAGCATCGACGCAGCGCGCGCGGTGCGTGAGCAGACGCGACGCCTACGCGTCGGCTCGAGGAATCTCGGCGCCGCGGAGACAGCGGCCGGCCGCGCGGGACGCGTCGCCTCGGTCGCGAGCCCGTGGAGCCGTCTCGAGTGGCGTCGCGCGGACGAAGAGCTGAGCCGCGTGCTCGTCCCCTTGGACTAGCGGCCGAGCTCGCGCCGCCTGCGCCGTAGCCGCGCGAGCTTCTCCTCGAGCTCCGCGGCGAACTCGTCGAGCCTCGCCCGGCGGTTGCGGACGAGTGCGAGCTGCCGCTCGACGTGCGGGATCGCCTCCTTGACGATGCGGAGCCGCTCCTCGTCGCTCGGATCCTCCGCCCAGCGGCCGCGAAGCGCGGCGCGCGCCCCCTCCGCCTCGGCGAGCTCCACGAGCTCCTCGAGCGTGAGGCCGAGCAGGTCACGCAGCCGGATCAGCTCCTGCAGCCGCACGACGTCGGTCTCGGCGTACGTCCGGTGCGTTCCCTTCTCGCGCTCCCCACCGGAGCCGAGCAGCCCGAGCTCCTCGTAGTAGCGGATCGTGCGCGGCGTCACGCCGACGCGCTGCGCGACCTCGCCGATGCGGAGGGCCGTGACGCTCATGCAGCCACCTCGATGTCGAGAGGATCGACCGCCGCCTCTTCGACGTGGACGTATTTGCCGCCGCGCAGCAGCGAGGCCAGCGAGGCGACGACACAAGCGGCGATGGCGAAGACGAACGCGTAGACGAGCGCCGTGTGGAACGGGCTCGAGATCAGATGCGGGAAGAAGCCGCGACCGGTGAGCGTGTGCGCGTCCGCCGGAGAGAGCCGGTGCAGCACGTGCGGCCCGAGCAGCGTCTGCACCGGGTTGTAGCCGAGAAAGGCTGCGAAGAGCGTGGCGACGGGCGGCAGGTGCGAGATGCGCGTCGCGTCGGCCGGCGAGACGCCGTGGGCGACGAGGCCGGTCTGCGTCGCGTGCGGCAGCCCGCTCGCGAGGCCGATGATCATCAGCGTGAAGAAGACGCCGATCGACAAGCACGCTGGCACGAGCTCGTGGAAGGTGGCGAGCATGCCCGCGCCGGCGCCGCGCTGCGCGGGCGGCAGGCTGTTCATCACGCCGGCGTTGTTCGGCGACTGCGAAGAGGCCCATCCCGATCCCGTTCAGCAGCAGGATCAGCGCGAACCAGACGTAGCAGAAGTCGACGGGCAGCGACGATCAGGAGCGCGAAGCTCGTCGCCGCGACGAGCATGCCGCCGGTCGCGAACGGCCGCGCGCCGAAGCGGTCGGAGAGCCAGCCCGAGGCAGGCCCGGCGATCAGCAGGCCGGCGATCAGCGGCAGCATGTAGATGCCCGCCCAGAGCGGCGTGGGCGAGAAGTCGTAGCCGTGCTCGGGCAGCCAGATGCCCTGCAGCCAGATGATGAGGATGAACTGGAGGCCGCCGCGCCCCATCGCCGCGAGCAGCGCCGCGAGGTTGCCGGCCGCGAAGGCGCGAATGCGGAAGAGGTCGAGGTGGAACATCGGCTCGTCGATGTGCGCCTCGATGAGGCAGAAGAGCGCCAGCAGCCCGAGGCCGCCGAGCAGGCAGCCGAGCACGAGCGGCGACGTCCAGCCCATCGTGTGCCCGCCGTAGGGCTGGATGCCGTAGGTGATGCCGACCATCAGCGCACGAGCCCGAGCCGCGAAGCGTGGCGTTCCCCACCAGTCGATCCTCGCCGGTCTGCGCACGCCGATCTCGCGCAGCGAGCGGTACGACCAGATGGTCGCGACCAGCCCGACCGGAACCGAGACGAGGAAGACGAGCCGCCACTCGACGCGGCGCGAGCAGGCCGCCGAGCACGAGGCCGAAGAACGAGCCGGCGACCAGCGCGACGCTGTTGATGCCGAGCGCGAGCCCGCGCTGGTCGCTGCGGGAAGGCGTCGGTGAGGATCGCGCTCGAGTTCGCGAAGACGAGCGCGCCGCCGACGCCCTGGCCGACGCGCATCAGGATCAGCCAGAGCGCCCCGTCGCTGCCGTGCAGCCAGGTGACCGAGAGCAGGATCGAGAAGACGGTGAAGACCGCGAAGCCGAGGTTGAACATCCGCACGCGGCCGTACATGTCGCCGAGCCGGCCGAGGCTGACGAGCAGGACGGCCATGCACGACGAGGAAGCCGAGGATCAGCCAGAGGAGGTAGCCCGTATTGCCGGGCTGGAGCGGGTCGATGCCGATGCCGCGGAAGATGTTCGGCAGCGCGATCAGCAGGATCGAGCAGTTGATCATCGCGAGCAGCATCCCGAGCGTCGTGTTCGAGAGCGCAACCCACTTGTAGTCCAGCCGCCGCAGGCGCAAGTGCACCGCTTCCTCCTGTCACCCCAGCGGCACGAACTCGTGACACGCCCGTCACGGTGGCTGCCACCGAGCTTACGTTTACGTAAGGTTTAGTTTAGCTGATCTGGACGAGCTTTGCGGGCGTGTGCTCGACCTGCAGCGTCGTGTGGTCGAGGCCGAAGCGGTCGTGCAGAAGCGCCTCGAGCTCGCGGCGGATGCCGTGGCAGTCCGCCCCCGGCTCGACGAGGACGTGCGCCGAGAGCGTCGGGAACTCGGTCGTCACCTCCCAGACGTGCAGATCGTGCACCTCGACCACGCCCGGATGCGAGGCCATCGCCGTCCCGATCTCCTCCACCGGCAGCCCCTCCGGCGCGATGTCGAGCAGGACACGGCCGGAGTCGCGAAGCAGCCCCCATGCCGCCCGGAACATGATCGCGGCGACCAGGAGGGCCGCCACCGGGTCGGCCCGCACCCAGCCGGCGGCGAGGATCACGGCGCCCGCGACCGCCGTGGCGATGAAGGCGAAGAGGTCGGTGAGGAGGTGCTGGAAGCTCCCCTCGATGTTGAGCGAGCGCCGGTTCGCGCCGGAGAGCTGCCAGGTTGCGACGAGGTTGACGCCGATTCCTACGAGGGCGACGGCGAGCATCACGCCGCCGCGAGCGTCCGGCGGCGAGACGAGCCTGCGAACGGCGCCGTAGACGATCAGGCCGGCGAGCACGAGCAGGGCCGCGCCGTTCGCCTGGGCGGACAGGATTTCCGAGCGGCGAAGCCCGAACGTCCGGTTTCCGCCCGCCGGCCGGGCAGCGAGCCGAAGCACGATGAGCGACATCGCGAGTGCGCCGGCGTCGGTCAGCATGTGCGCCGCGTCCGAGAGGAGCGCGAGGGAGTGCGCGAGCACGCCGGCGACGACCTCGCCGACCATGAAGGCGAGGATCAGCGCAAGCGCGAGCCGGAGGCGGCGCCCGTCCTCCGCGCCCCCGTCCTCATGCCGGTGCGCATGGCCGTGCACCTGTCAATCATGCCGCGGGGCTCATCACCTCGCTCGCCAGCGTCCGGCCCCACTCCCACGCGCGCTCGAGCTCGCCTTCCTCGAGCGGGCCCTCGGTGCCCTGGACGAAGAAGCTCGCGGGCTCGAGGGCCGGCTCGTAGCCGCGCCGGTGGAGCCGCCGGGCCATCCCGTGCGCGGCCGAGCCGACGAGCAGCTCCGGCTTGTGCGCGCGGGTGTCGAAGACGGCCACACGCGGGCCGCCGTGCCGGGGCAGCCGGTCAATCCAGTCGCGCGCCCCGATTCCCGGCTCGCCGCCATCTCCGCGCTGGTCGATCGCGCCCCGGCGCGACCGCGCGCTCGACAGGCCGTGCACGTGCGTCGGCGCACCGAGGACAACCAGGTCGACGTGGGCGGGCGACGGCAGCGGATCGTTGACCGAGACGACCTCCACCTCGCTCTCCGGAGCGAGCGCGGCAGCGACCTTTTCCGCGATCCGCCGCGTGTTTTCCGAACCACGACTCGTAGACGACGAGGGTTTTCATCGCACACCTCCCGGTCTCGTTTCCTCGTACGGTCGCGCCGCCGGGATGGCGCCGCATCGGTGCGCGTGCGGATCTGCTTGCTCGAATACCGCACCTAATCTAGAATTTAGGCATGGCTCAAAACCTAGCCTCCGAGACGCGCGAGGTCACCACCGCCGTGCAGGACTACGCGAAGGCGATCTACACCCTCCAGTCGCGTGACGGTGCCGCCTCGACCACCGGTCTCGCGACCCTGCTCGAGGTCCGCCCCGCCTCCGTCTCGGGGATGCTGCGCAAGCTCTCGGCCCTCGGCCTCGTCGAGCACGAGCCCTACCGCGGCGTCCGTCTCACCGAGCGTGGCCGGCGCGTCGCGCTCGAGGTGATCCGGCACCATCGGCTCGTCGAGCTGTTCCTCGTCGAGAGCCTCGGCATGACCTGGGACGAAGTGCATGCCGAGGCCGAGGTGCTCGAGCACGCGCTGTCGGAGGAGCTCGAGGAGCTGATCGCCGCGAAGCTCGGCGACCCCACGGTCGACCCGCACGGCGACCCGATCCCGAGCCGCGAGCTGAAGCTCGCCGAGACTCCGGCGCCGGCGCTCGCGGAGCTCGAGCCCGGCGAGACGGCCACCTTCGTCCGGATCTCGGACGCCGAGCCCGAGATGCTGCGCTTCCTCGGCGAGCGCGGCATCGTCCCGGGCGCGAGGCTCGAGCTCGTCGAGCGCCAGCCGTTCGACGGCCCGCTCTTCGTCCGCGTCGGCAGGGACACGCACGTCCTCGGCGCGACGCTCGCCCGCGCGATGCGCGTCAAGCGCAAGGGCAAGGCATGAGCGACGAGGCCTACGAGCCCTTCCGGCACGGCGCTACTCCGCTGCACACGATCGTCGCGCGCGGCCGCCTGCGGGCGACGCTCACGATGCTGGGGCCCGCCTTCGTCGCGGCGGTCGCGTACGTCGACCCCGGCAACTTCGCCACCAACATCGACGGCGGCGCCCGCTTCGGCTACCTCCTGCTCTGGGTCGTGCTCGCCGCGAACCTCATGGCGATGCTGATCCAGTACCTCTCCGCGAAGCTCGGGGTCGTCACCAACCGGGACCTCCCGGAGCTGTGCCGCGACCACTACCCGCGCCCGGTGACCTGGGGGCTCTGGATCCAGGCCGAGGCAATGGCGATGGCCACCGACGTCGCGGAGTTCATCGGCGCGGCGCTCGGCCTCAACCTCCTCTTCGGCGTGCCGCTCCTGCCAGCCGGCCTCATCACAGGCGTGATCGCCTTCGCACTTCTCGAGCTGCAGCGGCACGGCTTCCGGCGCTTCGAGCTCGCGATCACTGCGTTCCTCGGCCTCATCCTGCTCGGCTTTCTCTACGAGACGCTGAAGATCGGGCCATCGGCAAGCGAAGCCGCCCAGGGCCTCATCCCCCACTTCGACGGCCTCTCCTCTGTCTATCTCGCCGTCGGGATCATCGGCGCGACCGTCATGCCACACGTGATCTACCTCCACTCCGCGCTGACGAAAGGACGGACGCCGGTGCGCAACGAGGCGGAGCGGAGGCGGGTGCTCCGCTTCGAGCGAACCGACGTGCTCGTGGCGCTCGGTCTGGCCGGGCTCGTGAATATGGCGATGCTCGCCGTAGCCGCCAAGCTCTTCCACGGCACGCCCGGCTACTCGCACACCGACACCATCCAGGGTGCTCACGCGGGCCTGTCCCACCTGGTCGGAGGAACCGCGGCACTCACCTTCGCGGTAGCGCTCTTTGCGTCCGGCATCTCGTCCTCGAGCGTCGGCACGTACGCCGGCCAGGTCGTGATGGCCGGCTTTGTCAACCTGCGCCTGTCGGTGTTCGTCCGGCGCGGGCTGACGATGATCCCGGCGCTCGTCGTCCTTGCGATCGGCGTCAGCCCGACGAGCGCGCTGGTGCTCAGCCAGGTCGTGCTCTCCTTCGGGATCCCCTTCGCTCTCGTCCCGCTGCTCCTGCTGACGAGCCGGCGGGACGTGATGGGCGCTCACGTCAACCGGCTGCCGACCACCGTGGTCGCGGTGGCGATCGCCGCGCTGATCAGCGCGCTCAATGTCTTCCTGCTCGCGCAGGCCTTCGGGCTCAGCTAGGTCCGGGTCGCGTGAGCACCCGCTCCGCGGCGGGTAAATACCGCTAGCGACGAGAGCCGGTGATGACGCCGGTGTCGAAGCCCATCCAGTGCATCCGACCGAGGAGCCGCGCGTGCTCGACCTTCAAACAGCGGTCCATGACCACCGCGAGGCCTCCCTCCTGCGCGAGCCGCGCGCCCTCCGGGCTGATCACCCCGAATTGCAGCCACAACGCGCCGGCGCCGACCTCGACGGCTTCGCGCGCGAGCTCGGGAACGGCGGCGGGGTCGCGGAAGACGTCGACGACGTCGATCTGCTCGGGGACGTCGCGCAGGCTCGGGTAGACCCGCTCCCCGAGCACGTGCTCTTCGTTCGGGTTGACGGGGACCACCCGGTAGCCGTGCCGCTGCAGGTAGTAGCCGACGAAATGGCTCGCGCGCAGCTCGCTCGCCGACAGCCCGACGATCGCCACCGTGCGCGCGTTGCGCACGATCTCCTGGATCGTGCGTCGGTCCTGGAGCTCGTTCACGCCGCGACGGCGGAGCCGCGCGCCGCGAGCAGGCCACGCTCGAGGTCCCAGGTGAGGTCGTCCACGTCCTCGAGCCCGACGGACAACCGCACCGTCCCGGGCGCGACGCCCGAGGCGGCGAGCTCCTCGTCCGAGAGCTGGCGGTGCGTCGTCGACGCGGGATGGATGACGAGGCTCTTCGTGTCGCCGACGTTCGCCAAGTGGCTCCAGAGCGAGAGCGCCTCGATGAAGCGGCGCCCGCCGTCGCGGCCGCTCTCCAGGTCGAACGAGAAGACCGAGCCCGCACCGGCCGGCAGGTAACGCTCCACGAGCGGGCGATACGGGCTGTCCGGCAACGCGGGATGCCGCACCGCCCCCACCCCCGGCTGGTCGCGGAGCCACTCGGCGACCGCGAGCGCGTTGGCGACGTGGCGGTCCATCCGCACCGCGAGCGACTCCATCCCGAGCAGCAGCAGGAACGCGTTGAACGGCGCCAGCACGGCGCCGAAGTCGCGCAGCGTCTCGGAGCGCAGCTTCATCAGCAGCCCGTAGACGCCGAAGGTCTCGTGGAACTTGAGGCCGTGGTACGCGGTCGACGGGTCCACGATCGAGGGAAAGCGTCCGTTCGACCAGTCGAACGCGCCCGAGTCGACGACGGCGCCCGCGATCGTCGTCCCGTTGCCGACGAGGAACTTCGTGGCGGAGTGGATGACCAGGTCGGCGCCGAACTCGAGCGGCCGGCAGAGGTACGGGGTGGCGAAGGTGTTGTCCACGACGAGCGGCGCGCCGATCTCGTGCGCGACCCCTGCGGCGAGGGAGATGTCGAGGACGTTGCCGCCGGGGTTCGCGACCGTCTCGGCGAAGAGGGCCTTCGTCTCGGGCGTGACCGAGCGGCGCCACCCGTCGGGGTCGTCCATGTCGACCCAGTCGACCGTGATCTGGAGCTTGCGCGCGAGGTGGTTGAGCTGCGCGGTCGAGCCCCCGTAGAGCGCCTTCGCAACGGCGATCCGGTCGCCGGGCTCGAGCAGCGCGAAGAAGAGCCCGGCCTGCGCGGCGAGGCCGCTCGCAAACGCGACCGCGCCGACGCCGCCCTCGAGGTTCGCGAGCCGCTCCTCGAACGCGGCCACGGTCGGATTCATGATCCGGCTGTAGACGTTGCCGTACTCCTGCAGGTTGAAGTACGCCGACGCCGACTCCGTGTCCTCGAACACGAAGCCCGCGGTCTGGTAGATCGGGGTCGCGCTGGCGCCGGTGTACGGATCCGGCCGCTGGCCCGCATGCACGGCGCGGGTGTTGAACCCGAAGTCGCGCGGCGCCTCGTCCATCGAGCCAGCGTACCCCGGCCGCGGTGCTGTGAGAGTTACGACTCGCGGTAGACGATACGACCGCGGTTCAGGTCGTACGGCGAGAGCTGGATCTTGACGCGGTCGCCCGGATTGATCCGGATCCGATACCGGCGCATCCGACCCGAGGTGTAGCCGAGCGTCTCGTGACCGTTGTCGAGGAGGACCCGGTGCTGGCCACTCCGGAACGACTCGACCACCGCGCCCTCGAGCTCGATCTTCTCCTCTTTTTCTGCCATGTGCCTCCGAATCTCCCTCCCGCCGAAGCGCAAGGGCAACGTGTGCGCCAACCCATGCCGCGGAGACGAAAAGCCCCGCCAGAGCGGGGCTTTCCAGTAGCGGGGGCAGGATTTGAACCTGCGACCTCCGGGTTATGAGCCCGGCGAGCTACCTGACTGCTCCACCCCGCGGCGTGGCCCGAATTGTAGCACCACCCACTTTTGAGGCTCTACGATCGTCCGAGTGTGGGACTGGGCGATCTGGGCGGCGTTCATCGTCGCCGTCTGTGCGGGAATCGCGTCTTTCCTGCTGCTCGCGGCGCGTGCGCTGAGAGCGTGGCGCGACGCCGACGACACCCGCCGGAACGTGCTGCGCCGGCTCGACGACTTCGCCGGCCAGGCGGAGGCGGTCTCCGGGAAGCTCGCGGCCGCGAGCGAGACGACGGCCGAGCTGCAGGGAAGCCTCGAGCACCTCCGCGTCTCGCTCGCGCAGCTCGCCGTCCTGCGCGCGGCACTCGACGAGGTGGACGGTACCGTCGCGCGGGTCGCCGCCTACCTTCCCCAGAAGTGATCGTCGCCGCGCTGGACCTCGGCACCAACACGACGCGCCTGCTCGTGGGCGACGTCGCCGACGGCCGCGTCGAGGAGCTGCATCGCGAGACGCGGATCACGCGCCTCGGCGAGGGCGTCGACGCGCGCCGCCGCCTCCTACCCCTCCCGGTCGCGCGCGTCCGCAACGTCCTCACCGACTACCGCCGCACCGCGGAGTCGCTCGGCGCCGAGCGGACGCTGCTCGTCGCCACGAGCGCGGTCCGCGACGCGGAGAACGGCGAGGCGTTCCTCGGCGAGATCGAGTGGAGTTACGGCTTCGCGACGCGGCTGCTGAGCGGGGACGAGGAGGCCGAGCTGACCCGGCGCGGCGTCGGCGAGCTCGGAGCGGCCACGCTGCTCGTCGACATCGGCGGCGGCTCGACCGAGCTGATCCTCGGCGACTTCCACACGAGCCTGCGCATAGGCTCCGGCCGGTTCACCGAGCGCCACGGCGAGGACATCCCGGTGCTCGAGGCCGCGGCGCGCGAGGTGCTGCCGGAGCTCGAGCCGGAGGACGCCGTCGGCGTGGCGGCGACGATCACGAGCCTCGCCGCGCTCGATCTCGGGCTCGAGGAGTACGACCGCTCGCGGGTGCACGGCCACGTCCTCACGCGCGACGGCGCCCGTGCCCAGCTCGAGCGGCTGGCCGCTCTCCCGCTCGCGGAGCGGCGGCGCGTGCCGGCGCTCGACCCGGACCGCGCGCCCGTCATCGTCGCCGGCGCGGCGATCCTGCTCGCGATCCTCGACGCGTACGACCTCGACGCGATCCGCGTCAGCGAGCGAGACCTGCTGGACGGCGCGGCACTCGCCGCCGCCGAGCTGCCGGAGCCCGAAGAAGGCGCCGCGCCTCCGGGCGCCTACACCTGCTGTTAGAGGACGAGTGAGCCCGGTTCCGGCTCGCCCTCGGGCGGCTCGTCCTCTGCGAGGCGCCGCTGCACGACCGCACGCGACAGAACTCCGACGAGACGCCGCCCTCTTCGACCACCGGGACGCGCTCGAGGTCCTGCTCCTCAAGCACGCGGAAGGCGGCCTCGAGCCCGAGGCCGGCGTCCAGGGTGAAGTTCGGCGGCTCGGCGATCTCGCGCGAGGCTCACGGCGCCGGGATCGAGGCCCGCCGCGACGACCTCGCGCACGAGCGTCTTGCGCGTCACGACGCCGAGCAGGCGCCCGTCGTCCTCGGTGACGAAGATCGCGCGGCACCTCGCGGCTGTCCGCGAAGCGCCGCCCCGCCTCCTGCGCGCTCGCGGCGGCCGCGAGCGTCGTCGGCTCGGGCACCATCGCGTCGCGGACGGTCTCGGGGCTCATCACGCGCATTCTGTCTACGGATAGATCCCGCGAGCCTCGAGGGCGGCGGCGACCTCACGGATCGCGGCGACCAACGCGGCCTGGCGCAGCGTGATGTTCTTCTCCTCCGCCACGGAGTAGACGCGGTCGAAGGCGGTCGGTCATCTTGTCGGCGAGCTTGCGGCGGATCTCGTCGCGATCCCAGAACAGCCGGCCGAGATCCTGCACCCACTCGAAGTACGAGACGGTGACGCCGCCGGCGTTCGCGAGGATGTCCGGCAGGACGGGGATGCCGCGCGTCGCGCGAGGATCTCGTCGGCCTCGATCGTCGTCGGCCCGTTCGCGCCCTCGACGACCATCGACGGCGTGCACGCGGTCGGCGTTCGCGCTCGTGAGCTGGTCCTCGCGCGCGGCGAGCACGAGGACGTCGCACGGAAGCTCGAGGAGCTGCTCGTTCGTGATCCGCTCGCAGAGGTCGTAGCCGGCGAGCGAGCCGTGCTCGGCGACGTAGGCGTGCAGCGCGGGGATGTCGAGGCCGCGCTTCGGAGTGGACGCCGCCGGAGACGTCGGAGACCGCGACGACGCGCGCGCCGCGGTCGTGCAGCTCCGCTCGCGGCGACGCCGCCGACGTTGCCGAACCCCTGCACGACGCACGACCGTCCCGCGAGCTCGCAGCCCAGCCGCCGCGCCGGCCTGCTCGGCGACCATCACGACTCCCGCGCCGGTCGCCTCGCGCCGGAAGAGCGAGCCGCCGAGCGAGATCGGCTTGCCGGTCACGATCTCCGGCACCGCGTAGCCCTTTTGCATCGAGTACGTGTCCATGATCCAGGCCATCGTCTGCTCGTTCGTGGCCATGTCCGGAGCGGGAATGTCGGTCTGCGGGCCGATCTCGCGGACGAGCTCCGACGTGAAGCGGCGCGTGAGCTTCTCGAGCTCGCGCAGCGAGAGCGCGTGCGGGTCGCAGCGGATGCCGCCCTTCGCGCCGCCGTACGGGAGCCGCAGGAGCGCGCACTTCCACGTCATCCAGCTCGCGAGCGCCGCGCACTCGCCGAGCGAGACCTCGGGGTCATAGCGCATGCCGCCCTTCGTCGGGCCGAGCAGCGTCGAGTGCTGGACGCGGTAGCCCGGGAAGATCTCGACCGAGCCGTCGTCCCGGCGGAGCGGGACGCTGACCATGACCGCGCGCTCGGGGAAGCTGAGCCGCTCGGCGACCAGCTCCGAGACGTCCGCGAAGGGGAGCGCCTGCTCGTACTGGGCGCGCGCCATGAGGAACAGCGGCGTGTCCCATTCGAGGACCGGCTCCGTCGGGGACGCATCCAGCTCGGACACGCGGCGGAGTGTACGGTCGGACGTCATTCGGCCGTTCCGCTGGGGTGGCCCCCTGGGGCCACCCCGCGCCTCCACCCACCTTCGAGCCTAACGGGAGAAGGTGCGCGTGTCCGTGACGGAATCGTCGCGGGAGGTGGGCGACTCGGAGCCGTCGTCAGCCGCGGACCCGAGCATGCTCTGCCCTTCCATGTCGGCCGGCACGGGCTCGCCGAGCAGCTCGAGCAGCGTCGGCGCGACATCGTGCATGTCGCGCTCGGCGCCCGGCCCCGGCGCGACGCCGTCTGCCACGAGCACGTACAGCCCCTCGTGCGCGTGGTTCGCGTCGTCGGGCCCGGTGTCGTTCTCGAACACGTGCACCGTCCCGGTCCCGACCTGGCCGACGCTGCGCCAGTAGAGATCGCCGAAGTAGACCAGGAGGTCGGGCGCGATCCCGCGCGCCTCGGCGTACAGCTCCTCCGGCCGGTGCGCGACCGTCCCGATCGGGCGGCCCTGGTCGTCGCCGAGCGCCTCGAGCCTTTCCTTGAGCTCGCTCCGCACCCGCTCGTAATCGTCCGGCGGGGACCACCCCCTCCGGCTCGCGCCCCTCGACGTTGAGGAAGAGGCGGCAGTAGTAGCCGCCCTCGCCCCACGCGACGGTGCGCGACCAGTCGATCAGGTCGGGCGTGAGACGCGTCGGCTCGGTCGGTTCCTCGCGCAGAACGAGGTACCCCTCGCGCCGCAGCCACTCGTTGACGCAGATGCCGCCGTCCATCCGCTTCGCGCCGTGGTCCGAGACGACGAGCACCGCCGTGTCCTCGTCGGCGAACCGCAGCAGGCGGGCGATCTTGGCGTCGAGCCGCTTGTAGTAGTCGAGCATCGCGTGCTCGTACGGATTGCCCGGCTCGAACAGCCGGTGTTCGGAGTCGGTGAAGCGCCAGAAGGCGTGGTGGATGCGGTCGGTGCCCATCTCGACCATGAAGAAGAGATCCCAGGGCCGCGTCTCGAGCAGGTGCTCCGCCAGCCGGAACCGCTTCTCGGTCATCTCCTCGATCTCGGTCGAGCAGGCGGTCCTTGTCCTCGGAGCGGAAGTTCTCGACGTCGACCATGTAGTGGCCGACGACCTGCTCGATCTCGTCCTTGAGCTCGGGCGGATACGTGTAGCGGCTCGTCCGCGTGTCGGGAGTCAGGAAGCACGAGACCATCTCTCCCTTGACGCGGCTCGGCGGGTAGGTCTGCGGCACGCCGAGCACGACCACGTCGCGCTCCCGCGCCGAGAGGATGTCCCAGACGCGGGGCACGCGCACCGCGCGCGAGTCGGCGAACTCGAGCTGGTCGTACGAGTGGTCGCGCCGGTTGCGGAAGCCGTAGAAGCCGAGCGAGCCCGGGCTCCGCGAGGACGTCATCACCGACCACGCGGGCACGGTGATCGGCGGATCGCAGGAGCGCAGGACGCCGAACGAGCCCCGCTCGGTGAGCGAGCGGATCGTCGGCAGCTCCGGCAGCCAGCGGTCGAAGACGAACTGCGGCGCCGCGCAGTCGAGGCCGATCACGATGCACCTTCTTGGCCATCGAGCCCACGTTAGTCGCGGGGCAACCCGAAGCGTTCCGCTGCCAGTCCCGCGAGCTCCCCGGCGGCGACGCAGATGCCGCCGCGCTCCCGCACGGCCTCGAGCAGCTCGAAGTAGAGCCGGTCCCAGCCGCGCGCGCTCGGCGCGTCGAAGCGCTCGGGATGCCAGAGGATCGAGAAGCCGCCGCCGTGCTCGGCCGCCCAGTCGAGAAGCGCGAGCAGCGTGGCTTCGCGGCGGCCGCGGACAGTCCCGCATAGCGCTCCTCGGCGAGCGTCGCGTCCATCACGGCCAGCGGCAGCTCGACGAGGTCGGCGGGACGGTCGTTCGCCGAAGTCCCAGGGACGGAACGGGTGCGCGATGCCGGCGCGGAAGCCGAGCGCGTCGGGGAAGCCCAGCGACGTGTCGTAGCGGAAGCCGAGTCCGGCCGAGCGGGACGAGATTCCGGTGCGGATCGACCCGGAGGTAGTGGTAGCGCTGGCCCGATCAGCGGCCCGTCGAGCTGCGCGAGCAGCGGCGCTCGCGCGCGAGCCGCTCGAGGTCCTCGGCGGCGAGATAGCTGCCGTGGAGGCCCGACCTCCGCGCCGGCGGCGAGCAGCGTCTCGACGAGCCGCGGCCGCAGCCGCTCGTACGCCTCGGGCGCGGCGCCGTCGGCGCGGTGGCCGTGGCCGGCCATCACGAAGAACGTCGAGCCGGCGCGTCGTGGGCGCTCTCCTCGGCGGCGATCTCCGCGAAGCGCCAGTTCGGATCGGTGCCGCGGAGCTTGTGGAGCGGCACGCGCGCGAGCCCGCGCGCCTCGTGCACCGCCGGACCGGCTTCGCCCGCGAGAGCGTGACTCTTCAGCCGGGCGGCCGCGCCGCGTACGCCGATCGGCGTCCAGCGCCAGGGGACGTCCACGTCGTGCGTGAGCGCGACGGCGAACCGCGCGCCCCGGTAGCGCGGCGGCTCGACGCCGAGCTCCCGGCGCAGCCGCTCGAGCGGCGGGTCGAGCGGATCGAGACACGAGGACGCGGCGAGGAAGCGTCCGTGCCGATCGCAGCTCCGCTCCGCGCTCCTCGACCCGCGCGAGGTGGAAGAACGCCTGCCGCGAGCGGATCCCCGCCGGGCAGCTCGCCGCGCTCGACCGCCTCCCAGGCGTCGGCTCGATACGGGAGCTCTTCGCCCAGACGCACGTCGGACGCTCCCACCATGTCGAGCACCCAACGCGCCCGCTGCTCGACAGAAGCGGGGATCGCCACGGCGCGAGTCTAGTGCCCAACCCGGATTGGCCCTCCAGCAGCGGGCTACCATCGGCCTCGTGAGCCTGCAAGCGCCGACCAGGCCGGACAGCGCCCCGGGCAGCGGAGACGGAAAGCCGAAGTCGCTGGCCTCCCAGCTGGTCGAGCTCAGCCGCCACTCCGTGATCTACGGCGTCGGCGGCCTCATGTCGCGCTTCCTCTCGGTCCTCATGCTGCCGCTCTACACGAGCTACGTCTCGGCGGGCGATTACGGCCGCGTCGAGCTCCTCATGACGCTGATGGCGGTGGTGGTCGTCGTGGTTCGGGGGGGCGCCAACTTCGGCTTCGTCCGCTTCTACTTCCTCGACAAGGACCACGAGTACCAGCGCCGCCTCGTCCGCACCGTCTTCTGGGCGCAGATGACCTACTCGACGCTGGCGATGGCTCTCTGCATCCTGTTCGCGTCGCAGATCGCCAACCTGCTGGGGGTCACCGACAACGGCCCCCACCTCCAGGGGAGCGGCACGAGCCTCGTGATCGCGACAGCCGTCCTGCTCTGGGTGAACGTCAACTACGCCCAGATGACGAACCTGTTCCGGGTCGAGAAGCGGTCGGTGGCCTTCACCATCGCGACGCTCCTGAACATCGGCGTCACGGTCCCGCTCACGGTGATCCTCGTCGTCGTCTACAAGGAAGGCCCGCTCGGGATCATCGTCGGGAACCTCAGCGGAACGCTCGTCGTGTACATCGCGCTGCTCGGCTACCGCCGCGAGCAGCTCGGCCTCCAGTTCGACCGCAAGCTCCTGCGGACGATGAACAAGTTCGGCGTCCCGCTCATGGCGGCGGGGCTCGCGATGTGGGTGACGAACTTCGGCGACCGGCTCATGCTCAACAAGCTCCTGCACGGCCACTACGCGATCGTCCAGCTCGGGCAATACTCGCTCGCCAACAAGATCGGCTCGGCGATGGTGCTCCTCTTCACCGCCTTCCAGATCGCCTGGCCGGCGTTCGCGTACTCGATCGAGGACGACGACGAGGCCAAGCGCGCCTATTCCTACGTGCTCACCTACCTGATGTTCATCGCCGCCTGGGCGGCGGTCGGCCTGAGCCTCTTCGCGCCGTGGATCGTGCACTTCGTCGGCCGCAAGCCCGGCTACTGGCCCGCCGCGAACGCGGTGCCGGCGCTCGCCTTCTCCAGCGTCTTCTTCGCCGGCTTCATCGTCGTGACGATCGCCACCGGCCGTGCCCGCAGGACGCAATTCAACTGGATCGCGGCGACGGCCGGCGCGGTCCTCAACTTCACGCTGAACCTCTGGCTGATCCCCGCCTACGGGATGGTCGGAGCAGCCTACGCAACCCTCGCGGCCTTGATCCTCATGATGGTCGTGCGGACCTGGAACGCCCAGAAGATCTACCCCGTGCAGTACCAGTGGCGAAGGGTGGTCAGCATCCTCCTCGCCGCCGGCGTGCTGACGGGAGTCGGCGAGGCGCTCCCCCGGTCGCTGCTCCTGGCGTTCGGGCTGACGGCCGTCTATCCGCTGCTGCTCGCGCCCTTCGGCTTCTATCTGCCGGCCGAGCGGAAGCGCCTGAGACGACTGCTTCCGGCCCATAATTAGTGCGCCGTCCGGCGATGTTCAGAGCGTCCCTGGCGGCTGCAAAGCTTCGCGACTCCTCGCTTCGCTCGTCGGCCGGCTACGCCGGCTGCGTCGTCCTCAGTCGCCCCGGTGGCTTTGGCCACCGAGGCTCCCTGCGTCCTTGCCTCGCTCGCTTTTGGCTCGCCAGGAAAGCGAGACCATCACCGGACGGCGCACTAGACTCGCGCGGATGTCTGGGAAGGGCACGGCCGTGGTCGTCGAGGTCGGCTGGGTGAACGGCCTCGCGGCGATCCGCTCGCTCGGGCGGCAGGGGCTGCGCGTGCTCGCGGTCGACAACCGGCCGTACGCACTCGGCTTGCGCTCGCGCTATGCGGAGGCGCGCCTCGCGCCCGACCCGCTGGACGACGAGGACGGCTTCATCGAGGCGCTCCGGACGATCGCCGAGGAGACCGACGACGTCCTGCCGGTCTTCCCCACGCACGACGAGCACCTCAACGCGATCGCGCGCCACGCCGACGTGCTCGGCGAGCGCTACCGCTATCCGTTCCCGAGCTGGGACGTGCTGGAGCAGATCCAGAGCAAGCGCCACCAGCTCGAGACGGCCGAGGCGATCGGCGTCCCGGTCCCGCGCACGCTCTATCCGAGCTCGGCCGAGGAGGCGCGCGCCGCCGGCGAGGAGGTCGGCTTCCCGCTCGTCGTCAAGCCGTCGGCGAACGTCGGCTTCCGGCGCAGCCACAAGCGCCAGCTCTTCCGCTGCGAGACGCCCGCCGAGCTCGAGCGAGCGTACGAGCTCGCGGCCCCGCACGAGCCGATGGTGCAGGAGCTCGATCCCGAGCGGCGCCGAGGAGATGTACACGCTCGGCAGCTACCTCGACCGCCGACGGCCAGGCGCTCGGGCCTCTTCTCGGGCCACAAGCTGAGCCAGACCCGCGGCTTCATGGGCAGCGCGCGGGCGGCGAGGCGCTCTGGGTCGAGGAGGTCGTCGAGCAGGGCCTCGCGCTGCTGCGCGCGCTCGGCTTCCACGGCATCTCGCAGGTGGAGATGATGCGCGACCCGCGCGACGGCCGCTACAAGCTCTGGAGGTGAACCCGCGCCTGTGGCAGTGGCACGGCCTCGCCGCGGCGTGCGGCGTCGACCTGCCGTGGATCGCGTACCGCGACCTCGTCGGCGACCCGCTGCCGCCCGCGCGGATGCACACGCGAGCGGCAAGCGCTGGGCGATCACCTCATGGCCGGCTCCGGCCACGCGCTCAGCGGCCGCCGTACGTCGACGCCGTGTTCGCGCGCGACGACCCGAAGCCGGCGCTCGTGCAGATCGGCCGCCATACGCTGCGCGGCGTGCGGCGCTGACGGGAGCGGGCCAGCGTGGCTGAGTCGCTCCGGATCCTCGGCATCGGCGACGCGAAGTCGAGCAATTTCGCCCACTGGGCGACGCGGCTCGCGAAACAGCGGGCACGAGGTGCACATCGCTTCCGGCCGCTACAACCCGCGCGAGGGCGAGCTCGACGGCCTCGTCGTCCACCAGTTCCAGCGAGCTCGACCCGCTGCTGCGCGTGCCTCTCGTCCGCCGCTTCCGGATCGTCCCCGCCCTGCCGGGCATCGCGCGGCAGGTCGTCCCGACGTCGTCCACGCGCACTACCTCCTGCCGTACGGCTACTGGGCCGCGCGCGCGGGCACGCATCCGCTGGTGGTCAGCCCGTGGGGAACGGACGCGCTCGTCGACGGCCGCCCGGGCGCGCGCGGGCACGACGGCGCGCACGAGGCGATCGCCGCTGCGGATCTCGTGATCGTGAACTCGCGGGCGCTCGAGCGGGCGGCGGCCGAGCTCGACGCTCCTGCCGACCGCGTCCGCTACGTGCTCTGGCACGCCGACCTCTCGGCTTCGGCCCGGAGCGGCGGGACCCCGCTACCGCGAGCGCCTCGGCTGGCCCGAGGACGCCTTCGTCGTCCTCTCGCTGCGCAACTTCCGGCCCGACACTCACCTCGACATCGCTCGTCCGCGCGTTCGACCGCGTCCGGCGCGACGAGCCTCGCGCGCGGCTCTGCTCGCTGCCGCGGCGGCCCGCTGCGGGGCGAGATCGAGCAGCTCGTCGAACGGCTCGGCCTGCGCGACGTCATCGCGTTCGCGAGCGTGCCGGCGCTCGAGCTGCCGGCGCGTGATCGCCTCGGCGGACTTCGCGGTCTCGCTCGCCGACTCGGACTCCTCCCCGCCTCGCTCCTCGAGACGATGGCGAGCGGCGCTCCCGCTCGTCGCGAGCCCGCGCCGTCGATCGAGGAGTGGATCGGGCGGCCACGGCGGCGGAGATCGTCTCGAACGACGACGACGTCACCGTCGCGGAGGCGATGCTCAAGCTCGCGCGCGATCCCGGGCTGCGGGCGCGCTACGGCGAGCGGAACCGCCGGGTCGTGCACGCGCGGTTCGGCGATCCGACCGCCGAGCTCGAGCGCATCTACGGGAGGTGCCGCCGATGAGGATCCTCGCCCTCGCGAATGGACGGGGCGGATCATGCGCTCGTCGAGCAGCTCATGGGCGAGGGCAAGCCTGCCGACGATCTCGCGCCTCGCGCGCGAGGGGACGTTCGGGCCGCTGCGCTCGACGATCCCGGCCTTCACGCCGGCGCCTGGTCGTCGTTCCTCACCGGCCTCAATCCCGGCGGCCACGGGATCTTCAACTTCACGACGAACCCGAATCGCGGCACGCAGAAGCTCGAGAGCGCCGCGAGCCGCGCCGGCACGCCGTTCTGGCGGACTGCTCGGCGCCGCCGGCGTCCGCTCTGCCTTCGTCGGCATCCCGATCACGCTATCCGGCCGAGCAGATCGACGGGGATCGTCGTGACCGGCTACGGCGGCCCCGAGCGGCCCGAGATCCTGCCGGCGGTCCGCCGCGGAGAAGATCTTCGCGGCGCACCCGAACCTCGTCACCGCGCACCATCCGATGGCGGAGCGCTGGTGGGAGAACTTCCCCGCGTACACGCAGCACCTGATCGAGCACGCCGAGCAGATGGCGGGCGTGTGCAGGGTCCGCTTGAGCTGGAGCCCGACCTCTCGCTCCTCGCCGTCGACTTCATGAGCACCGACCACATGGGCCATCTCGGCTTCAGCCGCTGGGATCCCGAGCATCCCGCGCACGACCCGGCGCAGGCGGGCGACGAGCTGATCCGGGTCTACGAGCGCGCCGACGCGGTCTGCGGCGAGCTGATCGACTTCGCGACCGGTCTCTGGGGCGAGGAGCCGACCGTCCTGCTCTTCTCCGACCACGGGATGAAGCCGATCTACTGGTCGTTCCACGTCGACCGCTGGCTCGAGCAGCACGGCCACCTCCGCTTCCGCCGCCGCTCGCTGCAGCCGTGGCGGCACGGCCGCCTCGACTATCTTGCGAGGGTCGACCAGCGCCTCGTCCGCACGGTGCGCTGGTACGGCCGCACGGTCGACCTGATCCCCCTGCTGCCGCGGCCTGCGACCGACCGCGCCTTCGCGGACATCGACTTCGGCTCGACGCGCGCGTACGCGTTCGCCGCCGGCGGGCAGCTGTTCCTCGGCGAGGCGAGCGGCGCGCGCGGCGACCGGGGCTACATCGAGTCGCTGGCCGCCGAGATCGCCGCGATCGAGCATCCGGAGACCGGCGAGCCGGCGTTCCGGCTGCTGCGCAAGGAGGAGCTCTACTCGGGGCCGTTCCTCGACAAGGCCCCCGAGCTCGTCCTGCTCCCCTACGACGAGCGGATCCATGTCGATGCCTCGCGCCGTCCCTTCGAGAGCGCCTTCGAGCGCAAGGAGCACCTCGACCCCGAGCAGTCCTACGGCTTCTCGGCCCACCACGGCGTGAACGGGATCCTCGCTGCCGCCGGACCGGGGATCCAGCCCGCGGATCTGCCGGAGGGCTCCGAGATCGTGCAGCTGCCCGCGACCATCCTCACGCTGCTCGGGCTCTCGGCGGAGGGTCTCGACGGCGGGCCGCTGGCGGCGATTCTCGAGGAGGACGCAAGCGTGGCTGCGGGGACGATCGCGCCGGAGACACCGCGCGATGCGAGCGACGAGCCGGTCTACTCCGAGGAGGAGGAACGGCAGATGGTCGAGCGCCTTCGCGATCTCGGCTACGAGTAGCGGCGCCGACGACGCGGCTACCCTTCACGGTGCATGCCGAGCGGTAAGAGGTCGAAGCAACAGCGGCGTGCTGGGTCGGGGGGCCGGACGCCTCCGCCGGTGCGTTCGAAGGGCGGCACCAGCCCACCCTCCGGCTTCTCGCGGCCCACGTGGCTCACGGTCGCCGTGGTTCTCCTCGTCCTGATCGGGCTCGGGGTCGGGCTGCCGCTTGCCCTGAGCAGCAACGGCAGCGGCAGTGGGCAATCGAGCGCGAAGCAGCTCGCGCCGCTCTCGACGCTCGGCCACCTCGATCCCGCGCCGCCGCTCGGACCGCCCGGCCCGGAGGAGCCGCCGATCGAGACCGGCCCGAATCTCACGCCCGCGGGCGCGCCGTCGGCCGGCAGCTCCGTCGACGGCATCCAGTGCCAGGCCGGCGAGCAGGTCGCCGAGCACACCCACGCGCGCCTCACGATCTTCGTCAACGGCCACCCGAAGCGCGTTCCGTATGGGGTCGGGATCGCCGACCCGCAGCTCCAATCGGGGCTCGGTATCCCGTTCGTCGTCAGCGGCGCGTGCTTTGACTGGCTCCACACGCACACCGCCGACGGGATCATCCACACCGAGGCGCCGGTGCAGCGCACGTTCACGCTCGGCAACTTCTTCGACGTCTGGGGCCAACCGCTGTCGCGGACGCAGGTCGGGCCGGCCAAGGGACCTGTGACCGCGCTGTTCAACGGCCAGGTGTGGACCGGCAACCCGCGCGAGATCCCGCTCGACGCGCACGCGCAGATCCAGCTCGAGGTCGGCAGGCCGCTCGTGGCGCCCGTGCACATCACCAGCTGGGGCAACCTCTAGGCTGCCGCCGATGAAGCCGCTCGCCTACGTCGTCTTCCAGCTCGTCGTGCTCGGCTGGGCCCTGATCGCCGCCATCCGGCGGGACCCCGGCCACCTGGTACAGGCTCGCCTGGGCCGGAGCCTACGGCGGCGTGATCGGGCTCGACGTCTGGTACCTCTCCACCTACGCCTACCCCGCCGGCTTCAGCTTCTGACGGCGAGCACGACCTCGGTGTCGCCGGGCCAATCCCAGAACAGACCGTCCGGCGACCGCGCCGCCAGCAGTGCCCTGACCTCCGCGGCGAAGTCGTCGACGCGGTCGCTGAATCTGGGCGGGGTCGAAGAGGACATCGAGAAGTAGCCGGACAAGACACTCTCGCTGTCGCGCACCAGGTCGGGTATGCCGGGGACGAAGATCTGGCGGGGCTCGCCGAAACGCGTCCGAACGAGGACATCCTCGAAGCGGTGCTTTCGCGTCGGCAAGGCGCGCCGGGGCGTACGAAGGTGCTTCTCGACCAGCGCCTCTATCTCTGCGTGCGGGATTCGCGGCGGCCCAGGGCTCGGGGGCTCGGGCCGGCCTTCCACCGTGTGGACGACCAGGGCCAGCGCCCCGCGCGGCTCGAGCATGTCGTACAGCTCCTCGGCCACCCGCTCCTCGTCCGTCCAGTGGAACGACTGGCCGAAGGTGATCAGGCGGTACGGCCCCGGCGCCGCCTCGGGCAGGTCCTCGGCCACGGCCTGTACCCAGCGAATGTTGGCGATCCCGCGTTCGGCGGCGACCCGGTGGCCCTCGGCGAGCATGGCCGCGTCCGGGTCGAGCCCCACCGCCTCCTCGAACATCGGCGCGAGCCGGACGGTGAGGCTGCCCGGCCCGCAGCCGCCGTCGAGCAGCCGACCGCTTCCGTCCAGTCCCAGCTCCTCGGCGAGAACGGCCTCGAGCTTCGGCGAGTACGGCGGCCGGCCGTACAGGTAGTGGGCGGCGGCGCCCTCGAAGAGCGTGGGGTCGTAGGGCATCGGCTACTCCGGCGCGGGCCGGTCGCCCCGGATCCCGTCGCGGGCCAGCCGCAGGCCGACGACCCCCACGAAGACCGCGAAGACGAGCCGGAGCGTGTCCGCGGGCAGCGCGAGCGCGAGCAGCGCGCCGAGGACGCTGCCGACGGCGCCGACGGCGCCGAAGCGGAGCGCCAGCCCGAGATCGCCGACTCCTCGGCGGCGGAGGACGAGGCTCCCCACGATCGCCGTCGGGAGAATCACGAGCAGCGACGTGGCCTCTGCCGCGTGCTGGGAGAAGCCGACGGCCAGCGTGAGAAAGGGAACGATGAGCGTCCCGCCGCCGACGCCGAGCAACCCCGAGGCCACGCCGACGACGACACCGAACGCGACGAGCACGACGTAGAGCGTCGGCCCGCTCATTGGGCGGCCTCTGCCCGATGAGCGTGTGGAGGGGGCGTGGGGGGACCCGGGAGGTTCCCCCACACAGGACGAAAGAAGGGGGCAACGTGGGGGAAACACGGTTTCCCCCACGGGAGCGAGCCGAAGGCGAGCGACGCTCATGGGTGGACACCCAGCAGCACGGCGACGCCGACGAGGAACGCGCCGAACACGATCTTGAGCAGCCGCTCGTCGATCCGCACCAGATACCCCGCTCCGATCCGCGCACCGACGATCGACCCCGCGGCGAGCGCGAACGCCGTCCCGTAGCGCACCTCGCCCGCCACGCCGTAGGTCGCGATGCCGGCGATGCTGATCGGGATGATCGCGCCGAGCGAGATGGCGTGCGCGTCACGCTGAGAGTAGGCGGCCCAGAGCACGAGCAGCGGCACCATCACGATGCCCCCACCGACTCCCAGCAGGCCCGACAGAAGGCCGCCGCCGAGCCCGATCGCGAGCAGCTTCGGGTCGAGCCTGAGCGATTGCAGGCGGAGGGCATGGCGCGGCAGATTAACGTTTGGCCAATGAGCTTCTCCACGCGGCCCGAGCTCCGCGGGACCTTCGGCATGGTGGCGTCGACGCACTGGCTCGCCTCGGCGGCGGGGATGGCCGTGCTCGAGCAGGGCGGGAACGCATTCGACGCCGCGGTCGCGACCGGATTCACGCTCCAGGTCGTCGAGCCGCACCTCAACGGCCCCGGCGGCGACCTGCCCGCCCTCGTCTGGCCGACCGGGCGCGACCGTCCGCTCGTCCTCTGCGCGCAGGGGCCTGCGCCGCGGGCGGCGACGATCGAGCGGTTCCGCGACGAGCTCGGGCTCGCCCTGGTTCCGGGCACGGGACCGCTGGCGGCGGTGGTGCCGGGCGCCTTCGGCGGCTGGATCGCGCTGCTGCGCGAGCACGGGACGCTGCCGCTGCGCGACGTGCTCCACTTCGCGATCGCCTATGCCGAGGACGGCTACCCGGCCCTCGCCTCGATCGGCGACGCGATCCGCCGGGTCGAGCAGCTCTTCAGCGACGACTGGACGCCGTCCGTGGACGTCTACCTGCCGGCTCCGGAAGCGGGCGCGCTGCACCGGAACCGCGCGCTCGCCGAGACCTACCGTCGCATCCTGCACGAGGCCGAAGCCGCCTCCCACGACCGGGACGCCCAGCTCGAGGCGGCCCACGACTGCTGGTACCGGGGCTTCGTCGCGGAGGAGATCGTGCGCTTCCAGGAGCGGGCGTGGCTCGACAGCTCCGGCGAGCGCCACGCCGGCCTGCTCGCCGAGGACGACCTGCGCGACTGGGCGCCGTCCTGGGAGGAGCCGCTCTCCGTCAACTACCACGGCTACGAGGTCTTCAAGGCGGGCCCGTGGAGCCAGGCGCCGGTGTTTCTCCAGCAGCTCCGGCTCCTCGAGGGGTTCGACCTCGGCGGCCTCAGCCAGGCGAGCGCCGAATGGGTGCACACCATCACGGAGTGCGCGAAGCTCGCGTTCGCCGACCGCGAAGCCTGGTACGGCGACCCCGACTTCGCGGACGTGCCTCTCGCCGAGCTGCTCTCGCGGGACTACGCGGAGGAGCGGCGGCGGCTGCTCGGCGAGGAGGCCTCGCCGGAGCTCCGTCCCGGCTCGCCCGGAGGCCGCGAGCCCCGGCTCGCCCATCCCGTCGCCGACGCACCCGTCGCGCCCGGCGTCGGCGAGCCGACCCGCCCAAGCCTGGAAGCACCGGCGGCCAAGCCGCCGGTGCCCGGGCAAAGTTCGGGGGCCGCCTCCGGCGTCCCCCGGGGGACACGGTCCATCTCGACGTCGTCGACCGGTTCGGGAACATGGTCTCGGCGACGCCGAGCGGCGGCTGGCTCTGGGGCGCGCCGGTGATCCCCTCGCTCGGCTTCCCTCTCGGCACCCGTGCCCAGATGTTCTGGCTCGAGGAGGGCCTGCCGAACTCGCTCGAGCCGGGCAAGCGCCCGCGCACGACGCTCTCGCCGACGATTGCCGCCCGCGGCGGCGAGCCGTGTCTCGCGATCGGCACGCCGGGCGGCGACCAGCAGGACCAGTGGACGCTGCACGTCTTCCTCGGCCACGTCCACCACGGGCTTGACCTCCAGGCCGCGATCGACGCGCCGAACCACCACACCGAGGCGTTCCCGTCGAGCTTCTATCCGCGCGAGACCCTCCTGCGGCACGTCGCGGTCGAGGAACGTGCCGGGCCGGAGACGATCGAGGAACTGCGCCGGCGCGGGCACGAGGTCGAGGTGTCCGGTCCCTGGACGCTCGGGCGCGTCACCGCCGTCGGGCGCGAGCCGGGCGGGATCCTGAAGGCGGGAGCGAACCCGCGCGGCGGGCAGGGGTACGCCGCCGGCCGCTGACGCAGTCGATCATCCCGAACGGATGATGTTGGACGGGCGCGTCGAAGAGAGCCTGCGAAGCGATGAACGACGACTTCGGATGGAAGTTCTGGTTGAAGGTCGCCGGCCTGTTCGTCGCCGGCGCGATCGCCCTGTTCGTGCTCGGTTGGATCTTCCTCAGCGTGACCTACGCGTGGAGCTTCGGCGGCGCGCTCCTCATCCTCGCCCTGGTGGCGCTCACCTTCGGCTGGCTCCACGACCGCAAGAACCAGAGTCACGGCGAGGGCAGCTACTAGCTGCCTGCGCTCCAGGCCCACGATGGCAGCAGACGAGGGAGCCCCGGACGAACGGTCCGCAGTCGCGGATGCGATCGGAGGGGCGGCGGCCTACTCCGCGCGGGTGGCGGCTCGCGTCTGGCGCGGCCCGCTCGAGGCTGCCGCGGAGGAGCTGCTCACGATGCCCGAGGTCCGGCGGGCTCTCGATCGCACGCTCTCGAGCCCGTTGCCGGAGGAGTTGGGCCAGCTGCTGGTGCGACACCGCGTCGTGGAGCGGGTCGTCCACGAGCTCGTGGCTTCGGGTGAGCTGGAGCGCACGCTCGAGACCACGCTCGCCAGCCCCCAGTCGCAGGCGCTGGTCGATCGTCTGCTGGCCAGCCCGGCGATGAAGCAGACGCTCGAGCGCGTCCTCTCGGGCCCGGAAGTACGCGCTGCGCTGACGTCGCAGACCACCGGCCTCGCCGATGAGGTGCTGGACGGTGTGCGTGAGGGCACGACCGGTCTCGACTCCAGGCTCTCGCTCGCGCGCCGGCCGGCGGCGTCGGCGCGGACGCCGTTCGCGGGTGTAGCGAGCCGCGGCGTCGCCCTGGTCGTCGACGCGTTCGCGATCGTGGCGGGCACCGCGGTCCTCGGAGGCGCCGCGAGTCTCGTCGCGGCGGTGGTCGGCGGCCTGCGGCCCGAGTGGCTCGCCGAGGCGCTCCTCTCGCTCGCCACGGCTGCCGTCGCGATCGGGTACTTCGTCCTCTTCTGGGCGGCCGCCGGCCAGACGCCCGGGATGCGGCTGATGCACGTGCGCGTCCTCTCCAAGCAGAGCGACGGCCGCTTGACCGTATGGCGCGCGCTGCTGCGGACGCTCGGGCTCGCGCTCGCGATCGTCCCCTGTTTCCTCGGCTTCGTCCCGGCGCTCTTCGATCGCCGGCGACGTGCGCTCCCCGACTACCTGGCGGGCACGGTCGTCGTCTACGACGACGGCCCGAGGCCGCAGCCGGTCGAGTGAGCACGCCCGGGAAGAAGCCGCTGGACGTCGCCCGCAAGGCGGGCCGCGCCTCCCACCC
Organism: uncultured Actinomycetes bacterium; assembly: GCA_963720065.1. Lineage (GTDB taxonomy): Bacteria > Actinomycetota > Thermoleophilia > Gaiellales > Gaiellaceae > Palsa-739. Next base: position 47,130 of record CAVREH010000015.1, read on the forward strand.
GCAGAACATCGTCGAGCGGCGGCTCTCGAAGTTCCTGCGCGAGCCGCCGTCGGTCCGGCTCGCCGCCAACGTGATCGTCACGGCGACGTTGCTCATCGTCGCGATCGGCGGCGTGATGATGCGCGTGCTCGATCACAAGGAGTACCACTCGATCTGGCTCGGCATGTGGTGGGTGCTGGAGACGATCACGACCGTCGGCTACGGCGACCTGACGCCCGAGTCGGCGATCGGCAAGATCCTCACGTCGATCCTGATGCTGTGGGGTGTGGCCTTCCTCGCGATCATCACGGCCGCGATCACGTCAGTGTTCGTCGCCCGCGCCCAGCAAGAGCGGACGACCGCCGAGGAGGCGGCAGTGGCCGGCGCCCGAAGCACGGTCGACGACCGCCTCGACAGCATCGACGCTCAGCTCCGCGAACTGCTCGAGCGGACGCCGCCTAGCTCCTAACGCTTGCGCCGGGCGAGCAGTGCCAGCGCGAGCGTCCCCGTCACCGTGAGCACGAGCTTCAGCGCCTTGGCGCCCCGCAGCTTCGACTCGCCGCCGGCGCGCGGGGCCATGTCCACCGGGACCTCCTCCACGCGCAGCCCGGCGTCGACGAGGCGGATCAGGGCCTCCACCTCCGGCGCACCGCTCGAATAGGGCTGGGCCAGGAGCGGCAGCGCCTTCGCGTTCACTGCGTAGAGGCCACTGGTCGCGTCACGGAAGGGCCGCCGCAGGACGAACGCGACCGAACGCCGCAGCAGCCCGGTGCCGAGGCGCCGGGCGGGGCTCGGCCGGTAGCGGTACGGCTCGTAGCCGTCCCCCGACACGAAGCGGGAGCCGACCGCGACGTCGCACTCGCCGCTGCGCACGCGCTCGAGCAGCCGCGCGAGCTCCGCCGCGGGATGCTGGCCGTCCGCGTCGACCCGCCCGCAGAACGGGTAGCCGCGGTCGAGAGCCCAGCGGTAGCCGGCGGCGATCCCGACGCGCAGGCCCTGGTTCGTCCCCAGGGACAGCACCTCCGCCCCACGCTCGCGGGCGACCTCGGCCGTCCGGTCGGTCGAGCCGTCGTCGACGACGAGGACGTCCGCGTCCGGCAGCCGCTCGTGCAGCCCCTGCAGGACGGCGGGCAGGTTCTCCGCCTCGTTCCAGGCCGGGATGAAGACCACGCAGTCGCTCATCGCGAGCGCCGCGCGACCTCGGCCCGGGCTGCGCGGAGTTGCGCCGGCAGGAACGGGAACGCCGCGAGCTCCCACGCGATCGAGCGCAGGGTCGGCGCCACAGCCGGGGCGCGAAACGCCGTGTCGACGCCCGCGGTGCGGTAGAGGCGCCCGAACAGGAGACGGGTGCGGGCGAGATGCGTCGGCGCGCAGACCACGACTGCGCGCGCGATCCCGCGCTCCCGCAGCAGCGGCAGCGTCCGCGCCGCGTTCTCGGCGGTGTTCCGCGCAGTCGGCTCGACGACGAGCTCGACGTCGGGACCACTCCACGCGTCCCGCATCTGCTCGGCTTCCGAGGGCCCGCCGGTGGACGACCAGCCGCTGAAGACGACGACGTCCGCGCTGCCGTCGCTCACGAGACGCTCCGCCTCACGGACGAGCCGCAGGCAGCGGCGGGTGATGCGGTGGGCTCCGTCGAGGTCGCGGTCTCCGTGACCCGGAACGACGATCGCTGTCCGCTCGTCGGCCATCCGACGATCATTGCTGACGCGCGGCGAGGGCCGGCGCGGCCAGCGTCGCCGGCTCTCCCTCGAGCAGGCGCCGCCAGCCGACGAGCACGCGGTGGAGCGTCTCGGCGCCGACGAGCGGCTGCTCGGGCGCGGGCAGCTGCGCCGGATAGAGCAGGAACGGCTGCGTCTGCGAGCCGCCGAGCCCGCCGTGGAACGAGATCAGCTCCTCGAAGGCGCAGCCCTCGTCGAGGGCCGGGTCGTAGAAGCTGCCGACGAGGATGTCCGGCGCGTGCGCGAAGCCGTGTGTGCGCAGCAGGTGCTGCGCGGCGGTGGCGGCGAAGCCCGCCAGCGGATCGTCGCCCTCCACGCGGTCCTCCTCGAGGTACCTCGCGCCCCCGCCGCCGAGCGCGACCGCGCCGTACTCGGCGGACTTCACGAGCACCCAGCCGATGTGCGGGTGCGAGGACAGGGCCGGCAGCAGCTGAGGGTGGCGGGCCTCGAGCTCCTCGCGGGTCATCCGCCCGTCCGCTTCCAGCAGATAGACGAGGCCCAGGTTGCCCGAGCCCAGGACGACCACGTCGCGGCCCGAGACGCCGCTCTTCGACGCCTTCGCCTTGCGGCCTGTCGCCTCGGCGGCTGCGTGGCCGACCATCGCCTCCTGCTCGTCGCCGCCTTCGAGGGCGCTCACTCCGCCGTGCGCGAGGTTCCGTTGCACGAGCTCGTCGAGCCCGTAGCCGTTGCGCTGCCGGAAGGTCGCGCCCTGCGTCTGGCCGTGGTCGGAGAGCACGACGAGCTCGTACGGCCGCGCCGCGTAGCGGCGAGCGCGTTCGATGCGCCCGAACTGCTGGTCGAGCTTGCGCAGCGCCTCGAGCGTGTCCTCGCGCTCGAGCCCGGAGTGGTGCGCGACCTCGTCGTAGCTCGAGAAGGTCGCGTAGACGGCTGGCCTCCCCTTCATCATGTCGGTGAGGACGCCGTAGACGATCAGGTCGCGGACGGTCACGCACATCGTCGCGCGCAGGAACGGATAGACGCCGCCCCGGTGGCCGCGAGGGCGGACGTCGCGCCGGCGCTGCTTCGCGGCGGCGACCAATTCCAGGATCACCTCCCAGCCGAAGAGGACGAACGACCGCGCCACGTTGAAGCCGTTGGCGAGGAAGGCGCGGTAGCCGGGGTTCGCCGAGCGCTCGGCCTCCATCCGGCTAACGGTGAGAATCACGTGGTCGGCGCCGCCCGAGAAGAGGTTGCCGCGGCTCGCGCCGCCGTCGGCGAGCAGGCCCGACCCGGTGTCGTGCCGCCGCTCCAGCTCGGCGCAGTCCTCGGGCGACGAGCAGGCGACGAGGGCCTGCCGCTCCTTCTCGACCCAGCGAAAGGCGACGATGTCCTCGTTCGACCCGAGCAGGATGCCCGCCTGCGAGGCGCCGGTCTGCGAGGAGAGGTCCGGCTCCCATTCCGCGAGCCGGTGCGTGCCGTCCTCGAGCCAGCGTGCCAGCGTCGGCGCGTGCCCGTCGCGCATCGCGCGCTGCAGCACCGGCAGCGCCAGGCCGTCGATCTCGAGGAAGACGATCCCCGGGCGGTCGGTCACGACCCGCTCGCCCGAGCGGCGCGCGATCCGCTGCACGACGCGCAGCGAGTAGACGTCGTCGTCGTTCGTGCCGAAGAGCACCGAGAGCACGACGCCGACCGCCGCGGCGGCGAGCGCGACGCCGAGCGCCGACCAGAAGGAGTCGATCGACAGCTCCGAGCTGATCCGGCCTGCGAGGAGCAGCATCCCGGCGTCGAGGAACAGCACGAGGAAGAAACCCAGCAGAGCGGTGAACGGGAGCCTCAGCGCGGCGACGAGTGGCGGCAGCAGGGCGTTGAGCACGGCGATGATGACCGCGACCACGAGCGCGGCCCGGAAGGTCGAGTCCGAGGCGCCGGGAACGAGCTTCGTGGCGACGAGCAGCGAGGCGGCGCCGAGCAGCCACGTGAGCACGAGCTGTCCAAGCCGGAAGCGAGGCTTCTCGGGCGTCCAGCCCGGCGCCTCGCCGTAGGTCGTGGTCACGGAGTGGTCTGGCCGGCGTCCGCCGACTTGGCCGCCTTCTTGGCGCGGCGCTTCTCCGTCTCCTCCGCCTGGCGGCGCTTCGCCTCGGCGTACGAGTCGGAGACGAGCTGCTTCCCACCGCCCCAGCCCCAGGCCCAGACCATCAGGATCAGCGCGAAGAGGATGCACCACGCCGTCGACACGAGCTGCTGCGCCACCGAGTAGGCCGTCGCGGCGCTCGGCGAGGCGACGTGCTGGAGCGAGGCGACGTTCCAGGCCTGCGTCACGCCCACGCCGCCGGGCGTGAACGAGGTGACGTTCGCGAGCGAGTTGCCGCCGGCGACGTGCATCAGGGTGTCGAAGCTAACCGGGATCCCGTACGCGTTCAGGAACACGCCGACGACGCCCAGGCCGGCGGCCCAGCTGATGAACGAGGGCAGGAACACGCGCCCGAAGAAGGCGCGGCCGTGGCCGAGGATCGCCCCTCCCTCTTTCGCCTTTTGCCACCAGGCGACCACGCGCGGCCAGAAGCGGCGCACGAGCATCACGATCAGCAGGACGCCGCCGCCGAGGACGCAGGCCGTCGCCACCGGCCTCTTGTGCACGAAGCTGAACGAGATGTCGAACGAGCCCCCGACGCTGACGAAGAGGTAGATGTAGGTGAAGGCGCCGGCGATGGTGAAGAAGATCTTCTCGACGGCGTAGGCGCCGAGGACGGCCGCGAAGCTGATCGAGAGAAACGTGGTGACCATGATCAGGAAGACGAGCGTGCCGAGATTCGCCGGGAGGATCGCGTTCAGCGCGACGGAGACCGCGTAGGCGGCGAGGATGTCCATCCATCTCGTCCGCTCCGGGTAGGCGAAGCGGAGGATCGAGTACCAGGCGTACGCCGTCGCGGTCGTCTGCACGATCATCAAGGCGATCGCCGCGATCAGCGAGCCGACCGAGATCGTGGTGATCGTGTTCCAGAGGCTGTGGAACCAGCTCCTGATGTCCCAGCCGAGGAGGTTCGCGGCCGCGGCGATCACGAACACGATCACCGCCCAGAAGACGATCCGGCGCCACAGCGGCCGAGGCTTCTCGGCGGGCGCCGGTGCCTCTTGCGCGGCGGCGGTCATGCCGCGAGCTTCGCCACGTGGTCGAGCGCGTCGGCGATGTTCTGCGTGTCGACCAGCTCGACGGGCACGCCGTAATCCTGCAGGCCGACGGCCCGCTCCGCCGCACCCGGTGAGCCGAGCGGCACGAACAGGTGCCTGGGATACGCGAGGGCCGCGCGCCAGCCCCGTTCGCACTCGAGCACGTCGCCCCACAAAGAGACCGTGCCGATCACGAAGAGGCACCCCGGCGGCAGGCCGTCCTCGATCGCGAGCTTCTTGCGGATGAGCTCGAAGGGCGCGCCGTAGATGCCGCAGCTGCAGGTCTCGGTCGGGGCCGCGTGCCGCGGCCGGCGGGACAGGCGAAGCCGCTGCGCCTCGCACCGAGCCTCGAACGGGGCCCCGACGGGCCAGAACGAGATCCGGTAGAGACTTCGCAGGCGAGGAGCCGCGTCGACGTCGCCGACCTCCCACAGCCTCCAGGCGCAGAGCGGCTCCGCGTAGTCGGGCGCGAGCGCCGTCCCGGAGGCGGCGGTGACCGGTTCCCATGACTTCCGCCAGCGCATCGTGCGGTGAGCTTCGACCAGCATCGCGTGGCCCGCGTCATGCCGGACGGATGAAACGACCGCGCTTCACCCGGGCAGGACGATGCGCCGGGCAGTCGCCGAGTAGACGCTGGCGCCATGACCGGTGTCGCCCCCGCTCGCCCGGCGCACCTCGAGCGTCTCGAGCGGATGCGGGCGAAGCACAGCTACTGGGCCGTGCTCGCGGCGATCTTCATCGTCTTCTTCCTGGCCGCGCTCCTGCCGAACACGGCCTGGGCGCTGAGCCTCATCGTGGTCTTCCAGAGCCTGACCCTGCTGGTGGCCATCTGGACGGCGGGCTGGTCGATGACCGAGCGGATGGTGCCCTTCGTCATCGCGACTGCCGCCGGCTCCGCCGCCCTGATCAATCTCTTCTGGCAGGGAGAGGCGTTGACGGCCGCACTCGGCCTCCTCGCCGGGATCCTCACCGTGACGATCGCGTTCGTCATCGCCGCGGGCGCGGTCGCCCAGAACGAGGTGAACTCGCGCTCGGTCGCAGGCGCGATCTGCGTCTACATGCTCTTCGGGATGCTGTTCATGTTCCTGTACGGCGTCCTGGCGACGCTCGGCCACGCACCGTTTTTCGCCCAGGGGACGGACGGGACGCGCGCGCTCCGTCTCTACTTCAGCTTCACCACGCTCGCCACGCTGGGGTACGGCGACTACACGGCGGCCGGGAATCTCGGCCACGCGCTCGCCGTGCTCGAGGCGCTGATCGGCCAGCTGTATCTCGTCACCGTGGTGGCGGTCGTCGTCACCCGCCTCGGGAGGCCCGCGCGCGGGACGCTCGCCGTCGGCGACGTGAACCAGAGCGATCCGGAGCCGTAGCCGTGTGGGGCGTGATGATCGGGCTCGGCGTGGCGATGGCTCTCCAGCCGCTGCCGGTGCTCGCGATCGTCGTCCTGCTCTCGGTCGAGCGAGGCGTGCGGAAGGCGTGGGCGTTCTGCCTCGGCGAGTTCGTCGTCATGTTCGGCATCGGAGCCGCAGCCGTGGCCCTGCAGTTCGGGACCGCGCAGGAGAGCGCAAGCAGGGCCGCGTCGCTCGTCACCCTGGCCGTCGGCGTCGTCCTGCTCGTCCTCGGCGCCTGGCTCGTCGTGCAGTCGAGTCGGGCCGGCGACGTGAAAGCGCCTTCGTGGCTGGCGAAGCTCGACCGGATGGAGCCCTGGCCGGCGTTCCTCCTCGGCTTCTTCCTGCCGACCTACATGATCGCGATCGCCGCCGGGGCACACATCGCCGGCACGCACCCGGGCGCGACTGCGGCGGTCGCGGGCATGCTCGTCTTCCTCGTCGTCGGCATGAGCACGGCCTACACGCCGATCGTGCTCGCGCAGCTCGCGCCCGCGCGATCGGGGCCGGCGCGAACCCGACTGCGCGACTGGCTCGTCCGGGACTGGCGCCGCGTCGGCGCCGTCCTGCTGCTCGTCGTGGGCGCCTTCCTCATCGGCAAGGGCGCTCTCGCTCTGAGCTGAGCGTTCTTCACCCACGCAGGACGATGCGCGGAGGCGGCGGAGAGTCGAGAGTGGGCGATTCAACGGCCCGGCGCGCCCCAAAGGGAAGGTGACAACGATGCCTCTGACACATGAGGAGAAGGAGCTCCGGCAGGCGGAAGAGCTGCTGGTGGCGCCGCTCTACTCACTCGAGTCCGAGCGGATTCCACGGCACAAGCTCGCGGACGGCGAGCTGCCGCCGGACGTGGCACGGCAGATCGTCCACGACGAGCTGATGCTCGACGGCAACGCGCGCCTGAACGTGGCGACGTTCGTCACCACCTGGATGGAGCCCCAGGCCGAGGAGCTGATGGCGGAGTGCCTCGACAAGAACATGATCGACAAGGACGAGTACCCGCAGACGGCGGCGCTCGAGACGCGCTGCGTCAACATCCTCGCCAACCTCTGGCACGCGCCGGAGGCGAACGAGGCGACGGGCTGCTCGACGACCGGCTCGAGCGAGGCCGCGATGCTCGCCGGGCTCGCCCTCAAGCGGCGCTGGAGCAACCGCGCAAGGCCGACGGGATGCCCGCCGACCGGCCGAACATCGTGATGGGCGCCAACGTCCAGGTCTGCTGGGAGAAGTTCGCGAACTACTGGGAGGTCGAGATGCGGCTCGTGCCGATGGAGGGCGACCGCTACCACCTCTCCGCGGAGGAGGCCGTGGCGCGCTGCGACGAGAACACGATCGGCGTCGTCGCCATCCTCGGCTCGACGTTCGACGGCTCGTACGAGCCGGTGGCCGACATCTGCGCGGCGCTCGACACGTTCGAGGAGGACAGCGGGATCGACGTGCCGGTGCACGTCGACGGGGCCTCCGGCGGCCTGTTCGCCCCGTTCGTCGACCCCGACCTCGTCTGGGACTTCCGCCTGCCGCGCGTCGCCTCGATCAACACGTCGGGCCACAAGTACGGGCTCGTCTACCGGGCGTGGGCTGGATCGTCTGGCGCGACGTCGACGCGCTGCCGGACGAGCTGATCTTCCGCGTCAACTACCTCGGCGACACGATGCCGACCTTCGCGCTCAACTTCTCGCGGCCGGGCGCGCAGGTCGTGGCGCAGTACTACAACTTCCTGCGGCTCGGCTTCGAGGGCTACCGGCGCGTGCAGCAGTACGGGCGGGACGTCGCGACCGGGCTCTCGGCGCGGCTCGACGAGCTCGGGCCTTTCGAGCTCCTCACCCGCGGCGACGAGCTGCCGGTCTTCGCGTTCGCGCTCAAGCCGGAGGTGGACAACTACAGCGTGTTCGATCTCTCGCTCGCCCTCCGCGAACGCGGCTGGCAGGTGCCCGCGTACACGTTCCCGGAGAACCGCACCGACCTCGCGGCGCTGCGCGTCGTCGTGCGGCGCGGCTTCACACACGACATGGCCGACCTGCTCCTCGCCGACGTGAAGCGGCAGCTGAAGCGGCTCGAGAAGCAGGCGGCACCGACCCACGACGCGGCGAGCGCGACCGGGTTTGCGCACTAGGGAGGTGTAGCGGGTGGCGGAGCACTCTCCGAGCGACGCGCCACAGCGCGCCGGCATCGTCCTCGGCTCGCTGATCGCGGTCGCCGCGGTCGCGAATCTCGGCCTGGCGGTTGCGAACGTGGCGCTGCCGTCGATCGGCGAGCACTTCGACGCGTCCCAGACGGAGCTCAACCTCGTCGCGGTCGGCTACTCGCTGGGCCTCGCGGCGTCGGTGCTGTACTTCGGCGCGGTCGGCGACCGGTACGGGCGGAAGCTGCTGCTCGTCCTCGGGATGGTGCTCACCGTCCCGGCGGACTGCCTCGCGGCGTGGGCACCGTCGATCGACGTCCTGTTCGTGGCGCGCGTCATCGGCGGGCTGGCGGCCGGAATGGCGTACCCGACGACGCTCGCGCTGATCACGGCACTGTGGTCAGGCCCGGGGCGGACGAAGTCGATCGCCCTCTGGGCCGCGACCGGCGGGGCGATCAGCTCGCTCGGCCCGCTCTGCGCCGGGATCCTCCTCGAGCACTTCTGGTGGGGCTCGGTGTTCCTGCTCACCCTCCCGCTCGCGGTGATCGCCCTCCTGCTGGCGGTCAAGTTCGTCCCGAGTCACGTGAACGAGGGGACCGAGCCGGTCGACCATCTCGGCGGCGCCCTGTCGATCGCGCTCGTGGGAGCCTTGATCCTCGGAATCAACTTCGCGGCGGTGCCGAACGAGACGACGCTCATCCTGGGCTTGTTCCTCGTCTCGGCCGCCGCGCTCGTCGCGTTCTACGTGCGGCAACGGCGGGCAAAGAACCCGCTCTACGACCTGCACGTCGCAGCCCGCCCGACGTTCTGGGTGGCCGCTTGCGCGGGGTTGATCGTCTTCGGCTCGCTGATGGGCGCGATGTTCATCGGCCAGCAGTTCCTGCAGAACGTGCTCGGCTACTCGACGGTCGACGCGGGCCTGGCGATCCTGCCGGCGGCGGCGTGCATGGTCGTGGTCGCGCCGCGGTCGGCCAAGCTGATCGAGGCCCGCGGCGCACGCTTCACGTTGCTCTGCGGCTACGTCTTCGTCCTCCTCGGCTTCCTGACCATGCTGCTCCTCTGGAAGGAGAACATCGGTTACTGGAAGGTCGGCCTCGGCTACGCGTTCGTCGGCATCGGCGTCGGCCTGGCGGGGACACCCGCCTCGCACTCCCTCACCGGCTCAGTGCCGGTGAAGCGGGTGGGAATGGCGTCCGGCACCGCCGACCTGCAGCGCGACCTGGGCGGCGCGATCATGCAGTCGATCTTCGGAGCGTTGCTGACCGCCGGCTACGCGACGGCCGCGGGCGCGCTCGTCACCTCGTCGGGGAAGAGCGTCACGAGCAGCACGGAGGCGACGCTGACGAAGTCGTTCTCGAGCGCGGCGGACCTCGCATCGCAGTACCCGCCGTCGATCCAGGACAACATCGTCGCGGGCGCGAAGACCGCCTTCCTGCACGGCGACCAGTGGGCGTACACGGCCGGGATCGTCGCCGTGCTGCTCGGGGCGACGCTCGTCTTCTTCAAGTTCCCCAAGCGCGCCGAGGAGGAGCAGCTGCTTGCAGCGTACGGGAGGCAGGATGCCGAGAGGGTCGTCACGGACGAAGCCCCGGGAGCCCCGCAGGGCGCTCCCGCGGCCTGAAAGGAGAGCCCACGATGATCGCCGACGAGCAGAACCACGTCGAGTCCGCGCCCGCTCAGGCGGTGCCGCACTTCACCGTCGAGGAGCGCGTCGCCCGCGGCCGTTCCGCGCGGGCCGAGTGCCCGCGCTCGAGCCACGCCGGCTTCGAGCTCGCGCCCGACCGTGACCCGGTCGCGATCCTGGAGGCGCAGGCGGCCTCCCGCGTCCCCGAGCTCGTGCCGGTCCGGTACGGCCGCATGCTCGTCTCCCCGTTCACCTTCTATCGCGGCGCGGCGGCCGTGATGGCGCACGACCTCGCGTCGACCCCGCGGGCCGGGCTGCGCGCGCAGCTCTGCGGCGACGCCCACCTTTCGAACGTCGGCGGCTACGCCTCGCCCGAGCGGTCCCTCGTCTTCGACCTCAACGACTTCGACGAGACGCTGCCCGGACCGTTCGAGTGGGACGTGAAGCGGCTCGCGGCAAGCTTCGAGATCGCCGGCCGCGACCGCGACTTCACGGACGCGCAGCGCAGCAGAGCCGTTCTGAACGCGGTCCGCGCGTATCGCGACTGGATGCGGAAGCTGGCCGAGGCGGGCAACCTCGACGTCTGGTACGCCCGGCTCGACGTCGAGACGGTCGAACGGAGACTGCGCGCGCAGCAGGCCAAGCAGCAGGCGGACGCCGTGGTGAAGGCGGCCGCGAAGGCGCGAACCAAAGACAGCATGAAGGCGTTCGCGAAGCTCACGCAGGAGGTCGACGGCGAGCGGCGCATCGTCTCGGACCCCCCGTTGATCGTGTCGGCCGCCGACCTGGCCCAGGAGGCAGGCATCCAGTACGAGCGGCTCGAGGGTGTGATCCACGAGCTGTTCCGCGAGTACCGCGAGACGCTGCAGGACGACCGCCGGCACCTGCTCGAGGAGTACCGGATGGTCGACCTCGCCCGCAAGGTCGTCGGCGTCGGCAGCGTCGGCACCCGGTGCTGGATCGTCCTCCTGCTCGGCCGCGACGGCGACGACCCGCTCTTCCTGCAGATCAAGGAGGCGCAGGAGTCGGTGCTCGAGCCCTATCTCGGCCAGAGCGAGTACGAGAACCACGGCCAGCGGGTCGTAGCCGGCCAGCAACTGATGCAGGCCACGAGCGACATCTTCCTCGGCTGGCTGCACTCGAAGGAGACCCTCGACGGCGCCGAGCGCGACTTCTTCGTCCGCCAGCTCTGGGACTGGAAGACCTCGGTCGACCTCGACACGATCCTGCCCGAAGGGCTCGAGCTCTACGGCGAGGTGTGCGGGTTCCTCCTGGCGCGCGCACATGCGTGCTCGGGCGACCGGATCGCGATCTCCTCCTATCTCGGCAAGAGCGACAGCTTCGACCGTGCGCTCGCCGAGTTCGCGGTCGCGTACGCCGACCAGAACGAGCGCGACCATGCCGCCGTGCGGAAGGCCGCGGAGGAGCACCGGATCCCGGTTCAGGAAGGGCTCTAGACGATTAATTCGGAAGTGGCGTGCCGGTCGGGGGCCTCACTGACCAAACGGGGCGACGCGATCGGCTGAGGCCCTCCTCCCCCTCGATGCCGAGACCGACGAGGGCGGCCACCTCGCTGCCGAGCTCGATCGCCCCCTCCTTCGTGAGGTTGCTCAGGTGCTGCACCTCGATCTCGCCGTCGGCGTCCTTGTGGAGGGCCGGCGCGATCCTGGCGCGGTTGCCCACCGCGCACCTCACCCCGCCGGGATGAGGAATCCCACGGGCCTCCCGGCGAGACTCCGCTCGAGGTGGACGGAACCAAAGGCCACGACATGCCGCGGACCGGACGCGCGCACCTGCGGGAGGCGTTCGCCACGCCGCGCTGGCTGCGCGACCTGGGCCGGAGCTCGTGGCTGCTCGTCGGACTGCTGGTGCTCCTCCTCGGCCTGATCTGGCTGCTCGCCGAGACGTACACGATCGTCGGCCCGATGGTCGCCGCACTCATCGTCGCCGTCGTCGCGATGCCCGTCGTCCGGCGGCTGGACCGGCACATGCCGCGGGCACTCGCGGCGGCGCTCGTCCTGCTCGCGGTCGTGGCTGTCGCGGTCCTCGTCGTGGTGGTCGTCATCGCGGGCATCACCGGCCAGAGCGCGGAGCTCTCGGCGGCGGCGGCGGCCGGCGTCGACAGGATCCAGGGCTGGCTGAAGAGCTCCGGCGTCGACTCCTCGAGCGCGTCCGGCGCCGCCACGACGGCGAAGCACGCCGCGCCGCAGATGATCTCGACGCTCGTACACGGCATCGTCCACGGCATCCGCGGGCTCGCCTCGGTCCTGTTCGGGCTGTCCTTCGCCGCCCTCGGGACGTTCTTCCTGCTCAAGGACGGGCCGCAGATGCGCGGCTGGCTCGACCGCCACGTCGGACTGCCGGAGCCGATCGCGCGCACGATCTCGAGCTCGGTCATCACCTCGTTGCGGGGCTACTTCCGCGGCGTCACGCTCGTCGCCGGATTCAACGGCGTCGTCGTCGGGCTCGCGGCGCTGCTCCTCGGCGTCCCGCTCGCCGGGACGATCGCCGTGGTCACCTTCGTCACGGCCTACGTGCCGTACATCGGCGCCGTCGTCGCCGGCGCGTTCGCGGTCCTGATCGCGCTCGGGGCGCAGGGGACGGGCATCGCGGTCGCGATGCTCGTGGTCGTCCTGCTCGCCAACGGGCTGCTCCAGAACCTCGTCCAGCCGTTCGCGATGGGCTCGGCGCTCCATCTCAACCCGCTCGTCGTCCTCGTGGTCACGATCGGCGCCGGCTGCCTGTTCGGGATGCTCGGGCTCGTGCTCGCCGCCCCGCTCGTCTCCGCCGCCGTGCGCGTGGCGAAGGAGTTGAGCCGGCCGCTCGACGCACCCCCCGAGGCCGCGGCCGTACCGCCCGAAGCCGCGGGAGGCCGGCTCATCCAAACCGGGTGATGCCCCCGGCACGCGGCGCGGCCATCGTGATGAGCGCCGATGTCCGGTGTCCCGCACTCCGCCGCCCGTGGTTCCGAAGCGGAAAGCGCAACGGACCCGAGCGGCATCCCCGGCGATCTGCATCGCGGCCTCGAGGACCTGAACGTCCCCGCCTACGCGGTCGACCGTTTCGGGATCGTCCGCTGGATCAACGCCGCCGCGAAGAAGCTCGTGGGCGACATCCGCGGGCGGCAGCAGTCGTCCCTGGTCGTACCGGAGCAGGCGCGCGAGGCCAAGGAGTCGTTCCTGCGCAAGATGATGGGGACGGAGAAGTCGACCGAGGCGACGGCCGTCGTGCTCGATCAGGACGGCAAGCGGGTCGAGATCGAGCTCAGCTCCACTCCGCTGCACGAAGGGCACCGGATCGTCGGCGTGTTCGGCGTCGTGCGACACCTGAAGGCGGACGCTCCGCCGCTACCGCATCCGCACCTCACGCCACGCCAGAACCAGATCCTCCACCTGCTCGCGCACGGTCACTCCACCGCGCAGATCGCCGCGGAGCTCCACCTCAGCGTCGACACAGTCCGCAACCACATCCGGCGGATGCTCCGCGCACTCGGCGCGCACTCGCGGATCGAAGCGCTGGCGATTGCGCATCGCGCAGGGCTTCTTCGCCGCCACTGACCCCCGGCCGCGACCTGAGAATGAGTCCAACTGTGCCAGCCGGAGGGCCCGGGCCCCGCCGTACCGTCCGGCTCGTGCGGTGTGTCGAGTGCGGTCATCTGAAGGAGCCCGACGAGCGGGGCTGGGTCACCGTGCTCTCGCCCTCGGGCGAGCGGCGGATCCATTACTGCTGCACGTGCATCGAGGACCTCGTCAGGCGTGCATCGACCGCCGACGAGGTCGACGACTACGCAGAAGACGAGTAGCCGGACCTAGACCGCGGCCGGCGCGGCGGGCCGGAACGCGCTTATCTCGTCCTGCCCCGGCTGCACGACGCCCCACATCGCCTCGGGAACCTGGTTCCAGACGCCGGCCACGTCGCCGAGCGGCTCCGAGACCACGACTCGCGTCTCCTCGTCGAAGTCGGCCAGCCGCGGATCGTCGGGGTAGAGCGCCTTCAGCGTTTCGTAGGCCGTCGAGAAGTAGAGCGAGCGGGACTGGCTCTCGCTCGAGTAGCGGAACGCCCAGAGCCGCTCCCCGTTGGTCGTCGCGATCGTGCCCTGGAACGGGTACTTGACGCCGTGACGGTGCCCGATCTCCTCGACGAGGCCGATCGCGCGCTCGACCGCTCCCGGCGGGTCCTCCTCGAGGCCGAGCGTGAGCGCGAGGTAGAACAGCACCTCGGAGTCGGTCGTGCCTTCGATCAGCGGGTAGAGGGCCGGGGCAACCTGCAGGACGAGGTCGCGCTTGACCGTGAGCCAGTCGTTGAGGACCCCGTTGTGCATCCAGAGCCACTTCCCGTAGTGAAACGGGTGGCAGTTCGTCTGCTGCACCGGCGTCCCCGTCGTGGCGCGGATGTGCGCGAGGAAGAGATGCGACTCGACGTGGCCCGAGATCTCGCGCAGGTTGCGGTCGTTCCAGGCGGGCTCGGTGCTCTTGAAGACCCCCGGCTCGCCGGCGGCCGAGTACCAGCCGATGCCGAACCCGTCCCCGTTCGTCGGCTCGGCGCCGAGGCGCGACTTGAGGCTCTGGTCGATCAGCGAGTACTGGCCCTGGTACAGCACCTTGTCCATCCGGATCGGCTTGCCGTAATACGCGAGCCAGCGGCACATGGCGCGATTCTGCCCGCGGGAGATTTCGCCGGAACAGGGTGGCAGCCGACAGGGGCCGGCGTGCATGCACGATGAGACTGTGGAACGATCCGCGCATGAGCGAGACAGAGGAACGGAGCGGCTGGACCTTTCCGGCCGGCTCGGTCGGGCACAGCGACAGCGTCAAGGGCTACGCCGTCGAGGCGACGGACGGAAACGCCGGCTCCGTGTCGTGGGCGAGCTACGCACCGGGTGAGAGCTACCTGGTCCTGAGCTACCACGACGGCCACCACGACGTGCACCACGTTGTCCCGGCAGGCGCCGTGAAGCTCGTCGACCACCAGCGCCGGGTCGTGACTCTCGGAGTCACGGTGGCCGAGGTGAAGGCGACTCCCACGCACGAGCAGCCGGAGGCGCCCGTGGACTGGGCCTACGTCGACCAGTTCGAGCGCGGCGCACTGGGCGGCGGCGGGATCTGGCCCTACACCGACGTCTGAACAGCGGCGGCGGCTTCTTCAGGCCTTCCGGGCAACCGCCGTGTGAACCAGAACGAGAGCAGCGCCAGGAACGCGACCGCGAGCATCGCCGTCTTGAGCGCGTTGAGTTGCGCGTCGCCGTAGTCGGCGGTGACCGCGTCCGCGTCGGCCGGGCTCAACCCGGCGTCGAGCAGCGCCTGGTGCGCCTGCTCGGTCGTGACGATCGCGATCCCGTTCTCGGTTGCCGCCGCGATCTGGGTCTTCGCTTCGGCCGACACCGCCGGGTTCTGCTGGATCCGCGAGTTGAACCCGTTCAGCAGCCCGAGCAGCAGCACCGAGCCGATCAAGGCCGTGCCCAGGGAGGCGCCGAGGTTCTGGGCCGTGCCCTGGAGCCCCCCGGCCTCGTTCGTCTCGTCCGGCGGAGCGGAGGACATGATCACGTTGCCGAGCTGTGACATCAGGAGCCCGGCGCCGATCCCGAAGAAGACGAGCGACACCGCGAAGGCCGTCCCGTTCAGCTTCACGTCGATCGTCCCGACGAGCACGAGCGCAGCGATCGCCATCGCGCCGAGGCCGACCTGGACGAGGGCCCGCGGCCCGAACCGCACCGCCACTTTCGGGCCGGTCAGCGCGGCGGCCAGCATCGAGACCGACATCGGGAAGAGGCGCTTGCCCGTCTCGAACGCATCGAAGCCGAGCACGACCTGGAGGTAGACGGGCAGGACGAAGAAGGTGCCCATCACGATCAGCTGCTGCGCCGCGAGCGACGTGAGGCCGGCTCGCAGGGTCTCGATCTTCAGCAGCGCGCGGTTGAGAAGCGTGCTCCGGCCGAGACGCTCGCGGCGCTCCTCGAAGGCCAGGAATGCTCCGAGCACGACGAAGCCGCCGATGAGCAGGAACGGCACGAGGGAGAACCCGAACGGCGTGAGCTCGTGGCCGCCGATCGTCGGCGCGGCGATCGGCTTGATCCAGCCCCAGGTGCTGCTCTTCAGGATCCCGAACACGATCAGCCCGAGCGCGACCGCCGAGAGCGCGGCGCCGCCGTAGTCCAGCTTCGGCGGGTTCTCGGGCTTGACCGCGCGCTTCATGCGCCGGTGGACGATGAGCACCGCGATCACCACCGCGACCTCGCCGGCGAAGACGTACCGCCAGCTCCAGGTCGTCGTCACGTAGCCGCCGATCAGCGGGCCGGCCGCGATCGCCGCGCCCGCGGCGCCGCCGATCATCGAGTAGGCGAACGCGCGCGCCTTGCCCTCGTAGTTCGCGGCGGTCAGCGCGGCGATCGCCGGGATCACCAGTACCGCGCCCAGCCCCTCGATCCCCGACCAGCCGATCAGCAGCAACGTGAGGTTCGGGCTGAGCGCCGTGATCAGCGAGCCGAGCCCGTACACGGCCAGACCCAGGCCGAAGGCGCGGTCACGCCCGAGGATGTCGCCGAGCTTCGCGCCGACGAGCATGAACGCCGCCATCACGAGCGTGTACATGGTGATCGCGCTCTGCACCCCGGTGACCGTCGTGTTCAGGTCGGCCACGATCTGCGAGATCGAGACGTTCATCACGCTCGAGTCCAGCACCATGATGAACTGCGCCGACGCGAGGATCGTCAGGGGCAGCCACTTACGCACTGCCCGACCCTACGTCTCTCAAGCCCGGGTGCGCACCGGCGCCGGTTGGCTCGGTGCGGGAGCGGGCGCCTTCTTCGGCGTCCGCTCCGGAACCGGGTCGCGGATCGGCTCGACGACGATCTTCCGCAGCGGCTTCCCGATCTCCACAGCGGCATGGCACCACCGCCGGCCGTCGCCTGCCAGGAGGCGCGCACCCCGCCGCAGGCAGGTGCACCCTCGGCGGCGTACGGTGACGGGATGGACGCGGCACCGCAGCCGGAAGCCCGCGTGCACCGGAAGCCGTGGCGCATTGTCTTTCGCGTCCTGCTGCTGCTCGCGACGGCCGTCTCGCTCTACTTCCTCTTTCCGACCCTCGTCGACCTCTTCACGCAGTGGCACTCGCTCGCCGAGCTCGATCCGTGGTGGCTCCTCCTCGCCGTGGTCTTCGAGGCGACGAGCGTCACGGCACTCTGGGAGGTGCAGCGGATCGCGCTGCGCACGCCGAGCTGGTTCGCCGTGGGGACGGCGCAGCTCACCGGCAACGCCGCGGGCAACGTGATCCCGGGCGGGGCGGCGACCGCCGGGGCGTTCTCCTACCGGATGCTCGTCCGTGCGGGCGTGCGCGGCGACGACGTGGCCGGCGGGCTGGCCGCCGTCGCAATCGCGAACACGACCACGATCCTCGCCTTTCCGCTGCTCGCCCTGCCCGCGATCCTCGGCGGGCTGCAGGCGCCCCGCGGCCTGCTCACGACCGCCTACATCGGCGCCGGCGCGTTCGTGCTCGTGGTTCTCGCCGGGCTCGCCGCCTTTCTCTGGGACCGTCCGCTGCTGCTCGTCGGCCGCGGAGTCGACGCCGTCCTGCGGCTGCTGCCGAGCAAGCGCGGCGCGCACGGAACCGGCGAGCGGCTCCTGCAGCAGCGCGACGACCTGCGACACGCGTTCGGCGCTCGCTGGCCGTTCGCGCTGTGCGCGATCGTCGCCAAGCCGGCCTTCGATTACCTCGGCCTGCTCTGCTGCCTCGCGGCCGTCGGCGCGCGTCCGAACCCGTCGCTCGTCGTGCTCGCCTACTCGGGCGGGATGCTGCTCGCGCTGATCCCGTTCACGCCGGGCGGCCTCGGCTTCGTCGAAGCCGGGCTCACGGGACTGCTGGCGCTCGCCGGGGCGACCGCGCACCAGGCGGTCGTGGCGACGCTCGCGTACCGGCTGCTGACGTTCTGGCTCCCGTTGCCGCTCGGGGGCATCGCATATCTGCTGTACCGGCGCCGCTACGGGACCGTGGGCGCGTCGGCGTCGGCGACGTCGCCGTAGGGAGCGAGCGCCTCGCGGGCAGCGTTTGCGTCGTCGGCCGGCACGAGCGCGCACAGCAGCGCTCCTCCCGGGGCGAGCGACTCGCCGAGCTCCTGCAGGCGCGCGTCGGGGACGCCGGTGTCGCGCGCGCCCCAGACCCCGCCGCCGAGCATGCCGAGGAGGGCGCCGCCGATCGGGCCGCCGAGCAGCATCCCGGCGACGAACCCGACCGTCCCGCCGGCCACCACGCCTTCCCCGGCTGCGACCTGGTGCATCTGCTGCAGCTCCACCCGGCCGCTCTCCGGCCGCGTGACGATCGCGGCGTCGAGGATCCGGCCGTCGAGCCCCCGCAACGCGTCCAGGGCCCGCTCCGCCTCGGTTCGAGACGAGCAGGAGACGACGACGAGGCGAGCCGGATCCGCCACTCGCACCAGCGTCCCACCGCCGCGGCCGCGCGGGCACGGGTGCCGGCCTCTCGGCCGCGGACGTGGCCGCCTGCTGTGACTCGTGCAGCGCGACGCCGAGGATGGGAACCATGTCGATTCAGCTCACAGCAGCCTTTGCCGCCACCTGCTTCGCGGGCACGCTGATGTTCCTGCACGGCCTCTCGGCGAACCTGCTCGAGCGCCGGCCCGTCCGCTGCCGCGCGTGCGGCGGCGTCACCGGCCGGACCTGCAGCTGCGGTCGAGACGACCTCTAGAAAGAGGGGAGCCCCCGCCGCATCGGCGTCAGGGGCTCCGGGGTCGAGCAGGTCAGTCGAGCAGGTCAGGCGTGGAGGCCCAGCTCACTCCATCTTCTTCCCGCCGTAGACGCTCAGCGCGTAGATCACCAGGATGTCGAGGGTGATGACGATCAGCGACCAGAACGGGTACGACTGGATGGCCCCGAAATGCGCGAGCAGGTTCAGGCTGGCCGCGAAGATCCCGAACCAGCGGGCAAAGCCCGATCCGCTGAATACGCCCATGGCGGCGACGATAAGCAGCACGCCGACGATGAGCACGATCCAGCCCCAGGTCCGGAGGTCGCTGAACACATAGTGGGCGTTGGCGGCGTAGAAGCTCGCCTTCGACAGCGCCGCGATGCCGTCGAAAATGCTGAGGACGCCGGCGAGCCCGAGCATCGTCGCCGCGAACAGCAGCCAGCCGAAGCCTCTCTCGTCGTCGAACTCGTACGCGTCGTCACGTGTGACGGTAGCCACTGGTCTCCTCCTTGGAAGGTCGGCGAGACGATGGCATCACGGCCGAGCGGCGCCCAGGCTGCTCGTGCGAGTCGGGACGGGGTGCGCACCACCCTCCGATCGTTCGGCCATTTGTGACGCTGCCCGAGGAGAAAGGAGGAACCGATGTCTTCCGGCACGACCGCGCCGGCGGGCTTCTCGAACGAGGAGCTCGTGCGGCTGCTCGAGCTGCTCGAGGGAGCCGACAGCGTCGAGCTGAAGCTGACGGTGCCGGAGCCGCACCAGCGCTCGACCGTGACCGCGCTCGAGCTCGATCCGCTCGAGGCGCAGATCCGCCAGGTCTTCTTCTTCGACACGCCGGAGCTCGCGCTCGACGCCCGTGGCGTCGTCGTCCGCGCGAGACGAATCCAGGGCCGGGGAGCGGACTCGATCGTGAAGCTGCGCCCGGTGGTGCCGAGCGAGCTTCCCGAGGAGTTGCGGCGCTCGGGCGCCTTCCGCATCGAGGTGGACGCGCTCCCCGGCGGGTTCGTCTGCTCGGGGGCGCTCAAGGGCTCGCCCGCCTCGGACGACGTGCTTCGCGCGGCCGGCGGGAAGCTCCCGCTGCGGAAGCTCTTCTCGAAGGAGCAGCGGCAGCTCTACACGGCGCACGCACCGGAGGGGATCGGGCTCGACGACCTCACCATCCTCGGGCCGATCTTCGTCCTCAAGCTGCGCCTGCTCCCGCCGAGCCTCGGACGCAAGCTCGTGGCGGAGATGTGGATCTACCCGGACGGATCCCGCATCCTCGAGCTGTCGACGCGCTGCGGGACGAATGAGGCCTTCCAGGTCGCCGCCGAGACTCGCGCCTTCCTCGTCCAGCACGGCGTCGATCTCTCGGGCGAGCAGGAGACGAAGACGCGCAAGGCGCTCGAGTACTTCGCCCGCAGACCGGCTGAGGAGCAATCCTGAGCCACGGCGTCGCCGGGATCGTCCCGCGCTGGGAGTGGCGCACCTTCGGCGAGAGCTTCGGCCCTGCCGAGGAGCTCCTCGCGCAAGGGCAGCCCGCGGGCGTGCAGGAGAGCGACGAGATCTATCTCCTGTCCGAGGAGAGCGACGCCTCGGTGAAGATCCGCGACGGCCTGATGGACGTGAAGCGACTCGTGGCCGTCGACGGCCACGGGCTCGAGCAATGGCGACCCGTCCTGAAGACGTCCTTCCCGCTCGCTGCGACGGACGTCGCGGCCGTGCTCGATGCGCTCGGCGTTCCCGGCGCGGACCTCGCTCGCGGCACGTACACGCTCGAGCAGCTGGTCGCGGAGCTCGTCCTGCCGCAGCCGGCCCTCGCGGACGTCGCCGTGCACAAGCGGCGCGCCCACTACGAGCTCGGCGGCTGCATGGCCGAGCTGTCGGAGGTCACAGCCGTCCTCCGGACGACGCGCACGATCGCCGTCGAGGCGGAGGATCCGGCGCTCGTGCTGGCGGCCGTCGGCGAGCTCCAGCTCGCCGACCGGCCGAACGTGTGCCTGGCGCGAGGGCTCAAGACCCTGCTCGGGCTCGATCCGGTGCGCTTCGCGGTGATCGACGTCGGCACGAACTCCGTCAAGCTCCACCTGGGCGAGCGACACCCCGGGGACAGGTGGCGCACGGTCCTCGACCGCGCCGAGGTGACACGGCTGGGCGAGGGCCTGCAAGAGACGGGCAGGCTGCAGCCGGAGCCGCTGCGGCGCACGGCCGACGCGATCGTCGGCATGGTCGAGGAGTCGCGCACCGCCGGCGCCGCCGAGATCGCGGCCG
The DNA here is from genome assembly GCA_963720065.1 of uncultured Actinomycetes bacterium. GTDB lineage: Bacteria > Actinomycetota > Thermoleophilia > Gaiellales > Gaiellaceae > Palsa-739. The sequence goes on from CAVREH010000015.1 coordinate 68,013, forward strand.
TCGCGACGGCCGGGATGCGCCAGGCCGAGAACGCCGCCGAGCTCGTCGACGCGGTGCGCGAGCGCTGCGGCGTCGGCATCGAGGTGATCTCCGGCGAGGAGGAAGCCCGGCTCGCCTACCTCGCCGCCACCGCGGAGCTCGACGTCGGCCGCGGCTCGCTGGTCGTCTTCGACACCGGCGGCGGCAGCTCCGAGTTCACGTTCGGGCAGGCGGGCAAGATCGAGGAGCGCTTCAGCGTCGACGTCGGCGCGGCGCGCTACACCGAGCGCTTCGGCCTCGACGGCGCCGTCTCGGACGACGGGCTCGCGGAGGCGCTCGAGGCGATCGCGGCCGACCTCGGGCGACTCGACGGGAGGCAGCGGCCGGCGGCGCTCGTCGGCCTGGGCGGCGCCCTGACGAACCTCGCCTCGGTCCGGCACGGCCTCGCGACCTACGATGCCGACGTCGTCCAGGGAACGGTCCTCGACCGGGTTGAGGTCGATCGCCAGATCGAGCTCTACCGGACGCGCACCGCCGAGGAGCGGCGGGAGATCTTCGGCCTGCAGCCGGCGAGAGCCGAGGTGATCCTCGCCGGCTCCTGCATCGTCCGCACCGTCCTCGACAAGCTGCAATGCGACGAGCTGACGGTCAGCGACCGCGGCCTCCGCCACGGCCTCCTCGTCGAGCGGTTCGGCGCCACGCGCTAGACCGGCGCCGGCGGTTTGCGGGCAGAACGCCTCCGCCACCACCAGACCAGGCCGCCGAGCACGACCGCGGCGGCGAGGATCCCGAAGGCGATCCAGCCCCACGGCGTCTCCTCCGCCGGCTCCTGCGACGACGCCACCGCCGCGCCGGCGGCCGCTGCGGCTGCCGGGTTCACGGCCGTCGTGACGACGGTCGTGGCCGGGAGGGTCTCCGTGGTCGCGGGCAGCGTCTTCGTGACCACGGGTAGCGTCTGCGTCTCGGTGACGGTCACGGTGCGGGACGGAAGAGTCTCGGTCACCGCGGGAAAGGTCTCGGTCACCGTGACCGGGGGCGCGGCCGGCTCCTCGGTCGTCGGCTCGATCGGCCTTCCCGTCAGCGTCTCGCCGCCGATCGGAGACGTCGTCGTCGCCGTCGTCGCGTGGGTGAGGCCGGGTCGCGACGTGATCGCCGTGGAGAGCGCGCCGTTGCCGCTGCCGCAGCCGGCCGTCGCGACCGCGACGACGACGCCGCAGAAGGCCGCCGCCGCATAGCCGGCGCCGACGAGGAGTCGCCGAGCAGTCATGCACGAGAGCCTCTCTGCTCGGAGCCGGCCGGACATCGTTCTCAGCGGGTGATGCTGCCGCGGGCTAGCGCTCGACGGAGCGGCGCGCTGCGGCGTGGAGCAGGGTGGCGAGCCCCCAGCCCACGATGAACACGCAGCGCAGAACGGCCCACGACGGGAAGATCAGCACCCGTTTCGACCGGGGTCCCCGTCCGGTAGCCCTCGGCAAGCCAGGCGACGGCGTGCCCCACCCAGACGGTCGGGGTCCAGACGATCCGGAACGGGAGATAGGCGAGCGTCGTGACCACGGAACGGAACTAGCGTCACCGGCATTTCCCTCGTCAAACCCGTACCGGTCGTTTCTTCACCCGGATGGGACGATGCCGCCGAGCGGGCCTCGGCGGGACACTGTGGGCGTGGCAGCCACCACCGCACCGGCCGGGCCGCTGAGCCGCAGGCGCCGCATCGTCGTCTGGACGCTCGTCGTCCTCGCCACCATCCTTGCGCTCGTCTCGATCCTGACGACCTGGGTGAACCGGCAGATGCTGGACAACTCGGCCTGGAACAAGGCCACGACCCAGGTCATCCAGGACCCGAAGGTGCAGACGGCGCTCGCGACCTACACGATCAACGAGCTGTACTCGAACGTCAACGTCGGGCAGGCGCTCTCGGAGCGGCTCCCGCCGGCCCTCAAGCAGCTCGGCCCGCCCCTGGCCGGCGCGCTCGAGCAGCCTGCGCAGCAGGGCGTGGCACGGCTCCTGCAGCGGCCGCGCGTGCAGCAGCTCTTCGTCAACGCGAGCACGATCGCCCACGAGAAGCTCGTCAACGTGCTCGAGAACAAGACGGGCCTCGGCATCTCGACCGGCAACGGCGTCGTCACGCTCGACGTGCACCAGATGATCGTCGAGGTCGGCACCGAGCTCGGCCTCCCGCAGAGTGCGCTGGCCAAGTTGCCGAACAAGGCCGGCAACATCACGCTGATGAAGTCCAGCCAGCTGAAGGCTGCGCAGGACGGCATCCAGGCGGTGCGAGTCCTCAGCGTGTGGCTGCTCGTCGGCGTGCTCTTCCTGTACGGGCTCGCGATCTACCTCGCGCGCGGCGCCAGGCGGGCGACGCTGCGCAACGCGGGCATCGGGCTCGCGCTCGTGGGCCTCCTCACCCTGGTTCTGCGCCAGCTGCTGGGCAACTACATCGTCAGCTCGCTCGCGAAGCCCGGCTACGAGCCGGCGACGCACCGGCTGTGGCTGATCGGGACCTCGATCCTCGGCCAGATCGGCGCGGCCGCGCTCTTCTACGGCATCATCGCAACGCTGGGAGCCGTGCTCGCCGGGCCTACGGCGCCGGCGGTCTGGCTGCGCGAGAAGCTGGCTCCCGTGCTGAACGAGCGGCAGGGGATCGTCTGGGGAGCCGTCAGCTTCGTCTATCTGCTCCTGATCCTGTGGGGCGTCACCCACGCGCTGCGCACCTGGTGGGGGATCCTGCTTCTCGCCGGCTTGATCGCGGCGGGTGTCTACGCCCTGCGACGCCAGACCCTGACCGAGTTCCCGCCCGGGGCGCGCCTCGAGCCGGCGGCTGCGGGCGCGGCCGGCTCCGCATCGGCCGAGCTCTCACAGCTGCGCGCGCTGCACGAGGCGGGCGACATCAGCGACGGCGAGTTCGTCGAGCGCGCCAAGAAGATCTCGCCCACCACCTAGGAGAGGCCGCTTCGGCATGGAAGAGGCACCTGTCATGGCGACGTACGGGACGGTCGAGCAGGACGGCGACCCGCTCTGGTGGATCCTGCTCGTGACGGGGTCGCTCTGGGTGGTCTTCGCTCTGATCGTCTTCCAGTTCGACTACACCACCGTGTCGGCGCTGTCCATCCTGCTGGGGACGGTCTACGTGGCAGCCGGGTTGCTCGAAGGAGTGGCGGCCGCCGGCAGCCACGGCTGGTGGCGGACGATCCACATCGCGCTCGGGGTCGCGTTCGTGGCGATCGGCATCGCCGCCTTCGCCCACCCCGAGAACACCTTCAAGGCGCTGGCCTCGATCTTCGCCTTCTTCCTGCTCCTGCGCGGCACCTTCCAGATCGTGGTCGCCTTCCTCGTCCGCCCGGCGGACCTCTGGTGGATCGGGCTCGTCTCGGGCGTCGTGCAGGTCCTGCTCGCCTTCTGGGCGGCCGGCGACTTCGGGAACAAGGCATTTCTGCTCGTCGTCTGGGTCGGCGCGTCGGCTCTCGTGCACGGCGTCGTCCAGCTCGTGACGGCTTTCCACCTGCGCCCGCACCCGGCCTAGCCGCCAACTAGAGCCCGAGCAGCTTCCTCTTCTCGGCGGCGAACTCTTCGTCGCTCAGGATCCCCTGCTCGCGGAGCTCGGCGAGCTCCGCGATCTGCTCGGCGGGTTCTGTGGCGGGGTCCGGTGCCTCGTCGCGGGTCTCGAGCGCTTGCTCTTCCCGGCGCGCGCTCGCCCCGCGCTTCGCGATCGCCCGGCGGCGCCTGATCCGGCGCGCTCTAAACACCTGGGCAGACGGCGAGGGGGCTCACAGACCGAGACTAGGCTCCCTCTGAGCGCGAGGCCAGAATGGCCGCACCACGACGAAAGGGGCACAGATGCTCGGCACTTACACGTTCTGGGACGGGATCTGGACGATGATCATCTTCTTCGCCTATCTCATCTTCCTCACGTGGGTCGTGTTGTTGATGGTCGACAACTTCCGCCGGAAGGACCACTCCGGCTGGGCGAAGGCGCTCTGGACGCTCTTCATCATCTTCCTGCCCATCATCGGAGCCTTCACGTACACCGTCGCGAGGCCGGAGACGGCCGGGGATTACGGCTACGAGCCGGGGTCTGCCTACCAGGGGGACGTACCCACCTCGATGGCCGCCGAGCTGGGCCGGCTGAACGAGCTCCGGACCGAGGGAGCCATCACGGACGCAGAGTTCGAAGACCTCAAGGCGAGGACGCTCGCGGCCTCCTGAAAGAGGTGAGGGGACGCCCTGGCGGACGGGGCGTCCCTCCTCGCAGGGGGAGGCGCGCCTACGCTCCCGCCACCGGCCTGCGCCCTTGGCCGCCGCCCGCCGCGGCTGCAGGCTGATTACGTGTCCGTCTTGGAAAGGCCGACGCACGCGGATTCCGCGTCGTCGAAGCCTGTCGTAGCGCCGGCGACCGGAAAGGCCGTCGTGCGCACCGCGCTCCTCAATCGGCTCTGCAGCACCGCGGACGGCACGATCGTGACGATCGTCGCGCCGGCGGGGTTCGGGAAGACCACCCTGCTGGCCCAGTGGGCCGAGCGCGACCGCCGTCCTATCCTGTGGGTCGACCTCGAGCCCGAGGACGACGACGCGGAGATCCTCGAGTCGCGGCTCGCCGAGATCGCCGACCGGCCTGGCCTGCTCACGCTCGTCGACGACGTCCACGTTCTCCGCTCGCCTGCAGCGCTCGCCGCCTTCGAGCGGCTGCTGTGTCGGGCAGCGCACGGCACGAGCGTCGCCTTCGCAACGCGACGCCTGCCCTCGTTGCCCCTTGCGCGCTTGCGAGCGGAGGGCCGTCTGCTCGAGATCGGAGCGGACGAGCTCACCCTCACCGGTCGCGAAGCGGAGACCCTGCTGCGCCGAGCCGGCGTCCTGCTCCCTCGCGGGGAGGCCGCCGCCCTCGCAGAACGGCTCGAGGGCTGGCCGGCCGCGCTCTTCCTCGCCGCGCTGTCGCTGCGCAGCGGGGCGCAGGCCTCGACGCTCGGCGGTGACGACCGCTTCCTCGCCGACTATCTCGAGCAAGAGCACCTCGCCTGCCTGTCCTCGGCACAGCGGCGATTCGCCCTGCAGAGCTGGTCCTCGCAGAGCTGACGTCGGAGGAAGATGCGACGCGCTCCTCGCGCGGTCCAACTCGGCTCAGATGCTCGCGTCCCTCGAGAGCGCCGGTGTGGCCGTGCCTCTCGACCACCGCCGCCGCCGCTACCGCTATCCGCGCATCGTCCGCGACCTCCTGTCGAGGGAGCTCGAGCGATCCGAGCCGGAGCAGGCGCGTGCGCTGCACCGCGCCGCGGCCGGCCGGGCCGCCGAGATCGGCGCAGTCGAGGAGGCGCTCCAGCACGCCGCGGCAGCCGGAGACGTGGGCCGCGTGGCTGATCTCGCCGAGCGGCTCGCCGTCTCGGCTTGCGGACGCGGCAGGCTGGATGCGGTCGAGCGCTGGCTCGACCTCGTGCAGGAGGACGATGCCGAGAACCACCCGGATCTCTGCATCGCCGCTTCGTGGCTGGCACGCCCTGCGAGGGCGAGCCGCAAACGCGCAGCACTGGGCCGACACTGCGACGCGCGGGCTCGGCGTCGGCGACCCTCGCCTCAACCTCCTCCAAGGGCTGCGCTGCCGCGACGGCGCCGACCAGATGCTCGACGACACCAGCGCTGCGTGCGAGGCACTGCCTCCGGGACACCCCTGGCGGCCGGCGGCCGTGCTGGGCCGCGCCGCAGCCCTGCTGCTCGCGGGCGACACTTCGCGCGCGGAGAGCGAGCTGGTGCTGGCGGTCGAGTTGGCCACCGCGGCCGGAGCCCACGAGCTGACGATCCTCGGCCTCTGCCTCCGCTCGCTCCTCGCGGCGGGCGAGAACGAGCGCTCCGACGCCGAGGCCTTCGCCGCGGAGGCGGCCTCGGTCTCGACCGTCGAGCCGCCGACGCAGTCGCTCGTCGCTCTCCTGCTCGAGGCGGTCGGCGCGAGAAACGCCGCGCGAGAAGGCGATCTGGGCGAGGCGACCGCTGCGCTCGAGCGCGCCGACCAGCTTCTGCCGGTCGCAACGCCGGCCGTCCCGTGGCTGGCCGCCTACGCCCTCCTCGAGCTCGCGCGCGTCAGGCTTGCACTCGCGGACGCCGACGGAGCTCGAGCGCTGCTGAGGCACGCCGGCGACATCTTCCGCGTCCGCCCGCGACTCGGCGTGCTCGTGCAGCACAACGCCGAGCTGGACCGGCACACGCACGCGCTGTCCGAGCCCGAGGGACGCTGGGCGTCGAGCCTCACGCCGGCAGAGCAGCGCCTCCTGCCGCTCCTCGCCACGCACCTCTCGTTCCGCGAGATCGGCGAGCGCCTGTACGTCTCGCGCAACACGGTCAAGACGCAGGCGATCGCCGTCTACCGCAAGTTCGGAGTCACGAGCCGCAGCGCCGCGATCGAGCGCGCGGTCACGCTCGGCTTGATCGACGAGGCCGCAGCCGTGCCGCACGAGGGCCTTCGATGCGCTACCTGAGCGGCACCGAGAGCGATCCGCCGGCCGACCCGCTCGGCTGATGGCCGTCCGCGCCGCTCAGCGCGCGCGTCCCCCGGGGCCTCGGCTCTTCGAGGAGCCCCTGCTCCTCCGGCGGACACGAGGGACCTCGCCGAGCTCGCAGGCCTGGTCTGGCTCGCGCTCGGATCGTTCGGTTCGTGCAGGCGCGGCGCGAGAGGCCGGAAGATCGGCGGCGATGACCGGTGCCGGATCGCTGACCTGGCTCGGGCACAGCTGCGCCGTGATCCAGATCGACGGTCACGTCTTCGTCACCGACCCGGTGCTGCGCAGGCGGATCTTCCACCTCCGCAGGCAGGAACCGGTCGACCCGGCCGCGCTCGACGGGATCGACGCCATCCTCCTCTCCCACAGCCATCACGACCACCTCGATCTTCGCTCCCTCGACCGGCTCGACCGGGCACGCAGGTGCTGGTGCCGACGGGCGCAGGCGGTCTCCTGCGACGACGCGGCTTTCGCTTCGTGCGGGAGGTGATCCCGGAGACGAAGTGGGAATCGGGTCCGTGCGAGTGCGGGTGACCCACGCCGAGCACGCCGCCGGGGTGCGGGTGGGAACAGGGAAGACACAGCCCGTCGGGTATGTGGTCGCCGGCACGCAGACGGTCTACTTCGCGGGCGACACCGACCTCTTCCCCGGATGGGCGCACTCGGCCGCGTCGACGTCGCCCTCCTGCCGGTGGCGGGCTGGGACCGCGCCTCCCGGCTGGCCATCTCGACCCGGGCCGCGCGGTGGAGGCCCTCGCGCTGATCGATCCGCGCCTCGCGATCCCGATTCACTGGGGGACGTATGCGCCGTGGCGGCCGCCGCGGGGCGACGACGCACCGGCGCGAGCCTTCGCCGAGCTTGCGGCGACCGTGGTTCCGACCGTGGACGTACGCGTCCTGCGGCCCGGCCAGTCGTGCGCGCTCGACTACGGCCGGACCGTCAGCGCACCGGGCGCCACGAGGTCGACCGGAACCCTGTAGGCCTCGAGCGAGAACAGGATCTCGTTCAGGTAGGAGCGGTGGCGAAGCACCCGATGCGCCACCCCCGGTGAGGGGACGAAGAGCTCGAGCGGATAGGCGTGCGACGCGCGCCAGCCGGCCGGCCCCTCGACCACGTCTCCCCAGAGTGCGACGCGCCCGATCACGCGATCGTCGCGGCAGATGAGGGGCGGCAGCTCGAGGTACGAGCGAGCGGCGGCGACCGATTGGACGCCGTAGATCCCACAGTGGCAAGCGAGCTCGGGCGCCGGGTGCTCGTTCGGCTCCTTCCGCCACGGCGCCCGGCGCGGCCGGTGGCCGCCGGTGCAGGAGGCGACGAGCGGGACCTCCGGCACCCAGACGGTTCCGGCAAAGAGGCTCTGCAGGACGATGCGGTCTCCGCGCCAGGCAACACGCCACACCCGCCACGCTTCCAGCGGCTCGGAAAGTCCGGGATCGGGCCTACGTCTGGTTCGGCGAGCGCTAGCGACATGGCCGTTCTCCGCGCATGGAACATGTGACCAGCCGGGCCGGCCGCCTACCAGGGAGCGTGCACGTCGCTGCGGAGATGGTGTGCCTGCAGGGCCTATCCCGCCAGCTGCCATCGCGGCTGCAGGCGCTCCCACAGCGCGCCGAGCACGCGAGGGCACATCTCGCTCTTGGCGAGGACCGCTGCAGCCCCGCACTCGTCGACACTGTCCGGCAGCTCGGGGCGGGCGTGAGCCGAGACGAGGACGACGACGGCACGTGCGCCACTCGCCCGCAGCGAGAGGCTCGTCTCCGGGACCGCTCAGGCCCGACATCCGCACGTCGAGCAGCACGAGGTCCGGGTCTGAGTCGGGGCAGGACGCCGAGCGCCTCTTCCCCCGGACGCAACCGACCCCACGAGCTCGAAGCCGGGCGTCTCGGACCACGCTCTCGAGCGCCGCCCTCGACTCCGCACTGTCGTCCACGACGAGCACGTCCACCCGATCGTCAGCCGCAGTCCGCGGCACCCCCGCTATCGCTCCACCGTAGAGGCGGAATCTCACCGATCCCCAGACTGCTCGCCCGGGTGCGCGCACCACAATCGTGTCGATCGGTGTCGGCCGCCGGCCGACGCCGGGATCAGAGGTCCGGTGCCGCCTCGAGGTCCGAGTCGGCGAGGAACAGCAGAGCCGCCCGCACCCGCCTGCTCGTGGTCTTGTCGTCCGTGAGATCGAGCTTGGCGAAGAGCGAGTTGATGTTCTTCTCGACGGCGCGCTTTGTGAGAAACAGCGAGTCGGCGATCGCGGCGTTGGACGCCCCGGTGGCGACGCCGGCCAGCACCTCTCGCTCCCGCGTCGAGAGCCGGGAAAGCAGTGAGTTCTTGGCGCGCATCCGGGCCTCGACGAGCACGTCCACGACCTTGGGGTCGACGACCGAGCCGCCGGCCGCGACCTCGCGAATCGCCTCCATCAGCTGGATCCGGTGCCCGATGTGCTCCTTCAGCAGATAGGCCCGTCCGGCCGAGCCGTACTCGAACAGCTTGAGCGCGTAGTGCGGGCTGACGAACTGGCTGATCACGACGACGCCGACCGGGAATGGTTCTTCCGCAGGGTCGCCGCGGCCTGAATGCCCTCGTCGGTGCTCGTCGGGGGCATTCGGATGTCCGTGATCACGACGTCGGGGCGGATTCGCACCGCCAGCGGCACGCAGGAGCGAACCGAGGTCGGGGCAGTACTGCGAGGATCTTCCACCTCTTCCTCCTCGCGCTCGAGCGCGCTGCGGATTCCCTCCCGGATGAGGTACGCGTCCTCGGCGACGACAAGGCGATAGACCCCTTTGCGGTCTGCCAGCTCAGGCGTGGACGACATCGCCGACCCGGTCGCTCGCCTCGACGGCGACTCTGCCGAGGACCGTGGTCCCCTCGGCCGGCGCCGACCTGACGACGAGCGTGCCGCCCACGGCCCCGATCCGGTCGGCCATGTTCGTCAGCCCTGCCCCCTTCGCCCCCGGGCGCGAGACGAAGAGCGGACCCCGTTGTCGCCCACGGAGAAACGCACCGCCTTCGGGTCGCGCCAGAGCCGCAGCGAGGCGACGGCGTCGTCGCCCGCGTGCTTGGCCACGTTCGTGGAGCGCCTCGAGGCAGCAGTAGTAGATGGGCGGTCTCGGCGATCCTCCGAGAGCCGGCCGACCTCCTCGAGATCGACGTTGAGCGGCACGTGCCAGCGGCGCGCGACCTCGCGCAGCGCCGCCTCGAGCCCCTCGTCGGCGAGCAGCGGCGGATAGATGCCGTGCGCGGCGGCCCGCAGCTCGTCGAGCGCGTCGTCGAGGTCGACCGCAAGCTCGGCCAGCCGGTCCGCGAGCCCACTGCCCTCGCCGGCGAGGTCGCGGGCGAGCTCGAGCCGGATCCGGAGCGCGACGAGTCTCTGCTGCACACCGTCGTGGAGATCGCGCTCGATCTTCCGGCGTTCGGCGGAGGCTGCCCCGACGAGCCGCCGCTGCGATGCACGCAGCGCGTCCACCGAGTCCAGCAGATCGGTTCCAGCCGGCGATTGTCGAGCGCCAGGAGCGACGCCGCTCCGGCGGCCGACACGAGCTCCGGATCCTCTCCGAGCACGGTGTCGTGGACGACCGCCAGGACGCGAACGTCGCCGTGTCCGAACGCGCGCCAGCCGAGTTCCTCCGACGCCGGATCGAGAGCGACGGCGTCCCATGCTGATCGACGAATTGCTCGCTGCGCGGCAGCCAGAAGACCAGCCGGGCCTGCGGATCGTTGAGCACGCGCCGTACAAGCTGCTCGATGGAAGCGACCGACGGGCGGCCGACGAGCTTGCGAGCCATGAACGCGAGCGCTTCTCCCGCGTAGGCCCGCGCGACGAGCAGGCCCGCCACGAACCCCAGCGGGAAGAGGATGCGCGTGCCCGCGAAGATCGCGCTGGCCGTGCCAGTCGGCCGGACTCCCGCGAGGTCGAAGACCACCGCGTTGATCGCGAAGGCCGCGATGAAGGGCACGGCAGTGGCGTAGACGGGAAGGAGCACCCGCCGCCGGGCGTGACTCGCCCAGACGAAGGTCGTCGCGAGGTAGAGGAGCAACCCGGCCCCCCAGGCCGTCTGCAGCACTCCCTCGACGTGGCGAAAGGCGTCGGCGGCACCCGGCGCGTCGACCGCGAGCGCGGGGTTGGCGGGGCAGGCGTTGGAGCAGCTGGCGATGGCGCTGACCCCCATCACCCTGGGCGAGAGGAAGACCAGCGGGAACTCCCCGAGCAGGAAGGTGGCGAGGGCGAGACCCATGATGATCCGGGCCGCGCCGCCGACGCGTGAGGCCGGGAAGCTCAGCAGCAGCCAGGTCGCGCCGAGCGCGGCCGCCCAGACGCCCAACATCCCGATCAGATGGACGACCGAGTTGGCCGAGCCCGACAGGCTGGAGAGGAAGACCAGCACGCCCTCGGCGAACAACAGGTTCCCGAAGGAGCTCTTGGGACGGCCGCGTCGCCAGATCAGGCCGCCGAGCGCGAGGACGGCGATGTTCGCGACGAGGACGGTTGCGACCGTGGTCGGGTCGTTCGTGACGCCGCCGGTGGCCACGATCGCCGCGGCTGCCGCCGCTCCCGCGAAGGCGACCACGATGACTGAGAGATCGGACCGGCGTAGGCCGGCCCCGAAGGCAGCGTCACGAAGCTCGATGTCCCCATCCAGCGGGTCGAACCGAATTTCGCGGAGTACGGCCGAGCTAGTCATGGGGACGACGACCCCCTCGCCGGTCGCGGAGTCGATGTCAGGTTCGCATAGAAACGCACATGTGGCAAGCAAGCCTTCGGCAGCCTGCGCGGGCCACGTAGGCTTGCGTCATGGACCCCGAACGGGCACGCGGCCTCCTCCAGGCGGAGCGGACGAGAATCGAGCGCGCGCTCGCCCAGGCGGCCCACGAGGACGACGGCGAGGAGAGCGACGTCGAGGACCCGGGGAATCTCGCGTCCGACCTCTACCAGGACGAGCTCGACGAGGGCTTACGCGACGATCTCGAGGCCCGGCTCGCCGCGCTGGAGCGGGCCGAGGCCCGACTCGCGGCGGGGACCTACGGTCTGTCGGTGCAGAGCGGGGAGCCGATCCCCGACGAGCGGCTGGAGATCGTCCCTACCGCCGAGCTGACCGTGGAAGAAGAACGCGCGCAGGCGTGACCAGACGGCTCCGACGAGCGCGACAACCGCATGGCGCCGCACCGCCTCGCACCGCTCGACGACGAGGTCGACCACGTGCGCGGAGAACCCGGCTCGGCCGTCATTCTCGAGTACGGCGATTACGAGTGCCCGTACTCCCGCCGGGCCTTTCGGTCGATCCAGCGCGTGGAGCGGGAGCTCTCGGGCCGCGTCCGCTTCGCCTTCCGCCACTTCCCGCTGACGCAGATCCACCCGCATGCGCTCGCAGCCTCGGCGACAGCCGAAGCGGCGGCACGGCAAGGTCGCATCTGGGAGATGCACGAGCTCCTCTTCCATCGCCAGAAGGCGCTCGCAGACGACGACCTGCGGGCCTACGCCGGGGAGATCGGCCTCGACCTCGGACGCTTCGAGCAGGATCGGCAGGGCAACGACGTCTCGGCGCGCATCACCCGCGACGTCGCAAGCGGCGAGGCCACCGGAGTGGTTCGCGGCACGCCGACCCTGTTCATCGACGGCGCCCTGTACCAGGGCGGCTACGACCCGGCGGCATTTCTCGAGGCGATCACGCGCTGACGCTCAGCTACACCCGGGCAGCCTAGAATCGTCCCCATGCCCAGCTTCGCAACCGACATCAAGCCGCTCTTCCGGGAGCGCGACCGTGGCTCGATGCTCAGCCACTTCGACCTCTGGTCCTACGAGGACGTGGTGCAGAACAAGGACGCCATCCTCGGTTCGGTCACCGCGGGAGATATGCCGTGCGACGGTCCCTGGCCGGCCGAGCAGGTCGAGCTCTTCCAAGCCTGGGTCACCGCCGGAACCCCGGCGTAGCCCGGAACGGCTGGTGGCCGCGACCGTTGAGCGCGCCTGACCTTCGAGCCCGTGCAGGCCTGAGACTCGGCGGCGGCCGCTGGCTCGTACCGCCCTGGACCGCGCCGGCATTGCTCGGCTGCGCCCTCGTGCTGCTTCCGTGGACGGCGTTGCTGTTCGCGACCCTGCCGCGGCACTACGTCGCCAACCACTGGGCGGTCGCCTGGGGCGGATTCGACCTCGGGCTCGGCATCGCGCTGGCCTCGACGGCGGTAATGGTGGCTCGCCGCTCGCCGTTCGCGGAGGTAACCGCGACGATCACCGGCACTCTGCTCGTCTGCGATGCCTGGTTCGACGTTCTGACCTCGCGCGGCACTTCCGACATCGCCCAGGCCGCGGCCTCGGCACTCTTGATCGAGCTGCCGCTCGCGGCCCTCTGCTTCTGGATGGCCCACAACGTCGCTCACGCGGTCGAGGTCTGCCGACCCTTCCTGCAACGAGCCGGATTCACGATCGCCGAGAACAAGCTCGTGCCACCCACCGAGCCGGAGGAGCACGGCATGCGAAGATCGACCCACCTCGCGGCTCCTGCACGAATCTCGAAGGAGGACCGATGACCACCGTCCCGCGCGAAGCACACCTGCCGGCACTCGACGGGCACCACCGCGTTGAGGCCGGCCACGAGCTGCAGGCGACGCTCGTCGAGCTCATCGACCTGTCGCTGATCGGCAAGCAGCTGCACTGGAACATCTACGGCCGCCCGTTCAAGCCTCTCCACGAGCACCTCGACGAGCTCGTCGACTCCTGGCGCGACCTGTCGGACACCGTCGCCGAACGGGCAGTCGCGTTGGGCGTCGCCCCCGACGGCCGGGCGGGAGCCGTCGACGCCGGCTCCGGCATCGACCCGGTCGACGCGGGTGCCCTCGACACCGACACGGCCTCACGCGAGCTCGTCCAACGCGTCGCAGACGTGACCGAGCGAATCCGTGCGCGCATGGACCGCCTCGGGGAGATCGACCTCGCCTCGCAAGACGTCCTGGTCGAAGTCGTCCGCGAGCTCGAGAAGCAGCTCTGGATGCTCCGGGCCTCCCTTCCGGCCTGAGCGTGCGCGACATGGACGCGGCACGCACCAGCATCGGCTTCGTCGGCCTCGGGAACATGGGCGGGAACATGGCGGCGCGGCTGCTGGACGCCGGGCACCCGGTCTCGGGCTGGCAGCCAAGTCGCGAACACGCCCAGCACCTGATCGAGCAGGGGCTCGTGTGGCGCGAGACGCCCCGCGCGGTCGCGGAGGGAGCCGACGTCGTAGTCACCTCCCTTCCCGACGATGCCGTGCTCGAGGAGGTCGCGACGGCCGCAGACGGGATCCTGGCCGGGCTCGGCGAGGACAAGGTCTGGATCGACATGAGCACCGTCAGCCCGCAGAAGAGCCGGGAGCTCGCGGCCCGGGTGCGCGCGCAGGGCGCCTGGCTGCTCGACGCACCTGTGTCGGGGAGCGTCCCGCAGGTGCAAGCCGGAACGCTGACGATCATGGTCGGCGGCGACGAAGACGCCTATCGCCGCGTCGAGCCGGTGCTGCAGGAGCTCGGCACGCCGAACTACATCGGCGAGAACGGGCAGGGGCTCGCGCTCAAGCTCGCGATCAACATCAGCCTCGCGGTGCAGATGCTCGCGTTCGCCGAGGGGCTGCTCCTGGCCGAGCGGTCGGGCATCGACCGGCAACGGGCGCTCGACGTCATGGAGGAGAGCCCGATCGGGTCCCCGATGCTGCGGGCACGCGCCTCGATCATCCTCGACCCACCCCAGGAGGCGTGGTTCGACCTGCGCTTCATGCACAAGGACATCGAGCTCGCGCTCGACGCGGCGCGACGGCTCGGGATCCCGCTTCCGACCGCCTCGCGCGCCGACGAGGTGCTCGAGCAGGCGGTCGCGCTCGGCTACGAGCGGCGCGACCTCGCCGCCCTGTTCCAGGCGCTCGAAGACATCGCGGCCGGCGACCCACTAGTTCGGATGTCCGCACGGCAAGACCTCACGGAGACGCTCTGGCCGCCTGCCGCCGCGAAGGAGGATGGACTACCGCCGCTCCTGATCGTGCTGACGATCGTCACTGGCGTCGTCGACGCGCTCGCCTACCTGAGGCTCGGCCACGTCTTCGTCGCCAACATGACCGGCAACGTCGTCTTCCTCGGCTTTGCCGCGGCCGGAGCAAGCGGTCTCTCGGTCCCCGGATCGCTGATCGCGCTTGCCTTCTTCCTGGGCGGCGGCATCGCGGCCGGGCGACTCGCGGGCCGCCTCGGCGACGACCGGCGGCGCTGGCTCCGCGCCGCCGTCACGGTCGAGCTGGTCATCTGCGCGGTGGCGGTGGGCGTCGCGGCCTTCGCCGGACAGAACCTCGGGACCGGCAGCCGCTACGCCCTGATCGCGCTCCTGGCGCCGGCGATGGGCGTCCAGAACGCGATGGCCCGCCGCCTCGCGGTCGCCGAGCTGACGACCACCGTCCTGACCATGACGCTGACCGGCATCGCGGCAGACTCACGGCTCGGCGGAGGCAGCGGCGCGAAGACCTCCCGCCGCGTTCTCGCCGTCATCGCGATGCTGCTCGGCGCAGTCTTCGGTGCGCTGCTCCTGCTCCACGTCGCCCCGGTCGCGCCACTCGTGCTCGCCGTTGCCCTGCTCGCACTCGTCGCCGTCGCGGCTCGGCCGAGCCGCCCGGCGGTCACCTGACGGGCGGCGGGTCGCCTTCCATGCTGGCCGCGAGCCCGGGGTTCCAGCCGCAGACCCGGCAGCCGTGCTCGACCGCCGAGCGGGCGAAGCTCGAACGCGGCCTCGTAGGGGTCGGGCGGCCCGGACATCGTCCCAGCCGAGGATGAACTCGCCGAGCGTCTCGTCCCAGCGCGCGTTCGCCGGTGAGAGCGCCCCCGGCAAAGCCCTCCGGCGGCGGATAGGCGTAGGCGTAGAAGGCGGCGCCGGGATAGCGGTGATCACCCGGCCACCAACCGACCTCGATCTGCTGGGCGTCACCCGAGTTGCGCACGATGAAGTCCTGCGACGGCGGGCTGACCTGCTCGCCGGAAAAGAGGCCGACCGCGAGATCGAACGACCCCCACCAGGCGTTGACCGGTGTCGAGCGGCCGCGATACGGAGCTCGCAGGGCCGCGAGCACGAGCGCAGCCTGCGTCGCGGCGGCGAAGTACGCGGCTACCCGGGACGGGTCGTAGTCGCGTGCTCGGTGTCCTCGTCGAGCGGCGTCGTCCACGGCGTCTCCTGCGGCGTGGTGTTGATCTCGACGGGACCGACGAGGCCTTGAACCGCCGCCAGCACCTGGCGCGTGACCTCGCCGACCGGCCGGTCCGGCGCGAGCGCAACCCGCCGGACACGCCCGTCGCTGTGCTCGACGACCGCCTCGTGGCTGCGCAGGTCGAGCGCGACCACGAGCGCACCCGAGCCGTCGGGAGCCGGCAGCGGCAACGTCTCCCAGCCGCGTGCGCTCAACCGCAGAGCCGCGTGCTGAAGCTGCGGCTCCGGCGGAGCAAGCGCCACCGCCAGCTTGCCCAGCACCTGCGTGTGCGCGTGCAGCGTGTCGCACGTCGCGCGCCAGGCCTCGAACGGAAGCGCCGGCCAGCTCATCGCACCACCGCGACAGCCATCGGCCTACCGTATCCGTCTCGGCTACGCTCCGGCCAGATGGACGATCCGCAGATCCACGGGACGATCGAGCAGCTGGTCGCGGAGGAGCACGAGCTGTGGCAGCGGGAGTCGGCCGGCAGCACGAGCGAGGCCGACCGGCAGCGCCTCGAGCAGGTCAAGGTGTCGCTCGACCAGTGCTGGGACCTGCTTCGCCAGCGCCGCGCTCTGCGCGACGCCGGACGCAATCCGGACGACGCCGACGTGAGGCGACCAGAGGTCGTCGAGCGCTACGAGCAGTAGCATTCCCCGAAGGGGAATACTTGTGCGCGCAATCTTCGTTTGAGTGTTCGATGGACCTCGGACTAGTCACCTTCGCGGACCTCCACCCGGGCGTCAGTCCCGAGGAACGGATGCGCGACCTGCTGGAGGAGGCCAGGCTCGCGGACGAGCTCGGGTTGAAGGTCTTCGCAGTCGGCGAGCATCACCGTCCCGACTACCTCGTCTCGTCGCCGGCCACCGCGCTGGCCGCGATCGCCGCCGTCACGAAGCAGATCCGGCTCTCGAGCGCCGTGAGCGTGCTCTCCTCCGACGACCCGGTGCGGGTCTTCGAGCAGTTCGCGCACGTCGACCTGATCTCCGGCGGTCGAGCGGAGATCATGGCGGGGCGTGGCTCGTTCATCGAGTCGTTTGCGCTGTTCGGCTACGACCTGCGCGACTACGACGAGCTGTTCGCCGAGAAGCTCGAGCTGCTGCTCGCGATCCGCGACAACGCGCGCGTCACCTGGCAGGGCAAGCATCGCGCGCCGCTCGAGAACGCGGTCGTCTGGCCGCGGCCCGTCCAGGATCAACTCCCGATCTGGGTCGCCGTCGGCGGGAGCCCCGAGTCCGTGGTGCGGGCGGCAAGCCTCGGTCTGCCGCTGGCGCTCGCGATCATCGGCGGCCAGACCGCGCGCTTCAAGCCGTTCGTCGATCTCTACCGGCACGCCTGGATCGAGACCGGCCAGGTCGGCGAGCCGCGCATCGCCGTCAACACCCACGCGTTCGTCGCCGACTCGCGCCAACAGGCCGAGGCGGCCTTCTCCGCGCCGTACCTGGACGTGATGAACAGGATCGGCAGGGAGCGCGGCTGGCCTCCCTCGGGACGTCCGGAGCTCGAGGCACTCGCAGCTCCGTCCGGCCCGCTCGCACTCGGCTCGCCCGAGGAGGTCGCCGAGAAGATCATCGCGTTCCACGAGACCTTCGAGCCCGAGCGCTATCTCGCCCACATCGGCATCGGCGCCGTCTCGCACTCGGAGGTCATGCGGGCGATCGAGCTGTTCGGAACCCAGGTGGCGCCGATCGTCGAGTCCGAGACGCGAGTCGCGGCCGAAGTCCGTTAGACCCTCGACCCGAGAGGAGACAGGAGGCTGAACCGATGGCCACGCTGAGCGAGAAGCAGGCGAAGCTCTTCACCGACCGCAACTGGGGTGTGATCGCGACCATCCGCGAGGACGGATCGCCGCAGGCCACCCCGGTCTGGATCGACTACGACGGCGAGAACGTCCTCGTCAACAGCGCCCGGGGCAGGACGAAGGTCACCAACATCGAGCGCGACCCGCGAGCGACCGTCACCGTCCTGCCGGCCGAGGACCAGCAGTCCGGCTACGTGATGGTCAGCGGTCCGGCGAGGATCGTCGACGAGGGCGCGGTCGAGCACATCAACATGCTCGCGCAGAAGTACCTGGGCCAGGACAAGTACCCCTACCTCGGGCCGGGCGAGCAGCGGGTGATCATCGAGATCCAGCCCGAGCGCGTGGACGGCTTCGGCGCAGGCGGCTAGTTTCAGCCCGCGACCGTCGTCTCGGTGGGCTGCTCGGCCGTTTCGGTCGTTGCCTGCTTCTCGTCGCTGGGCGGGATCACGAGCACCGGGCAGGGAGCACCGTGCAGCAGCCCCTGCGCGACACTGCCGAGCAATGCGCCCGCCATGCGCCCATGGCCGCGGGTGCCCACGACGATCAGCTGCGCGCCGATCTCGGTGGCCGCCGAGGCGACGAGAGCCGATTCGTCTTCCAGCCGGTTTGAGTGTCGTAGCTCGAACCCGGTCGCGAATCCGTCGTTCTCGAGCGCCTGCATCTGCGCCCGGATCTTCGTCTCGAGATCCTCCTCGCCGGCGAGCTTGGGCACGTTCATCTCTCGACCGGTCCAGCGCTGGTCGATGTGAAGGGCCACGATCCGCGGGCGCGCGGTCCAGTTCTCTGCGAAGTCCCGGAGAACGTCGAGCGCGTGGTCGGCGAGATCCGATCCGTCAGTCGCCCAGATGATCGTCGTGGCTTCCATTTGGTCTCCTCTCCTCAGTTGGTCTCCGCGGGCGCGGCCTGGCCGGCGAGCATCAGCTCGAGCCGGGCCCAGCGCCCGTCGATGTCCGTCTGCTCGAGATCGTCGAGCACCCGGGCGGTCTCCGGCCGGCTGCGCTGGAGCGAGGCGAAGCGGTTCTCCTCGGCGAGGAAGTCGCTCACCGGGCGCTTGCGCTTGGAGTCCAGGCGGAGGGGCTGCTCGTTGCGCGGGTCGAAGCGGTAGAGCGGCCAGTAGCCGGTGTCGACGGCGTCCTTCTGGTGCAACATGCCGTGCTCCATCTCGATCCCGTGCTCGATGCAGTGGCTGTAGGCGACGACGAGCGCGGGGCCGGGATACTGGTCGGCTTCCCAGAGTGCGCGGACGGCCTGCGCGTTGTCGCCGCCGAGGGCGATCTGAGCGACGTAGACGTCGCCGTAGCCCATCGCGATCAGCCCGAGGTCCTTCTTGCGAGTCCGCTTTCCGGCGGACGCGAACTTGGCGACGGCGCCGCGCGGGGTCGCCTTGGAGGCCTGGCCGCCCGTGTTCGAGTAGACCTCGGTGTCCAGCACGAGCACCTTGACGTTGCGGCCGGAGGCGAGCACGTGATCGAGGCCTCCGAAGCCGATGTCGTACGCCCAGCCGTCGCCGCCGACGAGCCACACGCTCTTCTCGACGAGGGCATCCGAGAGCAGGGCAAGCCGGTGCGAGGCGGAATCCTGTCGCTCGGCCAGGACGGACTTCAGCTCGCCGACCAGCCCACGAGCGTGTTGCAGCGCCGCCTCGTCCGGCTGCGGCTCGCTCAGGCCGTCCTTGAGGGAGGCGGGCAGATCGAGTCGTCCGAGGAGGTCGAGCGCTTCGCGCCGTTGCTGATCGAGGCTGAGGCGCAGGCCCAGGCCGAACTCGGCGTTGTCCTCGAAGAGCGAGTTCGCCCACGCCGGCCCGCGCCCGTCGGCGTTGCAAGCCCAGGGCGTCGTCGGCAGGTTGCCACCGTAGATCGAGGAGCAGCCGGTCGCGTTCGCGACGACGAGCCGGTCGCCGACGAGCTGGGTCAACAGCTTCAGGTACGGGGTCTCCCCACAGCCCGAACAGGCCCCGGAGAACTCGAACAAAGGCTCGAGCAGCTGCGAGCCCTTGATCGACGCCGGTTCGACCAGTGTCCGGTCGAGCTCCGGCAGGGAGCGGAAGAAGTCCCAGCCTTCGAGGGCCTGCTTCTGCTCCTCCTCGGCCGGGCGCATCTCGAGCGACCGGTGGCCCGGGTCTGTCTTCGAGAAGGCGGGGCAGGCGGTTGCGCAGAGCTTGCAGCCGGTGCAGTCGAGCGGCGACACGGCGATCACGAGTTGCTTGCCCGGAAGATCCTTGCCCCGCCACGGCTTGCTCTTCAGGCCGTCCGGCGCGTGTGCGAGCAGCTCCGGCTCGCAGACCTTCATGCGGATCGCCGCGTGCGGGCAGACAAGCGTGCACTTGGCGCAGTCGATGCAGATCGCCGGGTCCCGACCGGCAGCTCGTCGGCCAGGGCGCGCCGCTCGTAGTGCGCCGTGCCGGTCGGGAAGACTCCGCCGGGGTCGAAGGCAGAGACCGGCAGCAGGTCGCCGTGGCCGCCGAGCAGCACTTGCAGCACGGGCGGCGCGTCCGCATGCAGGTCGAGTGCTCCCGAGCCGTTCAGCGCACCGGGCTCGATCTCCTGAAGTGCGGCGAGGGCTCCGTCGACGGCGGCGAAGTTGCGCCTCACCATCTCCTCGCCCTTGCGGCCGTAGCTCTTCTCGATCGCGTGCTTGATGGCGGCGATCGCCTCCTCGACGGGCAGCACGCCCGAGAGGGAGAAGAAGCACGTCTGCAGGACGGTGTTCACACGTCCGGCCAGGCCCGCCTCCCGCGCGACCCGCTTCGCGTCGACGACGTAGAGGCGTAGCTGCCGGTCGACGATCTGCTCCTGGACGGCCCGCGGCAGCCGCCGCCAGCTGTCGGCGCCGTACGGGCTCGAGAGCAGGACGGTCGCGCCCTGACGTGCGTGCTCGAGCACGTCGAGGCGCTCGAGCAGCGGAAACTGGTGGCAGGCGACGAAGTCGGCTTCCTCGATCAGGTACGGCGCGTCGATCGGATCGTCGCCGAAGCGCAGATGCGAGACCGTCACCGCCCCCGACTTCTTCGAGTCGTAGACGAAGTACGCCTGCACGTACCGGCCGGCTTCCTCGGCGATGATCTTGGCCGAGTTCTTGTTCGCGCCGACGGTGCCGTCGGAGCCGAGCCCGTAGAAGAGGCAGCTGACGCCCTCATCGGGTACGCGCCAGCTCGGGTCGTAGTCGAGGCTCGTGCCGGAGACGTCGTCGTCGATGCCGACGGTGAAGTGACGGTGCGGCCGCACGTCGAGGTCGCGGTGTACGTGCTCGAGGTCGTGCTCCTGCGCGCAGGCCAGTTCTTCGAACACGGCGCGGGCCATCGCCGGCGTGAACTCCTTCGAGCCCAGCCCGTAGCGGCCGCCGATCACGGTCCGAGGCAGCCGCTGCTCCTCGTGCAGGGCCGACACGACGTCCTCGTACAGAGGCTCTCCAACCGCTGCCGAGTCCTTGGCCCGGTCGAGCACGGCCACGGAAGTGGTGGAGAACGGCAGCACCGCCGCCAGGTAACGGCTGGAGAAGGGCCGGTAGAGGTGAACCTTGACGAGTCCGACGCGCTCGCCCTCGGCATTCAGGCGCCGAACTGCTGCCTCGATCGTCGCGGTCGCCGAGCCCATCGCCACGACGACCCGCTCGGCTCGCGGATCGCCGACGTACTCGAACGGCTGATAGCTGCGACCGGTGCGGCGCGCGAACCGGACCATCGCCTCCTCGAGCAGGCGCGGCACCGCTCGATAGAAGGGGCTGGCCGCCTCGCGCCCCTGGAAGAACACATCCGGATTCTGGGCCGAGCCGCGCAGGCTCGGGTGGTCGGGCGAGAGCGCGCGCTGCTTCAGGGCAGCCACCTGCTCCTCGTCGACGAGCGCGCGCAGATCGTCGTCCGAGAGCGCGTCGATCACGTTGATCTCGTGCGAGGTGCGGAACCCGTCGAAGAAGTGCAGGAACGGCACGCGGCTCTCGAGGCTGGTCATGAAGGCGAGAGCGGCCATGTCCTGGGCCTCCTGGACGGAGGCGCCGGCGAGAATGGCGAAACCGGTCGGCCGGGCGGCGTAGACGTCGGAGTGGTCGCCGAAGATCGAGAGCGCGTGCCCGGCGACCGCACGCGCCGCGACGTGGAACACGCAAGGCTGCAGCTCGCCGGCGATCTTGAACATGTCGGGCAGCATCAGAAGCAGGCCCTGGCTCGCGGTGAAGGTCGTCGCCAGCGCGCCACCCTGCAAGGCGCCGTGGACGACCCCGGCGGCGCCGGCCTCCGACTGCATCTCGACGATCTCGGGCACCTGCCCCCACAGGTTCCGATCGCCGGCCGCCGACCAGGCGTCGGCCAGCTCGCCCATCGGGCTCGCCGGCGTGATCGGATAGATGGCGATCACCTCGGCCAGCCTGTGCGCGACGCGCGCCGCCGCCTCGTTACCGTCGACGACCAGCCGTTGCAACTGGCTCGGTTCCATACCCGGAAGCTAGGCCCGGGCCAGCTCGTGGTCGTCGGGAAAGACGCGGATCGCGTCAGGGAGAACTACTCAGGAGGCCGTCTAGGCTGGCAGGCGATGTCAGCGTGAGCCTCCGCGAAAATCCCAAGCTCCACGAAGTCGATGTCCGGGCGATCGACGCGGCGAGGCTCGAGCCGCTGATCGGCAAAGAGCGGATGGCGAGGTTCGAGCAGACGGCGGAGGCTGCCCGGGAGACGCTGGCGGGCAGCTCGGTGCTGAACGTCAACTCGACCGGAGCCGGCGGCGGCGTGGCCGAGATGCTGCAGACGCTGCTCTCCTACGCCCGCGGAGCGGGCATCGACGCGCGCTGGCTCGTGATCGACGGGGATCCCGAGTTCTTCGCCATCACGAAGCGGATCCACAACGGCCTGTACGGCTCGCCGGGAGACGGCGGCAAATTGGGCCCTGCGGAGCATCGGCACTACGAGCGCGTCCTCAGAGCCAACGCCGCCGAGCTGCGGGCCGTCATGCGTGCGGACGACGTCGTTGTCATCCACGATCCCCAGCCTGTAGGACTCATAGCGGCGGCGAAACAGGCCGAGGCTCGGGTTGTCTGGCGCTGCCACGTCGGGCTCGACCGTCCCAACGAGTGGAGCGAGCGCGCCTGGGAGTTCCTGCGGCCCTACCTCGCCGGGGCCGATGCGATCGTCGCTTCACGCGCCGCCTTCGGGCCGCCGTGGGTCGATCCGGCGGAGGTACACGTGATCAGGCCTTCGATCGACCCCTTCTCGGCGAAGAACGAGCCGATCTCGCCACGGAATGCCCGGCTGACGCTCTCCTACGTCGGGCTCCTCGACGGCACGATCGAGACGGCGCCCGCCGTGCCTTTCACCCGTCGGGACGGTCGCCGGGTCGGATCAGCCGGCGGGTAGACATCGTTCCGACGGGGCCGCCCCGCCCGCGGATGCGCCGCTCGTCGTCCAGATCTCCCGCTGGGACCGAATGAAGGACATGGCCGGCGTGATGACGGGATTCGGGGACCACGTCGATCCGTCCCTCGGCGCGCACCTCCTTCTCTGCGGTCCCACGGTCACCGGCGTCGCAGACGACCCCGAAGGCGCCGGCGTGCTCGACGAGTGCCTGGGCCAGTGGCGGGAGCTCCCCCACGCCGCTCGCAGCCGCGTGCACCTCGCGTGCATCCCGATGGCCGACCCCGACGAGAACGCGTCGATCGTGAACGCGATCCAACGACACGCCTCCGTCGTCGTCCAGAAGAGCCTGGCGGAGGGCTTCGGCCTGACGGTCGCCGAGGCGATGTGGAAGCGACAACCGGTCGTCGCCAGCGCGGTCGGCGGGATCGTCGACCAGATCGAGGACGGCATCCACGGCCTGCTCGTGGACGATCCCACGGATCTGCCGGCCTTCGGCGCTGCCGTGGAGTCGCTTCTAAAGGGACCGCGGCACGGCAGCGCAGCTGGCCGAGAACGCGCATCTGCGCGTCGCCGACGAGTTTCTCGGTGACCGGCATCCTCGAGCAGTACGGCCGTCTCTTCGCGCAGCTCGCCGATCGCGGCTGAGTGCCCTACGCCCCGGCGTCGCCGGAGAAGAGCGCGCGCAGGTCGAGCGACTGCACGTGCGTCCGCGACGCGAGCGACACGTACTCCCGCGCGAGTGCATCCTTCGCGGCGCCGAGGACAGTGCTGACGAGGCCGAGCGAAACGGCCAACCTGTCTGGCTGCAAGCGCGCACAGATGGCGCTCCACGTCGCCTCCTCGAGCGCGTTGAACGCACCCTGGACCTCCGACAGGTCGTAGCCCGAGCGGAACCGCTCTGCGGCGAGATGGCGCGCGTAGTGGGTGATGCTCGCCAAATCACGACTCGAGACTGCCAGCGACAATTCGTCATACAGCGCCTCGAGGCGCCCCTGCGTCTCCTGCGGTGCAGCCGCTTCGTAGTGCGTGCGGCTGTGCCGAACCGATCCGAGGGCGGCTGCGATGATCGCGCTTCGTTCACGGTCGAGCACGCGCCACAGCTCAACGTCGGTGGTAGCTGAGAGGCTCATCGTCCGAGGATGTCGCCCAGCCCGCGGGCAGCGATGTCGGCGCCGGCCCGGCGGAGCTGCCGCAGCTTGTCCGGATCCCCGGCAGGATCGACGGCCACCACCCAGGCGAACCCGGCGGCCCGCGCCGAGGCGACGCCGGCGGGGCTCGTCTCGAACGCCGCCGCTCGTTGCGGCTCGACGCGAAGGGCCCGGCAAGCTGCGAGCAACCGATCCGGAGCGGGGCGGTTCCGTAGATGCTCGGCGGCGATCGCCTCGGCGTCGACGCTCCCGTCGACGAGCTCCTTGAGACCGCTCTGCTCGAGCATCTCGTCGGTGTGAGCGCTCGCCGAGACAACTGCGCAGCTGAGGCCGGCGTCGTGCGCGAGCTCGAGGTAGTGGCGGACGCCGTCGAACGCTCCGACTCCACGCTGCTCGAGCAGCCGGCCCAGCCACTCGTTCTTCCGGTTCGCCAACCCGTGCACGGTCTCTGCGCCGGGCGGATCCGCCGGCTGCCCCTCGGGCAGGCGGATACCGCGGCTTGCGAGAAAGGCGCGAACGCCCTCGAGCCGCGGCCGCCCCTCGATGTGCCGCGAATAGTCGACGCGCGGATCGAAGGGCGGGCTCAACCGTCCGTAGCTCGTCTCCGAGCGAGCGGCTAGCAGCTCGTCCAGGGTGTGTGCCCACGCCTCCTTGTGCAAGCCCGCACTGCCGACGAGCACATCGTCGAGCTCGAAGACGCAGGAGCGAACCTTCGTCGGAAGCCCGAGCGCCGCCGGGCGATCCCGCGCGGCAAGAACGGCTCCGCGAGCTCGGTCGGTAGACCTTCGTCGCGTGCGAAGTGGCGAAGCTCCGAGGCTGCGGTCTCGTACTCGCCCCGCAGATGACGTTCGTGTGCGTCGAGCTCCTCGTCCGGGAGGACGCCCTCTTCCGCACGCAGCGCCTCGCGGGCCGCGAGCAGCGCCTCGCGCCACTCCGAGCGGAGGCCGTCGAGCTCGGCGCGTTCGGCTTCCCTGTCAGTCATGCCTTCAGGATGCAGCGGGTGGATCCGCCGCGCATCCGCGAACACCCGGGTCGCGATCTAAGCAGTTCTCCGGATGCCGGGAGGCGAAGCGCGGCGTAGCGTGCGACCGTGCATCCGTCTGCGTCGTTCAGCGCCGCGATCCGCGTCCGGATCGAGAACCATCCGGGCGCGTTCGCGCGCCTGGCCGCTGCGATCGGCGAGGCCGGCGGACTGCTCGGCGCGATCGATCTCGTCCGGGTCGAGGGATCGACGAAGATCCGCGACGTCAACGTCCTCGCCGACGACGAGCAGCATCTCGACGCGATCGTCGCCGCGGTCCGGTCCGTCGAGGGCGTGGAGGTGATCCACGTGTCGGATCGCGTCTTCCTCGCCCACCTCGGTGGCAAGCTCGAGGTGCGCCCTCGCCTGCCGCTGAAGACGCGCGACGACCTCTCGATGGTCTACACGCCGGGCGTCGCGCGCGTCTCGCGCGCGATCGCCGACGATCCGGACAGGGTCTGGAACCTCACGATCAAGCGCAACTGCGTCGCCATCGTCACCGATGGGACCGCGGTGCTCGGGCTCGGCGACATCGGCCCCGAGGCCGCCCTCCCGGTGATGGAGGGCAAGGCCGTGCTGTTCAAGGAGTTCGCGGACGTCGACGCCTTCCCGATCTGTCTCGCCACGAAGGATCCCGACGAGATCGTCCGCACGGTCGAGGCGATCGCACCCGCCTTCGGCGGGATCAACCTCGAGGACATCTCCGCCCCACGCTGCTTCGAGATCGAGCGGCGGCTGCGCGAACGGCTCGAGATCCCCGTCTTCCACGACGATCAGCACGGCACGGCGATTGTCGTGCTCGCGGCGCTGCTCAACGCGCTGCGCGTCGTGGACAAGCGGTTGGAGGACGTACGCATCGTCACGACCGGCTGCGGCGCCGCCGGCATGGCGGTGACCCGGACGCTGCAGCGCGCCGGCGCCCGCTGGATCGTCGGCTGCGACGAGGGCGGAGCGCTCTACCGCGGCCGCACAGGTCTGAACCCGGCGAAACAGGAGTACGCCGAGCAGACGAACCCCGAGAACCTCCAGGGGTCCGCCGACGAGCTGCTCGAGGGAGCAGACGTCTTCATCGGCGTCTCCGTGCCGGGTGCGATCAGCGTCGAGGGCGTGCGCCGGATGGCACCGCGCGCGATCGTCTTCGCGATGGCCAACCCGAATCCCGAGGTCGACCCGGAGGCGATCGAGGACCTCGCCGAGGTGATCGCCACGGGCCGCAGCGACTACCCGAACCAGATCAACAACGTCCTAGCCTTCCCCGGAGTCTTCCGCGGCGCACTCGACGTCCGCGCACGCACGATCAACCCGGAGATGGAGCTCGCCGCCGCCCGGGCAATCGCCGCAGCAATCTCGGACGACGAGCTCTCCGCGGACTACGTGATCCCGAGCGTCTTCAACCGCTCCGTCGCTTCGGCCGTCGCCGCCGCGGTCGCCGAAGCGGCGCAGGCGACGGGATCCGCCAGGCGCTCGGTCCCCGCCCCGGCAGCGGTCCAGTAGCTCTCCGGCCCGGGACGGCCGGGGCTGCGGCTTTCTCGCGCTCCGGTCAGGGTCTTCGCCGATGCCTCCCGAGTCCCGACGGCCCTACGGTCACGGCAAGCGATTGAGAAGGAGGAGATCATGGCTGTTCGCGTTGCCATCAACGGCTTCGGCCGCACCGGCCGGGCCGCGTTTCGCGCTGCCTACGAGCGCGAGACCGACATCGAATGGGTGGCGATCAACGACGTCGCCGAGCCGGCGATGCTCGCGCAACTCCTGAAGTACGACACCGTCTACGGGCCGTTCCCCGGCCGCGTCGAGGTTGAAGACGAGGCCATCGTCGTCGACAGGCGGCGGATCCCGGTCCCGAGAGAGACCGATCCGACCCGCCTGCCCTGGCGCGAGCTCGGCGCGGAGATCGTGATCGAGTCGACCGGCCGCTTCCGCGCCCGCGCCGATGCCGAAAAGCATCTGGAGGCGGGAGCAGAGAAGGTGATCGTCTCCGCACCGGCCAAGGACCCCGATGTGACGGTCGCGCTCGGCGTCAATTTCGAGGACGTCTACGAGCCGACGCAGCACCGGATCATCTCCAACGCCTCCTGCACGACGAACTGCCTCGCCCCGGTGGCGAAGCTGCTGCACGAAGGCTTCGGAGTCCGCCATGGGCTGATGACCACCGTGCACGCGTACACGGGCGACCAGCAGCTGCTCGACGGCCCTCACAAGGACTACCGGCGGGCCCGGGCGGCAGCCTGCAACCTCGTCCCCACCACGACCGGCGCCGCGAAGGCGCTCGGCCTGGTCGTTCCCGAGTTGGAGGGCAGGCTGCACGGCTACGCGGTCCGGGTTCCGGTCCCCACCGGCTCGCTCGTCGACCTGACGGTCGAGGTCGAGCGGCCCACGGAGATCGCGGAGGTCAACGACCTCTTCGCCCTCAGCGCCGACGTCGGGCCTCTCGAGGGGATCCTCGCCTACAGCGAAGAGCCGCTCGTCTCGTCGGACATCGTCAAGTCGCCGTTCTCCGCGATCTTCGACGCCGGCTTGACAGCCGTGATCGACGGAACGCAGGTGAAGGTGGTCGCGTGGTACGACAACGAGTGGGGCTACTCGAACCGCCTCGTGGACCTCGCGGAGCGGATTCTCGTCCCGACGGCAGTGGTCGCCTGACGCCTACCCGCCTGAGTTCTGCGATGCCGGGGGCGGGACTCGAACCCGCACGGCCCGAGGGCCACCCGATTTTAAGTCGGGCGCGTCTGACCAGTTCCGCCACCCCGGCGCGGTCAGCGTAACGCCCACCGCTGCGGCCGATACCCTGCCGCCGGAATGACGCAGGACACGATCGTCGCCCTCTCCGTCCTCGGCGTCGTGGGACAGGTGCTCATCGTCCTCGCGCTGCTCGTCGGCGTGCTCGCGCTGGCGGGCGTCCGGGGGCCGCTCGCCTGGATGCGCAGCCTGCTGTGGGGCTACGAGCTGTGGGGAGCCTTCGTCGTCGCTGCTATCGCGACCGGTGGCAGCCTCTTTTACTCGCAGGTCGCACACTTCATCCCGTGCGAGTTCTGCTGGTTCCAGCGGGTGCTGATGTACCCGCTCTCGATCCTCACGCTCCTGATCGCCGCGCGGGGTGACAACCGGGCCGCGAGGTACCTGCTGCCGCTGCCGATCGTGGGCGCCGGGACGTCGATCTACCACATGCTGATCGAGCGCGGGGTGATCGCGGAGTCGAAGGCGTGCACCGTCTCCGCGCCCGGCGGCTGCGGCACCAACTGGATCGCCAACCACGGGTTCGGCTATCTCACGATCCCGACCCTGGCGCTCACCGCCTTCCTTCTTATCATCGGATTCTTACTCCTCGCCTCCACCGGAGAATCCGAGGTACCGGCTACCCTTCCGGCCCATGCCGAGCGGTAAGAGGGCGAGACAACAGAGGCAAGCGGCCGCGGCGACAGCACCGCCGCCGGTGCGCTCGAAGGGCGTCGGCGGAGCTCGCGCGCGCCAGGCGTCGCCGCGCGCGCTTGCGATCGGAGGCGGCGTCGTCCTGATCGTGGTGATCGCCGTCGTGCTCATCGTCGCGCTCAGCGGCGGCAGCAGTAGCGGCGGCGGCAACCAGGTCGTCTCCGCGAGCGACATGACGGGCCTGGGGACGGTCGGCAATCAAAACAACCCGATCGCACTGCAGGGCGCGGGCGAGGCCAACAACCTCTTCAAGGGGATCCCCCAGCACGGCCTCACGCTCGGCAACCCGAAGGCGCCCGTCACGATGGAGATGTTCATCGACGTCCAGTGCCCCGTGTGCGACGACTACGAGGTCGTCCACCTACCGGGCGTCGTCAACAAGTACATCCGGACGGGGAAGGTGCAGCTGCACCTCAAGCCGTGGGCATTCATCGGGGGTGCGGGCTCTCAGTCGTTCACAGGCCGACTCGGTGTGATCGCCGCTGCCGACCAGAACAAGGCCTTCCAGTACGCGAAAGTCCTCTACGACAACCAGCCGGCAAACGCGGAAAACACCGGCTATCTGACCGGCAACTGGATGGCGCACATCGCCGCGAGCGTGACCGGCCTTAAGCTGGCCCAGTGGAGAGACGACACCAACGGCTCCGCCTCGCAAGCGACCGCGAGCGCCGTCGACAAGCTCGCGAAGACGGAGAAGATCGGGGGGACCCCGACCATCCTCGTCGGCCCCACCGGCGGCAAGCTGCAAGTCGCCACCGGAAACACCTACGACCCCGCCGCCGTCGACCAAGCGCTGGCCGCCGCCGTCGCGAACTCCTAGCGCGCCTCACGGGACGAAAGTGCGCAAAGAGCGCGCTTTTCCTGCTTGACCTTTCAGGCCGCGCCCGCATAGGCTCTGCGAGCCGGTTCCGATGGACTTACGGGTTCGTCGGGGCCGGCGTTTTAGTGGTCCGTCCGACGCGATCTCTAGGGTTCTGCGCCCCCAATGATCGTTGGACTCGTCATCGGTCTTCTCATCGGCTCGGCTACCGCCTGGCTCGTGCTGCGCGCCCACTACGCGAGCCGCACTGCCGCGCTCGAGGAGGCTCGCAACTCGCTCGGCTCGACGCTGAAGGCGCTCGCGGCCGACGCGCTCGCGACGAACAATCAGTCCTTCCTCGACCTCGCCAAGTCGCAGCTCGAGCAGCTGCAGCAGCAGACGACGCAGGAGCTGGAGCAGCGCAAGCAGGCGGTCGAGCACCTCGTGACGCCCATCGCCGAGTCCCTCCAGAAGGTCGACGGGAAGCTGCAGCAGCTCGAGGTCGCGCGCACGCGCGCGTACTCGGAGCTGAACGTCCAGGTGCGCCAGCTCGCCGAGGGTCAGAGCCAGCTCCGCAACGAGACCGGGAACCTCGTGAGCGCCCTCCGCGACCGGCCCAACGTGCGCGGCCGCTGGGGAGAGATCCAGCTCCGGCGAGTGGTCGAGATGGCTGGGATGCTCGAGCACTGCGACTTCGAGACGCAGGCGCACGTGGCGACGGAAGACAGCCGTCTCCGCCCCGACCTCGTCGTCAAGCTCCCCGGTTCGAAGACGGTCGTCGTCGATGCGAAGTTCGCCGGACAGGCGTACCTCGAGTCGCTCTCCGCTCGAGACGACGAGGAGCGCATCGCCAAGCTCCGCGACCACGCCCGCCAGGTTCGAGACCACATCAACAAGCTGTCCGGGAAGGGCTACTGGGCGCAGTTCGACGCCGCGCCCGAGTTCGTCGTGCTCTTCATCCCCGGCGAGACGTTCCTGAGCGCCGCCCTGGAGCAGGACCCGTCGCTGATCGAGGAGGGCGTCAACCAGCAGGTCATCCTGGCGACGCCGACGACGCTGATCGCGCTCCTCCGTGCCGTGGCCTACGGCTGGCGCCAGGAGACGATCGCGGAGTCGGCGAAGGCGATCAGCGACCTGGGACGCGAGCTGTACAACCGGCTGGCGACGCTGACCGAGCACTTCGCGAAGGTCGGTCGCGGCCTCGACACCGCGGTTCGCTCCTACAACGAGACCGTCGGATCGCTCGAGACGCGCGTGCTGCCGAGCGCCCGGAAGTTCCGCGACCATGGCATCTCCCCCGCTGCGGAGCTCGCGGAGCTCGGAGGCCTGGAGCGGACGACGCGGCCGGTGACCGCTCCGGAGCTCGGCGCCGGCGACACGACCGCCGACGCTGCCTAGGAGCCAAACCCCTCCTAGAACCTGAGCAACGCCGCGAGACCGCCGACCGGCTCGAGGTCGCGATGCTCCTCGCCGATCACCTCGATCGTCCCACCGTGGGTCAGCGTCTGGTGGACGGCGAGATCGAGGCCGGTGTCCGCCGTCTCGAGGGTAGTCCCGTTGAGGGCGGCACCACGCTCGGATCGAGCCCGACGTACAGGCTCACCGCGCAGCCGCGCTCCGCACGGAACGCCGCTCGCGCAGCTGCTCCCATGTGATCGTTCCGGCCACGCCGCCCGTCTCCCCCGCACCGCGGATTTCACGCCTGCCGGGAACGTCAATCCGGCCCAAATCGTTTAATACAGCAGACACTTTTTGCGAGAGAGGAACCGATGAGCGACGTACATGACCTGATCGTGATCGGCGGAGGGCCTGCGGGATACACCGCGGCCCTTTACGCTGCGCGCGCGAACCTGCGCCCGCTCGTGATCGAGGGCTTCAGCTGGGGCGGCCAGCTGATGATCACGAGCGACGTGGAGAACTATCCGGGCTACCCCGACGGGATCATGGGGCCCGAGATGATGGCCGAGTTCCGCCGACAGGCGGAGCGCTTCGGCACCGAGTTCGTCACCGACAACGTGACCCGCGTCGACTTCTCGGAGCGCCCGTACCGCGTCTGGGTGGAGGGCGAGGAGTACCGCGCCCGCTCCGTGATCGTCGCGACCGGCGCGAGCGCCCGCTGGCTCGGGATCGAGTCGGAAGAGCGGCTGAAGGGCCGCGGCGTGTCGGCCTGTGCGACGTGTGACGGCGCGTTCTTCCGCGACAAGCACATCTTCGTCGTCGGCGGCGGCGACACGGCGTTCGAGGAGGGCCTCTTCCTCACGCGCTTCGGCTACAAGGTCACGCTCGTCCATCGCCGGCCCGAGTTCCGCGCCTCGCAGATCATGATCGACCGGGCCCGCGACAACGAGAAGATCGACCTCAAGACGCCATACGTCGTCGAGGAAGTCCTCGGCGAGGACTCGATCAGCGGCCTCCGGCTGCGCAACACCGAGACCGGGGAGACGGAGGAGGTCGAGGCGGGCGCGCTCTTCGTCGCGATCGGCCACGACCCGAACACGAAGCTCTTCGTCGACCAGCTCGACCACGACGCGAACGGCTACCTCGTCACGAAGCCCGGGACGACCGAGACGAACATCCCCGGCGTCTTCGCTGCGGGCGACGTGCAGGACCACGTCTACCGCCAAGCCGTCACGGCGGCCGGCAGCGGCTGTATGGCCGCGCTCGACGCCGAGCGGTTCCTCGCAGCGGACGAGGGCCACACCGGCACCGCCCTCACCGCCCCGAGGCCCGAAGCCGAGCCCACGAAGGTCTAGAGCGGCGCGACAACTCGTAGCTAGCCTGACGCCGTGCCGCATTTCATCTGCCCGAACTGCAAGGAGCGGTCGATCGACATCGACCGCAAGGAAGGGATGTTCGACGAGGCCGTGGCCTGCCATCACTGCGGGTTCGGCTTCCTGTTCGAGCTGATGGACGACTACTACCCGGCCCCCACGACCGGCCTCGTCACCTGCGACCAGGAGGGTCGCATCCTCGCGATCGGCCGCGGTGTGTTCGAAATGAGCGGCTGGAACGAGCAGGAGGTGCTCGGCGCAGACGTGATCTCCGCGTTCGGGCTCGCAGGGTTCGCGGAGGAGAAGAACCCGGTCAAGCTCTCGCTCGAGTGGGGCGTGCGCCGCCTCAACGAGCAGCTGCAGCTGCGGACGCGCAGCGGCAACCTGAAGCCCGTCGTCGGCGACTTCTTCCCGGCGCTCGACGACGACGGCGGCCTACTCGTCGCGCTGACGCCCGCGCACGGCTAGATTTTCCGCCGGTGCCGGAGGGCGCCGAGGCGATGGAGCTCGCCGCGAACCGCCGCAGAGGCTGATGGCTCCTACGATCGAGAGGAGTTGGAATGCGGACGATCGTGGCCATCGGCATTGCAGGAGCGCTGGGCGCGCTCGCGCGCTACGGGCTCGACGGAGTGGTGTCTCGACGACTCCCTACGTCCTTTCCGTGGGGAACATTCGTCGTCAACGTCAGCGGTGCGCTCGTGCTCGGGTTTCTGCTCACGCTGATGACAGAGCAGCTCACGACGGCGCCGTGGCTGCGCTCGGCGCTGACGATCGGCTTTCTCGGCGCCTACACCACCTTCTCGACGCTCCAGTACGAGACGTACCGCCTGCTCGAGGACGGCGCCGTCGGCCTCGCCGCCGCCAACGTCCTCGGCAGCGCGGCCGCCGGCCTCTTCGCCGTCTACCTCGGAGTCGTCGCGGGCAGGGCTTTGTGACCTCCCTATGAAACTCGAAGGCGAAGGCAAGCTGCTGCGGCTCTTCATCGGGGAGTCCGACACCTGGCACGGCAAGCCGCTCTACCAGGCGATCGTCGAGCGGGTGCGCAAGGAAGGGCTCGCCGGCGCAACCGTGCTGCGAGGCATCGAGGGATTCGGCGCCGACTCGCGCCTGCACACCTCCCGGATCCTGCGCCTGTCCGAGGACCTGCCCGTCGTGATCGAGATCGTCGACACGCCGGAGCAGATCGACCGCGTGGTGCCGATCCTCGACGAGATGGTCGGCGAGGGGATGCTCACGCTCGAGCGCGTGCAGATCGTCTCGTACCGTTCCAACGACGCATAGCGCCCGACGGCCACAATGGGGTCGTGGACTCGCTGCGCGGACACCTCCTCGTCGCGTCGCCGGCGCTGCTCGACCCGAACTTCCGCCGCACGGTCGTCCTCGTGACGGAGCACACCGAGGACGGCGCGGCGGGGCTCGTCCTCAACCGGCCGTCGCCGGTGGAGGTGGCCGGCGCCGTGCCGCAGCTCGAGCCGGTCGTCGACGACGGCGAGCCGGTCTGGGTCGGCGGCCCCGTGCAGCCGGAAGCGGTGCTCGTGCTCGGCGAGTTCGTCGACCCGGACGACGCCGCGGTGCCGCTGTTCGGCGCGCTCGGCTTCCCGTCGCTCGCCGACCCGGACGAGATCGTCCCCGCCACGACCCGCCGGCGGGTATTCGCCGGCTACGCGGGCTGGGGCGTCGGGCAGCTCGAGGCCGAGGTCGCGGACGAGGACTGGATCCTCGAGCCCGCGCTCCCGGACGACGCGTTCACCGACGATCCGGAGGAGCTCTGGCGCGACGTCCTCCGTCGCAAGGGCGGGATCTACGAGCTCGTCGCCCGCATGCCCGAGGATCCGCGGGTTAACTGAGCCGTTCGAACGCGAAGACGTACGTGAGACGCGGCAGCGGGAACTGCTCGCCGTAGCGCGAGGCGAGGTCGCGGACGGCGCGCAGATGCTCCTCTTGCTCAGCCCGCTCCCTGACGAGGAATCCGCTCACGGTCGAGAGGTAGCCGACGAGGTCGTCCGGGCTCGACTCCTGGACGGTCTCGACGACGGTGCGGGCCAGCTCGCGGAACCACGGGTCGCCGGGCAGCTCCTCCTCCTGGTACGGCTCGTGGCCGGCGTAGCCGACCAGCTCGCCCAGCTCGCGTTGCAGCGGGTCGCGCTCGTCCCACCAGTTCCAGAGCAGCGCCAGGCCGCCGCCGGGGGCGACGACGCGATGCAGCTCGGGTAAGGCACGTTCGCGGTCGAACCAGTGGAAGGCCTGCCCCGCAAATGCGGCCTCGACGCTCTCGTCCTGGAGTGGGATCGCCTCCGCCGGTGCCTCGTGCGCTTCCGCTTCCGGCACCGCCTCACGGAGCTGGGCAAGCATCGGGCCTCCCGGCTCGACGGCCACCGCCTCGAAGCCGAGCGCGACGAGGCCGCGGGTCAGCTTCCCCGTCCCGGCGCCCACGTCGAGAATTCGGGCGCCGGGGTCGAGCCCAAGCTGCTCCGCAGCCCAGCGCAGAGCCTCCGCGGGATAGTCCGGCCGGTGCCGCTCGTACGTCCGCGGCACGGACTCGAAGCTGCGGGAGCGGGCCGAGCGGTCAGACACGGCTCGACGGGCAGAGGTCGTTGAGGACGCAGTCCTCGCAGCGGGGGCGGCGCGCGTCGCAGACGCGGCGGCCATGCCAGATCAGGAGGTGCGGGAAGCGGCCCCAGTCGGCGCGCGGGACAAGCCGGACGAGATCGCGCTCGATCTTGACCGGATCCTCCTGCCGCGTGAGCCCGAGCCGCTGGGAGAGGCGGCGAACGTGGGTGTCGACGACGATCCCCTGCGGCTCGCCGAGCTCGGCCGCGACGACATTGCCGGTCTTGCGCGCAACGCCCGGCAGCCGGACCAGCTCTTCGAGGCACCGCGGCACCTCGCCGTCGAACTCCTCGAGCAGCATCCGCATCGTCCCGCGGATGGCCTTCGCCTTCTGGCGATAGAAGCCGGTCGCGAAGATGTCCCGCTCGAGCTCCTCCTGCGGCACGGCGAGGTAGTCCTCGGGCCTGCGGTACTTCTCGAACAGCGCCGGCGTGACGCGGTTGACGTTCACGTCGGTCGTCTGCGCCGACAGCATCACCGAGACGAGCAACTCGACCGGACTGCGGAAACGGAGCGCGATCGCCGCGTCGGCGTGCTCGGCCGCGAGCCGCTCGATGATCGGCCCGATCCGCTCCTTTTCGGCCCGACCCGCTTGCGGGCCTCCTGCAGATAGCTACGAGGCACGCTGGGATCATTGCTGCAGCGCGGGACTCTCACCCTCCTGAACGGACACGACCCGGTGCCAGGCACCGGGACGTGTCCGTACGAGACATGTCGGCCGCGCGAACACGCGCCGCTCCTTCAGATTGATCGAGGGACATGTCCGTCCGAGCCCTGTCCGCGTGCCTGACACCGGGACATGGCCTTTGGAAAGCTGTCGTGGTCAGGCTCGGGCCCGACACGCTTGCAGGCCTCCTGCAGGTAGCTACGAGGCAACGGCTTCCGGCAGCCGCGGGCGCAGGCGCGGGCCCGCGCAGACGAGGTCGAGCGCCGGACAGCCCGCGCAGGCGAAGTCGCTCGGCGTCGGCGGGAACTCGCCCGCCTGGATCCGCGCGATCGCGGCGGACAGCTCGGCCTCGAGCCCGGGCACGTCGGCGCGCGCGAAGACGGCTTCCACCGGCGCGTCCGGCCGCTCGAGGAAGTGGTAGACGACCTCGACCTCGTCCGCGCCGGCTCGGAAGCACGCGAGCGCGTAGACGAGTCGCTGCAGCCGGTAGTCCTGCTCGACGATCTCGTCCGGCGAGGCCTCGCCGAGCGCGTTCGTCTTGTAGTCCACGACCAGAGCGCGCCCGTCGCGCAAATGGAACGCGTCGATGAAGCCGTGTACGAGCACGCCGTCCTGCTCGAAGGTGAAGTGGCGTTCCTTCTCGACGCCTTCGAGTGCCGCGACGCGGCGCGCGAGCTCGGACTCGCAGTACGCGGCCACGAAGCCGCTCACCACCTCGTCCTCGAGCTCGGGCAGGACCGGCGCGGCGAGGTCGATCTCCTCGAGCAGCGCGTGGACCGCGCTGCCGATCTCCGTCCCGGACCTCTCGCCGGGCTCTTCGCCCTCGACGGGCCGCTCGCTCATCCCGAGCCCGTAGCGCGCGAAATACTTGTACGCGCACTGCTCGAAGAGCGAGAGCGACGTGAACGAGAGCCGGCGCACGCGGTGCAGCGGCGGCTCCGGCACGGCCACGAGCGGCGGCAGTTCCGGCGCCGCGGACGGCGCAGTGATCTCGTCGAGCGCGGCGAAGAGAGCCAGCTGGCCCTCCTCCTGCTCCTCCGCCTCGGGCTCCACCTCCTCGGGCTGTTCCGGCCGGAACCGGTCGAGACGGACGAGCAGCCGCGCGTCGCCCCGCACGAGCTCGATGGGCGCGTCTCCGGCCTGCGCGAGCTCCTCGTCGGCTGCGAGCCGGTCGAGCACCCATGCGATCGGAGTCGGCGTCTCTCGGTCGGCGCCGAGGTCGACCGAGCCGGAGACGATCAGCCGCTCCTTCGCGCGCGTCATCGCGACGTAGTAGAGGCGCAGGCGCTCGGCCCGCTCCGCCTCCTGCCTGGCCTCCTTCACCGCTTCGTAGTCGAAGGCGCCGCGCCGCTTCGCCGTCACGGGGTCGGCGACGCGGAAGCCGAAGCGGCCGTCGGGAAGAGCGAGGATCTCGTCCGCGGAGGGCTGCGACCCGGTCGCGCCCCGCGTCGGCGACGATCACGACCTTGAACTCGAGCCCCTTCGCCGCGTGGATCGTGAGCAGGCGCACCGCGTCGGCGCCCTCCTCCTCGGCGACCGCCTCGAGCTCGCGGGCGCCGACCGCCTCCTGCTCGGCGACGAAGCGGACGAAGCCCTCCACGTCGGGCCCACGGAGCTCCTCGTACGAGCGCGCAAGGCGCGCGAGCTTCCGCATGTTCGCGTAGCGCCGCCGCCCGTCCCACTGCGCGAGCACGGCGAGGTCGTAGTCGTGCTCGGCGACGATCTGCTCGCACAGCCGCTCGAGGGAGAGCCGCGCCATCGCCTCGACGAGCCGGTCGTAGCGCTGGCGGAAGGCGCGCATCAGGCGCTCGTCGCGCTCGGCGAGGCCCGGCGGCAACGAGTGCTCGAGGCCGGTGAAGAGCGGCCGCCTCGACGCGACGCGCCGCAGGAGAGCGAGCGCGTCGTTCGAGACGCCGACGAACGGCGAGGCGAGCACCGACAGGAGCGCCGTGTCGTCGTAGCGGTTCTGGAGCAGCCGCAGGTACATGAGCAGGTCGACGACCTGTTGCTGACCGAAGTAGCCCTTGCCGGTCGCGCGGTACGTCGGCAGCCCCACCCGCCGCAGCTCATCCTCGTACCACTCCGCGTCGGTGCCGGCCGCGAACAGCAGGACGATCTCGCCCGCCGTCGCCACGCCCGTGTCCACGAGCTCGCGCACGCGCCGGGCGACGGCCCGCGCCTCTCCCCGCCGCCAGTGGACGCCGCTGTCCTTGTAGCTCTCCTTGTCGGTGACGAGCAGCTCGACCGGGTGGCCGAAGACCGGGTCGGGGAACTCGGCCGCGGCGGCGAGCTCCTGGAACTCCCCGCCGAAGTGCGCACCGAAGAGGTCGTTGACCGCGGCGAGCACCTCGGGGCGCGAGCGGTAGTTGAGCGTCAGCGAAAGCGGTCGCCCGGCGGCCTCGCGCCGCTCGCGGAACACCTGGACGTCGGCGTGGCGGAAGCCGTAGATCGACTGGAACTCGTCGCCGACGAAGAAGAGCTCCGTCTCCGGCGTACGCAGCAGGTCCACGATCTCGGTCTGCAGGCGGTTGGTGTCCTGGAACTCGTCGACGAGGATCGAGCGGAAGCGCGCCCGCTCCCGGTCGCGGAGCTCGGGCTGCGAGCGGAGCAGGTCGCGCGCCTCGAGCTGGAGATCCTCGAAGTCGAGCGCCGACTCGCGGGCCTTTGCCTCCGCGTACCGGGCAGCGAACAGCGTCAGCAGCTCCTGCAGGAGCGCTCGGTCGCGCGCCGCGGCCTCGTCGAGCGCTGCCTGCTCGACTGCGGCGAGCGCCTCGCAGTACGCGGCCGCGCGATCGCCCCGGGCCTTGAGGCTGCTCAACGACATCAGCCGGTCCGGCCGCCGGTCGCGCTGCAGCAGCTCGAGGAGACCCGAAGCGGCCTGGCGTTGGGCGTCGGTCGAGTCGGGCTCGGCCGCGAGCGAGGATGCAGCGGCCCGGAGCTCCTCGACCCGCTCGGCGAGCTCCGGCCGCGCCGCCACCGCCAGGTCGAGCTCGCGCCCCGCCGCACGCAACGTCTCGTAGACGCTCGTCAGCATCCGCCGCAACCGGTCGCTCCCGTAGGTGGCGAGCAGCTCGAGCCGCTGCGGATCGTCGTCGGCACAGAACTCCGCGAGCGCGGATCCGAACGCCTCCGACCGCAGCACCGCCGCCTGCGCCTCGTCGAGCTCGCGGAAGCGCGGGTCGAGCCCGGCTGCCAGCGGATAGGCCCGCAGGAGGCGGGCACAGAAGCCGTGGATCGTCGAGATCCACGCCCCGTCGAGGCGGCGCGCGAGGTCGTGCCGGCCGCGGTCGGCGAGGGCTGCGCGGATCCGGGTCCGAAGCTCGCCGGCGGCGCGGCGCGTGTACGTGATCACGAGGATCGAGTCGACGTCGAGCCCGCGTTCGGTGACCGCGCGGACGACCCGCTCGACGAGCACCGCCGTCTTGCCGGTGCCGGCGCCCGCGGAGACGAAGACCTCCCCTCCGGCCTCGACCGCCGCGAGCTGCTGCTCGTTCAGCTCGTAGCCGCTCATGCTCATGGACGCTCGATCCGGCACATCGTCCAGAGGTCGCACCACGTCGGGCAGTCGCCGCCGCGCGGGTCGTGGTGGACGTCTCCCTCCTGGATCC
Organism: uncultured Actinomycetes bacterium; assembly: GCA_963720065.1. Taxonomy (GTDB): domain Bacteria; phylum Actinomycetota; class Thermoleophilia; order Gaiellales; family Gaiellaceae; genus Palsa-739. Next base: position 106,843 of record CAVREH010000015.1, read on the forward strand.
GTCCGGCCAGCGCCGTCGCGGTCTCGCGCGCCGACTCGACGACGCCCCAGAACGCCTCCTCGTCGAGGTAGTCGCTCTTGACGTAGCCCGGCAGCGTCTCCGCGTCCGCGGCGCGCACGAGGCCGCGCGCCCGACGGGTGCCTGCGAGCGGCCGGTAGAGGCCGCCGAGCGGCTCGAGCCCGACGAGGTCGCGGAGCACGAGCATGTACAGCGGGACCTGCAGGCGCAGCTCTCGCTCGATCTCGACGGCCGAGTGCGCGTGCTTGCCGGACTTGTAGTCCTGCACGATCCCGCGGGCGCCGAACGGGTCGACGTCGATCCGGTCGATCTTCCCGGAGAGCGTCAGGCCGGGCGCGAGCTCGAGACCGCGCTGGAGCTCCGGCGCCGCCCGCTCGTTCCCGAACGCAACCTCGAACCGGCGGGGCACGAGCGAGAGGCCGGACTCGCACTCCTCCTCCACCACCGCCTCGAGGTCGCGCCACAAGCTCTGGTCGAGCTCCCGCAGCTGCATGTCGGTGAGCTCCATCCGCACGCCGCCGATCGCCTCGTCGAGGCACTGCCGCATCAGCCGCTTCGCGTCGTCGACGTTGCCCGCCTCGAGCTTCTCGACGCCGAGCTCCGCCGGCACGCGCGTGAAGAAGCGGAACAGCGCCGTGTGCGCCACCGAGCCGCGCTGCATCGCGTCCGGCTCGGCGTCGATCGTCTTCGGGGAGAGGAAGCGCTCGAAGAACCAGGCCGAGGAGCAGTCGGCGAAGCGCTCGAGCTCGGTCACCGAGAACGAGGTGCGCGAGGCGAACTGCTCGAGCACGAGCGGGTGCGTCAGCCGCGTCGGCCGATGGAAGGCGGCCTGCGCGCGCTCGAGTCTCCGCGCCCAGCCGTTCGCGCGCGCGAGAGCCTCGGCCGCCTCCGCGTCGTGCGCTGCGAGCTCGGCCAGCGCCCGCAGCCGCTCACGCTCCGTCGGCGCGTCCTCGAGCGGCCAGGTCAGGGCCGAGAGCGGCCGCCGCCGCGTCCAGCGCCGCACGTCGTCGACGTCGAAGAGCACCTGGACGTCGTGCCAGAACGGGCTCGCCTCGCGCGGGCTGCCGTCGTCATCCGCAGCCTCGCGCACGAGATAGAGCCGCTGCGAGGCGCGCGTGCACGCCGTGTAGAAGAGGTAGCGATCGTTCTCCACGGGATCCGGCCGCACGAGCCGCGCGCCTCGCTCGTCGAGCGCGCGCCGTGCGTCGTCGTCGAGGAACGGCGAGCCGCCGCCGCGGCGAGGCAGGCTCCCCTCCTCCAGCCCGAGAACGAAGACGGCGTCGAAGCGGCGCGTGCGGGCGCGCGAGAGGTCGACCACGGCGACGCGGCCCGCGTCGTCGCCCGTCCGGCGAGGAAGCGCGGCACGTTCGACCGCGGCCACGACGCCCTCGCGGCTCAGCTCCCCGCCGAGCTCCAACCAGCCGTCGAGCTCGGCGAGGAGCCGCCTCAGTTCCTCGTACGCCCGGAGATCGAGCCGGCTCGCGGCGTTCGCCGGTGGCCGCTCGAGGCCGTACGCGTTCCGGAGCATCCGTTCCGCGAGCTCCCGCACCGCCTCGACCGGATCGGCGGCGTCGCGCAGCTCCGCGAGCGCGGGGAGCGGCCCCTCGCGCAGTCGTTCGGCCTCCTCGACCACGCGCTCCGGAGCCTGGACCGCGCGTCCGCGGAGGCGCCCCTCGACGAAGTCGACCGACCGCCGCTCGAGCCCCGAGAACGGCGACCGGAGGAAGCGGAAGAGATCGCTGCGGCTCCCTCCTCCCCACGCGAAGCGCAGAATCGCCGCGAGGGCATGGACGAGCGGCGTCTGCGTCAGGCGCAGCTCGCCGTCGACGGTGTAGGGGATGCCGAACGAGCCGAGCACCGTCTCGAGCGCCCCGCGAATTCGCTCGTATCCCGGCACGACGATCCCGATCGCTTCCGGCGGCATGCCGCCGCGGACGAGCGCGAGCACCTCCTCGCCCACCAGCTCGAGCGTGCCGCGGCCGCCGGCTCCCTCGAAGAAGCGGATCGACGCCGTCGAGCGGCGGCGCCTCACCCGGCTCGTCGGCGAAGAGCGTCCGTTCCAGATGCGCGAGCGCCGGCGGCGCGATCGCCCCGTACCGCGGAGGCAGCTCTTCGACCGAACCCGCGGCGAGACCGGCGAGATCCTCGGCCGTCCGCCGCAGCGCGGCGAAGACCGGCCTTCCCGGCTCGTACGGGAGTGAGACGGTGACCTCCGTTCGCGCGGCCAGCGCCTCCAGCAGCGCCCATTCGGCGCCGGTCAGGTCCTCGAAGCCGTACGCGAAGACCGGCTCGCCGTGCCAGGCGTCGAGGTCGGCCCGGAGGCGCTCGACCGCATGACTGCGCAGCAGGCCGCGATCCCAGCGCCCAAGCCGGTCGAGCTCCTCGCGGTAGCCGGCATAGAGGGCACCGAGCTCGCCCTCGACGGCAGCGGGAGCGAGGAGCCCCTCGTCTAGCTCGCCGAGCGCCCGCTCGAGCGACTCGGCGAAGCCCGCATGCGTCGCGGAGCGCGCGTAGCCCGCGAGCTGCGCGCCGCTCACGACCCGGCGGACGAGCAGTGTCTGCTCCACTCGTCCGAGCCGGCGAAGCGCGCCTTCGGAGCCGCGCGCGAGACGGTCGAACAGGTCGTCGAAGGTGCCGATCGAGCCGCCCAGCAGCGCAGGACGCCGCGCCAGGAGCTGGCGCTCGACCCGGTCGACGTCCGCCCGGTTCGGCACGATGAGGACCGGCTCGAGCCCGTTCCCGGACTCGAGCACGTCGACGTAACGGCCGAGCAGGAGCTCGACCTTGCCCGCGTTGGCAGGGCCCGCGATGAGGCGGAGCGGCACCCGCCTACGCTAGCGCTTCAATCGGCTCGCGAAGCCCACCGCTTCGCGAGCCGGGGACAAGGGAACTGCGCGGACCAGAGACGCGGTCTCCCGTCCGCTCCGTGGCGAGGGCGCCCTGGGTTTGCGGGAGCTCAGACGCCTGTTCCGTCGCCGCAGAGGTTCGTGACGCTTCAACCGGCGCTGCGCAAGAGGCCGGAGGCTAAGACAGCCGCGAAGCGGCGACTTAGCCGCAGGCCGGACGCTCGCTCGCGCCGGCCTCCGCCGCGCGCGAGCGCACAACACAAACCTCCCACCCCACACAGCCTCCAAGACAAGACAGCACGAAGCGGGCCGGAAACCGCGCTTTCCGGCCCGCGCAGTTCCGTATCTCCCAGCGAGGAAACGCGCAGCGTTTCCGAGCTACAGAGACTTTGGCTTGCGCCCGCGACGCGCGGCGGCGCGTCCTGGCATCCCGCCGGCGCAGTTGTCGCAGAGGTCTGCCTGCTTCGCCCCGCGCCGCGCGTCCGTGTACGTCACCCGCATCACGGCACCCTTCCCCTCGTCGACCTCGTTCCCACAGCTGTCGCACACGAGCACCGTTTTCCGAGCCACCCTTGTCCTCCTTTGCACGGCCGATTTCCGCTAAACCCTACAGAAATCGCCCCGCAACTATGCGGCCTCGCGAGCACGTCGAATTCGCCACGAACGTAGCAAGCTGAGCATCGCCTGTTCTTCGGGCGAGAGGCCTACGTCACGGGCCGTGACGACACGCAAATGCCGGGGGCGAAAATCGTCGATCGTTCTTCCGTCCAGGTACTGCTCGACCACCGCAGGAGAGACGTACGACTCGCGCGTGACCGCCGGAGTATTTCCGAGCCGTTCCGCGACTCGGCGCATCACCGCGGTGACCGAACGCTTCTGCTCGCGTTCGGACTCGGGAAATCCCTCCTTGGCCGCGCGCTCCGCGAGATAGATCCCGGCGAGGAGCGTGCCGCCCCAGGTGCGGAAGTCCTTCGCACTGAACTCCTCCCCGAGATAGATCTTCACGTAGTCGTTCAGCCGCCTGTTCGTGAGGTTGTACGTGCCGCCCTCCCACTCGTACTTGAAGACGCGTGGACCCCTGATGTCGAGCAGGCTGCGTAGCGCTGCGGCGAGATCGGCATCCACGACCTCGGTGCGCACCCGGATCCCGTGCTTCGCAGGAAAGGAGAGGCAGACACGGCGGCCGCGCACCGTGACATGCCTGCGCAGAAGCGTCGTCACGCCGTACGTTCCGTCGCGGACGTAGCGCTCGGAGCCGACCCGGAACCAGCCCAGCTCGATCAACCGCAGGGCCACCGCGGAGACGCGTTCGCGGTCGAATTCCTCCTGGTCGAAGTGGAGCGCCATCGCCTCGCGCAGCGTCGGCAGGGCGTCGCCGAAGCGGATCAGCTTGTCGTACTTGGCCCGCTCTTGCTGAGCTCGATAGTCCGCGCTGTATAGGTACTGCTTCCGGCCGGCTGCGTCGAATCCGGTTGCCTGCAACTTCGCCGACGCGCGCGGCGAGATCCAGACGTCCTTCCACGCAGGCGGGATCGCGAGCGCCTCGATTCGCGCGAGCTTCCCCTCGTCGGCGATCCGCTTCCCGCTGCTGTCGAAATAGCGAAACGCGCCCTTGCGACCTTTCCGGCTCCAACCCATTCGCCGTGTTCAACGTGGCTACCATCGAGCGCGATGCGCGACGAGCGAACGATCGTCGTCCTCGAAGGGGACGAGACGGGGCAGGAGCTGCTGGAGGAGAGCCTCCGCGTGCTCCAGCCCGACGTGATCGGAGTGGAGCTCGAGTTCCTGCGCTTCGACCTCTCGCTCGAACGGCGCCGCGAGACGGAGAACGGGATCGTCCACGAAGCCGCAGCCGCGATCCGCGAGCACGGCCTCGGCCTGAAGGCGGCGACGGTCACGCCGGAGGGTCGCGGCGACGTCGGTTCGCCGAACCGGATCCTCCGCGAGGAGATCGGCGGCAAGGTGATCGTCCGCACCGGGCGGCGGATTCCCGGCGTCGCGCCGCTCGGCGGCGTGCACGCGCCGATCTCGATCGTGCGGATGGCGGTCGGCGACGCGTACGGCGCGAAGGAGTGGCGCGAGGGCGAGGGCGACGACGAGGTCGCGTTCCGCACCGAGCGAATCGAGCGCCGCATCTGCCACGCCGTCGCCGAGTTCGCCTTTCGCCAGGCCGAACGGACGGGCGCGAAGATCTTCGGCGGTCCGAAGTACACGGTCAGCCCGACCTACGAGGGGATGCTCAAGGAGGAGATGGACGAGGCCGCCGAGCGCCACCCGGACGTACCGTACGAGCCGCAACTGATCGACGCGACCTTCGCGCTGCTCCTCTCCTCCGCCGGCGACCCGCTCGTGATTCCCGCGCTCAACCGCGACGGCGACATCCTGTCCGACCTCGTCCTGCCGCTCTTCGGCTCGATCGCCGGCTCGGAGTCGCTGCTCGTCGCCTTCGAGTGCCGACTTCGAGCCGGCGGCGATCATGGCGGAGGCGGCGCACGGCACGGCGCCCTCCCTGCAGGGGAAGGACGTCGCCAACCCGATGGCGATGATCCTCGCCGGCGCGGCTCTGCTCTCGCATACCGGCGAGGAGGCGTCAGAGCGCGGGACGCGCGATCCGCGAGGCGTGCCTCGAAGCGGTCGCGCACGGTGCGCGCACCGCGGACCTCGGCGGCCACCTCGGCACGACCGAGTTCACGGACGAAGTGATCGCGCGCGTCCGCGCGAAGCTCGAGGTCTGGGCGAGCCTCTAGCCGGCCGCGGCGGCGAGGAGCTTCGCCAGCGGCACGAAGACGAGCTTGCCCGGGCTCTTCACGTGCGGATTGAACGCGTAGACGAGACCGTGCGAGTCCATCGCCGGCGGGCTGTCGGTGTGGCTGGACGGCCCGATCACGACGTCCTTGCCGGTCGCCAGGTTCACGAGGTGGAGGCTGCCCGGGCCTTCGACCGCAGCGAGCTGTCCGTGTGCCGCGAAGCTGACCTCTCCCGGGTACTTCTGGATCCCGACGGGCCAGGTGTCGAGGAGCGTGCCCGTCGTCCAGTCGTAGACCTGAAGCGTGACCGTGGCCGGGCCGGCCGGCTCGTGGAGCCCCGTCGTCAGGACGACCAGGTGCCGGCCGGCGAGCGCGAGCTGGATGCCCACGCTGTCCGGATCGGGCGGGCTCAGCGCGACCTCGCCGTCGAGCGCGCCGGTAGAGGAGTAGATCCCCGCGGTCGGCGCCGGGCTCAGCGGCTCGTTGCCGTCGGACGGCCATGCGGCGGTGTCCCGGAGGACGGCGATGTGACCGGCGTCGGCAGACTCGGCCACGATCGCTCCCGGACCGGTCGCGATCGTCTTCGGCCCGGTCGGCGTGATGCGGCTCAGCTTCTCGTTGCTCGAGGCAGTACCGACCGACTTCCAGCTACTGACCGCGAGCAGATTTCCGGAGCCGACCACGCCGGCGATCCAGCTCCCCCTCGTCGCCGACGGGTCATCTCTGGCGTAGCGGTAGGAGTGGGCGAGCAGGTGGGCCCGGCCGCCGATGGTGGACGTGTACAGCTTCTCGCCCGCCTCGGTGTTGCCGACCCAGTTCCGCTTGATCCAGGCGACCCGCTTGCCGGAGATCGCCAGCTGGGCTGCGATCGTGTTCGTATACCTCGAGGCGCTGCCGTAGCGGCCCTTGACGACGGAGGTCACGCCGGTCGCCGTGTTCCAGACGCGGATCTTGCCGCCGCTCGCGTACGCGACGCGGGAACCGTCCATCGCCAAGGTCCAGATCCGGCTCGGCGCCTGCTTGACCTTGTTCGCGTGCGGCTTCGCGGCGCCGGCCTGGGCGGCGGGGAAGCACAGGAGAGCCGGCACGAGCAGCAGCCCCGTCACCTGAAGCCTTCTCATGCGCGTAAACGCTAATACGGCTTTGTTAAGAAGCTACGGCGGCGTGCCAGGTGTCCCAGCCCTCGGCCCACGCCTCGACGAAGAGCTCGGCCGCGACCGGGTCGAACTGAGTGCCGGCCCCGTCCTTCACCTCGGCGAGCGCGTGCGCGTGCGTCAGCGCGCCGCGGTACGGGCGCGGGGAGATCATCGCGTCGAAGGCGTCGGCGATCGCGAGCAACCGGGCCTCGATCGGGATCCTGCGCCCGCTCAGGCCCGCGGGATAGCCGTCGCCGTCCCAGCGCTCGTGATGGAAGAGGACGTACGGGAGCGCGTCGTGGAATCGCCGCAGCGGCAGCACGAGCCGCGCGCCGGCGGCCGGGTGGCGCCGGATCTCGGCGATCTCGTCGACGGTGAGCGGCCCGGACTTGCCGAGTAGCTGCGGCCGGATCTGGACCTTGCCGACGTCGTGCAGCGGCGCGGCCCGGCGCAGGGAGCGGATCCGCTCGCGATCCCAACCCAGCTCGAGCGCGACGGGCTCGGCGAGCGCTGCGACGCGGTCGCCGTGGCCGATGGTCTGGTCGCGCTGCTCGAGCGCGCGGGCAATGGACAGGAGCATGCCCGGGAGGATTCAGCACGCAGGCCCGGACTCCTACTTCCAGATTCCCCCGATGGGCGTCCCGGTGCGCGAGAAGCCGAGGCGAGGAAGCTTCCACGCGTCTTCGATCGTGCGCAGGAGGCCGTAGTGATTCGTCGCCTTGACGAACTTCGCGCCTCGCCGCACGGTCGGGCCCAGCGCGAGCGCCTCGACACGGCCGCCGCCGCCCGCGTCGCTCTTCCCCTCGTCGAAGACGACGAAGACCACACCGCCGCGCAACACGGGCGAGCTGCAGCAGTGGGACGATGTGCGCCTTCAGCCAGGCGTCGCCGGTCGCCACCGGGCAGTCGTGCATGTCGTCGCAGAGGTTCGGGACCACGAGGGAGAAGTCGGGCAGCCGGTTCCGGCGCAGATCGCTCGCGAGCCGGGTGAACGGGACGACGCGGTCGCGGCGGGCCCGGGAGCCGGCGACATCGCGGAAGTAGAGGAACGGGTCGTGCTTCTTCGCGTAGCGGCCGGACGAGCCGCCGGTGAACCCCGGGTACGGAAGATCCTCGGCGTAGGTCTTCCAGGTCTTGCCGGCAGCCGCGAGCGTGTCGGCGAGGCTGCGCGCGCTGACGACGCAGTCGGTGCAGTCGCTCGAGATCCCGTGGGTCGAGCCCGAGACGAGCGCGAGGTAGTTCGGCAGGCTCGGGTGGGCCACGGCGGTGTAGTTCGTGAGCGCCGCGTATTGGTGCGCGAGCGCGTTGAACGTCGGCGCGTCGGGATTGCCCGCGATCGAGCTCGCCTCCTCGTTCTCGAACACGACGACGACAACATGCGTGAAGTCCGGCTCGCGCACCGAGGGCGGGGCCTTGGTCGGAATCGTCGCCCCCACCGAGCTGCCCGCGCAGCCGGCTGCGGCGAGCGCGAGGACGAGCAGCGGGAGGCCGCGCTTCATGTCTGCATCCGCCGCCGCAGCAGGTGGATCAAGGCCAGCACGAGGACGATCGCGGCGATCACGCCGACGCCGATCCCGAGGTCGCGCTCGATCGCATTGACGACCGCCTGGCCGAGGTAGTAGGCGAGGAGGCCGATCAGGAGCCCCCACGCCACGGCCCCGGCCACGTTCCAGAAGAGGAAGCGACCGAACGGCATGCGGCCGACGCCGGCCATCCACCCGAGCGTCGCCCGCAGCACGGGCACGAAACGGCCGAGGAAGACCGCCTTCGAGCCGTGCCTGTCGAAGAACTCCTGCGAGCGATCGACGCCCTTGTGCGAGACCCGCTCGAACCAGGGCCAGCGCGCGAACAGCTCGCGTCCCCAGCCGCGGCCGACGGCGTACCCCACGATCGCCCCCAGAACGGCCGCGCCGATCGCGACGGCGATGATCGCGGCGATGTTCCCGTGGCCCTGCGAGGCGAGCGCGGCGGCGGCGATGAGCGCGGTCTCGCCCGGGATGAACGGGAGACCCGGCGACCTCGAGGAAGACGACGGCGAAGACGACCCAGAGCCCGTAGTGCGCGACGAAGTGCGTCAAGCGAACCGAGGCTATCTCAGGGAGGCGCAGCCGCGCACTGCGTAGGATACGAGCGGATGAGGGTCGGCATTCCGCGCGAGACGACGCAGGGCGAGCGCCGGGTCGCGCTCGTTCCGGAAACGGTCGGGAAGCTCGCCGCCGCGGGGTTCGAGATGGTCGATCGAGCCGGGGGCCGGCGCCGCCGCCTCCTTCCCCGACGACGACGTACGCGGAAGCCGGAGCGACGCTCGGCGACCCGTGGGAGGCCGACGGCGTCGTCAAGGTGCGCAAGCCGTCGGCGGACGAGGTGAGCGAAGCTCCGCTCGGGCCAGCTGCTGATCGGCTTTCTCGAGCCGCTGTCCGGACCCGGCCGGCGTCGAGGCACTCGCAGCGCGCGGCGTGACGGCGTTCGCGCTCGAGTCGTGCCGCGGATCACGCGCGCGCAGCCGATGGACGCGCTCTCGTCGCAGGCGACGGTCGGCGGCTACAAGGCCGCGCTTCTCGCCGCCGAGAACCTCCCGCGCTTCTTCCCGATGCTCATGACCGCCGCCGGCACGGTTCCGCCGGCGAAGGTGCTCGTGATCGGCGCCGGCGTGGCCGGGCTCCAGGCGATCGCGACGGCGCGCCGGCTCGGCGCCGTGACGACCGGCTTCGACGTCCGCCCCGTCGTGCGCGAGCAGATCGAGAGCCTCGGCGCGAACTGGCTCGACCTCGGCGTCACGGGCGCCGAGGCCGAGGGCGGCTACGCGCGCGAGCTGACCGCGGAGGAGATGGCGGCGCAGCAGCGCGGCGCTCGAGGAGCGGATCGCGGGCTTCGACGTCGTGATCACGACCGCCGCCGTCCCGGGCCGGCCGGCGCCGAAGATCATCCCGGCCTCCGCCGTCGAGGCGATGCGGCCCGGCTCGGTGATCGTCGACCTCGCCGCCGACAGCGGCGGCAACTGCGAGCTGACCGAGCCGGGCGAGATCGTCGAGCGCGCCGGGGTCACGCTCGTCGGGCTCACGAACCTCCCGAGCACGATGCCGTACCACGCCTCGACGCTCTACTCGCGGAACGTCCAGGCACTCCTCCTCCACCTCGCGCCGGAGGGCGACGCTCGACGCTGGACTGGTCGGACGAGATCACGAGCGGCGCCTGCGTCGCCGGGAAGCAGGAAGGAGCAGCCGCATGAGCCACAACACGATCCTCGTCTTCGAGGTGACGATCCTCGTGCTCGCGATCTTCCTCGGCTTCGAGGTGATCTCGAAGGTGCCGACACTGCTCCACACGCCGCTGATGTCGGGGACGAACGCGATCCACGGCGTCGTCGATCGTCGGCGCGATGATCGTCCTCGCGGCAGCCCGACAAGAGCGCGTTCACGTGGATCGTCGGCTTCGCTCGCCGTCGTGCTCGGCTCGGCGAACGTCGTCGGCGGCTTCGTCGTCACCGACCGGATGCTCGAGATGTTCAAGAAGCGCGAGCCCGCAAAGCCGGAGGACGACGAGAGCTCCCGTGAGCACGAACCTCGCCGACCTCCTCTACCTGATCACGATCGTCACGTTCATCCTCGCGCTGCGCTACCTCTCGAACCCGGCGCACGCGCGGCGCGGCAACCAGATCGGCGCGGCGGGCATGCGCGCTCGCGATCGTCGTCACCTGGATCAAGGTCGGCTCGACGAGCTGGTGGGCGATCGTGATCGCGATGCTGATCGGCGGCGGCTTCGGCGCCGTCGCCGCCCGCAAGGTGAAGATGACCGCGATGCCGCAGATGGTCGCGCTGTTCAACGGCGTCGGCGGCGGCGCGGCGGCGCTGATCGCGCTCGCCGAGCTGCATCGCGTCCTGCCGCCTCCCGGCGCGCCCACGGTCGACATCTCGCTCGCGCATCGCGCTCTCGGCGCTGATCGGCGTCGATCTCGTTCGCGGGCTCGATGATCGCGTTCGCGAAGCTCCAGGAGCTGATCGGCGGCCGGCCGATCACGTATGCGGGCCAGCAGTTCGTGAACGGCGCGCTCTTCGTCGCCGCCCTGGGCTGCTCGATCGCCCTCGTCACCGGGGTCCAGGACGAGTGGCTGCTCTGGGTCACGGTCGCCGCGTCGCTCTGCTTCGGCGTGCTCTTCGTGCTGCCGATCGGGGGCGCGGACATGCCCGTCGTGATCTCGCTGCTCAACGCGTTCACGGGCATCGCCGTCGCCCTCGGCGGCTTCGAGCTGGAGAACAACCTCCTGATCGTGGCCGGGATGCTCGTCGGCGCCTCCGGAACGCTGCTGACTCTGATGATGGCGCGTGCGATGAACCGCTCGCGTCGCGAACGTCCTCTTCAGCGGGTTCGGCCAGGTCTCGGAAGCGGCCGCCGCGGTGGCAGCGGGCGACGGCGGCGCGGTCAGGAGCGCGACGGCCGAGGACGTTGCCGTCATGCTCGCGTACGCGCACAAGGTCGTGTTCGTGCCGGGCTACGGCCTCGCGGTCGCGCAGGCGCAGCACGACGTCCGCCAGCTCGCCGACCTGCTCGAGGCAAAGGGCGTCGAGGTCTCGTACGCGATTCATCCCGTCGCCGGGCGCATGCCGGGCCACATGAACGTCCTCCTCGCCGAGGCGAACGTCCCCTATACGCAGCTGAAGGAGATGGACGAGGCGAACCCGGAGTTCTCCCGGACGGACGTCGCGATGGTCGTCGGCGCGAACGACGTCGTCAACCCCGACGCGCGCAACAACCCTGGGTCGCCGATCTACGGGATGCCGATCCTCAACGTCGACGACGCACAGACGGTCGTCGTGCTCAAGCGCTCGATGAACCCGGGCTTCGCCGGGATCGAGAACCCGCTCTTCTACAACCCGAAGACCGTGATGCTGTTCGGCGACGCTAAGGCGTCGATCGACCAGCTGATCGCCGACGTCAAGCCGCTCTAGCGCGCGAAGCTGCGCTTCGCGCGCTGGGAAACGGAACTGCGCGGGCCGGAAAGCGCGGTTTCCGGCCCGCTTCGTGCAGTTTCGCTTTGAGGCTCTGCGGGTCGGAGGCTCGTGTCGTACGCTCGCGCGCGGCGGAGGCCGGCGCGAGCGCGGTCCGGCCTGCGGCTAAGTCGCCGCTATCGCGGCTGTCTTAGCCTCCGGCCCTTTGCGCTTGGTTTGTCTAGGTGAAGAAGCGCGCCGGGTCGAGCAGCTCCAGCTGCGGCGACTCGCGCCCGAGCATCGCGTCGGCGACGAGCGCGCCGCAGGCGAAGCCGAGAACATTGCCGTGGCCGGAGTAGCCGCCTGCGACCCACACCCGGCCGTCGTGTCCCGGCACCGGCCCGACGAGCGGCAGCAGGTCCTGCGTCAGGCCGAAGATGCCGGCCCAGCGGTGCGTCACTCGCACTTCCTCGCCCGCGAGCTCGTGGAGGAACGACTCGAGCGAGGCCTGGATCGTCGGCGTCGTCTCTTCGACGTCCGTCAGCTCGTCGAGGATCGAGACGTCGCGGAAGCCGCCGAGCAGGATCCGGCCGTCGGAGAGCTGCTGCCAGTAGTCGAACCCCTGGCGTGCGTAGTGCGGGCGGTCGTAGAGCACGCGGTCGAGCGGCTCGCTGGCGAGCACCTGGCCTCGCGTCGGCCAGACGAGGCCGGCGAGCTCGGGAACGAGGCCGTGCCCGTAGCCGTCGGTCGCAACGAGGACACGATCGGCATCGAGAGCCTCGACGTCGTCGACCGTGTCGTGCTCGCGGATCTCCGCCCCTGCCGCCGTCGCGAGTGCAGCGAGGCGGCGGGCGAAGCGCGCCGGCTGGATCGAGCCGTCGCGCGGATGCGAGATCGCGCCGTGGAACAGGCCCGCCGCTCCGCCGGGGACCTCGTCCAGCCACTCCGCGTCGAAGCCGTCCTCGCTGAGCGCCTCGTATTCGAGCCGGATGCCCTCGCGCTCCTCCTCGTCGGCCGCGAGGCGGTAGCTGCCGTGGCGCACCAGGGCATCGCCCGCCAGCTCCGCCATCCGGTCGAGCGCCTCCTCGGTCCAGCGCCAGTAGGCGGCCGCCGGCTCCGCGCCGTACGTCTCGCGGGCGACGTCATAGCGCGCCGCACCGCCGCCGAGGACGAAGCCGCCGTTGCGCCCGCTCGCCCCTTCCGCGATCCCGCGTGCCTCGTGCACCCGAACGCGCAGGCCGGCTTCGGCAAGACGGAGCGCTGCGGAGCAACCCGTCACGCCGGCGCCCACGATCGCCACGTCGACGCGCCCGGCGAGCCTGGTTTCTGGCCGAGCGGGGCTCGGTTCCTCCAGCCAGTACGGATTCACGAAGCGCGACGGTACATTCCGTCGCGGACCACGACGCAGCCTTCCAGCTCGAGCTCGACGAGCGTCCGCGCGATCTCGTCGGCGCCGAGCCCCGTCTTGCGCACCAGCTCGTCGGCGCTCGCGGGCAGGAGCTCGAGCAGCGGCGAGCTCTCGCGTCGCACGGGCTCGGGCTCGATCCCGAACGAAGCGAGGACGTCGGTGGCGCTCGTCAGCGGCGCGCAGCCCAGCTTGAGCAGAGCATTCGTGCCCGCCGACAGCGAGCTCGTGATCTCGCCGGGCACCGCGAAGACCTCGCGTCCCTCTTCCAGCGCGAGGTCGGCCGTGATCAGAGCGCCGCTCCGCTCGCGCGCCTCGACGACCACCGTCGCAGCGCACAGCCCGGCCACGATCCGGTTGCGTGCCGGGAACCGCCACGGCGCGGGCTCGACGCCGGGCGCGTACTCCGAGACGATGAGGCCCGCGTCGGCGACGCGGCGCGCGAGCTCGGCGTGCGCGGCCGGGTAGTCGCGGTCGATGCCGCAACCGAGCACCGCAACCGTGGGCGCGGCTCCCTCGAGCGCGCCGCGATGCGCCTCGGCGTCGATCCCGCGCGCGAGCCCGCTCACGACGACGAGCCCCGCCGCCGCAAGCTCTCGCCCCAGGCTGCGAGCGACCGAGGCGCCGTAGCCCGAGCACGCCCGAGCTCCCACGACTGCGACCGCAGGCCGGGAGAGGATCCCCGGCTCGGACCCACCGCGCAGGAAGAGGCCGGCCGGGGGGTCGTGGATGGCCCGCAGGAGAGGCGGGAAGTCCGGCGCCGACCGTGGCACGAAGCAGTGCCCGCCCGCCGCGAGCCGCTCGAGATAGGCGCGCTCGTCGAAGCGACGCTCGAAGACGCGCCAACGCTCGCCGCGCGGCGGGCGGATCAGGTGCGTGCCCGTCTCGGAGGCGAAGACCGCGAGCGCGAGCTCAGACATTCGAGAGCTCTTCCGGCGAACGATAGGAGAGGGCCTCGGCGAGGTGCTCGGCCCGCACCGAGTCGGACTCGGCGAGCGCGGCGATCGTCCGCGCGACCCGGCCGACGCGCGCATAGCCGCGCCCCGAGAGGTGGAGGCGATCGGCGGCGCGGCGCAGGAGCGCGTCCGCCTCGGGATCCCGCGACGGTGGCTTCGTCGCCAGCCGTTCCCGTGCCGTCGTGACGCGCACGGCCACGGCTGCGGAGCTCTCGCTCGGTGCGGCGGCGAGCTCCTCGCCGCGCACACGGGGCATCGCGAGGACGAGGTCGAAGCGATCGAGGAGCGCGCGAGAGAGCTTGTCGCGGTACCGCGCGAGGCGTTGCGCCGAGCAGCTGCACTGGGCGCCCGGGTCTCCGCGGCCGCCGCACGGGCAGAGGTTCATCGTCGCGACGAGCATGAACCGCGCCGGGAAGACGACGCGTCCGGCGGCCCGCGAGACCGAGACGAAGCCGTCCTCGAGAGGCTGGCGCAGCGCCTCGAGGGCCGGCCGCTGGAACTCGGCGAGCTCGTCGAGGAGCAGCACGCCGCGATGCGCGAGGCTCGCCTCCCCCGGCCGGAGATGCGGCCCGCCGCCGACGATCGCGGCCGTGGAGGCGCTGTGGTGAGGCGCACGGAACGGAGCGCGGGAGACGAGCGGCTGCTCGTCGTCCACGAGACCGGCGACCGAATGGATCCGTGTCACCTCGAGCGCGGCGGCCGGGTCGAGCGGCGGCAGGATCCCGGGCAGCCGGCGCGCGAGCATCGTCTTCCCCGTGCCGGGCGGCCCGCCGAGGAGGACGTTGTGCCCGCCCGCGGCCGCCAGCTCGAGCGCGCGCCGGGCGCGTTCCTGCCCGCGGACGTCGGCGAGGTCGGGCGCCGCCGTGGCGCCGCCCCCGTTCGGAGCGAGTGGCGCCTCGGGCTCCAGCTCGAGCTCGCCGCGCAGGTACGCGGCCGCCTCCGCGAGGTGCCGGATCGGGATCGCGGCGACGCCGGCGAGAGCCGCTTCGCGCGCCGAATCGGCCGGACAGAGGAGACGCTCGGCGCCGAGCCGTCGCGCGCCTTCCGCGACGGCGAGCACGCCGCCGACCCGGCGCAGCCGGCCGTCGAGCGCGAGCTCGCCCACGGCCGCCGTCCGCTCGAGCGCGCTGCGCGGGAGCTGCTGTGACGCCGCCAGCAGCGCGAGCGCGATCGGCAGGTCGAAGCCGGAGCCCTCCTTACGCAGCTCCGCCGGCGCGAGGTTGACCGTGATCCTCCCGGGCGGGAAGCTCAACTCCGCGGCCGAGATGCCGCTGCGAACTCTCTCCCGCGCCTCCTGGCAGGCGCGGTCGGCGAGGCCGACGATCGCGAAGCCGGGGATGCCGTCGCGGACGTGCGCCTCGACGTCGACGCGGCGAGGCTCGAGGCCGACGAGCGCATGCGTGACCGCGCGTGCAAGCACACACCGAGCCTACGAGCGGAGTGGTAACGGCTGAGTGCCGGGTTCGTCGCAGGATCGTGGATTGCGCGATTGCTTTCCGGCACAGGCGAGGAATAGGTACTCCCCGCAAACGGACGGTGGAAGGCGTCATGAACAGGTCGTGGGCCTAGCGGCGCAACCTGCCGCCGCAGGACTTAGGTTTGCGGCTTGAGCGGTGCAGAACGTGTCCAGAACCTCCTGAGCCTCGCGCTGCCGCCCGGGTTGCAGGAGAGCCCTCCCGGCCACTCCTTCAGCGCGACGTCGCTGACCGAGCTGTTCGGCGCGGTCGCGACCGGCATGGGCGTCTACGAGCTCGAGCCCGGCAACGCCGCGTGGCCGTACCACTTCGAGGTCACCGAGGAGGAGTGGCTGATCGTGATCGAGGGCGAGCTGACCCTCCGCACGCCCGACGGCGAGGCGGTCCTGCGCGCCGGCGACGTCGCCTGCTTCCCCGCCGGCGCGGCCGGAGCCCATGCGGTGCGCAACCACACCGACGCGCCCGTGCGGTACGCGATGCCCTGCGCAAATCCCCCCGTCGGCAGCGCAACGGTGTACCCGGACAGCGGCAAGCTGCGCGTCTCCGGCCCGGGCTTCTCCCACCGCGGCCGGATCGGCGAGCCCGTCGAATACTGGGAGGGCGAGCCGTGAGCGTCGTCAACCTGTTCGAGGTCGAGCTCCATCCGGACAAGGACGACGCGCCCGGCTACGTCCTGGATTACGTCCGCACCGGGCCGCTCGTCGGCGCCGAACAGCTCGGCCTGTCGGTGTACGAGCTCGCGCCCGGCGAGAGCATCTGCCCGTACCACTACGAGAACGCCCAGGAGGAGTGGCTGATCGTCCTCGTCGGCCGGCCGACGCTGCGCACGCCCGAGGGCGAACGAGCGCTCGAGCCCTGGGACTGCGCCTTTTTCCCGACGGGCAAGGACGGTGCGCACAAGGTGACGAACCGGACCGACGAGAGGGTGCGCGTCTGCATGTGGTCGGACCTCCCCGCCGTCTCGACCTCGGTCTATCCCGACTCGGAGAAGGTCGGCGCATGGCCTCCCGGCAAGCTGTTCCGCCTGACCGACGCCGTCCCGTATTTCACCGGCGAAGCCTGAGCTTCACGGCTCGGCGCGGGACTGGCGCCACGGCCAGCCGAGCAGGAAGAGACCGACTACGAGGCAGACCGCTCCCATCACGGCCCAGAAGGTGCTGCCGGTCATCGACGACCCCTGGATGAGAGTGGTGCCCTGGCCGATCCAGACGATGCCGGTCACGCAGAGCAACCCTGCAACGACACGCCTGACGACGACCACGCCAGGACCTTACGCGCGGCCACAGACGCCGGTTTGGGGCGAGCTACCCTTCTCGCCATGATCCGGCTGGACCGCTCGGTGGCAGCGGTTGGTTCCGTGCTCGCGGTCGCGGTGGCGCTCGGCTGTGGGGCGGCCCACGACGTGGCGGCGAAGGGGACGGTTTCGCCGTGCGGGACGGCGAACGCTCCGACGTGGTCTCCGGACGGGACGCAGATCGCGTGGTACGGGTACCGCTGGCCCCGGCCCCACGGCCATGGTGTCGGCAGCTACAACATCCTGCGGGCGGTCTGCGTCTCGGATGCAAACGGCAAGAACCTCCACCAGGTCCCCAAGACGGTCTGCGGCGAGCACTGCTCCCCCAACAGCTTCGGCGACCCGACGGGCCAGCTCGACTGGGTGGCGCCGAGCCTGCTCCTCGCCGGAAACGACCTCGGCGTCTTCCGAGTCTCGATCGGTCAAAAGCCGAAGCTCCTCGGCCACAACGGGCCCGAGCCGTACTCCATCGACGCAGCCGGCGATCGCGTCGCCACCGCGAATATCGCCTTTGGCTGCTCGGGCTGCTCGGGGCCGGTGACGATCCGCAGCGTCCCGTCCGGCGCCGTCGTCGGCACGGTCGGCGGCACGAAGCACAACAACGACCAACCGAGCCTCTCACCCGACGGGACGCAGGTCGTCTTCACCCGCACCTCCGGCAAGAACGCGGAAGCGAAGCCTTCGATCTGGACCGCCGCGGCCGACGGCAGCCACCTGCAGCGGCTGGAGCGGAGCGGCCTCAACCCGCTGTGGTCGCCCGCCGGCAATCGAATCGCCTACCTCGCCCCGGGCACGACCCGGTCGGCGTGGCGGCTCGTGGCGCCGCAGGGCGGCGCGAGCACCACGCTCCTACGCAACGGCCCGGGCACCGTCTTCGGCTGGTCCCGAACGGCAAGTGGATCGCCTTCCCGGATTCGAAGGGGAGGCTCGCCATCATCGACGTCGCGACGAAGAAGGTGCGGACGCTGCTGAAGCTTCAGCTTCCGTATGGGGTCTCCAGCGCCGCCTGGTCGCCGAGCTCGCAGGAGCTGCTGGTGCTCTGGCGGCCACCGGCCCACTCGAAGTGCCCGAGCGGCCTGTGGCAAGTCCCGATCGACGGATCGAAGCCGCACCTCGTGCACGGCTGCTGACACGGGCTCATCCCCCCGGGGCGGGCCCGGCGGGAGCGGGGCGTGTGAGCAGGAGATACTCCTCGACGTCGCGGAAGCCGAGTCGCCGGTAAACGCCGTGTCCGCTGTCGCTCGACTGGAGGAAGGCCAGCTTCGCGCCTCCATGGAAGCCGTCCTGTACGACGCGGGCCGTAAGCGCCGCGCCGTGTCCGCGTCCGCGGTGTTCCGGCGCGGTCGCGACATTGAAGACGCCTGTCACTCCGTCGATCGTCACGCCGAGGGCTGTGGCGACGATCTCCTCGGCAACGCGACCGACGTACCAGGACGCTTCGTCGACTGCGGGTACACGCCGCAGAACTGATCGAACAGTTCTTTCGGTGCGTCAAAGCAGGTGGCGAGGATCTCGTTCGCCGTGTCTATCTCGGTCGAGGCGATAAAGTCCACCTCGACCGCAGAGCCGGACGGCTCCACCAACTCCCCGGGCTGCAGCACCATCCCGGGCACGACCTCGCTATGGGTGAGTCCAAGTTCAGCCGCCGCGCGACGAGTGCGCACGTGTCCCGAGCGCGCCTGCACCCATGGCCATGCTCCCGCCGCCTCCACCTCCGCGATCGCACCGGCCATCGCATCGACTGCACTCTGCGTGTCTTCGACGACCCACGGACCATTGCACTGCGGTATCGGGAACGGCGGATACAGCGCGAGAATAAGGTCGCCGCGACGCTCGAAGCGCGCGCCGTCCACCTCCCTGTAGAGCCGCGCCCATATCGCCTCGAGCGCGCACTGCATCTCCGCCGCCTCAGACCGCACCGGGCAACTCTCGACCGGCGAGGCCGGACACTCGCCGGGTCGCGCGGCTCAGGCCGCGTGCGCGACGAGAACGTCCTCGTAGTACTCGCCCGCGCGCCGGCCCGTGCGGCGGTTGACGTGCCGGCGTAGCCGCGCGTCCAGCTGGAGCCCGGCGCGTGCCAGGATCTCCGGATAGAGGTCGCGCCGGTCGTTGACGACGACCAGCACGGGCGCGTCGGGCCGCAGCGCTGCCGCCGCCCGCTCGAGAACGGCTGCGATCCCGGCGCGATACGCCTCGAGCGCGACGCGCGACGTCCCGGCTGCGGCGGCGCCGATCTCCCTCTCTCGCCGGTCGTCGAGGCCGAGGAGCTCGTACGCGTAGCGGTGCTGCTCGTGGTAGTCGATCAGGCCCGGATACGGCGGCGAGGTGAGGATCCCGTCGTACGGCCCGCCGAGCTCGAGCTCCCGGGCGTCCCCGTGCCGCACCGTCGCCTCGCGCTCCGTGTCGCGAATCCGGGCGAACTCCTCGATACGCGCCAGCGTGTCGAGCGTGTAGCGGCTGAGGAAGCCGAGCGCCGACTCGACCGGCCGGCAGTTCCGCCGATGCTTGTGGCACCAGTACTCGCCCCGCTGCGGGGCCTTCGGCGCCTCGAGATCGAAGTGGGCGGCGCGCCGCGACGACCTGGCTGCACGCGAGAGGATCACGCGCAGGACGTCGCCGTGGCGGTACTCCGGAGTGAGGTCGCCGAAGTCGAGGAGCTCGGTCGCCGCTCCCGGCGCATACCACTGGCGGAGGTAGCCGCTCGCCCGTCGTCGCCGCAGCCCCAGCGACTCGATCCGACCGTACGCGTCCCGCAACTCCTCGCCGAGCTCCGGCAGGTCGTACGAGCCGGTCTTGACGCGCATCAGGAGGCAGTTGAACGCGGCGATGTCGACTCCCGTCGCGTCGAGACCGGACTCGAGCGCCTGGACGAGCGTGGTGCCCGAGCCTGCGAAGGGATCGAGGACGTGATCTCCGGGGGCGAAGTACCGGCGCAGCAGCACCTCCACGAGCTGCGGGATGAACTTGCCGTGGTACGGGTGGAGCCGGTGGACGTGCTTCGTCCGCTCGCGCTCGGGCAGCTCGGCCTCGGACCAGGAGAGGTCGAGGTCCAGCGTCGCGTACAGCTCGTCCTGCGTGACGGCCACGCGACGGATTTCGACGCGGCGCTAGAACGCCTGCGGCACGCGCTGGAGGCGGCCGTCGCGCACGGCGATCACGTCGAAGCCGACCGCGAGCCGGCCGAGCTCGGGCCGCGCGGCCGAGCCACGACTCGGCGGCCTGGCGCAGGCGGCGCTGCTTCTCCGGCGTGATCATCTCGAGCGGGTCGCCGAAGCGCGAGCCTGCGCTTCTCCTTCACCTCGACGAATCGGAGCGTCCGGCCGCGCCGCACGATCAGGTCGAGCTCGTTGCCCGCCGGCCCAGACGTTCGTCGCCGAGGATCTTCCAGCCGCGCAGCCGGTACCACCACAGCCGCTCGCGCTCGGCGCGCGAAGCCGGAGCCACGCCTAGGCAGCTGCGCCCCTTCGCCCTCGTAGCAGAGCGCCTGGAAGCTGAGGCGGTGCACCGCGGACGGGCCGGTGCGCGCGGACGGCGGCGGAGTGGCCGGGCGTGATGTAGCCGACGTGCTGCGCGAAGCCGTACGCGGGATAGAGCGCGTCGAGGCGGCGCATCAGGCGGTCGCGCGTCACCTTCGCGACGATCGACGCCGCGGCGATCGCGGCGCTCTTCTCGTCGCCGTCGACGACGGCGCGTGTGCTCGGGCGCGGCGGGGCCGAGCCGGAAGCCGTCGACGAGGCACGCCTCGGCGGGCGCGTCAACGCCTCGAGCATCGCGCGCAGGCCGGCGAGGTTCGAGCTTGTGCAGGCCGTTCCGGTCGATGTCGGCCGGCGGGATGACGCGCACCGCGACGCGCTCGGCGCACGCAACGACGGCGTGGAACAGCTCCTCGCGGCGCTCGTGCGAGCACTGCTTCGAGTCGTTGAGGAACGCGAGCGGCCGGACGCGGTGCTCGCGCAGAGAGCCGTAGTCGAGCAGGACGCCCGCGACAACGAGCGGGACCGGCGAGCGAGCCGCGTCCGGCCTCGTCAGCGCCCGCGACGAGCCGCGCGCCGAGCTTGCGGTCGAACCGGAGGAGCTTCTGGCCGGTCCGCTTGTTCACGGCTCGACCTTAGCGCCCGACCCGGCCGCCGTCAGTACGTGTGGAGAAGTTGCCGGAGAGTCGTTACTCGGCCGGAACTTCGGCTTCGTCCGCCGGAGCTCGTCGGCCGGAGCTTCCTCGACCGGAGCCTCGTCGACCGGAGCCTCGGCGACTTCAGCCTCGTCCGCCTCCGCCTCAGGGGCTTCGGCCTCGGCGGCCTCGGCCTCGTCGGTGGCGACGACCTCGTCGACGAGCACCTCGTCGACCGCGTCCTGCTCCTCGGTCTCGGCCGGTCTCGTCCGAGCGGAGCTTCCTCGACCGCTGCGGCCTGCGGCAGCTGTGGCCGGTGCCGTAGCGGCGCTCGCGCACGCGCGCCTTCTTGCCGACGCGATCGCGCAGGTAGTAGAGCTTCGCGCGGTTGACGTCGCCGATCGCCATGACCTCGATCTTCTCGATCTTCGGCGAGTGGAGCGGGAACGTCCGCTCGACGCCCGACGCCGAACGAGATCTTGCGCACCGTGAACGTCTCGCCGAACGCCGGAGCCCTGGCGCTTGATGACGATGCCGTCGAAGACCTGCACGCGGCGCCGCGAGCCCTCGATCACCTGGAAGTGCACGCGGACGGTGTCGCCGGCCTTGAACTGCGGCACCTTGCGCAGCTGAGCGCGCTCGAGATCTTGAATGACGTTGCTCATAAGAAGATGGCCTTGCGGCCGACGGCGAAGGGTAGCGGAGTCGGCTTCTACTTGAAGCCGATGCGATCGGGCGGCCAGTAGACGAAGAAGACGGTGCCGATGAGATCGCTCCGCGGCACGGAGCCCCACGTGCGCGAGTCGCACGAGCCGGCCGGTTGTCGCCCATCATGAAGTACTCCCCTTCGGGAACATTCCAGCGCCTGATGTCAAATGCTGGGCGTCGGCCAGCCGGTCCTGCGCGGAGATGTACGGCTCGTTGAGCTTCACGAACTTCGTCGAGTCGGGGCCGCGGATCAGGATGAAGCCCTTGTGGTCTTCCTGTATGGTCTCGCCGGGCAGGCCGATCACGCGCTTGACGAAGGTCCCGCCCTCGCCACACTGCGGTCGGCCGCCTTGCTCGGCGTGTTGAAGACGACACGTCGCCCCGGGACGGATTCGCGAAGTCGAGGCAGATCCGGCAGGCGAGCACGCGGTCGCTCGAGTGGCCGAGGCAGCCGTTCGACAGGCGCCCTTCGCCACAGTTGAGGTACGGCTCCATCGACGACGACGGGATCCGGTACGGGTTGACGACCCAGTGCTTCATCGCGAGCACGATGAGGATCGCGCCGGCGATGGTGAGGATCCAGTCGAGCGTGACCCTGACGCCGCGCGGAAGGCCCGGAAAGAGGCGGGCCAGCGGATCGCGGGTGTGCCGTGAGGGGTACGGCTCCGGCTCGCCGTTGTCGAGGGCCTCGTCCGCCCCCGGGTAGCCGTACCTGCCGTAATTCCCGTAGTCCGGCCGGTCCCACCCGCTCGAGGTGTCGCCGTACTCCGGCCGTTGCCACGCCGCCCCGGATGTGGGCCAACCGCTCTCGGACTCCTGGCTCGGCTCCGGCTTGTCCTCGGGCCAATGCGTCTTGCCGGGGCCCGGCTCGCCGTCGGGCCAGCCGCCCGGCTCGTCGCCACCGGTGTCCGAATCGTCCTTCGCTTCCTCGTCCTCGTCCCCGTCGCCGAAGCCCGAGCGGTAGCTGCCCCAGTCGTCGCTCATCTCACCTGCTCCCGCCGCCAGGCGTCGACGCGCGCGTGGTCGCCGGAGAGCAGCACGTCCGGGACGGGCCAGCCGTTGAACTCCGCCGGCCGCGTGTAGTGCGGATATTCGAGCCCTCCGCCGAGCTCGGCGGAGAAGCTCTCGAGCTCGCCCGAGCCCTCGGCGAGCGCCCCGGGCAGCCGCCGCGCGACGGCGTCGAGGACGAGCATCGCCGGCAGGTCGCCGTTCGAGAGGACATAGGGGCCGACCGAGATCGCGTCCGTCGCAAGGTGGTCGACAATTCGCTCGTCGAAGCCTTCGAAGCGCGAGGAGAGCAGCGTGAAGGCGGGCAGCTCGGCGAGCTCCTCCACCACGGCCTGGGTGAGCGGGCGGCCCTTGGGCGTGAGAGCGATCACCGGGCCGGGCGGCTCGCCGCCGTAGGCGGACTCGAGCGCTGCGGCGACCACGTCGACCCGCAGGACCATTCCCGCGCCGCCGCCGTACGGCTCGTCGTCGACCTGCCCCGCGCGCAGCGGCGTCGAGTCGCGGTAGTTGAAGAGCCGCAGCTCGAGCTCGCCGCCGAGGATGCCGGCGACCGGCTGCTGCTCGGTGAGCCAGGCATAGGCGTGGGGAACGAGGGTGAAGACGTCGATGCGCACGGGCGGCTATTCCGGGTCTGCAAACCCTGCGGCGACGACAATCCGTCCGCTCCCCAGATCCACTTGCCGGACGCACGCCTCGACGAGGGGAAGTGACGCACCGGAGTCGAGCTCGAGCACGTCGTTCCCAGGGTACTCGAGTACCTCCCGCACCCGTCCGAGCAGCCGCCCACCCTCCTCTTCGACGCTGAGACCGACGAGCTGGAAGACGTAGAACTCGTCCTCGTCGGCCAGGCTCGGCAGCGTCGCGCGCGCGACCGCGAGCTCGGCGCCGCGCTCTACGTGCCGGTCGAGGAGGATCACCGGCCGGCCGCCGGAGCCGTGCCGCGCCGAGACGACGTTCGCCGGCTCGCCGCCCGCGTAGAGCGTCGCGCCCTTGGCGAAGACGGCCTTCCGCTCGCTCGCGCCCTCGACGAAGAAGCCGCCGTCGAGCCCGTGCGGCTTGCCGACGCGTCCGACGCGCACGAGGTCAGAGCCCACGTTCCGTGAACTCTGCAACGGCCTCTTCGCGAGAGGCCGTGAGCTCGGCGCCCTCGTACGGCGTCCGCCGATGGACGAGGTCGAGCAGCCAGTACGCGCCCGGCTCGTCCTCGTACGGCATGCCGACGCTGCCGGCGTTGACGACCCGGACACCCCCGACGGTCCGCTCGAACTGGGTGTGCGAGTGGCCGCAGACGACCGTCGACACGTCGAGCCCGTCGAAGAGGAACGCGATCCGCTCCTCGGGCGTGCGCTCGGTGAAGATGTCGAGGTCGTTGCGCGGCGAGGCGTGACAGTAGAGGGCGTCGCCGATGACCTGCGTCTCGGGCAGGTCGTGGAGGAGCTCGATCTCCTGCTCGCTCAGCTCGGAGCGCGCCTGCTCCAGGAACTCGGCCGGCGCGAGACCCTTCTCGCCCGGGTGGAGCTCCCGGTCGGCGTTCCCCCGCACCCACACGACGCGGTCGCCAAGGCCACGCAGCCGGGCGAGCGTCTCGGACGGCTGCTCGCCGCCCGCGCAGATGTCGCCGCCGACCACGATCGTCGCGTCGTCCGGCACCTCCGCGAGCACGGCCTCGAGAGCGGCGAGGTTGCCGTGGATGTCGTACAGCGCCGCGACGGACGCCACGTCAGTCGGCGATCTCGAGCTGGAGCCGGCGCCCGGCCTCGACCCCGCCGGCGCGCACGACGGTGCGCAGCGCGCGGGCGAGCCGGCCCTGGCGGCCGATCACCTTGCCGATGTCTGCCTCGGCCACGTGGAGCCGGAGGACGAGGGTGCCGTCGTACTCCTCGACCTCCTCGACGCGCACGGCGTCGGGCTCGTCGACGAGCCGGCGGGCGAGCTCGGCGACGAGGTCGCCCACGCCCACTCTTACTCGATGCCCTGCGTCTTGAGGAGCTTCGCCACCGACTCGGTCGGCTGCGCGCCCTTGGCGAGCCAGCCGCGCACCTTCTCCTCGTCGAGGTCGATCAGCGACGGATCCGACTGCGGGTTGTAGCGGCCGACGATCTCGATGAACTTGCCGTCGCGCGGTGAGCGCGAGTCGGCTGCGACGACGCGGTAGATCGGGTTCTTCTTCGAGCCGACCCGCGTCAGCCTGAGTTTCACTGCCATTGGTGCCCTTTCAGTAGGTATTGCTGCGTCTCTGGCGAGCGAAAAGCGAGCGATGCAAGGACGCAGGGAGCACTCGCAGCCGAAGCTGCGGGTGCGACCGAGGACGCCGCAGCGCGACGCTTTGCAGCCGCCAGAGGCGCGGAGGATATCTGCTGAAAGGGCACGACTACCTTCTCGCTTTCCTCTTGCGTTTGGACTTCGACTTGCGCGTGGCGCTCGGGCGCGGCGGCCCCTGTGCCGGGAGTGCGTTGCCGGGGACGCCGGCCCCTGGTAGACCAGCACCCGGAATCTGCGGCATCTTGCCGGACCCGACCATCTTCATCATCTTCGCCATCTGCTTGCGCGCCTCGATCAGCTGGTTGACCTGCTCGACGGTCGTGCCCGATCCGGCGGCGATCCGCTTGCGGCGCGAGGCGTCGATCACGTGGGGGACGCGCCGCTCGTGCGGTGTCATCGAGAGGACGATCCCCTCGACCTGCCTCAGCTGGCGCTCGTCGACCTGGTCGAGGCCCTCCATCTGCTTGCCGAGGCCGGGGATCATCTTGAGGACGCCCTGCAGCGGCCCCATGCGGCGGATCATCTTGTAGCTCGACAGGAAGTCGTCGAACGTGAACTCGCCCTTCATCATCCGGCGCTCGAGCTCTTCCTTCTCGTCGTCGGCGATCGCCGCCTCCGCGCGCTCGATCAGCGTGAGGACGTCGCCCATGCCGAGGATCCGCGACGCCATCCGGTCGGGGTGGAACCAGTCGAGCGCGTCGAGCTTCTCGCCGAGCGACGCGAGCTTGATCGGCTTGCCGGTGACCGCGCGCACCGAGAGTGCAGCGCCGCCGCGCGCGTCCCCGTCGAGCTTCGTGAGGACGACGCCGTCGAAGTCGATCCGCTCCTGGAAGGCCTGTGCGACGTTGACGGCCTCCTGGCCCGTCATCGCGTCGAGCACGAGGAGGACGTTCGTCGGCTTCGCCTCGCGCCGGACGGCGGCGAGCTCCTCCATCAGCGCCTCGTCGACGTGGAGGCGGCCGGCCGTGTCGAGGATCACGACGTCGCGACCGTCGGCCTTCGCCTGCTCGATCCCGTCGTGCACGGCCTTGACCGGGTCCGAGCGCTCGCCGGCGTAGACGGGCACGCCGACCTGCTCGCCGAGCTGGACGAGCTGGTCGATCGCGGCGGGCCGCTGCAGGTCGGCGGCGACGAGCGCCGGCTTGCGGCCCTCGTTGGAGAGCAGCAGCGCGAGCTTGCCGGCGGCGGTCGTCTTGCCCGACCCCTGCAGGCCCGCGAGCAGGATCGTGGTGGGCGGACGCTGGGAGAAGGCGAGGCGGGAGTCCGAGGAGCCGAGCAGCTCGGTCAGCTCCTCGTGGACGATCTTCACGACCTGCTGGCCCGGCGTGAGGCTCTTCCGCACGTCCTCGCCGAGCGCGCGCTCGCGCACCCGCGCGACGAACTGCTTGACGACACCGAAGTTGACGTCCGCCTCGAGCAGGGCGAGCCGCACCTCGCGCATCGCGCGGGAGATCGCCTCCTCGTCGAGGACGCCGCGCCCGCGGAGGTCGCCGAGGGCGCTCTGGAGCTTGTCGCTGAGCGCGTCGAACATCGGCCGCAGGGTACCGGGACGGCCGGTAAGGTTCGCCGCCGTGCGCGGAGGGGTTCTCTGCATTGCCGCTGTTGCGGTGCTCCTGCTCGCTGCCTGCGGCGGCGGCAGCAGCTCGCGGCTGTCCGCAGGCGCCTACCGCGCCCGGATCACGCAGATCAAGCACGAGGCGGCCCACGCGGAGTCCAATGTCGCGCTGGGCCTGCAGGCGAAGACCATCGCCCAGCTCCGGCACCGGCTCGACGCGTTCTCGACGTCGACCCAGCGCATCGGCGACGAGGTCGCGAAGCTGAAGCCGCCCCAGAACGCCGAAGCTGCCAACACCGAGCTCGCGGCAGGCCTGCACGACACCGCCCGCGCCACACACACCCTGAGCAAGAACGTCGCCGGACTGCACACGGCGCAGGAGGCCATCGCCTACATCGTGCACCGCCCCAACAACGCCAAGGGCGCGCGCGAGGTCAACGACGCCTTTGCCAAGCTGAAGGAGCTCGGCTACGCGAGCTGACTAGCCCACCAGGGCTCTGGCGTAGTCGCGCGGGTCGAACGGCTGAAGGTCCTCGAGCGCCTCCCCCACGCCGACGAGCTTCACCGGCAGGCCGAGCTCGTAGGCGATCGGGATCGCCACGCCGCCCTTCGCAGAGCCGTCGAGCTTCGTCAGCACGACTCCCGTGACGCCCACGGCCTCGCCGAACAGCCGCGCCTGTTGGACGCCGTTCTGGCCTGTCGTCGCGTCCACCACGAGGAGCGTCTCGTGCGGCGCTCCGTCGAGACGGCTCGCCAGGACGCGCCGCACCTTCGCGAGCTCCTCCATCAGGTTCGTCTGCGTGTGGAGGCGGCCGGCCGTGTCGACGACCACGACGTCGCGGCCGCGCGCCATAGCGGCCTCCACGGCGTCGTAGGCGACGGCGGCCGGATCGGCGCCACGCTCGGAGCCGACGAAGTCCGCTCCGGCCCGCCGCGCCCAGATCTCGAGCTGCTCCTCCGCCGCAGCCCGGTAGGTGTCCGCCGCGGCCACGACGACCGAGCGGCCGTGCTCCGCGAGCCTCGCCGAGAGCTTGCCGATCGTCGTCGTCTTGCCGGTGCCGTTGACACCGACGACGAGGATCACGGCGGGCTCGTGGGCGACGTCCAGAACCGGAGGCTCGCCGAAGAGCTCGGTCACCTCCTCGGCCAGCGCCGTGTTCAGATCCGCGAGCTCGCCGCGGGCCTCGAGCCGCCGCACGAGCTCGGCCGTGGCGCGGACGCCGACGTCGCCGGCGATGAGCGCCTCCTCGAGCCGCTCCCAGTCGGCGTCGTTCCCCGGGTCGAAGGAGGCCGCCGCCGCGAGCTCGCCGGTGAGGGCTCGGCGCGACTTGGAGAGCGAGTCACGCAGCCGCGAGAGGAATCGGCCGCCGCCCTCCTCGTCGCGATCGGGCGCCACGTCCGGCTCGCCCAGGAGCTCCGCCCAGCTACGTGGCGAGCTGCCACTCCTCGTCGCGGATGAGCGGCAGCTCGGTGCCGTCCGCGAGGACGGCGTCCACCTCGAGCTCCGGTCCGCCGACCATGAAGTCGACGTGGATGTTCGAGATGTTCATCGCCTCGTCCGGCTCGCCGTCGAAGGCGTACGGGAGCCCGGCGCCGTAGGCGATGTGGCAGGTGGCGTTCTCGTCGAAGAGCGTGTTGTAGAAGAGCGTCCCGGTCTGGCCGACCCGCGACTCCTTCGTGACGAGCGCGAGCTCGCCGAGCCGGTCTGCGTTGTCGATGGTCGCGAGATGGGTGCGCACGATCTCGGCGCCGCTCTCGGCCTCGACGCCGACGATCCGCCCGTCCTCGAACGTGAGCTCGAGGCCCCGAATGAGCCGGCCGGCGAGGACTGAGCGGCATGCTCGAGCGCAGCGTCCCGTCGGCCCGTCGCGGGTCCGGCGTCGTGAAGACCTCCTCGGTCGGCATGTTCGCGACGTAGTCGATCCCCCCGGCGGTGCGGAAACGGGCGCTGCCCCAGCGCGCGCTCGGCAGGAGCCCGACGGTGAGGTCCGTGCCCGGGCCGCGGTAGCGGAGCGCGTCGGGGCGGCGCTCGGTGAGCGCGGCGGCGCGCGCGTCGAGCCGGTCGAGGTGCTCGCGCCACGCGGCGACGGGATCGGGCTCGTCGAGCCGGAAGCAGAACGCGACGAGCTCCCACAGCCGCCCTACGTCGGGCTCGCCGAGGACCTGGCTTGCCCAGCCCTCGTTCGGCGCGCCGACGCCGCACCAGTTGACGCTGTGGTCTCGGTGCTGTTGCCGGCGGATCTCGGCGATCTCGAGCGGGACCGCACGCCCGACGCGGTCGCCGTCGAGGTCCGCGAGAAGCTCGGGCTCCGGATCTCCCGTCGTCCCCAGGAGCGCATTTCCGGCGGTCGCCGTCTCCAGCGTCTTCTGCCATTCGGCGAGTACGTGAGCGCCGCGTCTGGGCCGAGCTCGATCATCGCCCGCCGGACGTGCTGATCGGTGTACCGGGCGTTGACGTACGACGCGCCGGCCACGTACGCCTGTCGCGTCAACGCGCGGACGAGCTCCGCGTGCTCGACGAGCCCATGGACGAAGACCTCCTGCCGGGCTGCACGTTCGCTCCGACGCGGACGGCGAGCTCCGCGTAGCGCTCCAGGCGTTCGTCCATCGCGCGCGATCCTACGTGGTCCGCTTTAGAACTCGTCCGCTCGCCGGTCAAGCTCGAGCACCGGGTAGCGCGCGTCGGCTTCGAGACAGGAGGCGACGAAGAGCGCGGTGCCGGCACCGCCGGTGAAGAGCGAGTAGCGCCGGGCAGGAGCGCGGCCTGGGCGAGAGCATGCACCGCGAAGCGCCGCGCGCGGTCGAGCCAAAGCTCGTCCTGCGTCCGCTCGAACGCCGCGAGCAGCGCGAAGCCGTTGCCCGAGGTGCCGTGACAGATGGCGTGCCCTTTCTCGGCACCGGGCGGGCCTGCTCGCCAGACGAGCTCGGCGCCGGCGAGCAGGAGCTCCTCGTCGAGGTAGTCGCGTGCGGCCGAGACGATTCCCGGCCCGCTCCCGTCCCACTGGAGCTTGCCCTCGCTGCCCCAGTTGGCGAGGCCGTCCTCCCGCTTCGCTGCCCGCGAGAGAGCGGCGGCGGACTCCGTGCGGAGCGCCTCGTTGCGCGGATCGTCGACCCGGAGCAGCGCGCGCACGTTGCCGGCGAGCCCGTGCACGGTGCCGATGCCGCGGAAGCTCGTTCCCCACAACGTCTGCGTCCACAGGCCGTCGGCGTCGCGGCGGGAGGCGAGGGCGTCCGCCGACTCGCGCGCGAGGTCGTCCCAGCCCATCGCCGTCGCCGCAACCAGCGTCCGGGGTCCCCCACATCAGGTCCTCCGCCTCGTTGGCGAGGTTGGCGCGGATGCGGCCCCTCAGGTCGTCCTCCAGCGGCTGGCCGAGCCTGCACGCGGCGAGCAGGATCCCGGCCTCGCCGGTGAGGAGCCCGGACTCGGGCGGCTCGGGCAGCGCTTCGTCGGCCATGTAGTCCGGCTCCGCGCGCCAGCGCTCGAGCGCGTCGAGCGCGATTACCGGCAGGTCGAGCGTCGTTCGGCGAGGCCGCGGCGCCGCAGGTCGTCGAGCGCCCAGACGACGCCGGCCGCGCCGACGTAGAGGTTCTTCAGGGGCAGCGCGGCGTGCCAGCCGTCCCACTCGTGCGCCGGCCAGAGCACGTCGGGATCGAACGCGTCGTCGGCGTCGGCGACGATGGCCGCGATGCCGTCGCGGGCTCGAGCCTCGTCCCACGGCTCGTCGGTCACGGCTCGAACGCGGTCGGGTCGTACGCACGCGCGCAGCCTACGCCGCGCTCGACGGCCTCGGCGTCTTCGCGCGGCAGCCGGCGCGAGACGACCTGCGAGACGCCCTCGCCGCCCATCGTCACGCCGTAGAGGACGTCGGCGGCCTCCATCGTCCGCTTCTGGTGCGTGATGACGACGAACTGCGCGCGGTCGGCGTAGCGGCGCAGGAGCTCGACGAAGCGGCCGATGTTCGTGTCGTCGAGCGCGGCCTCGACCTCGTCGAGGAGGTAGAACGGGCACGGCCGGGCGAGGAAGAGCGCGAAGAGGAAGGCGATCGCGCCGAGCGCCTTCTCGCCGCCGGAGAGGAGCGAGAGCCGCTGCACGCGCTTCCCGGCCGGGCGCAGCTCGACCTCGACGCCGGCCTCCTCGTCCTCGTCGCTCTTCGGGCTCGGTCAGGCGGAGGCGGCCTTCGCCGCCCGGGAAGAGGTCGCCGGCGACCTCGTGCGAAGTGCCGCTGGACGGCGGCGAACGTCTCGGCGAAGCGGCGCTCGACCGTCTCGGTCAGCTCGTTGCGGAGCTTCTCGAGCTCGGCGAGGCTCGCCTCGAGGTCGGCGCGCTGGGCGGCGAGCTCCTCGAGCCGTTCCTTCTCGGCCTCGTACTCCTCCTGCGCGAGCGGGTTGACCTGGCCGAGCGGTCTCGCGGCGGCGCTCGAGCCGCTCGACGCGTCGCGGCAGCTCGTCGCGGTCGTCGCCCTCGGCCGGCTCGTCCGCGTCCGGCCTGCTCGAGCCGCGCGGCGCGCCTCGTCGCGCCTCGGCCCCGAGCCGCGCGGCCTCGACCTCGAGCGCCGACAGCGGCCTCGGACGCCGCGGCGAGCTCCTGCCGCAGCTCGACCTCGTCGGCGCCCAGCCGGCGGAGCTCGGCGCCGAGCTCGCCGTTGCGCGCGGCACCGGCATCGACCGCCGTGCGCAGCGGGGCCTCGAGGTGTTCCACCGAGACCTCGAGCGCGCGGAGGAGCCGCTCGGCGAGCCGGGCGCTGCGCTCGGCGAGCGGATTCTGCTCGAGGGAGTACGCAGCGTCCGGGATCGGCGTCTCGAGCCGCGTCGCGCAAGCCGTCGAGCTCCGAGGCGAGCGACCGGCGGCGGGCCTGCAGCTCGAGCAGCAGCGCCTCGGCGGTCTCGCCGGCGAACCACAGCTCGCCGCGCGCCGGGTCGTAGCCGAAGCCCTCGGGTGTCACCGCCGGGACCGACGAGGCCAGTAGCTCCTCCTTCGAGACGACCGGCATCTCGGCCACGAGCTGCGCCGGGTCTCGCCCGACGAGCACCACGAGGCTGCCGAGACCTGCGTCCCGCGCCCGCTCGAGCAGCGCGAAAGCACCGGCCGCGTCATCGCGGACAACGGCGGAGGCCGTACGGCCGAGAGCGGCCGTAGCCGCGCGCTCACAACCGGGCTCGACCTCTAGCAAGGAGAAGGCGATCCGCTCACCGTCCTCCGCCAGGGCGCGCGCCGCGGGCGGCAGCCCCTCCTGCTCGGCCAGCGCCCGGTCGAGCGTCTGCAGGCGCTCCTCGAGCAGGCGAATCTCGGCCGTGAGGCCGGCGCGCTCCACGCGCACCCGCTCGTCGAGCACGCGGCGTGGACGCGTCGAGCTCGTCGCGGAGCCGCTGCACCCGCGCCTCGGCGGACTCGCGCCGCAGCGCGAGACGCTCCGCCGCGCTGCGGAGCCTGTAGAGCACCTGCAGCGCCTGCTCGCGCGCGCCGGCCGCGTCGCCGAGCTCCTCCTCGGCGCGTCCCCGCTCGGCGAGCAGCGCCTCGAGCCGCTCGTCGACCCCGCTCCGCCCGCTTCCGGCCGCACTGCGCCGCGTCTCGAGCTCCGCGAGCCGTGCTCTCGAAGCCGGCGAGGTCGAGCTGCGCGACGCGCGCGCGCAGGCGCGCGATCTCGACCGCGAGCTTCTCGCGCCCGCTCGGCCGCCGTCGCCTGGAGCGCGAGCGGACGGAGCCGCTTCCGAACCTCCGCCTCCACGTCGCGGGCTCGCTCGACCTCGATCGCGACGCGGGCGAGCTTGAGCTCGGCGCGATGGCGGCGAGCCTTGAAGCGCCCGAGCCCCGCCGCCTCCTCGATCAGAGCCGCTCCGCTCGGCCGGCCGCGAGGCGAGAATCGCCTCGACCTTGCCCTGGCTGATGATCGAGTGCATCCCCTGGCCGAGCCCGAGGTCGGCGAGCAGCTCGACGAGGTCGAGCCGCCGCACGGCAGCCCGGTTGACGAGGTACTGCCCCTCGCCGCCGCGATGCAGCCGCCGCGCGACCGAGAGCTCCGCATAGTCGACGGGCAGCGCCCCGTCGGCGTTGTCGAAGAGGAGCTCGACCTCGCAGAAGTCGGCCGGCGCCGCGCGCTGCCGCCGCCGGCGAAGAGGACGTCGTCGGGCTTCTCCGCGCGCAGCTCGTTCGGGCTCAGCGAGCCGGCGGCCCAGCGGATCGCGTCGGAGACGTTCGACTTGCCCGAGCCGTTCGGCCCGACGATCACGCCGACGCCGGGCTCGAGCCGGATCTCGACCGGCTCCGGGAAGGACTTGAAGCCACGCAGCTTGACGGCGCGCAGATGCACCGCTCGGCACCCTACGAGGCGCGGACGGCGCTACGCTGCGTCGTCGTCGACCGCGCGTGCGAGCGGAGCGTCCTCGTCGACCTGCTCCGCTCCTCCTCGCGAAGACTCGAGGATGCCGCGCCGCTCGGGCTCGAGCTCCTCCTCGGTGAGCCGCCGCAGAGCGCAGCTCCGAGTTCGTCGGGCGCCGTTCGGCCATGGGCCGGACAGGATGCCAGAGATCAGCTCGAGACTTCCGCGGCGTCGGGCTCCGCGCGCGTCGAGCTTGGCGAGCGCCTCGCGGGCCGCCTCCTGCTCGGCCTCCTTCTTCGTGCCGCCCTTCGCCGCGGCCGAGCTCCTCGCCGTCGATGACCGCGGCGCACGTGAAGCGGCGGTCGTGCGGCGGGCCTTCGACGTCGAGATCTCGGTGTACGACCACCGGCGGCCGGTGCGCGCGAGCAGCTCCTGCAGGTCGGTCTTCGTGGTCGACCCGCGAGGTGAGCGCGTACTCGATCTGTCGGAGAAGCGGCGACGATCGCGCCCTCGATCGCCGCGAAGCCGTGCTGGAGGAAGAGCGCGCCGAGCGCCGCCTCGAGCACCGCGCCGAGCGACGTTCGGTGTCGCGCGAGCCGCTCGAGCTCGTCCTCCGTCCGCGTCGGGCGCGTGCGCGACGAGCCGCTCCCCGAGCCCGAGCTCGCGTGCCGACCACCGCGCAGGTCGCGCGCGAGACGACGTGCGAGCGCGCCTTCGCCAGCTGTCCCTCCGGAAGTCCGGGATGCCGCACGTAGAGCGCGTGCGCGACCGCGAGCTCGAGCACGCTGTCGCCGAGGAACTCGAGCCGCTCGTACGAGTCGCTGCGGTCGCTCCGCCCACGAGGTATGGGTGAAGACGAGCTCCGCCAGCTCCGGCGGGAGACCGTCGATCAGCTGCGCGAGGTCGATCCGCGGCTACTGGTGCGACGTGACGTAGTCGACCGCCTGGCCGACGGTCGTGATCTTCTGCGCGTCCTCGTCCGAGATCTTGATCCCGAACTGATCCTCGAGCTCCATGATCAGCTCGACGAGGTCGAGCGAGTCGGCGTCGAGATCCTCCTGGAAGGAGCCTC
Source organism: uncultured Actinomycetes bacterium (assembly GCA_963720065.1). GTDB lineage: Bacteria > Actinomycetota > Thermoleophilia > Gaiellales > Gaiellaceae > Palsa-739. The sequence goes on from CAVREH010000015.1 coordinate 140,675, forward strand.
CTCGGTGATCTCGCCTCGTCGATGCCGAGCTGCTCGGTGAGGACTTCCTTGACCCGCTCGTAGACTTCCTCGCGCGACGCTGCCATGTCACCTCATTTGAGTTGGGGAGCCGGAAAGCGCGCCGATCATACAGCGTTCGGACTGTGGACGCGACAGGCGTGCACGCGAGCCGGCCGACGACGTCGTGGTCGACGCCGCGGGCCGCCAGCCGGATCGCGTTGGCGATCGCCGTCGGCGGACGAGTTGCCGTGCGCGATCACGACGAGCCCCTTCAGGCCGAGGAGGTAGGCGCCGCCGTACGTGTCCGGATCGAGCCGCGAGCGCAGCCGCCGCGCGGCCGGGCGGATGAGCAGCCCGCCGAGCTTCGCCGTCGTGCTGGCGCCGTCGATCTCCTCGCGCGAGCGAGTCGAGCAGCGTGCGGATCGTCCCCTCGACGGTCTTCAGCGCGACGTTGCCGGTGAAGCCGTCGGTGACGAGGACGTCGGCGGCGCCTTCGAGGATGTCGCGGCCCTCGGCGTTGCCGCGGAAGTCGAGGTCGGACGCCGCGAGCAGCGCGTGCGCCTCGAGCGTGAGCCGGTTGCCCTTCTCCGGCTCCTCGCCGATCGAGAGGAGCCGGACGCTCGGGCGCGCGACGCCGAGGATCTCCTCCGCGAAGACCGCGCCCATCGTCGCGAACTGGAGCAGGTGCTCGGGCGGCAGTCGGCGTTCGCGCCGGCGTCGATGAGGACGGAGGGGCCGTTCTCGTGCCGGGATCGGGCACGGCGATCGCGGGGCGCCGCACGCCGGGGAGCACGGCGGATCTGGACGAGTCCTGCGGCGAGCATCGCTCCCGTGTTGCCCGGCGACACGACCGCGTCGGCCTCTCCGTCCGCGACCGCCTTGACGGCGCGCACGAGAGAGCTGTCTCCTTCGCGCGGAGCGCGTCGGCGGGCTTGTCGTCCATGCCGACGACCTGCGTCGTCGGGACGAGCGCGAGGCCCGGCGTGTCGAGGCCGGCCGCGCCGAAGATGACGGGCTCGATGCCGTCGGCGCGCGCGGCGAGCGCGCCTTCGACGACGGCCTCGGGACCACGATCGCCGCCCATCGCGTCGACGGCTATCCGTGCCATGAGCCCAGCGGCGCGCTAGGCGCGGCGGTCTGCCGGCCGCGCGGCGCCGCTTCGCCGGCGGCGCTCGCAGCCATCATCTACGGAGCGTGGGTGCGGAGCGGCTCGACCTCGCGGCCCTTGTACGTGCCGCAGGTCGGGCAGACGCGGTGCGGGCGCTTCGGCTGGCCGCACGTCGGGCAGACGTTGACCTTCGGCGCGCTGATCTTGTGCGTCGCACGCCGCTTGTCGCGGCGCGACTTGGAGGTTTTCCGCTTCGGAACAGCCATAACGGCGGCCCACTATAGCCTGCGGCGCGTGGATCCGACCGAGATCCTCGAGGCTCTTCGACGAGCAGATGCGGCGCCGCGCGGCACCGGACCACCTCTACGTCGGCAAGGGTTGGAGCGCGGTGCTCTGGCGGCCGGACGACGGCGAGGTCGAGCCGCTGATCGCGCGGATGCGCGACCTATGGACACGTCGAGTGGAAGTACTACTCGCACGACGGCCCGGAGCTGCGCGAGCGGCTGCTGGCCGCGGGGCTCGTGCCCGAGGACGAGGAAACGGTCGTCGTCGCGGAGGCGGCCTCGATCGCACCTCCGCCCGCGGACGTCGAGCTGGTCACGGCGAGGGAGGAGTTCGACGAGCTCGCGGCGCGCATCTTCGGCAAGCGCTACGCGCTCCCGGACAAGGCGGTGGCCGTGGTCGCCTTGGTCGACGGGCAGCCGGTCTCGGGCGGCCGCGTCGACTTCGAGGACGACGTCGAGTTCGCGGGCCTGTTCGGCGGCGTCACGCTGCCCGGGTTCCGCGGGCAAGGGCTCTATCGCGCGACGGTCGCGAAGCGTGCCGAGCTCGCGCGCGAGCGCGGCTATCGCTGGCTCTATGTCGACGCGCTGCCGACGAGCCGGCCGATTCTCGAGCGGCTCGGCTTCGTCCCGATCACGACGACGACGCCGTTCGTCATTCCTCGCGAAGCTGATTGAGGGCGGCCCAGCGAGGGTCGATTCTCTCCTCGACGTGCTCGTGCGGCTCGTCGTTGAGGTCCTTGCCGCAGACGGGACAGAGGCCGGCGCAGTCCGGGCGGCAAAGGATCTGCTCGGGCAGCGCGAGCACGATCGCGTCGCGCGCCCAGGCCGAGAGGTCGACCCGTTCGTCGTCGAGGTACTCCGTCCGCTCCTCGTCGACTCCTGGCTTCGTCGCCTCGTACTCGCGGCAGGCGGAGCTGGAGCGCGAGCTCGGCGTCCTGCAGGCAGCGGAAACACGGGCCCTGGAGCGAGAGGTCGAGCGCGAGCTCCAGGACGGTGCCGCTCGACGCGCGCGTCACGAGAGCTCGGCAGGCACGGGATTCGGCCGCGGTTCGTAGGACTGGCCGCCGAGGCACGAGCGGCTCGAGCTCGATCTCGACGGGCTCGCGAGCCTGGTCGCCGGAGCGGACCCGAAGCGTGCGGAGGTCGAACGTGGTCATCCCGCCACCGTAGCGCGGCGGCTCGGTACTAGTTGGAGCGGTCGACGATCGACTGCGCATCTCTGCAGCGCCGACTCGTCGAAGGGCCAAGACGGGATCTCGACCCCGTTCAGCACAAAGATGAGTGCACCGAGGTTTTCGTCATCCGGGTTCTGACTTGCCGGGACGAAAAGCCGTCCCGCCGTTGACATCGATCGTCGAGAAGTGTGCGGTGTCCTGCTGCGCGATCGCCCGGTAGGTTGCGGTCGGATCGCGCGGGGGCGGCAACGTGTACTGGATGAAACACCCGGGGACGGGAAAGTTACCGCGGCGCTCACGGCCGGAAGGGCGCCGTTGACCCACACTGCTCCGGCGTCCGAGGGCGAGACGGCCGACGTGTTGGGCAGGACGATCGGCCGGCCAATCGCCGCCGTGGCATCGTCCAGTGAGACCTGCTTGGCGGTAGCAGGCACGGTTGCGCCACCGTAGGAAGGCTGCCGGGGCCGTCGAATGTGACCGTCGGCGGCAGCTGCGGTCAAGGACCGACTGCGCGGCGCCTCGCAGCGTCGACTCGTCTAATTGCCCGCGCCCCCGACGACGATCCACGTGTCGCCGACGAGAAAGTCGATCAAGCGCTGCGTCCTCCCGAGCGAGTAGTCGCCGGAAAGGAACCGCGCGGGAACGCCGTTCAAGTCGAGGAGCTCGAGCCCGCCCGTGATGCTCCGGGGCTGTGCGATCTCTGCTGCCCATTGCGCGCGTGGATCGGCGAAGGGCGCGCAGGGCCGCGAGTATCTGACGCCAGGGACTGCGCGGGAAGCGTGACAAAGAGGGTGCCGCGATTCCGAGCAATCGGGGGCAGACCGGGCCTGCGGTGGCAGACGGCGTCCCCCGCCTGCACGAGTACGTGTTCGGCAGAGCGACCGGGACTCCGACGCAAGAGAGGCGTCCACGGGGATCGGCCGCGGCGGCGGCGGAAAAGTCGCTATTCGATCCCTGCGACCCGATATCCAGTACCTAACTCCAAGCCGGACTTCCTGGCCGACCGTGCCCGCATAGACGAAGGACTCCGATCAGTCCGGAGGCGACCGCGGCCAGCGCTGCGGCGGCCGCGAGAGCAAGCGCGGCGGCACGGCCGGCGGCCGGCAACCTCGGGAAGGCCGTGGGCGCCAGGGCATCGGCGAGAACCGGGTTCGCCTCCGCCAGCAGTCTCATTGCATCGTTCTCGGTCATTCGGTGCCTCCAACCACTGAATGTCCGGCTGCGGGCTCTTCTTTCGCCAGCTGCCCCGCGAGGCGCTTGCGCGCTCGGTGGAGGCGGATCGTCGCCGCGTTCTCCGAGCAGGCGAGCGCGACCGCGAGCTCCGCGTTCGTCAGTCCCTCCCACGCGGCGAGGCGCAGGACTTCCTGGTCGTCGGGTCGCAACTGCTTGAGCGCCGTCAGCACGTCTTGGAACTCCCCTTCCTCGTGCGCCGCAGCCGGAACTGCCCGCAGCCGGGAGCGCAGCGCGGCGAGCCGCCGCAGCGAGCGCCGCTGGTTCGCGAGCACTCGCGCCGCGATCGCGTAGAGCCACGCGAGCCGGAGCTCCTCAGCCGGCGCGTCGCCGAACCGCCGCCAGGCGACCGCGAACGTGCCGGCGACGACGTCCTCCGCGTCCGCCCGCTGCTCGCACCGCCGTAGCGCGTACGCGAGCACCTGCCGGTTGTGGGCGGCGAAGAGGCGGCGGAAGTCCTCCTCCTGGTCCAGGCCGGAGCGAGGCACGCCTCTCACTCTGAACCTATGTCCGGCTCAGACGGAAGCTTTCAGGGAGCCATGCGGCGCAGGTCGGCCAGTCGCGGCACGGGCGGCGGCAGCTCCTCCTGTGCCTCCCTGTGGCGGAGGTATGGGCCGACCGTCTCCGGCGTCTCCTCCGCGTCCTCTGGCGGCGCGTGCCGCGCGAGGACGAGCATCCCGACCGAGGCAACCACGATCGCGCCCGCGGCGAGCTCGCGGCCGCCCACCGCCTCGCCGGCAAACGCCCAGCCGAGCAGGACGGCGATCGCCGGGTTGACGTACGCGTACGTCGAGACGAGGACGCTCGGCGCGCCGCTCCGTAGCAGCCAGCCGTAGGCGGTGAACGCCACGATCGAGCCGAAGACGACGAGGAAGGCGAACGCCGCGACCGAGCCAGCCGAGATCGCCGCCGGATGCACGTGGCCGACTTCTCCCATCGCTGCGCCCGCGACGCCGAGGAACGCTGCGGCGCAGAGCATCTGCATCGCGGCCGAGAGGAACGGAGCCTGCGGGAGCGGCGCAACGCGGCCGTAGGCCGAGCCGGCCGCCCAGGCGAAGGCAGCCGCGAGAATCACGGCCGCGCCGACCGGGTCGACGTGCGCGCTCGGGCCGACGAGCAGCGCGACGCCGAGCAGGCCCGTCGCGATTCCCGCAAGCGCGCCGAGCGAAAGCCGGACTCCGAAGAACTTGCGATCGAGGAGCGCGGAGAAGAGCGGCACGGCCGCGACGAGGAGCGCGGTCAGGCCCGAGGCGACGCGCTGCTCGGCCCAGGCGACGCCGCCCGTGTCGACGAACAGGAGCAGCCCGCCGACGACGGCCGCGGCAGTCCACTCGCGTCTCCCCAGCCGCGCAGCTGCGACGTCGCCGCGCCACAGAGACCAGACGTACAGCAGCCCACCGGCGAGCCCGAACCGGACCGCGAGCATCAGCAGCGGCGGCAGCGTCCGGTCGGCGACGGCGATCGCGAGATACGTCGATCCCCAGACGACGTAGACGATCCCGAGCGCGATGATGATCTTGGCCCTCATGACTCCATGGTGCCAAGCGGGATCGATCAGTACAAATGGAGTTACTATTCATGTTGATCATGAGTGCTAATCAATGGCTTGGCGTCGAACTGCGCCATCTCGCGGCTCTGGAAGCGGTCGCGCGCACCCGCTCCTTCGGCCGCGCGGCGCGCGAGCTCGGCTACACCCAGTCGGCGGTCAGCCAGCAGATCGCGCAGCTCGAGCGGATCGTCGGGCAGCGCCTCTTCGACCGTCCCGGCGGCCCTCGCCAGGTGGAGCCGACCGAAGCCGGCCTCCTGCTGCTCGGGCACGCCGACGCGATCGTCGCGCGCCTGGACGCGGCCCGCGCCGACATGGCCGCTCTCGCCGAGGGAGCTGCCGGAACGCTGCGCGTCGGCATCTACCAGAGCGTCGGCGCCCGTCTCCTCCCCGCCCTCGTCCGCCGCTTTCGCGAGCAGTGGCCGCTCGTCGGCGTCCGCGTGCGCGAGGAGAGCTCCGCCGCCGACCTCCTGCGCCTGCTCGAGCACGGCGAGCTCGACCTCACGTTCGTGGACCTGCCGCTGCGCGAAGGCCCCTTCGAGTTCGCAGAGGTGTTGCAGGATCCCTACGTCCTGCTCGTCTCGGCGCATTCCGAGCTCGCGAAGCTCGACGCGGCGCCGCCGCTGCGCGAGGTCGCGAAGCTGCCGCTGATCGGGCGCCGCACGACCGACGAGCCGGAACGGTTCCTCGCCGGCCGCGTCCCCGAGCTCAACGTCGTCTTCCGCACCGACGACAACGGGACGCTCGGCGCCCTCGTCGCCGAGGACCTCGGGGCCGCGGTCGAGCCGCGCCTCGTCGTCGATCCGCGCGACCGGGCGGTGAAGATGCTGCCCTTCGGCTCGCGGATCCCGCCGCGCACGCTCGTTCTCGCCTGGCACCGCGACCGTTATCGCTCGCAGGCGGCGCAAGCCTTCGTCGAGCTTGCGCGCGAGCTCGCGGAAGCTACGGGCTAGAAGCGCTCGTCGTCGGCGACGTCGCCGTTCGAGGCGAGGCCCGCGACGACGCTCTCCTGCGAGCGCTCGTGCAGCCGCTCGCGACCCCGCCGAACCGCGGTGAGGAAGCGCTCGAGATTGACCTCGAGGGAGGCGAGCTGGTTGTCGGCCCAGTCCTCCATCTCGAGCTTCATCTCGCGCGCGCTGCGCCGCGCGTCGTCGACGATCTCGTCGGCCTGCCGCTCCGCGATCTTCACGATCTCGGTCTGCGACGCCTCGCGCACCGCCTGTTCCCGCGCCTCGGCAAGGAGCCGGTCGACCTCGCGCTTCGCCTCGGCCAGCATCTCCTGCCGCTCCTTGACGATCCAGCGGGCCTGCTTGATCTCCTCCGGGATCGTCGCGCGCATCTGGTCGAGGATGTCGTAGATCTCCTCGCGGTCGATCCGCACCTGGTCGGTGAGCGGAACGGCTTTGGCGTTGTGAACGAGGTCGTCGAGCTTGTCGATCAGAACTAGTACGTCCATTGCTCCGCAGTGTAGTGATCTGCGGAGGGCGCCGTCAGAACCAGCCGCTAATCGGGCCCTTTCACTCTCCCGGGCGCTCGGGGGTCCCGGGCGTCCGTCCGGGAGAGCCGGCGAGCCGGCGCGCCACGGGGGCCGGCACGAGCGCCGACACGTCGCCGCCGAACGCCGCGATCTCCTTCACCCCGCTCGAGGAGACGAAGCTCACCTGCGGGCTCGCCATCACGTAGACCGTCTCGACCTCCGGCGCGAGCGTCCGGTTGAGCTGGTTCATCTGGAACTCCCACTCGAAGTCCGAGATCACGCGGAGGCCCTTGACGATCGCCTTGGCTTCCCACCTGCGCGCGAAGTCGACGACGAGCTCGCTGAAGACGTCGACCTCGACGTTCGCGAGCCCGGAGAGCGCGTCGTGGAGGAACTCGACCCGCTCCTCGACGGTGAACATCGGCTCCTTGTGCTGCGGGGTGCCGACGACGCCGACGACGACGCGGTCGAAGATCCCGGCCGCGCGCGTGATCACGTCGACGTGGCCGTTCGTGACCGGGTCGTACGTGCCGGGCGCGATCGCGGTGATCACGGCATCGCCTCGAACAGCGTGACGCGCGGTCTGGCCGTACTTGCGACTCGTGCGCACCGGCAGCGGCAATTCCGGCTCAGTGCGGGCGTCGGTCTCGACGACGAGCAGGCCGTCCGCTGCGAGCAGCGGCGGCAGGTGGCGCGCGAGGCGGGGCTGGATCTGGGTGAGCATGCCGTAGGGAGGGTCGACCAGCACGAGATCGTACTTCGCTCCGGCAGTCGCTTCCCGGGCGATCGTCCCGAGGACGTCGCCGTGGACGACGCGGGCGCCCGTCAGACGCAGCCGGTCGAGGTTCCGCTCGATCGTCCGCACGGCCTCCGCGTCGTTCTCGACGAAGACGGCGCTCGCGGCGCCGCGCGAGAGCGCCTCGATCCCGAGCGCGCCCGAGCCCGCGAAGAGGTCGAGCGCCCGCGCGTCGTCCACCGGCCCGACGAGGTTGAAGATGTTCTCGCGGACGCGGTCGGAGGTCGGCCGCGTGTCGAGTCCGCGCGGCGCCGCGAGCTTGTGCCCCTTCCGGCTACCGGCGATGACGCGCATGGGAGGATCGTCGCATGGCGACCTTCTCGCTCGTCCACGGGGCCTGGCACGGCGGCTGGTGCTGGGATCCGCTGCGGGCCGAACTGGAGGCGCGCGGTCATGTCGTGCACACGCCGGACCTCCCGTGCGAGGACCTCGCCGCCGGCGTCGAGGAGTACGCGGCGGTCGTCCCGGCGGCCGACGTCGTAGTCGGGCACTCGCTCGGCGGCTACACGATCCCCCTCGCCGAGGCACGCACGCATGTCTTCCTGACTGCGGGCGTGGGCGGCACAGGCGGGCTCGGCGGCTTGGCACCCGACTTCGGCGCCGGCCAGATGCGCGACGAGCTGGGTCGCTCGTACTACCCCGATTTCGCGGTAGCGGCGGCCGAGCTGCAGTACCCGCCCGAGTTCGTGGAGCTGGCGTCGAGGCTCCGCCGGCAGGCTCCGCTCGCCGCCGGCCCGGTCGCCGTCGAGAGCCCGGTCTACATCGTCTGCTCCCGGGACGCCGTGATCCGGCCCGAGTGGCAGCGCCATCTCGCGCAGGACGTCCTCGGCGTGGAGCCGATCGAGCTCGACTCGGGTCATTCGCCGATGCTCGAGTGTCCGCGTGAACTCGCGGCGTTGCTCGAGGCGTTCCGGTAGGAGAATGCGAAGCGTGCACCGGGCCTGTGCTCTTGGAGCTCTCGTTCTCGCCGCGTCGCTGGCGGGCTGCGGCCAAGGCGGACCGAGCATGAACTCGCGCACGCAGACGACCGGAGTGACTAGTGGGTCGGCGCCGAGCCAGCTGGTTGCCCAACCCGCCCCAATCGCCGATCCGGCCTGCAATGGCGGCCACGGAATCGCTTTGAGCGCGGCGCGCGCTCCGCTCACCGACAACCAACAATTCGCGAGCACCGCAATGGGAGACGGCTCGACCGTTGTCGCGTACAACGCGCACCGCTCGTTGGTGCTTGTCTCCCTCACCGGGGGGCTTCGCGCTGAACAGTGAATTCGGCCACAACGGTGTCGCGACCATTCCACCCCGCTCCTCGCATCCCTGGCTCCAGGTCGAAGCGCTGACCCCGACCGTGACCGGCGAGGTCCTTGTTGCCGGCATGTACCGGGATCATCCTGCTGTGGGCCTCATCAACCGGCACGGCTGGGTCGTTCGGTCGTTTGGCGTACGAGGGCGGAGCGTTTTGCCGTTCTGCGGCCTGCCGACGAGTGTCGTACAGGACCGACCTGGGACCATCTTCGTCGCGGGGGACTTCGGTCCCGCCGCGGGTGCTACGCCAACTGGGTCGCGTCTGTGTCCGCCGACGGCGCCTTCAAGCCGGGCTTCGGCAAAGGTGGGCGGACGCTCCTGCCGACCGAGGGCGCCGACTGGGGGTCGAGGGCCTCGCCCTCGAGCCCAACGGCGCCCTGTTCCTCGCCCAGATCGGCTACGGCAACAGCGGCTGCTGGGGCTATGCGCTCAGGATGCTCCGCCCATCGGGACAGCCGGTTCCGCAATTCGCGGCCCGGTTCGATCGGTTCTGGCACAAGCTCGGCTGGGAGGCGTTCGCGGGGACGCGTTCGTCGACCACGCGGGCTTCACGCTCGTCGGAACCGGGCAGAAACCGTGCGCTTTCGGCCCGCATACGTTCAGTAGATCGGCCACCGCCCTGGTCGTCCACTTTCGCAGCGACGGGACACTGGCAAGCCCTCCGATTCGGCTCCCTTCGCGGATGTACGGCGAAGTCTGGGGAGTCCGGCTGGATCGCGACACCGTGATCGCGGCCGCACCGTATGCCGACGAGTCGACTCTCTCCCTGACCGCCGTTCGGCCCGACGGCTCACTCGATCCGTGGTTCGGGAACGGCGGCCGAGCGCGGATTCGGGCGCCGTGGCGGGGCCGGTTTGCAGCCATGGACAGCGCGGTGACGATCTCCAAGGTCGGCGAGCGGGGGATGCTCGTCCTGGCGGCGAACGCCGACCGCGGACAGCTGCAGGCCATCCGTGTCCGCACGATCGGTGAAGCTCGTCGGCCGCCGCTGCTGCCGACGTCGGCCTCCGCCGCACTCGGTGGCCAGGTTCCCCTGCGACATGCACGGCGGCACTGTGGGCGAGGAGAGCTGCTCGGCCCGCCGCCTCCTCTCGCTCAACGCCCGTGTCGGATGCACTGGTGCGGACCGTCTGGCGACGGCTCGGCGACGACAAGGGCCGCCGCTACTTCACGGAGGCGGAGCAAAGCTGGGAGACCTACGAACGCAACGAGTGCGTCAGCCGTTCACGCGGGTGGTCTGCCCGGCACGCGCCGCACTCGTACGCCGGTGGAACCTCCGCGCCGCTCAGATTCGCCGCTTGCGAGGTCGCGCTGACCCACGCACGCATCGGGGAGCTGATGAAGACGGCGGCCGCCCTGGCGCCGCACTAGAAGCCGGCGTCAGGCGAGGGCCTCGGGCTCGACCTCGGCGAAGAGCGCGGCGGCGGCATCCCGCAGCGGCGCCGGCCCCGACTCCCGGTGCCGCGGCGCGCGCCCGCTCGAGCAGGTCGCGGTCGCGGCGGAGGTGCGCGAAGTGGAGATCGGAGAGGCCCGACTGCCGCGTGCCGAGCAGCGCGCCGCCGCCGCGCAGCTCGAGGTCGACCTCGGCGAGCTCGAAGCCGTCGCTCGTGTCGACGAGCGCCTGCAGCCGGGCGTGCGCCGACTCGGTCAGCTCCTCCTTCGCGCGCGAGACGAGCAGGCAGTACGACTGCTCGGCGCCCCGACCGACGCGGCCGCGCAGCTGGTGGAGCTGCGCGAGGCCGAAGCGGTCGGCCTCCTGGACGATCATCACCGTCGCGTTCGGCGACGTCGACGCCGACCTCGATCACCGTCGTCGCAACGAGCACGTCGAGCTCGCACGCCTTGAAGCGCGCCATGAGGTCGCGCCGGTCGGCCGTCTTGAGCCGGCCGTGGAGGCAGCCGACGCGGAACTCGCTTCAGCTCGGCCCGCCGCAGGCGGTCGGCCTCCTCCTCCGCCGCGCGGGCGAGCGAGGTCTCGGACGCCTCGATCAGCGGGCACACGACGTAGGCCTGGCGCCCTTCGCGCAGCAGCCGGGTCAGCCGCGTGTACGCCTCGGAGGCCCGATCCTCGGTGATCCAGCTCGTGATCACGGGCTTGCGCGACGCGGGCGGTTTCGCGATCTCGGAGACCGCGAGGTCGCCGTAGACCGTCAGCGCGAGCGTGCGCGGGATCGGGGTCGCGGTCATGTGCAGGACGTGCGGTGCGCGGCCGGCCGCGATCGCGGAACGTTGCTCGACGCCGAAGCGGTGCTGCTCGTCGACGACGGCGACCGCGAGGTCGCGCAGCTCGAAGCCCTCCTGGATCAGCGCGTGCGTGCCCACGACCACGTCTACGCCGAGCGCCGTCTCCCGCTCCCGCTTCCCCGACGAGCTCGTGAGCAGGGCGCAGCTGACGCCGAGCTCGATGCAAAGGTCGGCGATCGTGAGAAAATGCTGCTCGGCGAGGGTCTCCGTGGGAGCCATGAGCGCGCCCTGGCGGCCCGCTCTCGACCGCGCGCAGCAGCGCGTAGAGCGCGACGACCGTCTTGCCCGAGCCGACGTCGCCCTGCAGGAGCCGCTGCATCGGGACGGTGCTCGCCAGGTCGCCGTCGATCTCGCGAATCGCCTGCTCCTGGTACGGCGTGAGCGCGAACGGCAGCGCCTGGCGATAGCGGTGGATGAGGTCGCCCGGCTCGCCCAGCGCGGGCGCGAGCGTCCGTTCCCGCTCGGCCGCGCGCCGCGCGATGCCGACCTGGAGGACGAGCAGCTCCTCGAAGGCGAGCCGTTGCCGCCCGGTCTCGGCCTCGCCGAGGTCGCGTGGGCGGTGCACCGCGGCGAGTGCGTCGCGCTTCAGCGCCAGCCCTTCTCGCTCGCGCAGCTCGGCCGGGAGCGGGTCGGGCACGTTGAAGAGCGAGCGGCAGCGCCGCATCGACGACCCGCCGCACCGTCGCGGCTGCGATCTCCTCCGCAGCCGGGATAGACCGGAGCGAAGTCGGCGGTGGCGCGCGCCTCGTCGCCGATGTCGTACGAGCGCGGCTCGAATCCGTAGCGGCCGAGCTTGCCGCGCAGCCGGACCTCGGTTCCCGGCTTCAGCCGGTCGGCGAGCCACGGCTGGTTGAACCACGTGACGCTGATCGCGGCCGTGTCGTCGGCGACCCGCGCGACGATCCGCGTCCGGCGCCGCCCTCGCATCGGCCGCTTCTCGACGTTGAGCACGCGGCCGCTGACCACGACCTCCTGGCCCTCGCGGAGCCCGGCGATGGCGACCTCGTCGGCCGCCGTCTCGTAGCGTCGCGGCCGGTGCTCGAGCACGTCCCGCACCGTGGCGAGCCCGAGGCGGCCGAGCTTCCGCTGCGTCGTCGCGGCCACGCCGGGGAGCGAGTCGAGGCCGAGCTCGAGGCGCTGCGGCCGCAGCGCGCGGGGCGTGGGTGGCCAGGTCCCGGGTTGGTCCAGGCTTGCAAAGACCGTCTGTCGACGGGTGGCTGTCATCGTCGGCGGCACCGGGCCGACGGAGTATCACGCGTGGACCGGACGGCGAACCGGTCCGAGCCGTCAGTCGTTCGTGGTGGCGACCGCGTCGGTCGTCGCCGTCGTGCCGGTCGTCGTCGTGTCCGTGGTCGTCGTGCCGGTCGTCGTCGTGCCGGTCGTCGTCGTGTCCGTGGTCGTCGTGCCGGTTGTGGTCGCGCCCGACCGAGAGCGGTCGGAGCCTCCGTCGCTTGTTTCGCTCGACGAACCGTCGGTCGAGTCCGAGGTGAAGTGAGACGCCGTGCCGCGGTCGCTCCCGTCGTCGTGGTGAGCGCCCGCCGCGGTCGAGGCATCGCGCTCAGCTCCGTCAGACGAGTGCCGGACGTCGGACACCTCGCCCCTCTGGGAGGCGCCGCGGGCTTGCGAGTGAACCGGTTGAGGGCGAACCGTGGCCGACGCACGCCAGAGCGGCATGGGCGCCTTGCGCGGCGCGGCGTGGACGACCCGGTGCGCAGCCGGCGGGGACGCACGCCGGGCGGTGTGCGGAGCGCGGCCGAGCCCCAGTACCGCCGGCCCGAGCGCCCCGCCCGCGAACAGGGCGGTGCCGACGCCGACGGCTGCCACCTTCGCCGCCGCGGGTGCGGCGACGCCCCCTGTCCCCGCGGCAAGCTGTCGCAGCGATTGCGCCCAGCAGGCCGGCGAGAAGACCGCCAGCGCCTCCTGCAAGCGCGTCTGCAGGCTCCGTCGAGCCCAAGTATACGAGACTGAACCAAGTAGACTAGACAAA